>JAPLZF010000019.1 GCA_026395175.1 Candidatus Staskawiczbacteria bacterium | reverse complement strand
GAAAGCGGATCAAAATATGTTTCTGTTTTTTGTTTGTCCAGCTCTGCCACCTTTTCTGCGATTTCTTGATTTTTAATAGGATGAAATCTTTTGATGCCTTTTTCTCGCCTCAATAACTTTTGGATTTTATCAATAATTTTCCAGTGTTTTCCAAAATCTTGCTTTAAGGTCGTATTGGGTAAAAATCTAACAAATAATTCGTTTTCGCCGGTGGCGGAATTGGTTTCAATCTTTGGGATAAAATTTAAGTCTTGCGGGGCGTGGATTATCTCATCTTTTGAGAGATAGCCGCTTAAACCCGCGGTTAAGAAAAAATCTGGCGGGTTTAATTGGTTTAAGACTACATAGGTTCGTATTTGCGGCAGCCAGATATCTATTGGCGACAGCGATTTATATTTTTGGCAAACCGCAATAATGTCGTTGGTGAAACCCTTGTTTGCCAAAATGAGTAGGTATTTTTCCATCGGGACAGCCAATTCTTTTTTCTCTTTATCAGTTAAATTGTTGGCTCGTTTTTCCAACTCGGTAAATACGGGATTAACATCTTCTGGTTTTTCTATTTTTGGCAAGGTTATTTTGTCTAACGTAAATTTAACCATTATTTCGTTTGCTTCGTCGTAATGGATTTTAGCTTTTCTTATTATACCGCTCCATTTATCTCGCAATTCGAAAACATCCTTTTGAAAAAACTCGTTAGACTCCAAAGACCGCAATGTTAGTTGGGTAGTTTTATGGCTTTTTTGCCTCAATATTTCCTCTGCAATTTTACCAGCTTCCTCAATGTCCATGTTTTTTGATTTATTGTAATTTCGCCTTTATTCTGCCATATCTTTTTTGTTGTTTCAACACTTAAAGTAAAAAAAGAGCCCGCTGACGTTTCCGCCATTGGGCTATGTGATTTCGTTTCCGCTGTTATTGCGGCTTTTGTGCGAGCTTATCCCTAAGCTCCTTTTCCTTCTTTTGAAATTGCGCCAGGGCAGGCCGGCCCGCCTTCTTAACAATCTCCTCGTGGAGCTTTTGTTCACTCCAATCGCCGTGATCTGTCATGGCACACTGGTAAGGGGTGCGGAGGCGATATATCATTCCGCTCCAGACTCCGCAAGGAATTACCCCGCCGAGCGAGACCATGTGTTCGAGCCCGTCGCTCAAGGGGCAGGCTGAACAAATCAGGCCATCGTATTCCTTGCGGTAAACTTCCTGCTTCATCCGCTTGTACCAGTCCCAATAGTATGTTTTCCCATCGGGAGCCGGTGGCGGCGTCTGCCCGAATTCAACCTTCGGACAGTCTTTCGGATGAATCACCCCGAACTTTTCGCCGATTTCGGTTACCAAGCGTCCCGATAGCTCTCCTGCTGATTGGAGAGATTTTTCAATCTCATCGCTTGGTTCCATGCGGCCGTGGCCCAAATCGTGGTTTGTGTGCCAGATGTAGCCACCCAATGCCTCAATCGCTTCCCAGTATTCAACTTCTGTTTCCGGCTGTTTTACGAGTTCCATCTTTTCTATCTCCTTTCGTTTTCCCATTTAAAGAGGTGGCTCAAACCGCCCTCCTCCTCAATGGTAATGGTGAATGAATCTTGCAACGCGGGTGAGTCGGGACTCAGAATAATTTTGAATCCGTGAACGACATACCAACACGTAAGATTGGGGTATGACCTGCTCGGTCTTTCCTCCAACTTCGGTGGCAGGGCGGAAAATTGAAATCCGCTTTTGTCTAGATTGAGCTCCTCCCTGATCTCCCGGACGAGAGCTTCTTCGGGTGATTCGCCCTCCTTGATCTTACCACCCGGAGTTTGCCTCCTCTCGCGAACACGACCGTCAGGAAGAGTTTGACTCCACTCAAGCAGACATCCTCTTTCCGGGTGGTTCGGGTCGTAGATGAACATCTTAACGATTTCAACCATACGGGCAATGCCGTTCTTGCCGATTTTGAGATAGCATTCGCCATCCAAAACTTCCTTCATCAGGTCGGCTACGGTTTTGGCTTCACCCTTTCCGTAGGATTCGGTACCAACGCCAAGGCCAGACAGAATTGCTTGCAATAGATTTGTGCTTAGTGGCATTTGCCACCTCCTTTCTTTTTCAACGAACGGGTTAAACTAACTATACATATCTTACCAGATATCTATAATTTGTCAAACAAAAACCACTATGATCCAAAGGTGGCCAAATACACGTCTTTTCCATAGAAACCTCACAAAACCCCTAAAAATCGCTCACAATATATGTAAAAAGCCCGGTCTTTGCCGGACTTTTATTATTTACATATTACATAATGCAGATACTCAAGGGTTTTGTTGGCAGTATGCACCCTGTTCGCATCTTTGTCTGCCTTAAAACGGTTATATTTTTTGGTGAAGTATCCATATTTCCCGCGTTTACTCATAACCTCTTTTATATCCTCATGGCTCATTAATCCCTCGTTGTTGTAGCTTAGGAAAATATATTTGAAACGCGCATTCGTTATTAAATCCTGAAATGCTTTTTTTACCTGGCCCCGGGAACAATATAGAGATTTTTGTTTTTCGTAGTTTCTTAATCCTGTTTTCCCGTATACTTTTGGATTATCGTATTTAGCTATCGTTTCAAGTAAATGATAATTGGTTGAATACTGCCTTTGATTATATGGAGGATCAAGGTATAAAATATCCCCTTTAACATTTTTAATCAATTTATTTATATCCTCATTGAAAACTTTATGTTCTTGATCATTTAGAATCAGTTCAGCTGGTTTTAGGGTGAATGATTTTGACGCAGATTTTTTTAGTTGCTTTAAGAACGCTCCGTAGACTGATGCAGTGTTAGCATGCTTGTCAATTGATTCTAATAAAGAGCTTAGCAGAAAATAATATTCATTGACGTTAATTTTTTTATCGTTTTTCCACACTTCGATTTTTTGCCTTATTGCATCGCACCTCGTCCCATTTTCATCTGAGAAGTATTGTCTTTGGAATTCTTTTTTCTTACTGCCACCAAAACAATAATTTTTATACACAAAACCTTTTATTCCTTTTATGCTCGAAAGATAATTGCAAACAAAATCCTTTTTATCCTCGTGCTTTATTTCTTTCAATCCAGGCAATTCTTTTTCTAACCCAGAAAATTCCAATACCTCGTGATTGCCAACATATTGCTGGTTCAAGACATAGCTATAATATTGTATGTCATTAGCGATGATGCTGTATCCTTTTTTTTTGAAATAAGCCCCAACGGCTCCGGTTCCGGCGAACAAATCCCCAAAGACTCGGCAGTTTTTATCAGCCACTTTATTTATCGATTCATCCAGAAATTCCAATAGTGATAATTTGCTGCCGATATAGTTCATATTTAATAATTTATTGTCTTAAATAATAAGTCGTCGTTCTCTAAATGGTATTCAACATATTTTAGATTATGGCATCGGCTGGCATTTCTCGCATTAAACCCTTTGAAGCTGTCTATAATTTCTTGGTATTTTTTTGAGCTTTTATTGTCGATAGCTTTAGATAACAATACCGGTTGTATGTCGCTTTGTCTATTGGGCGTATAATATTGCCCGATCCAATCAATATATCTCTGAATCTGCTTCACATTTATTATATCAGCTTCTACGGCTTTTAGCTCGACCGGAACTAACACCCTTTGACCCTTTGTTGTCATTGATATCATGACATCAATCCTCTGCATTCCTACGCCGCAGGACACCTCGTTGCCCAGCCATTCAAAATCCGGAGTTTCTCCCATTATGCATTCGTCCAAACTTTTATTAGTTCCTTTGCCTATATTTTTTACGATATACGCCTGCAAATGGGGCTCAAATGATTTATCTTCCTTATATTTGGCCATTAATCTTGGGAGAACATCTAAATCCTCAGCCTCGCCGCCATATTTACTGGCCGGATTATCTGTTAAGATTATTTTTTGAGCTTTTTCGTCAAAAGATAATTTATGATTATTGATATCCAATTCTTTCCTGTTATTTTTATCTCTTATAAGCTGACATAATCTTTCAGCCTCGTAAATTGTGATCATCGTGTTGCCTCTATTTCCTTTCAGTTTTCGGTAAATTAAACTCCATAACATTTGGTTGGGGGATTGGATATTTTTTATTTCGTCCAATGCCTCCCATTCGGTTACGCCCTCTGAATATACTTTAGCTGGATCAATAAGAGTTCTGAAGGTTAGCGATTTTCCTAATTCATTTTTTAGGTATTGATTTTTACCGTTGTCGTCTAAAAAAGACCAATCGTTTTTAGCTGTGAATATGCCAAAAAATTTGCCTTCGTATATTTTTTTGGAATAGCTCATCTGTAAATAAAAAATAATCTGGTCGCCTTTTCTCACCCGGCTTGCATCAGCTATCATGCCAAACAACATATTTTCGATTGAATGATGCAAGATTGTACTTTTTTTGCCATTAAAATCTATGCGATAATCCCGTGCTCCTGTGCCGGCAAAGAGATTTTCCAAGTGTAATCTGAATGTTGTTGAGTCAACTATAAAAACGTGAGTTGTCATAATTTTAGTGTTTAAAAATTAAAATGTATTCGTGTTTAAAAATATAATAATCGCTTGTAAGTGCTCTATAACGCCAAATACCTTCTTTGTTTTGTTTAGCACGGTTGCCTGCCATGTTTTTGATTATAATGCTTTTTAACTTCAAACCCAACTTCTGCACCTCGTACATGCAATAAAAACTTAAGGGTATCCATTCGCCGGCGGTGTATTTGTCACCTATCACAACTGCTAGATATCTACCTTTTTCTAAAATCTCAAGAGTATTTTTTACAACCGCAGAGAATTTATCTAAAAATTCCTTGAGAGATTTAGCATTCGATAAATCTCCCTCCATATTGCTGAATTTGATTATATCTGCGTAAGGCGGATGCAGGACTGCTAATTGAATATTTTCTTTTTTCTTATTTTTTAAGATTTCTTTAGCCTTTTCTAATGACTCTATTTTTGTACTGTCGCCAGTAATTAATTCAGAGAAATTATTTTTCGGCTCAATATTTTTTCTGACATAATCAACGAGGTTTCCCTGGATATCGATGCCAATAAAATTTCTGTTTAAACTTTCCGCCTCATAGGCGGTTGTGCCGCTGCCCAAAAATGGATCAAAAATAGTTTCATTTTTCTTTGTGTATCTTAGCATCAACTGACGTGGAATTTGTGGGATAAAATTTCCGTGATAAAATCCACTGTGCTTACCCGTGTTGTCCCTTTCAGGAATAATCCAAAGACTATCAGTCCAAATTTCCGATTCTTTCCAATTATCTAAATTTAAATCATTGAAAATTGGCATATTTATTATCTTATTTTGCCTTTTTCAGGATAAAAATGCAAACTACAAAACCGAGGTTCAACCCTCGGTTCGTTTCTATAATTATTTATTTTTGCTTTTTCGTTGGTGCTCCAAATAACCTTCCCGCAAATTTAGAAATATCATCTTTATATTTTTTTGAATTGGTAGCTACAAAATATATGTCAGGATAATATTTTTTGACTTTTTCGTACATGCCAGCATCACAGGTAAGTATTAGTGATTTATAAAAAATACCTTCTGTGGCGATTATAAAATCATTAGATTGTAAAAACCTTATACGTTTTCTGGCCAATCCCCTGTAACGATTCATAATATCTTCTATGCTCGGATTACTCCCCAAAAAGAGAATACCATGTAATTCGTTAAGAAACTTATCAATAGTCTTTATCGCAGTTGATACCTTTTTCTCTTTTTGTATTAGCTTAGAAACAACTTCAATGAACACATAAGCTGGTATGTGAAAACGACATTTATGTGGTTCTAAAAATCCGAAAACGCTTTTTACTGATTTATAGTTTGAGTCTCTAGGGTCCAGTAAGGCCAAAATAAAAGACGACTCAAGCAACACCGTGGGACCGACCTCGGTTTTTTTTACAGTAAGTTGTCCTGCTGTCGAACCCTTTCTTCTCTTTTTAATATTTTTTTTCTTAATTGAAGTCATACTAAAGTGTCCAAATTGTAATTTTGTTCCCAATCAAATTACCCAAACCGAGTTGATTTAGCCTACTAATTAAGGCTGGCTCATCTTCTTTGTAAACAATAATATGAAAAGGCACAGGGGTGTTTGTCCCTGTCATTATCCTATTAGAAAAATCTACAAATTGCTCTTTGGAGTTTTCCGAGAAAATATCGTCACCAACCTTAGCTTCAGCTAAATGAAGAACTCCCCTGGAATCCTTAGCTACTATATCTGGTTCATGCCTGCCGTGTTTTTCTGGATCATTATATCCGCTGTGAGAAGCACTTAAAATAACATATCCAAGTTTAGATTTGAAATGTTCAATAAGCGCCGCTACTAATTTTTGATGCTCTGGGCTTGGATTCTGCATAAACTTATTCTTTAAGTCATTTTATAGAAAAAAGTGCTTCTTGTAAACATTGAATATGCCAATTTTATTATGGCAACAAAACAACGGCATATATGTATTATGCCAGCTATGTACGATTGTGTCAGATTATATCCGATTTTTCCTTTGCAACAGCCAGTAAAATGCTTTATTCCATCCAACTGCCTCATTTTGAACCCACGCTTGCCATTTTTCAACTGTCTGTCAAAAGGGTGCGCGAAAGGGTTTCACAAGTCAAGGCGAACTTCGGATTTCTATCCATTTTTGCCTAAAACATCTATATTAACCACCGGCGAGGCCGGCGCCTCTGGCCCTGGCGGGCTATAAATATAACTCCAGATTTGCATTATCATTTCCTCGTTACCGTCCACCACTGCCTGTTTTATAATCCGGTTAACCAAGAGCTCAAGGTATGTTTTTTGCTGGCCCTCCGGGATCTCATGCAGTTTCTTTTTGATCTCGGCTGTAATTGAAATTGTTTTTTGTTCTGCCATAGTATTAATTGATTTTTGCTGTTTCTTGTGATAATCTTGAGAAAAAGGTCATTCTCTCCATTCGTTCCATGCTCAGTTTGGCCAGTGGATATATTTTCAATAGTTCGGTAATGGGGAAATGTTGAGCACAAAGTAAATAAAAAACACCCCCGCTTAGCGGGGGTGTTTTTTTGTTTGTTTAGTTTTCCAATATTTCTATTTCAGCTGTTTTCACTCCAAAGTTTACTGCCAAAAGTTCTTCCGGCATCCATATATCTATATGGTAATCGCTTTTCTTTTTATTCATTCTGTCTTCCACTACGAAAACCTTATTTCCGTATAATTTCGGTATCCTGACTTTTGTCCCAAAGGGCAGCATATTGTTTGCAATTATGCCGTCTCTCACATACTTATTGGAAGCAGTTATAAACGGAGTTTCGTCTGTCTGGTTTTCAGCACTTGAATAAGCTGTAACCACAACTCTAATTGTCTTGACAACCTTTCTGGCCTCATTTGCAGCTTTAGCCACATATGTGGCATTTGTTGCATTGGCATAATCAGCATTAATTACCCGAGGCATAGCCACTGAAAAGAGGCAGATGCCGACTAAAATGCCTGCAAATATGGCGCCGGCAAAAGGGATTTTCCCTGTTAAAATGATGCTATTTTTTAAGCTTTTTAGTGTATTCATAAAAAAACTCCTTTGCAGAAGTATACTGATTATAATATCACTTTTAGGGGTCAAGGTCAATGGTTAAAGCTCAAAAAAATGGCCAGCTAAAAAATGGAAAAACGCGCAAAAAAACAGCAAATTTTTGCTGTTTTTTATTGGAGCGGGTGATGGGAATCGGACCCACGTACTTTGATTGGCAACCAAATGCACTACCATTGTGCTACACCCGCAGATTAAATTTTTTCTGAAATTCCCTGAATCCAACCCTTTACTCTACTGGATAATTCTGTATTGCATACGGTCAAATGTAATGTTCCATAAGGAAGCGTATTTCTGGGCATTTTCCCTTTGCTTGCTCTGCTTACTTGAATTTGTGGCGGATAAAAATTTTTCTTTGGTAAATTTGTAATTTGTGACCAAAATTTTAGTGTTTTCCCATAGTTTAGTCCTGGGTAAATATGCACCCTCGCGCAAATTTTATCATCCTGAACTTTACAAATTTCTCTGAAAAATTTAATAGCGACCTTTATCAAAAGTGGGTTGCAATTGCTAAACTGAAGTCTGTTTCTATTTTTAGTGTTTCCTTCCGCCCAATAAAGGGCACTGCCAATTAATTTAAGCTCCTTTTGAGAAATATTTTTTATATCTTCTCTTGCTTGGTTCGTCCAATTGTCTCTAATTTTTGCAGCCTCTGCAGGACGAACTTTTGTATTATAATCAAGTATGTTTTTTCGGGATTTTCCTTTGTTCTTATTTAAGATTTCTTTTCTGATTTTTTCGGAGAGGCAAGCATTTTTTAATCCAAGACCAGATTGTGCTTTTTGGAGTATTCAAAATAGTTACGATTTCTCCGCAGGTTTTACCTTTCTGCCTTAAACTTATAGCAGTTTCTTTCTTTGTCATATAAACATTGTATTGTATCTTTTATTCTATTATACCAGTGTCTATATTTGAGTCAATGTGCATAATTTTTTGGTGCCGCGAGCCAGACTTGCACTGGCCACCTACGGTTTTTCAGACCGGCGCTCTAACTACCTGAGCTATCGCGGCATGTTTTTATTATTTAAATGTGGACGATGCAGGGCTCGAACCTGCGACCTTCTCAGTGTAAATGAGACGCTCTGCCAACTGAGCTAATCGTCCAAAGCTGGTGCGCGGGACAGGAGTCGAACCTGCATGCCTTGCGGCGCTACCACCTCAAGGTAGTGCGTCTGCCATTTCGCCACCCGCGCGCAGAATTTATTCTGCTACTTCAGTTGAAACTTCTGGCTCCCGCCCTTCTGGGGCGAGGCTCGCCTCTTCGGAGGCGGGTTCCGGGGCGATAGCTGCTGCAAAGTCTTTCTTTTTAAGCCTGGCTTTTTTGCCTTTTGCTGTCCTCAAATAGTAAAGTTTTGACCTTCTAACTTTTCCATGTCTTACAACCTCTATTTTATCTAAGGATGGCGAATGTATGGGGAAAACTCTTTCCACTCCAACTCCGTCAACAACTTTTCTGACAGTTATTGTGGCTGAAATGCCCGAGCCGTGCTTCTTGCCAATAATTATTCCTTCAAAAATCTGGATTCTTTCTTTGTCGCCCTCTTTGATTTTTTGGTGTACCTTAATTGTATCGCCTGGCCGTAAATCTGGCAATTTTTTTTCTTGCTCTTTATTAAATTTTTCTAATAATGTTGTCATGTTTTATCGCTCGGCAATAAATTTTTCCTGCGGCTCAGCCTTCTCTTTCAGGAGGGACCCTTCGCCTCGAAAAAATTCATTATCTCGCTATATTATTAAGTATTTTTTGTAATTCTTCCGGCAGTTCTGACAAAAATTCTTTTGTCTCTCCGCCTGGTAATTGGATTTTAAGTTTTTGCGCGTGCAGGAATTGCCTTGTCAGTCCTTCGGGTATTTTAGAATTCTTGAAAGCGTATAATTTGTCTCCTGCAATTGGGTGCTGTAAATAAGATAAATGGCACCTTATTTGGTGTCGCCTGCCTGTTTTTATTTTTACTTCCAAAAGCGTATAATCTTTATAGCGTTCTAAAACTTTATATTCTGTAACTGCTTCTCTGGCAGACTTGGGAGCATTTATTGCAGAATAAGCTTTTTGTTTTCTTGGGTCTCCTTTTGCCCTGGCAATCAAAGTTTCAATTATTCCAGAGTCGTTTTCCATGTTGCCTTCAACCAAGCAAACGTATTGTTTCTCTACCTCTCTATTTTTAAACCTATTTTGCAAAAAAATCAAGGCCTCTGTGCTCTTTGCCACCAATAAAACTCCTGAAGTGTCTTTGTCTAGCCTGTGTACAATTCCATACCTTGGTGGACTTCCGATGTCCGCCAATTCTGGTTTTTGCTCTATCAAATAATCAATTAATGTTTTTTCACCACTTTTCAAACTTTCTCCCTCGGGAAACACTACTAAACCAGTTGGCTTGTCAACAACCAATACGTCCTTGTCTTGATATATTATTTTTATTTCCATAATAATCAATTAGGAATTTGCCATTATTAAAAAAATAAAAATAACGATAACGAAAACAATTAGTGGCCACAATAAGCCAGCGATGAGTGCGGCGATAATAGCAGGAAGCCAACCAATGGCGATCCCGATAAGAAATCCCCATGAAGCGATGGCATAAATCCAAACACCAATAAAAACAATTATGCCCGTTATTACTGCGCCTATTGTATATCCTCCTTCCATATTTTTAGATTTAATTTTATTAAACTTGTGGGCGATACAGGGTTTGAACCTGTGACCTTTTCAATGTCAATGAAACGCTCTCCCAGGCTGAGCTAATCGCCCGTATTGTTATTTATAATTTTTAATAATTTTTCTCCAAGATAAAGAACTCTCCTTTGAAGCGCCATGTCGAGATAATTAACTACGCAAACGCCCTTATAATGTGTATAGGTTTTTTTGACTGTTCTTTTATCGAACTGGGTTTTATAAAATTTAGCTAGTGGAATATCTAGGGCTTTTGACCAAAAAATTTTCAATATTTTTTCGTCTTGATCTTTTCTCAAATGAAGACAACATCTAAATTTTGATTCGTCGATGATAAATACTTTTCTTAAAAGATTTACGACGCCTAATAATATTTCTGGGTTTGAATTTGCTAAGGCAAAACTATCCTCTGTTTTTCCGCCCTCCGCTAAATAAAGCGTGGCTAATATTATTTCCTGTATATTTTTATCTATGTCTATATTAGAAACAAATTTTTCCACTTCTTCTCTGGCTTTTTCCCTTCTTTCGTTTCTGCCTTTGTTATGCCATAAAACAGCTTTTTTTCTGGCAGTGACTAACGCATTAAGCCAATTATTATGAAGTTTATTTTTTTGTTCTTTGGTCAGTTTAATCTTTTTTAGCCATCCATTCAATGTGGAACGGTTTACGCTCAAAATATTTTCGATGTCGCGATAGCTTTTTCCTTTTTTACGGAGTTTAATTGCTGACTCTTTTTTTATTAAATCTGTTAGCATACAAACCAAAGAATTACTATACTTATATTGTTATTTTAAGGTACATAAGCAAATTAGACAAGTGGATAACTTTTTGCTTTTGTGGGCCTGGAAGGGATCGGACCTTCGACCCCGTCTTTATAAGAGACGTGCTCTACCACTGAGCTACAGGCCCTCATTACCGATACTCTAATTTTCGCTATCGTGATAATTAGGGTATCGGGAATTTTTTTTATAATTTTTTATTTTTTGCTAACTTTTCCAATCAGTTTTTCAAATTCTTCTCTTTCAATTGTTTCTTTCTCAACTAAGTCTTTTGCAACTTTGTCCAATAAATTAGTGTGTTTTATCAAAATCACTTCTGCTTTTTTCTGCGCGCCTTTTATAATTATGTCCACTTCCTCGTCAATTCTTTCGGCAATTTTTTCAGAGTAATTTCTTTGTTCTGAAATTTCTTTTCCCAAAAACACCATTTCATCTTTTTCACCGAATGCTATAAGTCCCAAAGAAGACATTCCATATTCCTTAACCAGCCTTCTTGCCATGTCTGAAGCCCGGCTCAAGTCGTTTGAAGCGCCGGTTGTCATTTCTCCAAATTTTATTTTTTCAGCCGTGCATCCGCCCAGCAAAGTTGCAATTTCAGAAATGAAGCCGGTTTTGGTTTTCATTTTTCTTTCCGAAGGCACTTGCAAAGTATATCCTGCTGCCATGCCTCTTGCAATAATAGAAATTTTTCTTACAGGCTCTGTTTCTGGCATAAATGTGGAAACCAAAGCATGTCCTGCTTCGTGGTAAGCTGCAATTTCCTTTTCTTTTTTAGAAAGTATATGCGATTTTCTTTCAGGCCCCAATAAAACTTTTTCAATTGCTTCCAAAAATTCTTTTTGGTCAACTTGCGTTTTGTTTTGGCGGGCTGCCAGCAAGGCAGCTTCGTTGGCAACGTTGGCCAAATCAGCTCCGGAAAATCCTGGAGTTCTTTCGGCTGTTTCTTGAAATTTAACGTCTTCCCCCAATGGCTTGTCCTTTGAGTGAATTTTTAAAATTTCTTCTCGGTCGTGTACATCGGGCGGATCTAAAACAATTTTCCTGTCGAATCTTCCAGGTCTTAATAAAGCTGGGTCTAAAATATCCGGCCTGTTTGTGGCAGCTAAAATAATAACTCCTGTTTCTTTTTCAAAGCCGTCCATTTCAACCAAAATTTGGTTCAAAGTCTGTTCTCTTTCGTCGTGCCCTCCGCCATAGCCACTTCCTCTGTGTCTTCCAATTGCGTCTAATTCATCAATAAAAATTATTGACGGAGCCGATTTTTTAGCAGTGGCAAATAAATCTCTTACGCGGGCAGAACCCACACCAACAAACATTTCAACGAATTCAGAACCTGAAACAGATAAAAAAGGAACATTGGCTTCGCCGGCGACAGCTCTTGCCAGCAAAGTTTTTCCAACTCCGGCTGCTCCAACAAGCAAAACTCCTCTTGGTATTTTGGCTCCCATTGCCAAATATTTTTTTGGAAATTTTAAAAAGTCCACAATTTCAACCAGTTCTTCTTTAGCTTCTTTAAGGCCAGCTACATCTTTAAAAGTTATTCTTTCTTTTCCGTGGCCTTCGGCTCCAAAAAGGCGAGCTTTGGCTTTTGTAAAGTCAAACGCCTGCATAGCTCCGGTTTTTGCCTGCTTTATCATGGTCCAAAAGAAAAATCCAAAAACAATTAATGGCAAAACTCCAAACACCAAAAGCGGAGTGAGCCATGACCACAAATCCTCTTTGGCTGTTTGATTTGTAACATCAACTTTTTGCAAATTGTCCTTGGCAACTCCCAAATTTATCAGCAAGTCAGTCAAACCTGTGCCGGCTTCCTTCATTGAAGTGGCAGTTTTATTATCTGTGTAGGTTATATTCAAAGTGTCTCCAGAAACAACAATTTTTTTAACCTTGCTTGCATTTATATCGGAAACCAATTGAGTGGTGGATATCACATTGGGAGTTGTAGCTGGAAAATAAAGCAAGCTAAAAATTCCGCCGACAATAAGCAGGATTAATATTACAAATATAAAATTTTTGATTAGTGGGTTCATATAAATAATTTAACATATTTTCTTGCAAAATAAAAGAGGGCATCGTTATCACACAACAGGTATGAATCACGATGCCCTTTACTCGCTAACTTTGCAGATTGTGTTCCGCCGATTACTCGGCGGTCGCGTGTGCCATGTCCGCATGGCCTCGGATTCCTCGGAGGATTCTCCGCAACTGCTCGGGGCAGCTGGCGAAGTCATCTCTCGCGGAGTACTTCTTGCCGACGAACTCGCCGAGAATTTTCTGAAGATGCTCGGGCACCTCCGCAACCTCGACGACCATTTCGCCGTCATCCTCCAAGTTTTTCGCCAGGAGGAAAAGGTGTTGGACCGTTCCGCCACCTTTCACAATAAACGAACCCTCGAACTCCAGTAGCGCGGTGCCTTGGCAGGGTTGTCCGCCGTTGCCGTTAAGTCCGAAGAATTCCGTTGCCGAGATGGTTGCCCTGCCACGAAACTCGTCCTTGAGTTTGTCCGTGGCTTCCTTGTCTTTTGCGGCATTCACTGCCCGGCGGACAAAGTACCACAGAATCCTCATCTTGCTGACGTAGGTCTTCGCCTCGCCGGAGCTGAGGTCCATGCTCCGCATCACTCCGGTGCGGACTTTCTCGAAAGCAGTTTCACCGCTTCCAGGAGGCACATCCCACAAAAGAGTGTTGCACCTGAGACGGACGTCTGTCTCCACCATTTCCTTTACGTTCTGTTCAATGGAGCCGATGCCCTGAATGGGTATCACCTCCTCGTTGGTGAATCGCACCAGCATTTGTCCGCCACCGCGCCATAAGGTCTCTCCGTTTTTCTCGTACTGCTCGGCTGGAATATCCAGTAGGCATGTGCCGTTGGCGCCGTCCAGCGCTTGGTCCAGGGTGATTTCGGCGTTTTTCAACGCCTTCTTTACCTCGGCTTGACGCTGAAGGCGAACCAACGTCTTCAGGACGCGAGCGAACTTCGCGATGACATCCTTGACATCGGCGATGTCGGTTTCGTCCAGCCCGAATTCCCGCGAGATGTCGTAGTGTTTGTATCCGACGGTAATGGCGCTACTGACGCTTCCATGAACAAGGAGACCGCGGTTGACCAAGCCAGTCAGCATCTCGATAGCCTCTTCTTCGCTTGCGAACTGCTGGCTGAAACTTGCCTTCATGTATGCCATTGCTGCGGTTGACCGATAAATCAAGTCCTCGAGGGCGAGTACGCCCTTAAGGTATTCTCTCATTTCGGTCATCGGTTGCGCCACTTCGGAGTTCACTATCTTGCGCTCGAGGTGGTCTTGGCACGCCTCGAGCCGGCATCGCGCGTCGCCGAGAAACTTCACCGCGGTCGTCACATCTTCTTCAATTTGGCGTGCCAATTTCATTTTCTCCTCGACGGTCGTCGTCAGACCATTCAGGTTGGGCAGTGACCGAAGCTTCGGTATTGCCAGCACAGTCCCTTTGACCACGTCGCCGAGTTGCGCGAGCCCAGTTTTCTCTTTCCTTGTCGTCGGCTTCTTTGCCGGCTTTTCCGTGAGAGTACTCATTTCGTTGCTCCTTTCTTAGAGCGTTGTGTAATCTGCAAAATTTAGCGAATCAAAGAACTGCCTATATTATACTCAAAAACAAATTGTTGTCAAGCTTATTTAAAATAAAAAAGCAGAGTTGTCAGCTCTGCATATCTCTATAAGGTGTCTATCCTTAAGAGCATTTTCTTCAATGTTGTAGGGTGTTTGTCGGCCGTTGCCACCAGTTTTTTGTTTTTGGACAAAGAGCCAATGGTTGGCGGAGCAAGAACCCTTTTGATTCCGCACAGTCCTGCTTCTTTCATCATTGCCACGTAATCATCGTCGCCGGCGACAAGGCAGATGTACCCAACATCAGGATGCCTCATCATAAGCCTGGCAAACCAGATTAGCGTTGCGTCCACTGTGTCTTCTTCTTTTCCATCAGTTTGCCGTTTAGGGCAAATCATCAGCCTAAGATTATTCTCTGTACACAATTTCTGATAAAAATCAGCCAAGTGTTCGGGAGCAAAAACAAATCCATACCCCTTGAGGATTTCTCCTATTTGGCTTTGCACCCATTCCAATAACTTTTGTATTCGGTATTCAAGGCGTATTTCTGCCCCGAATCTATTGCACAAGCATATAAAGAGATTGTCCCAGTCGATCAAGACAAGGACTTTTTTATCTTTCATTTTTATCTTATTCGTTGGCATCACACAACTCCTTGTAACTTATAAAATGTTAATGTTAATGAGCCTTTTCCCGCAATGTTATTCTATAAAACAATGCCGTATTTGTCAAGTTTTCTAAAACAAAAAAGCTAGGTCGGACCCAGCTTTTTTGTTTGTTTTTTTATTCCTTAACTAATTTCAAGCTCATTCTGTGTTCTTTTGGTTCTATCAACAAAACTTTAAAATCATAGGTTTTGCCAATTTCCAATTGCTTTTCCATTTCTTCTTTTGACTCAAATTCAGAAATGTGGCAAAGTCCTCTAATTTTTGGAGCCAATTCCACAAAAGCCCCAAAAGTTGAAAATTTGGTTACTTTTCCTTTTATTACGTCGTCTTTTTTGTATTCTTTTTCAATTTCTTCCCAAGGATTTTTCTTTAATGATTTTAAAGAAAGAAAAACCTGGTTGTTGTTTATGTTGATAATTTGAGCTTTGACTGCTTCTCCAACTTTCACAACTTCTGCAGGATTTTCAACCAATTGCCAATCAAGCTCTGAAATGTGAATTAAGCCTTCAATTTGGTCGTTTTTGTCTTCAACATCAACAGGAAATTTAATAAAAGCTCCAAAGTCGGCAATTCCGGTTATTTCTCCGTCAATAATGTCTCCTCTTTTGTAGTTTTTCAAAGTTTCTTTGGTTTTTTCTTCAGACTTTGCTTTTTCAGACAAAATTAGTTTATTCTCTGAAGCCAGCAAGTCAAGAATTTTTACTTCCAAAGTTTTACCAATAAATTTTTGCAATTCTTTTAGAATTTTTGATTTGTCTGCATCTGCCACTCGAGGGTAGTGCTCTGGAGCCAGTTGCGAAACAGGCAAGAAAGCCTGAATGCCGTCTAAAGATGTCAAAAGTCCGCCTTTGTTGACTCCCATAACTCTTACGCTTAAAACCTGCTCTGAATCTCTTAATTCTTTCAATCTTTGCCAGCTGATTTCTTTTGTGGCATCTTTCAATGAAAGTTCTTTGTATCCTTCATCGTTTTCCATTTCCACAATTTTGGCATGAACTTTGTCGCCAATTTCAAGGCTTTTTGCAATTTCTTTGACATTGTAAAACTCCCTTCCATATATGATGCCGGTTCCATGAATGCCCAAATCAATGAAAAGAGACGAGCGATCTCTGGCAACAACTTTTCCTTCAACTGTTGAACCAACCGAAAGCTGTGGAGAAGCTGTGTCTACTTTTTTAATTATATCTTTTATCATAATTTTGAGTGAGGAAGATATGAAAATTTATTTTCATATCGACCGAGCGATAAATTATATAAATTGTGTTAGCAATTTCTATAATTTTTCAATAAAAAATTCCCTGTTTATTTTTCTCTCCTGAGCGAGCTCAAATGAGCGAGCCGAAGGATCCTGCTGCAGGTCTACCCTGAATGAAGTTGAAGGGTCAGCAGTGTTACTAATTAATATATCAAATATACACCATTAGTTTAATTTTTGCAAGCTGTTGACATAATTATGTAGATTTTATATAATCCAGGACAAAGTGATTAATAGTTCTTTGTTAATAAAATTTATGCTTGCACGCTTTAGATTGCAAAATCTTGTAATTTAAAGCGTGTAAGCATTGGAATGGGAACATAACAGAGAAAGGGTATGTCATGCAATTGATAACATTGAAATGGGAACCCATCGAGTTGACGCTTGACGGCGTTGCTCCCGAGAATTCCCCGCTTGCTGTCGCAAGCAGGCTATCTCCTCGCTTTGAATGGAGAGGACGGAGAAGGCGGGACAACGCTGAACCAGTTGCAGTAGAAAGTGCAATCACCCAGAGGTTTGCACTGGTCGAGTGTGGTTGGGGAGCCGGTATGGCTAATGGTGCTAATGCCACAGAGGCGTTGGAGGAGGAATATGGCCAGATTTCCGGACAGTGGGTGGCGGCGTTTTTGGATTATGGTCGCCTTCAAGAACTTCTCCAGACAATCTTTCCCCATTGTGGAGGGTTTATCGGGATTCCCGACAACTCGTTCCTTAAACAAGGGGATAGCTTCAATTATTTCCCCTTCGTGGACCACATGGGCGAAACTGGCTTATGCTGGGATTGCTCTACCCTGGACACCGGCCGTCACATCTGGCTCGTTAATAGTAGGTGATTCTATTTGAAGACAAGGAGAGTAAGTATTGATTGGAATGGGAATGCAACCTTTAAGGAAAACAATATGTGTAGATTGGGTGATTTTTCGGAGGTGAATGAAATACTGATGAGCGTCTTGGATATGGCGTTGGCGTATTTGGCTACCCCAGATGCCAAATCGAAGAAGTACTGTTTACGGGTTGCAGCATGGGAGGGCGTGAACGAATTGCGAGCGGTTAAACCGGAGTTGGGGGAGCCTTTTTACACGCTCGTTGCTGAATGTCTGCGGCTGTGTGATACTGCGGAAATGCATATGCCAAAACCAAGCGCCAGTCTTCCCGAATATCAGGTAGCTGCAACGAGCTTGGAGAAACTCGCCTTACAGACTGACCGAATTCTAGCAGACAATCCATCTCTCAAAGTTGGTATCTCAAAGAAAAAGCTGGCGTCCAGTCGAGAGTTTGCCAACATCAGAGAGCTCGCTTCCCGAGCGTAGCAACGCTCACTTTCCGTTTTTTCAGGCAAGGCCCCACGCTAGCATAGGTGGGGATTTTTTTTGCAGAAAACAGTTTAGCGAGTCGGTGGGACGTCCGACATCCCACCTTTTAATTATTTTTGGTATAATAAATAATATAATAAATAAAATAAAAAAAATGAGTTATATCAAACCTCTTTTAGTTAACGACGAAATTTATCATGTCGTGAGCAGGGCCGTCGGAGACACAGTTATTTTTGTTGACGAGAGTGATTTTTATCGCGGTATTTTTTCTATTTACGAATTTAATAATAGTAAAAAGGTAGAAATTTGGGAACGGAGAAGGGCTCGTAATAGATTTAAGAAGCAAGAAAGAGAGTCGGTGGGACGTCCGACATCCCACCTTTCTGAATATATTGACGAGAGAGATAAATTAGTGGATGTGCTTGCTTTTTCCTTTATGCCCAATCATTTACATTTAATTGTAAAGCAGTTAGAGGACAATGGTATAACTGAATTCATGAAAAAAGTTAATGGCGGATACGCTAAATATTTTAACAAGAAATATCAGCGTATGGGGCATCTTTTTAATAAATTTCGTGCAGTTCATATTAAGGACGACGACCAATTGAGAAATGCATTTTTATATGTGCACGCTAATCTAATTTCTATAATTGAGCCCGGCTGGAAGGAAAAAGGGATAAAAAATCCCAAAAAAGTCAAAGAATTTTTGGAAAACAATAAGCGCCACAGTTATGTTGATTATTTAGGTAAAAAAACTTTTCCTTCGGTAACGCAAAGAGATTTCTTTTTGGAGTTTATGGGTGGTCCAGTAGGATGTAGAGCTGGAATTGACGGCTGGATAAAAAATAAGAATAAGCTACCAGATCTTGAAAAATTGGCGTTAGAATAACATTGATAGTGGTGGGACGTCCGACGTCCCACCGACTTGATCGGCACATTTAATGGACTTGAAGTGAAATTTGTTTTGTGATAAAATAAGATATAATAAATTATGAAAAATTTGGCGAAACTTAAAAATGTAAAAGAAGAATTGAAGAATTCCGAGCAATTTTTGAAAGAACAATTTTTGGTAAAAAAAATCGGCGTTTTTGGTTCGTATTCACGTGGCGAACAAAGGAAAGGAAGCGATATTGATATCTTGGTTGAGTTTATTGATGAGCCAAGCCTTTTTAAACTTATGGATTTGGAGGATTATTTGAAAAAACTTTTGGGAACTAAAATTGATTTGGTGATGAAAGATTCTCTGAAGCCATACATTGGAAAGCATATTTTAGAAGAAGTAATTTATATATGAAAAAGAATTCGTCGAAGAGAGAATATAAGGATTATATTCTAGATATCTATAATTCAATAGAAGAGATAGAAAAATTTGTTGAAGGTTTTAGTTTTGAAGAGTTCCAAAACGACAAAAAAACGATTTATGCAGTTGTCCGCGCAATAGAAATTATTGGAGAAGCAACAAAAAATGTTCCCACATCAATAAAAAAAATAAACAGCGAAATAAAGTGGGCAAAGGTAAAGGGGATGAGGAATAAATTGATACACGAATATTTTGGAGTAAATATAAAAGTGGTTTGGAAAACTATAAAAGAAGATATTCCAGAACTAAAAGAAAAAATGGCAGGTTTGTTAAAAGAGTTAAAAATAAACAAATTAGTTTAAAATTTTTTAAAAATGGCAAAGATATATTGGGCAGGGCAATCCTGCTTTCAAATTGAAGTTTCAAATTCCAGAGATCACTCGGCTGACATTGTAATAGACCCGTATGATGAAAAAATTGGGCTAAAACTTCCAAATCTTTCAGCTGACATTGTTTTGGTTACTCACGACCATTACGACCACAATGATGTAAAATCTGTAAAGGGCGAGCCTTTTGTAATAAATGGACCTGGAGAATATGAAGTAAAGGAAGTTTTTATAAGAGGCATTCCGTCTTTTCATGACGACAAACAAGGCAAAGAAAAAGGACAGAACACAATTTATTTAATTGAAGCAGAAGATTTAAGATTTTGCCATTTGGGAGACTTGGGCCAAAAAGAATTAACAGACGAACAATTGGAAAAAATTGACGCAGTTGATGTTTTGATGATTCCTGTTGGCGGTGAAGGATACACAATTGACTCGCAGGCTGCGCAAAAAATAATTGCGCAAATTGAACCAAGAATTGTAATTCCTATGCATTATGCGTTGCCAAAAAACAAAATAAAGCTTGACGAAGTTTCAAAATTTTTAAAAACAATGGGCAAGCCCTCTATTGTCCCGCAGGACAAATTAATTGTTAAAGATTCAACATTGTCGAAAGACGGAATGGAAATAGTAGTTTTACAGCCGTAATTTTAAATGAAAATTAGAGAATTTATTATAAAACTTCAGAATTTGCCAGAACAGAAAAAAAAGATTATTCTTTGGACAATTGTTGTTATTCTGGCTGTGATAATGGGATATTTTTGGATTGTAAGCGCAATGAATAGTTTGTCAAAAATAAAATAAATAATTTAAATGGCTGAAGAAGATAAAAAATCAAGAGCCCACGCTCAAGAAGACGGGAAGCAAGGAGACAGCAACAGAGGAAATGTGAGCCAAAGGGAAATGGTAACAGAGCTTAAAGAATCATACATTGATTATGCAATGTCAGTTATTGTGGCGCGCGCTCTTCCCGATGTCAGAGATGGGTTAAAGCCAGTCCACAGAAGGATTTTGTATGCAATGATGGATTCTGGATTGCGGTCAAACACAAAGCACAGAAAGTCTATGGCGGTTGTTGGAGAAGTTTTAAAAAGTTATCACCCGCACGGAGATACAGCAGTTTATGAGTCTTTGGTCAGAATGGCGCAAGATTTTAACATGCGCTACACTTTGGTTGACGGCCAAGGAAACTTTGGCAGTATAGACGGCGATGGTGCTGCCGCTGCCCGTTATACAGAGTGTAGATTGTCAAAAATTGGAGACGAAATGCTGCGCGACATTGAAAGAGACACTGTTAAGTTTATTGATAACTATGACGGCTCAACGCAAGAACCAACTGTTTTGCCCTCGCCTTTGCCACAATTGCTTCTAAATGGAAGTTTGGGAATTGCAGTTGGGATGGCAACAAATATTCCGCCCCACAACATAACAGAAGTTTTAGATGCTTCTATACATTTGCTAGACCATCCAAAAGCAGAAACAGAAGATTTATTTGAATTTATTCAAGGCCCAGATTTTCCAACCGGCGGAATAATTTACGACCAAAAAGAAATAATTTCTGCTTATTCTCAAGGCAAGGGAGCTATTTTGATGAGAGGCAAAGCAGATGTTGTAGAAAAAAAAGACGGTTCTGAACAAATTATAATTACAGAAATCCCCTACCAGGTTTTAAAGTCAACTTTGGTTGAGCAAATGGCGGAATTGGTTTCTGAAAAGAAAATTGAAGGAATAAAAGACATTCGCGATTTGTCAGACAGGGAAGGAATGAGAATTGTTATTGATATAAAAAGAGGATTTCAGCCTCAAAGGACATTAAACAGGCTTTATAAATTTACAAGTTTGCAAAAAACTTTCCACTTGAATTTGCTGGCTTTGGTTGACGGCATTCAGCCTGAAATTTTGTCTTTGTCAGATGTTTTAAAATATTTTATCAAGCACAGAGAAGAGGTTGTAACCCGCAGAACAAAATATGACTTAGAAAAAGCCAAAGAGCGGGCGCACATTTTAGAGGGCTTAATGGTTGCTTTAAAAAATATTGACGCGGTTATTCAAACAATTAAAAAATCAGCAGATAAGGAAGAAGCCCGAGTCAATTTAATTAAAAAATTTAAGCTTACCGAAAGACAGGCAGTGGCAATTTTGGAAATGAGGCTTCAAACACTGGCAGGATTGGAAAGAAAAAAGATAGAAGACGAGCTGAAAGCAATTTTAGAGCAAATAAAAGACTTGATGGCAATTTTGAAGAGCCCGGAAAGACTGAAATCTATTATCAAAAAAGAGTTTTTAGAACTGAAAGAAAAATTTGGAGATAAAAGAAGAACAAAAGTTGTCAAAGGAAAGCTGGGAGAAATTACCGAAGTTGACTTGGTTCCTTTAGAAGAAACAATTGTTACTTTAACAACCGGCGGATACATAAAACGCATAAATCCTGCAACTTACAAAATTCAAAAACGAGGCGGAAAAGGAATTATGGGAATGAAAACAATGCAAGACGACATTGTTGAGCATTTTTTGACCGCCTCAACGCATGACAATTTAATGTTTTTTACAGATTCCGGAAAAGTTTTCCAAACACAGGTTTACGAAATTCCGGAAGGCAACAGGGTCGCCAGAGGCCGAGGACTTTTAAACTTTTTGGAGCTTTCCAACGAAGAAAAGGTTTTGTCGTTAGTGCCAATGGAAAAACCGGCTCCCGGCAAAGAAGCTGTCAGTAAAGAGAAATATTTGGTAATGATTACAAAAAACGGCAGAATTAAAAAGACAGATTTGTCGGAATTTGAAAATGTCAGAAAATCCGGAATTATTGCCATAAAGCTTGAAAAAGGAGATGCCTTGAAAAAAGTTGTTAAAACAACAGGCGAAAATGACATAATTTTGGCAACCAAAAACGGAATTTCTATCAGATTTAAAGAGAAAGATATAAGGCCTATGGGCAGAGGAGCTGCCGGAGTAAAAGGTTTGCGCTTGAAGGGCGGAGACGAAGTTATTGGAATGGATGTCATAGACAAAAATAAGGCAAAGCAGTATTTGTTGATGGTTATGGAAAACGGATATGGAAAGCGCACAGAAATTTCCCAGTACAAAATTCAGGGCAGAGGAGGGTCTGGAGTTAAAGCGGCAAAAATTACAAGCAAAACCGGACACGCAATACTTTCATCTATCTTGGAAGATTCAGCCGAAGAAGAAGATTTGATTGTTATTTCCAGAAAAGGCCAGGTTATAAGAACAAGCGTAAAATCAATATCTTTGTTGGGCAGGGCAACGCAAGGGGTAAGAATAATGCGGTTGGAAGACGGCGACAAAGTTGCCTCGGGAGCATGCCTAAAAGAGTAAACTACTAAATTACGAATAAATACTAATATACGAATACAGAATTATTAGTATATTCGTATAGATTAGTAATTTTGTAGTTTATGAATTATCCACAAGCAGAGTGTTGCATATATTTTGTGTAAAGTTGTATAATGACTTTAATGAATAAAAAAATAATTTTTTTAGTCGTATTTGTAGATTTATTCTGCTTGGCAAGCTTTGTTTCAGCTCAAGGTTTAACAAATCCATTAAAATATAATGACTTTTCCGCTCTTCTTTTGGGCATTGCCGGTGCAGTTGGAGACCTTATCGCAGTTTTGGGAGGTATGATGATTGTGGTTGCAGGAATTCTGTATCTTACTTCAGCAGGCAGTCCTGAAAGAATGGGCACAGCCAAAAAAGCTTTAGTATATGCTATAATTGGAATAGCCATAGGGTTAGCGGCAAAAACAATAGTTGGAATTATACAAGGAATTATTGGTGTGCAAGCACAACCTGGGGCAAGCGCAGCATTAACTTATTTCAAAAATTTCTTTTAAAAATTTATAAAGGTCGAGAACTCCGCATGAGCGGGGTCGAGATACTGAGCCTCAGGGCGAAGTATCGATTCAATGATTAATGATGATTAAAAAAATTAAATAAATAAAAAAATGAAAAAAATTAAAATAACTTTAGCTTCACTCGGCGCTTTGCTTTTGCCAGTTGTGGTATTTGCTCTAGATGCAAATACACCCCCAACAGTGGGAGGAATTGGAAATATAGGTAATTTAATAACATCTATTGAAACTTTTGTATGGATGATATTCGGGGCAATAGCTGTAATCTCTTTTGTGGTAGCCGGTATTTTGTTTTTAACAGCAGGAGGAGCTCCAGAAAAAGTTGCAACAGCGAGGACAGCCGCGATTTGGGGAATAGCAGGTATAGTAGTTGGTATTCTTGCTTATTCGATACTTGCGATAGTGGGTACAGCTATGCATGTTTAGGCAAATCATATATATTTAGTTTTGCTCCGCTTTCGGGCGGAGCAAAACTAAAATCCTGTTTATGAATAAAAAAACAGCATTTTTGGTTCTTTTGGCAGTGGTTTTTACATTGCCAATTACAGCACACGCTTTGGTTAACAGTATACAAACATTGAGCGTGGCAGTTGCAAACGTTGTTTGGGTAGTATTTACAGGCATTGCCGTTATTTGTTTTATAATAGCTGGTATTATGTTTTTAACTGCCGGAGGAGCTCCAGAAAAACTTGGCACAGCAAGAGCATCTTTAATATGGGGAATAGCAGGAATAATAGTTGCTATATTAGCTTTTTCAATAATTAATATCGTAACTACCGCATTAACTTAGAAAATAAGAATATGAATAAAAAAATATTATTTTTAATTTTATTGGTTGTTTTAGCTTCACCTACTTTAGCATTGGCAGGACCATGCGGTGATGTTCCCTGTTCCGGCGGTGGGAGCGGGGGCGGTGGAGCAACTGTTGGAGGTATGGCTCAAGCTATCGCGGGAGTGGTTGTTATTGTGGGTACTTGGATAGTTGTCATTATGTGGGTTATGACAGGCATTCTGTTTTTGATAGCCCAAGGAGACCCTAGTAAATTAAATTCTGCTAAAATAGCTCTGTTTTCGGCAATAGGAGGCACAATTTTAATTATTTTAGCTAATGGGGCCATGTCATTTGTGGCAAATTCTTTCGGTCTTTAATGTATAATTTTATAGATAAAAATATATGAATAAGAAAACGCTATTTTTAGTATTATTAGGAATTTTAGTATTGCCTGGCTTCGCATATGCAGCAGATGTCGGGAGTATAGCAGGCTCGGTTCAAACGGCTGTCGTTAATGTAGGCGTGCCACTTATAGTTGTTGGCTGGGTTATTGCCGGAATTTTATATCTTACTTCAGCCGGTAGCCCAGAAAAAACGGGAACTGCCAAAAAGGCCTTGATAGCAGCTGTTATTGGAACATTGTTAATAGTATTGTCTGGCGTTGCCATCTCGCTTGTGAGAACCACATTCGGTATTCCTGCTTCTCTCTAAATTAAATGCTTTTTAATAGTAGGATTTTAAAATGGCGGAAACTGGTTTTTTTCGCCATTTTTTGTTATACTCGAAGATAGCATTATTATGCTCCCGTGGCGGAATTGGAATACGCACTGCGCTTAGGACGCAGTCCCGCAAGGGTTAGAGGTTCGAGTCCTCTCGGGAGCACAAAAACAAAAACTGCCTTAAGGCAGTTTTTGTTTTTGTGACGACTAAGAAATTTTTACTCCAATTTTGCCGTTGCTGGGTTCATTTTTTGGAATTTTAACTGTCAGAATTCCCTTGTCAATTTGGGCATCTGCTTTGTCTATGTCAATGTTTTCGGGCAAAATAATTTTTCTGGAAAACGGGCCCCAATAGCATTCCTGGTAGAAATATTTTTTGTCAGGGTCTGAGTGTGGGTTGCATCTGTCGCCTTTAATTACCATCATATCTTTTTCAAGAGAAATATCCAAATCTTTTATTTGTATGCCGGCAATTGCAGCTGACACCACAAAATCAGCGCTTGTTTCAAAAACATCTACAACAAGCTCGCCAACTTCGTCAAAAATTCCGCTAGCCGGTTTATCTTTGCTCGCCTCGGCTGTGGCAAAAGTGCTCTGAGTAACGGGCTCGTCTTTTTCTATGTTTTCTGGTTCGGGCGGTATAATTACTTCTTCTACCCTTTCTTCTAATTTTGCTTGTTTTGTTTTTCTTGCCATTTTTTTATTTTTTAATTATTTAATTTGCAAATGCTTTTCATCTTCTTTAATTTATTAAACCCTGAAAAAACAAGGAAAGCAAGCGTTAGTATGATAATTACAGGAATAGCAAATTTTGCATATCCGCTTAACTTTATTATAGAGAAATCATACAGGCCATGCAAGAGCACGGCTACAAATATGCCAAAAACAGCGGATATATACTTTGTTTTTACCTCGCAAAAGGAAATTGCCAGTGAGTAGCCGATGACTGCCGAGCATAAAGTGTGCAAAAATGTGGCGCCGATGAATCTCACAATATCTATAACTAAAGCCCTGTTCACCAATTGGTTGAAAGACATTTGCCCGGATGGAGAAAAAAGATATAAAATATTTTCAACTGCTGCAAAACCCAAAGCTGCAACCACCATGTAAAGCATTATGTCCAGCGGTTCGTCCAAATGCGGGCTGTTGACTACTTTTATTTTTATCACCAAATATTTAAAAAATTCTTCCGAAAAAGCTATTATTAAAAACCAGTATATCAAATCATAAATAAACAAATCAATACTTATTTTATCTAAAAGAAATTTTAATCCTATCTGCACCAAAAATACCGGCAAAGTTATCAATGCTCCCCACAAAAATATCCTTACTATCATTTTTTTTGGTTCTGGATGAGCGTCTTTTCTTAGGTAATAACCAAGCCAAATCAGGCTGGGCAATACGCCGAAAATTATATAAACTATTATGCTGTAGTCCATTTTATTTATTTCGGCCAGCTTTCAACCATCAAACATTTCTGTTTCTTTTTGATGGGCAATTGCTGGTAGATTTCTTCGGTTACAAAAGGCATAAAAGGATGCAAAAGCTTTAACGATTCAGAAAGCAAAGTTAGCAAAACATATTGGCTTACCCTTTTTTCTTTATAATCTTCAATAATTTTATCACAGAATGTGTGCCAAAAATAATGGTAAATTTTTTCAGAGGCTACGTAAAATTTAAATTCGTCCATTTCTTTTGTGACTTCTTTTGCAATTTTTTTAAAATCTTTTATTAATTTTTTGTCTTTAGAATTTAGAGTTTGTTTCGGATTTCGGATTTCGAATTTCGAATTTCCGGTTTGCATCATTACAAACCGGCTTGCATTCCAAATTTTTGTGGCAAAATTTCTGTATCCTTTTATTTTTTCTTCCGATATTGCCAAGTCATTCCCCGGAGTGTTGCCAACAACCAGCGCCATTCTCAAAGCATCTGTGCCATAAATATCCATAACTCCCAAGGGGTCAATAACATTTCCCTTAGATTTTGACATTTTTTGTTTGTCTTTATCGCGAACTAATCCGTGCAAATAAACATTTTTAAAAGGAACTTCTCCTGTTGCATAAATGCCAAGCATAGTCATACGGGCTACCCAGAAAAATAAAATGTCCCAGCCGGTTTCCATTACATCTGTCGGATAAAATTTTTCAAAGTCGCCTTTTTTTGTTGATTTTAAAGTAGCAAACGGCCATTGCCCGGATGAAAACCAAGTATCAAAAACCTGGCCGTTTTCGTCGCCCGGAATTGGAATTCCCCAGGTAATCTGCCTGGAAATGTTCCAGTCCCGCAGATTTTTCATCCAGTGCAAAAATATTTTTTCCATTCTTTTGGGAACAAAAACAATTTTTTTATCTTTTACTGCTTTTACTGCAGAATCTCTCAAAGATAATTTTCCAGATTTCGGTTTGGCAGTCATTCTCACAAACCATTGGTTGTCTAAAGGCATTGGTTCTATCACTCTTGCGCACTTATAGCATAAACTAACCCGGTTTTTATAATCAGAATCAACTTTTTCCAGCAATCCTTCAGCCTGCAAATCTTCAACTATTTTTTTTCTTGCTTCTTCAACATTCAGTCCGTTATATTTTTCTGGCGAATTTATAATTTTTCCTCTGTTGCTGATAATTTGAATTGTTTCTAATTTATGCTTTTGTCCTATTTCAAAATCAACCATGTCGTGAGCCGGTGTCACTTTTACAGCTCCCGTGCCGAATTCCTTATCAATTGCATCATCTGAAATAATCTCAATTTCCCTGCCCGTCAGAGGCAAAATAATTTTTCTGCCAATTAAACCCTTATACTTCTCATCTTTTGGATTAACAGCAACAGCTGTGTCTCCCAGCATTGTTTCAGGCCTTGTTGTGGCAACGATTAAAAAGCCATTTTTATCTGAAAAGGGATATTTTATATAATAAAGAGGGCTTGTTCTGTCTTCATATTTTAATTCCAATTCTGAAAGGGAAGTCTGGTGTTTTACGCACCAGTTTACAATTCTTTTTCCCTTGTAAACCAATTCGTCTTTTTTTAATTTTTCAAAAGTTTCATAAACAACTTTTATTATATTCTCATCTAAGGTAAATTTTTCACGCGACCAGTCACAGGAAGCTCCTAATTTTTTTAGTTGGCGCTCCATCACTTTTTTATTTGCCAAAGTAAATTCCAAAATTTCTTGATATAATTGGTCTTTTGGAATTTGAAATCTATTTCTGCCTTCCTTTTCCAACTTTTTGTCATAAACAACCTGGGTTTCAAAACCAGCGTGGTCGGCTCCCGGTAGCCACAAAGCTTTTTTCCCTTGCATTCTTTGGTATCTTGTCATTACATCTTCTAAAGTCACAAAAAGCGCGTGTCCAATGTGCAGACTGCCATTAGAATTTGGCGGAGGCATTATTATGCAAAACGGTTTTTTGTGGCGGGTGGGTAAATTGTCGGGATTAAAAAAACCGCTTTTTTCCCAAAGCTGGTAAATTTTATCCTCAACCTCTTTTGCGTTGTATTGAGAAGGCAGTTCCATATTTAATTATCTTAACATTTTTTAGTTTATTCGTAAATTGCCGTTGGCAGATATCTTTTTCCAATTTGTAATTTTATTTTTGTGATAAAACCCGGCAATAGCAATCATTAAACCGTTGTCGGTTGATAATTCTGGTTTTGGAAAAATTATTTTAAATTCGTTGGAAAATTCTAGAAATTGTTTTCTTAATTCTTGGTTTGCAGAAACTCCCCCTCCAAGAATTATTGTTTTTGCTTTATAATCTGTGCCGGCTTTTATTGTTTTTTTAATTAAGACATCAATTATTGCCTGCTGAATTTCTGCCGCCATTTTCATTTTATATTCTTTATTGAACAATTCCATAGAATTGTTCTTGTCTTTCTTCACTTGATACAAAACAGCTGTTTTCAGCCCTGAAAAACTAAAATCATAATCACCCGAGCCCATCATTGGTCTCGGAAGTCGGTGGGACGTCCGACATCCCACCGACTTTACTGCTAATTTGGAAATAATTGGTCCGCCAGGGTAGCCTAAACCTAAAATTTTTGCGCATTTGTCAAAGCATTCTCCTGCTGCATCGTCTCTGGTTTCACCCAAAATTTTGTACGCGCCCCGCGAAGCTTTAGCGAAGTGGGGTTTGCCTTTCACTAAAATAATTTGCGTATGCCCGCCAGAAACAACTAAGGCAATGGCAGGGAATTTAATATTTTTATTTTCTAAAGTATTTACCAAAATGTGAGATTCAGTATGATTTACCGGCACAATCGGAATATTCCAAAAGTAAGACAAACATTTTGCAAAATTTATTCCAACCCACAAACACGGCTCTAAACCGGGTCCATTTGTGACAGAAATTAAATCTACATCTGGTTTTTCATATTTCTTAAAGAATGGAATTATTTTTTTCAGCAACTCCGGTTCTCTCTCTAAAACCGCGCCCAAACTCGCTTCTAGCGAGATTGTGGCGGGCCCGTCAAAATGCTCCTTTGGGCTTTTGTCGGGTTTTTTCAGCATCCTGGCTTTTTCCAAAGCGCTAATTAAGGCCGGCAGAATATTTTTTTGGTGCTCGCGTTTTGCCATCATTGGATAAACTCCGCCGTATTTTTTGCCAATTTTTACTTGTGAAGCAATAACATTTGCCTTAACAGCAAAATCTCCAGTCTTTGAGACCTCCAAAATGGCAATTCCCGTGTCGTCGCAGGATGTTTCTATGGCAAGTATTTTCATATGTTGTTTTTAACCTAAAACTTGAAAAAAATCAATTTTTGATGTAGGATATAGAAGTAAATGGCCCTATCGTCTAGCCTGGTCTAGGACACCAGCTTTTCAAGCTGAGAACCCGGGTTCAAATCCCGGTAGGGCCACATTTATTTCTATGGATAAAAAAGACTATTTAGATATCTCAAAAGCTTCGGATTTGAAAAATTCTAAAGAGAGGCGGCTATATAGATTTTTTGAAATAATCCCTGCATTTTTAAGCTTAGGCACGCTTTTTGGCGTGCTTATTTTTTCGTGGATGCTACCAAGCTATGTGGCAATATTCATTATTTGCTTCTGCTTTTATTACCTTTTCAGAATATTTTATTTTTCTATACAGCAGATTGTCGGATATTTCAGAGTGAAAAGCCACATGAAAAGAAATTGGTTGAAAGAATTAAAAGGCAAAGATTGGAAAAATATTTATCATGTAATTATTCTGCCGACATACAAAGAGGGAAAAGAAATTATTGAAGAAAGCATAGAAACCCTAATAGAATCGGACTATCCTAAAGAAAAAATGATTGTTGTTTTGGCTGTAGAGGCTCGGGCAGGAAAAATTTTTGAAGAACAAGCCAACAATATTGCAAAAAAATATTCCGGCAAATTTTATAAATTTTTAGTTTTTGTTCATCCGGACAATGTTGCGGGAGAAATTGGAGGTAAGGGGTCAAACACTGCATATGCCGGGAAAGAAGTGAAAGAAAAAATTATTGACCAACTAAAAATTCCTTACGAAAATATTCTAATTTCAACTTTTGACATTGATACAAAAATTTTCCCTCAATATTTTGCCTGTTTGACGTGGTATTATTTAACAGAAAAAAATCCCGAGAAAGCCAGCTATCAGCCGGTGCCGGTTTATAATAATAATATCTGGTCGGCTAACTTTTTTTCCCGAGTTGTCTCAACTTCAAACACTTTTTGGCAAATGATTCAGCAGGAAAGGGCAGAAAAACTCACAACCTATTCTTCACATTCAACCCCGGCTAAAGTTTTTTTTGAAGTTGGATATCCTGCAAATGTTGTGCAGGACGACTCGCGAATTTTTTGGCGGGCATATTTATATTATGACGGAAATTACCGGGTTGTGCCCATTTATTATTTGGTTTCTATGGATGCTGTGCAAGCAAAAAGTTTTTGGCGTACAGCTTTAAATCAATACACACAGCAAAAACGCTGGGCTTGGGGATGCGCCGAAATTCCTTATATAATGTTTGGATTTTTAAACAATAAGAAAATAGCCGTTTGGCATAAAGCAGGGCATCTTTTTACAATTCTAGACGGATATTGGTCTTGGGCAACAGCAGCTCTTTTAATGTTTTTGCTGGGCTGGTTGCCAATACTTTTGGGCGGACAAAAATTCAACTTTACGGTTTTGTCTTTTAACCTGCCAATTCTAACCGGCCAAATTATGACTGTTGGGATGACCGGAATGTTTGTGTCGGCAATTTTAAGCACAATGCTTTTGCCACCGGTTCCAAAAACTATGAAATGGTATGTAAGGTGGTTTAAAAAATCCACTGTTTTTGTGCAGTGGGTATTTTTGCCGGTTACCTTAATTTTATTTGGTTCTTTGCCGGCCTTAGACGCTCAAATACGCTTAATGCTGGGCAAATACATGGGATTTTGGGTAACCGAAAAAATCCGCAAATAAAAATTTGACAAGCACTTTTGAAAGATTATAATAAGACTATAAACAATAAAGGTATGGCAAAAAATAAAAAAACTCCCTTGACACTAGATGGACTTATTGAATATGATAAGGAAATTTTGTTTCCTTATTTGCATGAAACATTTGTGGTAAAAAAAGATTTTAATAAATTTAAAAATACATCTTTGTCAAAATTAGATAAAATATTGGATGAACTGAAATCTTTGAAAGACGAAAAAGTAGTTAAAGACGCTCAAGATAAAAGACAGAAAAAAGTTTTGGAAATTCATAATGATGCTTTAAGGAGGAATAAAATTTTAACGGACGAAGAGGTAGTACAAATTTCTAAATCCAGTGTGTTTTAAATAAAAAAATAAAAATAATTATTTTTTAAATGAATTCCGGCGTAAGCCGGTTTTTTGTTTGTGCTGTTGACAAACAGCTTGCGGGGGGGTAAACTAAAATAAAAATAAATTAAAAAATCGCCGAGAGGCGGTTTTTTAATTACTCAAAGTGGATGCGCTTTTCAAATTCTTTTAAGCGCTCTTTCAATTGAGGATGTTTTTCCAAAGAAGGATCTTTTTCTAAAAGCTCTTTGGCGGCGGCGCGAGTTTTTTCAACTAAAAATATGTTTGTTAAGCCTTGCATTGCCATGTCGGGAATTCCCCATTGCTGAGTGCCATATAAACTACCCGGGCCCCTAATTTCTAAATCTTTTTCGGCAAGCTCAAACCCGTTGTTTGACTCAACCAAGGCTTTTAGGCGCTTTCTATTAAGCATACTTGGGTCTGTGGTGAACAAAAAGCAATAAGACTGCATATCTGACCTTCCAACACGTCCTCTGAACTGGTGAAGCTGGGACAGCCCAAAACGCTCGGCTCCCTCAATCATCATTATAGTTGCTCGTGGAACATCAACTCCAACTTCAACAACAGAAGTTGAAAGCAAAATATCAATTTCTCCTTTTTTAAAGTCCAGCATTATTCTTTCTTTTTCAGGCGCCTTCATTTTCCCGTGTAGCATTGTAATTCTTAAATCGGGAAAAACTTCTTTTGATAATTTTTCATATTCTTCTTTTAGAGCTTTAACTTCGTTGACCGCTAAAGACGCTAAAGACATTGGGCCATAATTTTGTGGCACAAAAGAACCAGTTATTGGGACGTCCGACATCCCGCGGGATGTCGGACGTCCTTTTGCTTCCAATTCTTTTTGTTTTGTCGCCGCAGAGTCAATTTTTGGGAAAATAACAAAAACTCCTTTGCCTTCTTTAACTTCTTTGTCAATAAAATTGTAAGCTTCTTTTCTTTGGCTAGGTTCAACAATAATTGTTTTTACTTTTTTTCTGTTGGCTGGCATTTCGTCAATTAAAGACAAATCTAAGTCGCCATAAGCTGTCAAAGCCAAAGTTCTTGGAATTGGAGTTGCTGTCATTGAAAGCAAATGTGGAACCAGTTTTTTGTTTTTTATTAAATGGTCTCTTTGCTCTACTCCAAAACGGTGCTGTTCGTCTAAAATTACCAAAGCCAAATCTTTAAAATCTACTCCTTTTTGAATTAATGAATGTGTGCCGATAGCAATATCAATTTGCCCGTTTTCCAAGTCTCCAAGAAAACTTTTTTTAGAAACCTCATATGTGTTTTGTTCTTTAAAAATTCTTGCATCTTTACCAGTCAGCATTCCAATTTTTACGTCAAAATCTTTTAACAATTCTGAAACGGTTTTAAAATGTTGTTTTGCCAAAATTTCCGTTGGTGCCATGAGGGCTACTTGGTGGCCACACTTCACTACGTTCAGTGTCGCCAACGTGGCGACAACAGTTTTTCCAGAGCCAACATCACCCTCTAAAAGCCGGGACATTGGAACTGTTTTTTCTAAATCCTTTAAAATTGCATATGCGCATTTTTTTTGCGAGTCTGTCAGGCAAAATGGCAAAGAATCGGTAAAACTTTTCATTAAATCTGAATCCATTGGGCAGGCATGAGCTTTTTTTACCATCAACTTTATTTTTTCTTTTAAAACATTAAGTTGGATTAAAAATAATTCTTCAAAAGAAAAGCGGGCTTTGGCTGCGTCTGCGTGCTCAAAAGAATTTGGAAAATGCAATTGCCAAACAGCTTCTTGTATTGGCAAAAATTTGTATTTTTTAATAATTTCTTCTGGCAAAGATTCCTGAATTTGTTCGCAAAAGCGATAAAGCAAAGGTTTTATTACATATCTTAGCCAGCGGCTCGTCACACCTTTTGTTTCTGAATAAACCGGCACAATTCTGCCCGTGTGAGTCAGCTCTTCATTTTCTCCAATTTCATTTATTCTTTCATAGCTTGGGCTGTTAAAATAAACTCCATCTTTTCCCAAGCTTATTTTTCCCGCCAAGCACACAAAATCATCTTCTTTTAAATTTTTTGACAAATATGGCTGGTTAAACCAAATAATTTTTATTTCTCCGCTATTATCTTGAATTGTCGCTTCTGTAAGCGACATAAACTTTTTAAAACTATTAGAATTTTCAATTTCTGTAATTTGCCCCTGCACGCAAACAACATCGTTTAACCTTTGGCGGGCCCGACTAATTGAAATTATTTCTGAAAAGTCGTCGTATCTTGCCGGGAAATAAAAAAGCAGGTCCTGCACTGTTTTTATGCCGAACTTTTTCAATCTTTTTGCATAAACCGTTCCAATCTTCGGTATTTCCTCAACTTTTGTACTCAGCGAAATCATTTTTTTATTTTGGCATTGTGACTTTGAAATCACCAGCTGCGCCGGCGGCTACTTGATATTGTGGGAAGTAAAATACAATATTATTTGTATTAATTAGGAAAAACTGGAAATTTTCTGCTGTGGGGCCGGCTCCTCTTTGTATCCAGCTTGAGTCTGTCATTTCAATTCCGCCAGAGTCGGTTAATTGTTTTGTTAAATCTTTAATGCAAAAATCAGAAATTTTTTGAAGATAGTCTGGCTGACCGGCAAATAAGTCGGCTAATTTTATTTCTTGCTTTGTTTTTGGGTTATAATTTAACGGCACAAAATAACTGGCTCCATGAGCTCCGCCTTCAAAATTATAAACATTAAAAATTACGCTGACAATGTTTTCATCAATTTCGCCTTTATCATAGCCAATATTCAAGTCATATTCTCTTGGAAATTTTGCATAATCTACTGGGTCAACTTTTTTTACAGCTTCGTCGTTTGCCAAAGAGTTTGTTTTAAAATCAGCTAATTCTTTATCAATAATTGCTTTTGATTTTTGGTTAAAATCATCTAGCCCGGTTATTTGCGGGTAGGTGATGTCTATTTTAAAAGGTTTTGTGTTGTCTGTTATTTTTTGGTCTTGAATAGAAATTTCGGAAGTTTTATTTACTGGCTCAATGTCTTTTTTAATAGTAATTTTATAAAGTAAAAAACAAGTTCCAATTATAGCTAGTAAAATTATTAATAAAATTAATTTTGTTTTTTTCATATTTTTTATTTTTAATTGTGCCCTCGGTAGGATTCGAACCTGCATTACAACGTCCGCAACGTTGCGTCTTATCCATTAGACCACGAGGGCATTGTTTTTATTTTGAAAAATACATTTGTAACTGGTTTCCCAATTCTAATAACTCTTTTCTTATCTTATTATCTGAATAATATAAAAAACAGACGCCAACAAAATTTTTTCTGTATCTTTTTGTTTTGCTTCTTTTTTTAATATAAACTTTGTGAAATTGAGATAGGGGAATGCCCAACAAGTCAGACCAGAAATTTTTTACCTTTTTAATCGAATGATAGTAATGTAAATATAATCCTACCTTAAATTTTCTTTCATCTATATTATAACATTTTCTCATTAATGCTATAAATAATTTTATTAGTTTAGGATCGCTATTTGCTAATTTCATACCGGACATACCCTTACGTTTTGCTCCCTCTGCCCAATATAGCATTGAAAGCATGGCTTTGTAAAATCCGATATTGTCCAAAGGGTAGGTAGGCAATTCTTTTTCAACTATTTCTGATATTAATTTATTTTCGTCATTTCTAATTTTATCCCATTTAATTTTTAATTTTGTTACAGCAATCTTACGAGCCTCTTTTAAATGATTAAGCATCGCCCTACGACTTACAGGTTTTTTCAATGTCTTTCCAAACCAAACGCTGATTGTGCTTTTAGGTGTACCCAAAATTTTGGTTATTTCATTATAACTTTTGCCACTCAATATTAATCTTTTAACTTTTTCTTTGTCTCCCGCTGAATAACTTTTTCCTCGCATTTTGATTCGTACAAATCATATTGATTAATTATACTATAATCTATCCGAATGAACAAACACAAAAATTTCAAATTGACTTAAAGTGTTTTTGAAGGTAGAATAAAAAACAATTGGGAGGAGTCGCATAATGGTTATTGCAAGAGATTGCTAATCTCTGCCCCTTCGGGGGCTTGTGGGTTCGACTCCCACCTCCTCCGCCAAATATTATGAAAAACTGATATAATAAAGTTATGAATAGAAATCAGGAACATTTAAATCATACGGACACGGTTAATCTTGGCTCTTATTATACGCCGGAGGTTATTGTTGATTTGGCTTATTCTATTTTGCAAAAAAACATTCAAAGTATCAAAGATTTTACAATTTTAGATTCGTCTTGTGGCTATGGTTCATTTTTAACAAAAAAAAATATTGCAAAAAGATTGATCGGCGCTGATATCGATGAGAAAGCTATCTCTGAAGCAAAAAAAAGAATCGATGATGTAGATTTTATTTATCAAAATTCACTCTTAAGTGTTTTTCGGAAAAACTTGACGATTGGAAATAATGAAAAACTTATAGTCATAGGTAATCCGCCGTATAATGATACAACTTCTATAATCCGCAATTCTATAAAAGATGCTTCCGTTCAAGATAAAATTGACCCGGATATAAAAACCAGAGATTTAGGGATGTCTTTTTTGCTTTCTTACAATAAACTTCAAGCGGATTACGTTTGTGTTTTGCATCCGCTGTCCTATCTAATAAAGAAAGCGAATTTTGCTTTGCTCTCAAAATTTGCCGAAAACTATAAATTAATTGACGGATTAATAATAAGCAGTCATGAATTTTCTGATACTTCTCGCGGAATGGCTTTTCCCATCTTAATATCTCTTTATAAAAGAGATCAAGATGGGATGACTTATGATTATATTCAAGATTATCAATTTAGAGTAAAAGATGACGGACTTTTTCGTTTAAAAGATTTTGACACAATAGTTCATTATGTTCAAAAATATCCAAATAAAAAATATTTAAATAAAAATGACAAACCAGTGGCAAAGTTTTGGACTTTAAGGGATATAAATGCGCTTAAACGTAATCGTACTTTTATCGATTCTGATACTTATAACACTGTTTATATATTTATGGAAAAGCTCCCATACTATTGTTATATTGATGTCTTTAAACAATACGCAGATAAGATGCCGTATTTTATCGGAAATTGTGATGTGATAATTGATAATAAAAAATTTAATGAGATAAAAGAATGTTTTATTGCTCAGAGCGTTCACACAAATCCTATTTTAAAAAATAAATTTAAATTTAGAGAAATTCCTAATGCTAAACTAAAAATAGAAAATTATTTTAAAGAATTATTAGGAGCTAAATTTGGAGAAAAATATGCCAAAAATTTTAGTTAACGAGCAGGAACATAAAATTGAAGTGCCAATTTTATTAACCGCTGTCAGCGGAAAAATTCGCGTTAAAAATCGTTCGATTGTAAATGAATATGGAACGCCCGTAGCTGTTAAACGCGACGGATTTGCTTTGAGTAATTATGTTGAATGGCAAATCGGTTATGACGTTGTTAAAAAGGAAATCGAAAAACTCGCAGAGTCATCATTGCCAGAAACCGAATTCACTGGCGCAAATGGAAAAATTAAAGCGCTTTATGAATTATCGGAGTATATTTGGTATTTTTATAAATGGAACATAGTGTCGAGAGAAGAATTAGAAGGTGTTATCACTTATCTTAATTCAATACAAAGCCACGATTTGATTGCTAACAATTCTGAGTTGCAAATTGATCGCAGCCACCCAATAGAAAAAAATATAAATGGATTTGATTTTGAATATACTCAAGTTAAATATCCACTTTTAATCCATAAATTTAATGGATATGAAATAGTTACTGAGATAAAAATTACCGAAAAACAATATGCAGTTGGTACACAGCCGATGTTATATTTATGTTTCCCGATTACAGAGCTAAAAGCTATAACTAGTTTAATCGGGCGAACCGCCGAAACAAAAGAAATTGCCCATTTTGAAATAACGGAAAATAACATTAAAGTATTTCTAGAAATGCTAAAAATGTTTGGCATTTTATCTGATAGTCATAAACATGATATTTTGCAAATTATAAATACAGTCTTGGCATAATCTATGGAAGAAATTAAATATCCGGTGAGGATAAATAAATATTTAGCTTACAAAAAAATCTGCGCCAGACGCGAGGCAGACGAATTAATTATACAAAAAAAAGTTAGAATCAACGGAAAAATTGCTGTTTTGGGAGATAAAGTCAATGAAAACGACAAAGTGGTTGTTGCCGATAATGCCACAAAGAAGTTGGTTTATTTGGCATTTAACAAGCCAAAAGGAGTTATCACGCACAGCCCACAATTGGGCGAAAAAGAAATAAAAGATATAGTAAATTTTGGCAAAGGTGTTTTTCCGGTGGGCAGATTGGACAAAAATTCTTCCGGCCTTATTATTTTAACCAACGACGGCAGGCTGACAGACAAGCTTTTAAATCCAGAATATAACCACCAAAAAGAATATATAATAAAAGCAAATAAAAAATTGGAAAATTTATTTTTTAGAAGAATGGCCGATGGGGTAAAACTTGACGACGGATATGTTACAAAAAAATGCAGTGTTACAAAAATTAGCTCAGACAGGTTTTCAATAATTTTAACAGAGGGGAAAAAACATCAAATAAGAAGAATGTGCGACGCTTTAGGTTATGGAATAGTAAATTTGGAAAGAAGAAGAATTATGAACATTAAGCTGGGAAGCTTGCAGGCAGGGGATTTTCGAGAAATAAAAGGCTACGAACTTTCAGAACTTTTGAAAAGTTTAGGATTGTCATAAGTTAAAAAATGTGTTATATTATTATTGGAGGAGTCGCATAGCGGCTATTGCAACGGTCTTGAAAACCGTAATCCCTTAGGGGATTCGTGAGTTCGAGTCTCACCTCCTCCGCTTTGCTAAAAAATAAAATAATATGGAAAATACAAAAACATTTGCGTGCGCAATAAATTGTATGGACGGCAGAGTCCAAGATGCTGTAAAGATTTATATGCAGAAAAATTATGGCGCAGATTATGTGGACATGGTTACCGAGCCCGGACCAAACAAGATTTTGTGCGAAGGAAAAGACTGCGATATTTCAGTTATCGACGACATTAAAAAAAGAATTGAAATTTCGGTAAATCACTATGGTTCAAAAGCAGTTGCCATTGTGGGGCATTTCGGGTGCGCGGGAAATCCGGCTCCAAAAGAAGAGCAAATAGAACAGCTTAAAAAATGCAAAGGAATAATTGAATCATTCGGATTTCCAATTGAAGTTGTTATGTTGTGGGTTGATGGCGATTGGCAGACTGTTGAAAGAGTAGTATAATAAAATAATATATAATAACAAAATAAAAAGACATGGCAAAAAAAATTTTAATTGTGGAAGACGATATCTTTTTGAGGCAGCTGATAAGCAAAAAAATGTCGTCGGAAGGATTTGATGTTTCTTTGGCAGTCGACGGCGCAGACGGCGTTAAAGAAGCAAAAAAAATAATGCCAGATTTAATTTTGCTTGACTTAGTTTTGCCGACTATGGACGGCTTTGAGGTTTTGTCAAAAATAAAAGCAGACAGCGAAACAGGCTCGATTCCTGTTATTATTTTGTCTAACCTTGGACAGCAGGAGGAAATCAGCAAAGGGTTGAAGTTGGGAGCCGCAGATTTTCTGGTAAAAGCCCAGCTGACTCCGGAAGAAATTGTTGAAAAAGTAAAAACCTTGCTGAAGTAATTTTTATCCTTCGCGGGCGATAGTTATACCCCAAACTTGCTTCGCGCCGGCATGGCGTAAAACTTTGGCGCATTCTGCCATTGTAGAGCCGGTAGTGTAAACATCGTCAACTAAAAATACTTTTGTACCCGAAATTTTTTCGGCCTGCCCGCCGGTAGGCAGGGATTTTTTTATTACAAAAGCACCGAGAAGATTTTTTTCTCTTTCTTCCTTTTTCAGTTCCATTTGCGGCTTGGTGGATTTTGTTTTGACCAAAACATTGGAAATCACAGGAATTTGCAGAACTTTTGACAATTCTTTTGCCAGCTCTTCAGATTGGTTGTAACCGCGTATTTTTATTTTCTTCTTATCCAGCGGAACCGGAATTAAAACAGAGTTTTCCCAGATTTCATTTGTATTATTTTTTGAAAGCACAAAATGCTCAATTAAAATGCTTGCTAAAGTCTTTGCCAAATCTTTCAAATATGGCTTGTATTTGAATTGATAAATTAATTTCCTGGTAATGTTTTTTTCTTTGTAGGGAAGCGCAAAATAAAGACCGGAAAGTTCTTTTTTTTGGCATTGGCTGCACTTGCCCAATTTCGAGTCTGATAAAATTCTGGCAGGCTTGTCGCAAAGGCAATAATTATATTCAGAAATATCCAAAAGCTACCGGCAGTCGTCGCATAAATATGTTCCTTCTTTTTGGCATCCCAGACAAAACTTCGGGAAAAACAAATCAAGGAGAAACTCTTTGGTTTTTGGCGTTATGTTATCCACAGGGTTGTTTTATTGATTTTATTGTATAATAAAATCAATTATGAGTCCAAATCCTTTGGAAAATTTTAATATAGAAAAGTTGAATATTTTTTCCAATCCTTTGAAAATGTTTTTTCCTAAAAAAATGGTGGGAATCGATGTTGGCACTTCGTCAATCAAAGTTGTTGAATTATCAAGGTGGGGTCAGGGAAAAGCATTGGAAAACTACGGAGAAATAAAGTCAAGCTCTCTTTATAAAGAGCCGTTCCGTAATATTGAAAAAGGAAGCTATCTGCTTTCCAATTATTTTGTTTCCAGGGCAATAAGGGCAATTTTAGACGAGGCAAGGATAAAAACAAAAGCAGTCATATTTTCAATTCCTGATTTTTCGACTTTCTGCACATCTTTTGAATTGCCGCCCATGGGCGCCAATGAATTAAAAGAAGCAGTTTATTACAATGCTTCACAATATATTCCTTTGCCAATAACAGAAACAACTTTGGATTGGAAATTGATAGGAGGAACTCCCGGCGAAAAGCAATCGGCTTTGAAAATATTTTTAGTTGCCATTCCGAATCAGATTATACAGGATTATCAGAAAGTCGCCCAATTGGCCGGCGTGGAGCTTTATGCCGTTGAAGCTGAAACAATGGGGCTGGTGAGATCTTTGGTTAGAGAAAACAAAAATTGCGTTTGCTTGATAGACATAGGAGTCCAAAGCACGACTATCAGTATGATTGACAAAAAAAGCCTGAAAAAAAGCTATAGCTTTAATTTTGCCGGCAGACAACTCACTTATAACATATCTTCGGCTTTGGGTTTGGGCCATGTTGAAGCCGAAGAATTGAAAAATAAAGAAGGGCTGGTTTCTTCAAAAGAAGAAATTTCCAAAACGCTGTATCTGCTGATTGACCCTTTGATAATTGAAGTGAAAAAAATATTATCTGATTTTTATCAGCAGGAGGGTAAAGAAGCAGATGTAATTTATCTGACCGGCGGAACGTCCAGCCTGCCCGGGCTTAAAGAATATTTTGCAGAGGTTTTAAAAAAGAAAGTTGAAATTCCCAATTGCTTTTCCGAACTTTTATACCCTCCCATATTGGAACAAAATCTTGAAAAAATGGCGCCAAGTTTTTCTGTGGCAACGGGAGTCGCGTTGGGAGGATTGGAAACATAATGCGTTATAATTTAATTTGTTGTATAATATAATAATAAGATGGATTTTTCTGCAATATTCCAATTAAGAAATAAAAAATTCTGGTGGATGGATGTGATATTTTATTTTGTGATATCTTTGCTGATAGCCACCGTGCTTTGCTATCTTATTTTTCTGATTAAGAACAATTTGCAGAGAGAAGATATAAAAAAAGAAACTTTAGCTCTGCAGACAGTGGGAACTTACCAGCAGAATGAATATGAAAAAAATGTCATTGATTACCGGAATAAGATTAATGATTTTTCCGAGCTGTTTAAAAATCATGAATTTGCCTCAAATGTGTTTGTTTTTGCGCAAAAGCAGACTATGCAGAATGTCTGGTTTAAGCAGTTTAGCCTGGATGAAAAAAATAGTGCTGTGCAATTATCCGGCGAGGCTGACGACATGGATTCTTTTTCCAGGCAAGTGGCAATATTTGAAAATGAAGGCAATAAAAAATATATCAAGAGCATAGGAACCCTGAATTCTACACTGGGAGAATCTGCAAGAATATCTTTCAACATAGACCTTGTGTTGAACCAGAATATATTCGATTACATTTCTGATACGCTTCCAATTTTGGAAACCACGACGCCGTCAGACCAACTGCCGGCGCAATAAAATAATTTATTCAATGCAAATAGACCGTCCCATTGCCATAGCCGTAACTTTTTTCATCATTTTATTGTTGATATTCTTTTTGGCAGTGCCGGAATATAATACATTTAAACAATTGCGGACAGAATTTGGCGAAAAAAAAGCGGAGTTTAACGCGGAATTTGATTACTACGCAGCCATAACTAAAACTTATTTTGACCTGCAGAGTCGCCAGGATGATGTCCAGAAAATTGATGATGCCCTGCCGAAAAACGCCGATTTGGGCAATACTATTTATTTTCTCCAGGAAACAGCCAACGAAAACGGGCTTATAGTCAAAAATTTATTTTTGTCCAAATCTTCCTTGATTGGCGTAAATGCCAATGCCGGCACTGCCGGCAATAATATTAAAGACATATTTTTTTCAATGAGCCTGTCGGGAGATTATGAGTCATTGGAAAATTTCATCGTTTCATTGGAAAATTCATCGCGTATTTTTGAAGTTACCAGCATTTCTTTCGGCTCTGAATCAGGTCCGCCGTATAATTTCAGTTTGCAAATAAAAACACATTCCTACTAATTATGGCAGTAGTATTCATATCACCAAAAAAACGGCAAAAAGTATTTTTTATGGGAATTACAATAGTTTTCCTGCTGTTTTTAACTATTGTTTCTCTTGGAGTTTTTTTGTCCGAGCCAAAAGAAGTTTCCTCATCCTTGGTTTTCAACAAGCCGAAAGTCAACGTTGATATGGGTATTTTTGATTCGGAGCAATTCAAAAATCTCCAAACATTTTCTCCGATGCAAACGCAATATACCTATACGGCTTCTACCAGCGACCGCCAGATAGAAACAGGTTTTATATCTGCTGTTTCGAAAGAAGAAGCCCAAAAAATTCTGCAAGACATGGGCTTGACCGTGTCTAAATTGGAGGAAGTGCAAATCGGCAGAGACAATCCTTTTATCCCATATTATCAATAAATACGGCGCAAAATAAAAAATTTATATGAAATTATTGCAAGAATTATTCGCACAAGGATTCCTGACTGAGAAAATGCTTAATGATTTGAAAACGCAGTCAGCAAAACTCGGTAAAACCGAGGAAGAAATTATTTTATCTAAAAATATTGTTTCCGAAGATTTTCTTTTCGGTTTGAAGAGCAAAATTTCCGGCGTTCCTTTAAAAAAAATTGATGCGGAGAAAGTGTCTTCTGATGTTTTGGAATTGATACCCGAAGAAGCGTCTGTCAATTATAAAATGGCTTCTGTCGAAAAAGACGGAAAATCTGTTTTAATTGGAATGGTTTATCCCGAAGATATAGCGGCCCAAAATGCTTTAAGATTTCTGGCAAATCAGGAAAATTTCACTTACCAAATCTGCCTGATAACTCCGGGAAACTTGGCAAATCTTTCAAAACAGCGCAAAAATATATCTTCTGAGACGAAAAAAGCTTTGGAAAGCCTGAGCGAAGAAAGCGGAAAAATTTTCGATGCGCCGAAGAAAAAATTTGCAGCCGAAACAATAACAGAAGACGCGCCAATCATAAAAATGGTTTTGGTTATTTTGAGGCATGCTCTTGAAGGCAATGCCTCAGATATCCACATAGAGCCGGGCAGGGACAAATTGAATGTGCGGTTCCGATTGAATGGAATTTTATATTTGAGCCTGTCTTTGCCTTTGAAAGTGCACCCTGCCATTGTTGCCAGGATTAAAATTCTTTCAGCGCTTAAAATAGATGAAAACAGAATGCCCCAGGATGGAAGATTTTCCGTGAAAATAAATAATTCAGACGTTGATTTCAGGGTTTCCACATTTCCCACTCTTTACGGAGAAAAAGTTGAGATTAGAGTGTTAGATCCGTCAACTGGAGCGAGGTCTTTTGAAGATTTGGGAATGACGGGAAGAAGCCTGGAAGTTGTAAAAGCGGCGATAAAAAAGCCATACGGAATGATTTTATTCACCGGTCCGACCGGCTCTGGAAAAACAACAACCCAGTATGCCATCTTGCGCATTTTAAACCAAGACTCGGTCAACATTGTTACGGTTGAAGACCCGATAGAATATTCCATCGCCGGCATCAACCAGTCGCAGGTGAAGCCCGAAATAGGATACACTTTTGCCAGAGGACTTCGTCAAATTTTAAGGCAGGACCCGAACATTATAATGGTTGGAGAAGTCAGAGACGAAGAAACAGCCAGCTTGGTTATAAACGCCGCTCTAACCGGACACATTGTGCTGTCTACTTTGCACACCAATTCTTCCGTCGGCGTGATTCCCAGATTGATAGATATGGGAGTGAGGCCATTTTTGATTCCGTCTACCCTGAAAGTTGTCATATCTCAGAGATTAATTAGGGTTTTATGTCCGCATTGCAAAATAAAAGTAAGGCCTTCGGAAAAAATAAAAAGTTATATTTTGGAAAAAATAAAAAATATGCCGGCTTCAGCCAAAAGCGAGGTGAAAATAGAAGAGCCATTGTTTATATATGCGGCAAAGGGATGCGAAGTTTGCGGATTTTTGGGATATTCAGGCAGAATGGGACTTTTTGAAGTTTTATCGATGTCAGACGAGCTGGCTGAATTGATGCAAACCAGCCTTTTGGAAAGCATGATTTTTAAGGTGGCTCAGAAACAAGGCATGCTTACCATGGAGCAGGAAGGAATATTGAAAGTTTTAAACGGCCAGACAACAATTGAAGAAGTTATCAGGGCAACGGAAGAAAAATAAAAATTTAAAATTTAAAATTTTTGTGTTATGGATTATTTAAATTATCTTAAAAAACTTTTAGACATAGCAGTTAGAGAAGAAGCCTCTGACTTGGATATTTCCGTCGGTCATGCGCCCAATATACGCATTACCGGCCAGCTCATTCCCCTTAGCCAGGAAAAGATAATTATGGCAAAAGATTCCGAGGAATTGGCGTTTTCCATAATGTCGGAAGTCCAGCGCAAGAAATTTTTAGAAGACAAAGAAATTGATTTTTCTTACCAGTATGAAGATAGGGGCAGGTTTAGAATCAATATTTTTTTCCAGAGGGGCTCAATCAGCTTGGCGTTGCGTTTTATCCCGTCAAAAGTAAGGACAATAGAAGAGCTGAATCTTCCTCCGGTTTTGCACGATTTTACATCGCGTCCCCAAGGGCTTATTCTGGTGACTGGAGCCACCAGCCAGGGAAAATCAACCACTTTGGCAGCAATGATAGACGAAATAAATCATACCAGGTCGGTTCATATAATTACGGTTGAAGACCCGATTGAATATACTTATCCTATTGACCGGGCGATTATCGACCAAAGAGAGGTTGTAACAGACACCTTGAATTTTAACAATGCTTTGCGCGCCAGCCTGCGCCAAAATCCTGATGTGATTATGGTTGGCGAAATGAGGGATTTAGAAACAATTGCCACGACAATTACGGCGGCTGAAACAGGACATTTAGTTTTTGCAACTTTGCACACCAATTCAGCGGCCCAGACAATCCACAGAATAGTTGATGTTTTTCCGGCCGACCAGCAGAGCCAAATAAGATTTCAGCTGTCGAGCTCTCTTTTGGGCATAATTTCTCAAAGATTGATTCCCAGAATTAAAGGAGGATTCATACCTGTCTGCGAAGTGCTGATTTGCAATAATGCCATTTCCAACCTGATAAGAGAAAACAAAATACACGAAATTCCGGCTGTCATAGAAACATCGGCGAAAGAAGGAATGATTTCTTTCAACAGGGCAATGGTGGACTTGGTAAGGAAAAAAGAAATATCTTTGAAGAATGCGACAGATTACTCGCTGGACCCTTCTGAAATAAGAAACTTATTGCGATAACTTTTAAATGAAATATTTTTATCAAGCCAGGTCCAAGGAGGGCAAGATTGAAACAGGCGCGGTTGAGGCATCTTCCAAAGAAGCGGCAGTCCTTCTTCTGCAAAAATATAATATTTTTGTCACATCTATAAAGGAGCAATCTCCTCTGATTTTTCAGACTGGAAATATAGAATTTTTGAACAAAGTTTCCAAGAAAGACTTGGCGATATTTTCCAGGCAATTGGCCGTGATGGTGCAGTCGCGGGTTCCTGTTACCCAGAGTTTGAAAAGTTTGGCTCTCCAAATAAAAAATCAGAACTTTAAGGAAAAAATTTTAAAGATTTCCCAATTAGTGGAAGAAGGGAATTCCCTGTCGGACGCATTCGCTGAATTTCCCGATGTTTTCAATGTTTTTTACGTCAGCTTGATAAAAACAGGGGAGGCGTCAGGAAAAATTTCCGAATCGCTTTATTTCCTTTCAGACCATTTAGAAAGAGAATCGGACATATCGTCCCAAATAAAAGGAGCTATGATTTATCCTATTTTCGTCATATCGGTTTTGTTGGTGGTGGTTCCAATTATCATATTTTTCGTCATGCCTAAATTGGTTGATTTATTGAAGCAGACCACGGCAAAGCCTCCGTTATTTACCCAGCTTATGATTAGCTTTTATGGTTTTCTGGCGAATTACGGCTGGATTTTGCTGGTCGGATTTTTTATCTTGGTCGGATTTATAATTTATTATTTTACAACCAAAGAAGGCAAAAAAAGATATGATGAATGGTCTTTAAAAGTGCCGTTTATAGGAGGATTTTTCAAAAAAACATTTCTTGTCAGGTTTGCCGAAAGTGTTTCCACTTTAGTGGGAGCCGGGCTTTCAATCAACAACGCGCTGAAAATCACCAAAGACACGGTGGGCAATTCTGTTTATAAAAAAATTCTGACTGAAACTGAAGAAAGAGTTTCACAAGGAGAAAAAATAAGCTCGGTGTTGGTAAGATATCCCGATTATGCCCCGCCGTTTGTGGTGCAGATGATTCAAGTTGGCGAAGAAACAGGAACGTTGGACAAGAATTTAATGGAGATAGTTAATTTTTACAATAAAGAAATAAAAAGAGCAGTGGAAACATTTACAGCGCTTTTGGAGCCCATACTGATAATTTTTTTAGGAGCAGGCGTGGCTTTGGTGGCGGTTTCCATTTTAGAGCCGTTGTATGGAGCTTTGGGAACCATCTAAAATTTTAAATTTTAAATTATTTATGGATAAAGGATTCACAATTATAGAATTAGTTGTTGTTATTGCGATAACCGCTGTTTTGTCCGGAATTATTTTGTTTTCGGTTACTCAATACATCAGCAGGGGTAAAGACGCTAATGTTTCCGGCAGTTTGGCTATTTTAATTCCTGCCGGAGAAGTTTTTTATAACAACAACGGCAACAGCTATAACAAAGAAGGAGTCAGTTTTTGCACTTCCCCTGTTGTTGCAAATATCGCTTCCCAAGCGCCGGCAAATCCTTCAACTATATGCTACGACGAAAATTCGAATCCCACCGGAGCTTGTTGCGGCGCCATTTCCCAAGCATGGGCTGCCTGCGCCAGGGAATTTACAAATCCGAATTTGGCTTTTTGTGTTGACAGCAGGGGAATGAAAAAAGAAATATGCTATAACCATTGCGTTGGCGATATTACCATTTGTCCAGACGGAGAGGATATAACGCACTGCCCTGATTAAATCAGTTATTATCCTTCCGCCTTCGGGCGTCAGGATCTCCGCTCGCCTTGCTCGCTACGAAGTTATCCACATCTTGCTATTGCGTCAATATCTTTAATTCTGTAAAATGAAGTAAAATATAAAAAAGGTCGAGTCCCGTTTGACGGGGCGAGATACTGAGCCGTAAGGCGAAGTATAGAAAATCTAATAAATTAAACAATTTAAACTTAAAAAATAAAATGAATAAATCAAAAGGTTTTACAATTATTGAATTAATCGTCGTTATCGCAATTATCGCGGTATTGGCCGCCATAGTGTTGGTTAATGTCACCCAATACATCAACAAGGGCAAAGACGCGGCAATAGAAGGAAACATGGCAACCTTGCTTACAAACGGAGCCACATTCTACGATACAAATCATACTTACACAGGATTCTGCGCTGCCAATTTTGCCGCCGGAAAACCTATCTTTGACCAAGACCCATCAGCAACAGCAGACAAAGTATGCGTCGAAAGCGCTACAGAATGGGCCGCTTGTTCTCAATTGCTTACAACAGCCGCAAATTATTGGTGCGTTGACAGTTCTGGAACCAAGAAATCAGTTACTGCCGCTTGCGCCGATTTTGATGCCACAGTTTGTCCATAATATTTAAGAAAGGTCGAGCTTAAAAAATAAAATAATAACAAAATGAATAAATCAAAAGGTTTTACAATTATTGAATTAATCGTCGTTATCGCAATCATCGCGGTATTAGCCGCCATTGTGTTGGTTAACGTCACCGGCTACATCAACAAAGGCAAAGACGCAGCAGCACAAGGCAACTTGGCTTCTTTAATAACAAACGGAGCCACATGGTTTGCGGGTGATACTACACCCGTCAATGCTAAACCGGGCACTTATAATGGTTTTATTACGGGTACTGGAACTGGCGCAGCTGGTTATGTTTCTGTTTATAACGCATTAGTTGCCGCTGGTTACACAGTTACAGCCACTTGCAATGTTGCTGCTTGTGCTGATCCATCTACAAATTGGTGTGCGCAAGTTACCTTGAAATCGTCCACGAACACGTATTGCGTGGATTCTACTGGAAACAAGTTGAGTAAAGCTAGCGGGACATGTCTAGTTGCAACAGGAACTTGCTTGTAATTATAAAGCAAGAATTGTTTTGCGAAATTAAAATTAAAAACAGAGTTCTTTATTGAGCTCTGTTTTTTTTGAGTTATCCACACCCTATATGTTGCTTGCTATTTTGTTAAAGAATATAATAAGTAAATATAATAAATTAATAAAAACTTTTATATAACAACAAAATGAATAAATCAAAAGGCTTAGCCCTGAGCCAATCGAAGGGTTTTACAATCATTGAATTAATCGTCGTTATCGCAATCATCGCGGTATTAGCCGCCATTGTGTTGGTTAACGTCACCCAATACATCAACAAAGGCAAAGACGCGGCAGCAAGAGGTAATTTGGCAAGTATGATGACTAGGGGCACTGTATATATTGATACCCCTGCGAACAACGGCAAGTATAATACCTTCTGTACAGCAACAACTGGCGGAGCCTCTATCAATACAGCTTTAACGGCCGCAGGATATACCATGACCTGTGCCTGCGATTCAGGCGCCACTAATACATGCACCGACCCATCTACTAAATGGTGCGCCAGCGTAGTATTAAAAAACGATGCAACAAAAAGTTTTTGCGTTGATTCTTCCGGCAAAAAAGTAGAGGCAGCAACTGCTAGCGCGACTTGCGCCACAGGAGCTTGTCCATAAATATCAACGCAAAAAAAGTTTTTGTAAAGTTGGAATTAAAAGCAGGGCTCTTTGTTGAGCTCTGTTTTTTTATTATAATTTGTGTATAATGAAATTGATGATATATGGCATGGGATTATAATAAAAGAGAATATGCAAAGCAAATGGAGAAAGACCCAATTTGGGGGCTAGAACGCCTTATCAATTTCGGCTTGGGCAAAGAAAAAATAGACCGCGAGCTTTTAGAAAAGTATATTCATAAACTAAAAATTCCTGAAAATCGACGGGCATTTTTGGAATTGCTTCTATGGGACAAGAAATTTTAACAAATATTCAGGAAAAGGTTATCAGCGCAGTAGGGCAAGAACCAAATTTAGAAGGTTTTTATTTATCCGGCGGAACGGCGCTGGCAGTTTGCTATCTGCAGCATCGTTTTTCTGATGATTTAGATTTTTTTATTTTTGAAGAGCCCGACAGAGCTTTCTTGCATAGCTTTGCGGAAAAACTGAAAGGCATAATCGGAGCAAACGAAATTAATTATGAAAAAATTTATGACAGAAGCCAGTTTTATTTTGAAATTGGAAAAGAAGAATTAAAAGTTGAATTTACAAGATATCCTTTCAAGCAATTAGAAAAACCAACCGAATGGAAAAATATAAAAACAGACAGCTTAAGAGATATCGCGGCCAATAAACTAATGACTTTGCTTGACCGATTTGATCCAAAAGATTTTGTTGATATTTATTTTTTGCTCAGTAAATTTAGTTTGGACGAAATACGCGAAGATGCAGAGATTAAATTCGGCATTAAAATTGAAGATATTTTTCTTGGCGGGGAGTTGGCAAAAGTAAAGAGGATAGAAGCGTTGCCAAGAATGATAAAAAAAATAACAATTGATGAGCTTAAAGAATTTTTCGAAAAAACAGCTAAAGAATTACGAGGAAGAATTTTAAAATAAAACAGGAAGCAAACAAACATCTTTTTGCAAAAGGTGTTTTTTTATTATAAAAATGGTAAAATAATTTAATGTTTATCAGTTATATAATAAGTTTTTTTGTTTTTTTGTTCGGGGTTTGTATCGGCAGTTTTTTGAATTGCCTAATTTACAGGTTAGAAGAAGAAAAAAGCTTAAAAGGCCGGTCATTTTGTCCGCATTGCAAACACACTTTATTTTGGTATGATTTATTTCCTGTTTTAAGCTTTTTATTTCTGCGCGGAAAATGCAGGTATTGCAAAGCAAAAATATCATTGCAATATCCGTTAGTCGAACTTGCCGCAGGAATCATATTCCTGCTAATTTCGAATTTCGAATTTCGAATTTCGAATCAAATCGAAATTTTTCAATTTTTAAACCTTGCTTTTTTATTTTATATTGCCAGCTCCTTAATTGTAATTTTTGTTTATGATTTGAAGCATTATTTGATTCCCGACAAAGTTTTATTCCCGGCAATAGTAATTTCCTTAATTTATAATTTAACCAATTGGCAGAACATATTAAATGTTTTTATTGCGCTAATCATCGCAGCCGGTTTTTTCTTGTTTATATTTTTAATCTCAAAAGGGCGGTGGATGGGTTTTGGAGACGTAAAACTAGCTGTTTTGATGGGACTTTTGCTGGGCTTTCCGAATATTTTAACTGCTCTGTTTTTAGCATTCTTTTTTGGTGCTATAATAGGAATAATATTGATGGTTTTTGAGAAAAAAGGTTTGAAAAGCGAAATACCTTTTGGACCATTTTTGATTGCGGGAACTTTTTTGGCGCTGCTTTATGGAAGTCAAATAATTCAATGGTATCTAAATTTTTTTCAAATTTAAAAAAATATAGCAAAGGAATTACTCTCGTCGAAATCGTTGTTATGATTTTTATAATTGCTTTGTTTTCGCTTATTGTAATTTCTGATTTTCCCAGAATTCAAAAGCAATATGCGCTTTCCAGAGCTGCTTATAAGCTGGCGCAGGATTTGAGAAGAACTCAGGATTTGGGATTGTCCGGAATTAAATTGAATGACACAAACGGCCAGCCGATAACAGTGGAAGGATACGGAATTTATTTTGATGTCAGCAATACAAACCCGCGCGAAAATATAAAATATGTGATATATGCCGATGTAAACGGAGATAAAAAATATAGTGGCGACCTGTCATATCCTTTTTGCGATGAAGCCGACCAGGGAAACCCAATTATATATCCGCTTGCGACCGATTGCGTTATAGACGAAATTGATGTGAGCAAGGAAAATCCAAGTTTATACATTGAAGGCATTGAAAATATTATGGGTAGTTATGCCAGCGTAAATTTCACTCCGCCAGACCCGATTACAACAATAGATACTCTTAATTTAGGGCAATCTGGAATTAACATTGTCTTGAACAACGGATTGTCAGCCAGAAAAGTTTTTGTAAATACATCGGGACTTATAAATATTGTCCCATAAATTTTACTTTATGAATTTTAATTTCAAAGAAGAAACGGGATTTACAATAATAGAATTGATTATTTCTATTTTTGTTTTGTCTGTGGGCGTCATAGGAATTTTCAGCATTTTTTCAATGGTTGTTGTTTTGACTTCAGATTCATCGGACAGGCTTACGGCAACTTATTTGGCGCAAGAGGGAATGGAAATAGTCAGAAACATAAGAGACACGAATTGGCTACATATGGATATTTGCGCTTCGGGCGTTACTCCTCTTCCTGACGGCGTGTCGTGCCCGGCTTCTTGGTTGGACGGGTTTAGCGAAATTAGCGCCTGCAGCAATATTAATACAGGATGCGAGGCAGATTATACTTCTAAAACAAGCATGTCCGGCAATTCAGGAGAATATCTTTATATAAATAATGAAAATGGTTTTTATGGATATAATCAAAACAATGCCACAATTACCAAGTTTCAAAGAAAAATTATAATTTCTCCGGTTGAAGATATTGATGGAAAGTCAGACCATATCATAAAAGTTACTGTAGAAGTTTTTTGGGATAAAAAATCAACTATTTTAAGTCCCGGAGTTACAGCTCAAAGCGATGGTTGCGGCCCATCTAATTGCATTTCAACAGAAGGAACATTATATGACTGGTATAATTATATAAACCACTAATGACAATTTATAATTTAAAATTTAAGAATAATAAGGGGTTTACCATTGTTGAGCTTATTGTGGTTATGGCTGTGTTTTTGTTTATTGTCGGAGTGGCTATTGGCATTTTTCTTTCTATTGTCGGCCAGCAGAAAAAAGTTTTGGCGCAACAGCAGCTTCTAAACCAAGTCAGTTATGCTGAAGAATATATGTCAAAAGCTTTGAGAATGGCAACAACAGATGTTTCAGGAAACTGTTTGGGAGAAGACCATATGGGATACATTTATCTGCTTACCCGCACCAGCGCATCGGGAGGCATAAAATTTATAAACCAGTCAAACGGCTACTGCCAGGAATTTTTCTTTGATAATTACATCCACGGAGATTTGAATTCTCCAATGGTTTTGAAAGAATTGAAAGGCGCCAATGGCGTCAGCAATGGCAATGATGATGACGCCGCGCCTATTATTTCTGGCAACTTGCAGATAACTTCTGCCAATGTTTATTTTAACGGAGGTCTGAGTGATGGAGTTTCAAATGCAGATAATGTCCAGCCCCGATTGACTATATTTTTTAATATCAATGTTTTGGGCGAGTCGGCTATGCCGGTTCAAATAACGGTTTCGCAAAGAAATCTTAATGTTAAGTAATAATTTTATAAATGTTGAATAATTTGCAAAAAGGGGTATCATTAATAATCATTTTTTTCATAATGGTAATTATCCTATCTGTGGTTTTGTCTGTAAGCGCTCTTTTATACAGCGAGATAAAAATTGCAAGAAATATAGGCAATTCCACAATAGCTTTTTATGTAGCCGACAGCGGAGCTGAAAAAGTTCTTTATTACGACAGGCAAGTTATACCGGACGGCGCGTCAAGAGGTGTTTGCAATATTTGCGCGGCATTGAATTACTGCGCGTCAGATATTTTCACAACAGGATGCGATACTTGTTCTGCCACTCCTAATTCTGCAGACGGTTGCGCAAACTGCACAGATTGCCGTATTGTTTTTAAAACTAATATGAATTCTGATCCGCAAAAATATTATAATGAGGTTGTCAATATTTCTTTGCTTTCCGGAGAATTCTGCAAACTGTCCGGAGGGTATCTGCAATCATACGGGACTTATGCAGATGCAAACAGGGCTGTGAATTTAAATATCACAAGAGAAGTCAGAGCCGATTTGGGCCCGAGCATAACAAATGCGGTTAGCGTTGTCAGCAATAACGGGAAAATAACCATTTCAGCTACTGTTAGTCCGTATGGTAATGATGTGACAGTTACAGCCTATGTACAATATCAAGACGGAACTCTTGTAGATACGGTGCAACTTACGGCTCAAGGGCAGGGCCATTATAAAAAGGTGTGGCAAGAAGGAACAATAGGAGTAACTTATTATGTAAGCATTGCCGCTGTTAATAACAATAATGGTTATTGCACAAGCATTGCTGCTATTCCTGAATAATTCTTAAATATGGATAAGCAAGAAATAAAACAAAGAATTGAAAAATTAAGAAAAACGATAAATCATCATCGTTATCTTTATCATGTACAAGACCGACAGGAAATTTCCGATTCTGCTTTGGATTCTTTAAAAAAGGAACTTTTTGATTTGGAAAACCAATTTCCAGATTTAATTACACAAGATTCGCCAACGCAAAGAGTGGGAGGCCAGCCCTTAAAAGAGTTTAAAAAAATAAGGCATAGCCAAAGAATGCTTTCTTTTAACGACGCATTTTCAAAAGACGATATTACAGATTGGCAGGAAAGATTTATAAAATTAGTTCCTGAAAAAGACAAAAATAAAATAAATTATTATTGCGAATTAAAAATTGACGGCCTGGCAATTGAATTAATTTATAAAGACGGATTTTTACAAACAGGTTCTACAAGGGGAGATGGAAATATTGGAGAAGATATTACACAAAACCTAAAAACAGTTGAAGCAATCCCATTAGTCTTAGGACGTCCGACGTCCGGTGGGACGTCGGACGTCCCCAAAACTTTAGTTGTGCGGGGGGAAGTTTTTATTACTAAAAAAGAATTTAAAAGAATAAACAAAGAACAAAAAGAAAAAGGCTTGGCAGTTTATGCAAATCCAAGAAATATTGCAGCAGGTTCTGTGAGGCAATTAGACCCCAAAATTACTGCTTTAAGAAAACTGGATTCTTTTATATATGACTTAAAAACTAATTTTAGCCAGGCAACCCACGAGCAAACTCACAAAATTTTAAAAGATTTAGGCTTTAAAACAAATAAGCACAACAAATATTGTAAAAGTTTAGAGGAAGTTTTGCATTTCAGAGAACACTGGATAAAAGGAAGGGAAAAGCTGGATTACGAAATTGACGGAATTGTTGTGATAATAAACAATAATGAAATTTTTGAAAAATTGGGTTTTGTGGGCAAAGCTCCGCGGGGCGCCATTGCCTATAAATTTCCTCAGGCGCAGTCAACCACAAAAGTTTTAGACGTAATAGTGCAGGTTGGCAGAACAGGAGCCATGACACCGGTGGCAATTTTAGAACCTGTGCAAGTTACAGGAATTACAATTTCAAGGGCAACTTTGCACAATGAAGACGAAATAAAAAGACTGGGCCTGAAAATTGGCGACACGGTGATTGTTGGTAGAGCAGGCGACGTAATTCCGGATATTATAAAAGTTTTGCCGGAATTGCGAACCGGCCACGAGAAAAATTTTAAAATGCCGGAAAAATGTCCTTCCTGCGGAACAAAATTAGAAAAAGTTGAGGGAGAAGTGCTTTTGCGTTGTCCCAACAAAAACTGCTTTGCGCAGAAAAGAAGGAATTTCTACCATTTTGTTTCTCGCGCTGCTTTTAACATGGACGGCTTGGGGCCAAAAATTATAGACAAGTTGCTGGATGAAGGACTGGTGCAGACGCCGGCAGACTTATTTGAGTTAAAAGAAGGTGATTTAAAAGGTTTGGAGAGATTTGCGGAAAAGTCAGCTGAAAACTTAATAAAATCAATTCAGGAAAAACGGGAAATTGCTTTATCGAGATTTATTTATGCCTTGGGAATTCGCAACGTTGGAGAAGAAACAGCAATTGACCTGGCAAAACATTTTGGAAGCATCAAAAAAATTAAAGAAGCAAAACTGGAGGATTTTGATAAAATTTCAGATATTGGGCCAATTGTTTCAAAGTCTATTTATGAGTGGTTTGAAGAAAAAGACAATGTCAAATTTTTAGAGAAACTCCAAAAATTTGTTAAAACTCAAAACCCAAAACCCAAAACCCAAAAGTTGAGCGGGTCAAGTTTTGTTTTGACCGGAACTTTAGAATCAATGAGTCGTGACGAAGCAAAAGCAAAAATTAGGGAATTGGGCGGGGATATTTCTGAATCTGTATCTTCAAAAACAAGTTATGTTGTGGTAGGGTTAGAACCAGGAAGCAAGGCAGATAAGGCCAAAAAACTTGGAGTAAAAACGCTTTCTGAAAAAGAATTTTTGAAATTAGTAAAATAATGGGGATTTTAACAAGTCAGTTGAGAAAACTTGATTGGGGGATAATAATACCGGCAATTTTGCTGGTTTGTTTTGGATTAGCTGGAATTTGGTCAACCTGCGTGGCAAAAAACAATTTTTCTAATTTTGAGAAGCAGATTGTTTTTTTTGTTATAGGGTTTTTACTGATGATTTTGTTCAGTTTTTTTGACTACAGAATTTTAAGAAACAATTCTTATTTAATTTTAATTTTATACGCAATTTGCTTGTTGATGCTGGCGGGACTTCATTTTTTTGCGCCGGTGATAAGAGGCACCAGGGGCTGGTACAAAGTTGGAATTTTGTCTTTAGACCCGATTGAGCCGACAAAAATTGTTTTGGTTGTTCTGCTGGCAAAATATTTTTCAATGCGTCACGTTGAAATGTATAAATTTAGGAACATTATTTTTTCCGGCTTATATGTTTTAACTCCTGCCTTGCTGGTTTTCATAAAACCGGATTTGGGCGGAACCATGGTTTTACTGCTGATTTGGCTGGGAATTTTACTGGTTTCAGGGATTAAGCTAAAACACTTTTTAATTTTGTCTTTATGTTTTTTGCTGGTGGCCGGGTTTGCCTGGGGTTTTTTGCTTCACGATTATCAAAAACAACGCATTACATCTTTTTTGTTTCCCTATGATTATTTGGGCGCTTCGTGGAGTCAAAACCAAACAAAAATTTCAATTGGTTCTGGTCAAATTTTAGGGCAGGGAATGGCAAAGGGGAGCCAGGTGCAATACGGATTTTTGCCCGAGCCTCACACAGATTTTATTTTTTCTGTAATTGCCGAAGAGTGGGGAATAATCGGAGTTATATTTTTGTTTGCAATTTATGGGTTTTTGGTTTGGCGAGTTTTAAAAATTGCAATTATGTCAAAGTCTAATTTTCCCCGGCTTTTTGCTTCGGGCTTTGCAATAATTTTGACCGCCCAGTTTTTTATTAACATTGGAATGAACCTTTCTTTGTTGCCGGTTGTGGGAATTTATTTGCCGTTTATCAGTTATGGAGGCTCGGGCTTAATCGGCAACTTTATTTGCCTTGGCATCCTCCAAAGCATCAAAATCAGGCGATAGGATATTAACCCCTTGACACCTTATATTAAATAGAATAAGATATAGTTATATAAAAAGAAGTGGCTACTTTACTCTAGAGAAAAAATAAAAACCTCGTCCGGCGATTTTTTATTGCGTTCGGAATTTTTTTTATTAAAACATTTTAATCTGTAGAATCGAACTCTTTCTACAAAAAATTTATAATGGTAGAAATTATAAGCAAAGTAAAGAACTTTTCAAAATCTAAACTTCAGTTTTCAACTCCCCACCTTTTGACGATGCAAAAGGAAACATGGGAAGATTTTTGGAAAGTCAGGGTAAAAGAACTTTTAGAAGAAATTTCTCCAATTCGCGACTATACCGGAAAAGAATTCGAGCTTTGGTTTGGCGATTACAAACTGGCAAAGCCGAATTACAAAAACGGTCTGGAAGCCAAAAAGAACAACGATTCTTTGGAAGCTGCTTTAAGGGTAAAAATTAAGCTTGTAAACTTAAAAACAAAAGAAGTTAAAGAGCAGGAAGTATATCTTGCCGATTTCCCTGTTATGACAGAAAGGGGAACTTTTGTTGTAAACGGAGTGGAAAGAGTGGTTGTTTCACAGCTTATCAGAAGCCCCGGAGCGTTTTTTACAAACCGCACATTTCGTGGCAGAAATTATTTTGGCTCAAAAATTATTCCAAACCGAGGAGCCTGGCTTGAATTTGAAACAGAAGAATCTGGATTCATTGGAGTAAAAATAAACAGAAAAAGAAAAGTTCCGGCAACAACTTTGCTTATGGCTTTGGGCTTGGACGGAGTTGATAAGGTTGAAAAAGCATTTAAAGATGTTGACACAGGAGAAATAAAATACATAAAAGAAACTTTAAAACGCGACACCTGTAAAGACCAGAAAGAAGCATTGGTTGAAGTTTACAGAAGATTAAGGCCAGGCGATTTGGTTACTCCGGACACGGCGCAAGATTTGATATTTTCAATGTTTTTTAATTTTGACAGGTATGACTTGTCTAAAGTCGGCAGATGGAAAACTTGGCTGAGACTGCCTGGTTTGGCTCCGAAAAATTTAAATAAAGAAATTACAAAAGAAGACAGGATATTAAGCATAAATGACATTGTTGAAGTTGTTAAAGAAGTTATTCGGTTGAATAACGACCCCGACGCAAAAGCTGACCAAGTTGACCATTTGGGAAACAGAAGGGTTAGGACATTGTCTGAGCTTTTGCAGAACAGGTTGAGAGTTGGCTTGATGAGAATGGAAAGAATTATTAAAGACAAAATGTCCACTTTGGAAGCCGACACAGTAACTCCTATTCAGTTAATAAATCCAAGACCGCTGATAGCTGTTGTAAAAGAATTTTTTACTGCTTCGACATTTTCCCAATTTATGGATAACGAAAATCCATTGGCAGAATTGGAGCACAAAAGACGTCTGACAACAACCGGGCCTGGCGGTTTGACTCGGGAAAGAGCAGGATTTGAAGTTAGGGACGTCCAGCCATCTCACTATGGAAGGATTTGTCCTATTGAAACGCCGGAAGGTCCTAACGTTGGACTGGTGGGACATTTGGCATCTTTTGCTAAAATAAATCCTTATGGCTTTATTGAGGCTCCATATTTTAAAGTAAAAAACGGCAAAGTAACCGAACAAGTTGACTATTTGTCAGCTCAGGAAGAAGAAAGGCACAATATAGCGCCGGCATCGGTGCCGTTAACAGACGCATTAAAAATTCTTCCAGAAATTGAACCAAACAAAGTTGAAGCCAGAGTAAAAGGCGAGCCGGAAGAAGTTGAAATAGATGAAATTGATTATTGCGATGTTTCTTCAAAGCAGTTTATTTCGGTTGCCACTTCGCTGATTCCGTTTTTAAATCATGACGACGCTTCAAGGGCATTGATGGGTTCAAACATGCAAAGACAGGCAGTCCCGCTGATAAGACCGGAAGCTCCATTGGTTGGAACAGGAACAGAAAGAAATGTTGCCCGCGATTCTGGGCAGGTAATTTTGGCCCAAGCGTCCGGAGTTATAAAAGAGGTTGACGCACAGCATATTAAAGTTGAGTATAATATTTCTGGAAAAAAGCGGGAGGAAGATTACGAATTGCAGACTTTTGTTAGGACAAACCAATATTCATGCTTTCATCAAAAACCAATTGTTTATAAGGGAGAAGAAGTTAAGAAAGGCGATGTGTTGGCTGACGGCGCTGCAATTTCACAGGGCAGATTGGCCTTGGGCAGAAATGTTTTGGTTTGCTTTTTGCCTTTAAGAGGAGGAGGGTTTGAAGACTCAATCACCATTTCAGAAAGATTGACAAAGGAAGACGAATTTACGTCAATCCACATTGAAGATTTTACTTGCGATGTCCGGGAAACAAAACTTGGGCCTGAAGTTACAACTTCAGACATTCCAAATGTTGGAGAAGAAAAATTGAAAGATTTGGACGAAGAAGGAATTATAAGAGTTGGGGCGGAAGTTGGACCAAATGACATTTTGGTTGGAAAAATTTCGCCAAAAGGAGAAGCAGAACTGACTCCGGAAGAAAGATTGCTTCGCGCAATTTTTGGAGACAAGGCAAAAGACGTAAAAGATTCTTCTTTGAGAATGGAACATGGAAAAAAAGGAAAAGTTGTCAACGTAAAAATATTTTCAAGAGAACTTGGGCACAAATTAGAGCCTGGAGTTATAAAAAGAATTAAAGTTGAAATCGCCGAAACCAGAAAAGCAAAAGTTGGAGACAAGCTTGTGGGAAGGCACGGAAACAAAGGAGTTGTTTCAAAAATTTTGGCTGAGCACGAAATGCCATTCTTGGCCGATGGAACTCCAATTGACTTGGTAGTCTCGCCATTGTCTGTTCCTTCTCGTATGAATTTGGGACAAATTTTGGAAACTCACTTAGGCTGGGCAGCCCATAAATTAAATTACATTGCAATTTCTCCCGCATTATTGGGAGCCAATCAGGAAGACGTGAAAGAAGAATTAAAATTGGCAGGTTTGCCCGAGTCTGGACAGGTTACAGTTTATGACGGCAGAACAGGATTACCTTTTCCAACGCCAATTACAGTGGGATATATGTATGTGATGAAATTGATTCACATGGTTGACGACAAAGTCCATGCAAGGTCAATTGGTCCTTATTCATTAATTACTCAACAGCCATTAGGAGGAAAAGCCCAGTTTGGAGGCCAGAGATTTGGAGAAATGGAAGTCTGGGCTTTGGAAGGTTACGGAGTTGCACACACTTTGCAAGAAATGTTGACCATAAAATCTGACGACGTGCAAGGAAGGGCTGCAGCTTATGAATCAATTTTGAAAGGCGAGCCAATTAGAAATCCAAATATTCCAGCATCCTTTAACTTGCTTGTTGCCGAGTTAAAATCACTTGGCATGGCGGTGGAAGTTAAAGAAAGACCTCGTATGGAACGAGATGACCGAGAAAACAGACGCGACAACCGCGACGACAAAAAATAGCAACAAAAAATCCGCATTTCTGCGAATTCCTTGTGCGGAGGGTAGGAGAGTTGAACTCCATTCTAATTAAAGAATCCATAAGTTATCAGGTTAGGGTTGCAACCGTGCAACTATGCCCTCCACCCCCGCAATTCAATTATATCAGAAAAAGAAACAACAAAAAACAACCCCAGTTAGAGATTGTTTTTTGCGGATTCTTTCGAACGGAGTTCGAAAACCTGATAACTATATTAAGTATATCAGATTAAACACCCTTGTCAATAGTTAGTTAAAATTAAAAATTATTATTAAAAAACATAAAAATATGCAAAAACAAAAAGGAATTTCAACGTTAGTCGGCATCATAATTATCATCGCCATAGCAATTATTCTTTTCGGCGGAGTTTTTGCTTGGCAATATTTTGCAACATTTGCAACAAAAGCACAACAAAATAGTAAGTTTTTTGGCTCGAGCCAAAAAACCAACCAAATCCAAACCCAAACTGCTGGTTGGAAAACATATACAAATTCTCAGTATGGATTTTCTATAAAATATCCAGCTGATAAGTGGAGCTTATTTGTTGAAACTCCTGAGGGAAAAACTCTTCATTGGATGCAAATATCAGCAATTGGCGAGCCGAATGGTGTGCCTATTGGTCTAGATTTGTATATCCAAAGCGGAAATATAGATTCATGGTTAAGTAATAAGGCAACTCATACAAGAGAAACAGTTTATATAAATGGACTTCGAGCTGAAAAGTTTTATTTTGGCAGGGACCCAAAAACGGACACTAGTGCTACGTATATTTTAGAAAAAAATAATTTAGTTTATGTTATTGATATTTTTTCTTTTAATAGCGACGTGTCTCAAATACTTTCCACTTTTAAATTTGCGAAATAAAAAATTAAAAACTAGCAAGGCATACACTTCGCTTTAGATAATGAAACCGATATATCCATCTAAAGCTCAGTGTAATTTCCTCGCTTCGCTCGAAAATTATGCGAGTATTAGACTTAGAATCAATAAGAATCAAAATTGCCTCTCCCGAGGATGTAATGTCCTGGTCTCACGGAGAAGTAATTAAACCGGAAACAATTAATTATAGAACTCAAAAGCCTGAAAAGGACGGGCTTTTTGATGAAAGAATTTTCGGTCCTGAAAAAGATTACGAATGCGCTTGCGGAAAATATAAAAGAATAAGATACAAAGGGGTTGTCTGCGACAGATGCGGAGTTGAAGTTACAAAGTCATCTGTAAGAAGAGAAAGAATGGGGCACATTAAATTATATACTCCGGTATCTCACATTTGGTTTTTAAGGGGAGTTCCTTCAAGAATGGGTTTGGTTTTGGATAAATCATCTCAGCAACTGGAAAAAGTTATTTATTTTTCTTCATATATTATTACAAAAGTTGACGAAAAAGCCAGAGACGGAATTTTGGATGCAATTGAATCAGAATACAAGTCAAAAGTGAAGAAAGAAAAAACAGAAGCCGCCAAAAATGACTTAAAACAGGCAAGAGAAAAAGCCAAGGAAGAAGTTTTAGAAATTAAGGAAATGAGAATTTTGTCTGAAGTTGTTTATCATACTTTGTCCATGAAATATGGAGAAGTTTTTGAGGCGGGAACAGGAGCTGAAGTTGTGAAAAAGATTTTTGAAAAAATTGATTTAAAAAAGGAAACAGAATTAATTGCCGAGGAAGCCAGAAATGCTCCGCCGGCAACAAAAAAGAAAATTTTACGAAGGTTAAAACTTTTTCAGGGAATGCTGAAAGCGGGAGTTAAGCCAGAATGGATGTTTCTGGATGTTTTGCCTGTTTTGCCGCCAGATTTAAGACCAATGGTTCAGTTGGACGGCGGAAGATACGCTTCTTCTGACTTAAACGATTTGTACAGAAGAGTCATCAACAGAAACAACAGGTTAAAATATTTGCAGGAAATAAAAGCTCCGCCGGTAATTGTGCGTAACGAAAAAAGAATGTTGCAGGAAGCTGTTGACGCCTTAATTGACAACGAAATGAGAAAAGGAGTCACGACAACCGCAACCACAGGAGGCAAAAGATTGTTAAAATCTTTGGCCGCCATTTTGGCAGGAAAACAGGGAAGATTCAGACAAAACCTTTTGGGAAAACGTGTGGACTATTCTGGCAGATCTGTTATTGCGGTGGGGCCAGAATTAAAATTTTCTCAATGCGGTTTGCCAAAAACATTGGCTTTGGAAATTTTCAAACCATTTGTAATCAAAAGAATTTTAGACAAAGAATTGGCTTACAACATTAGGGGAGCTGCCAGATTGGTTGAAGAAAAAACCCCGGATGTCTGGGCAATTTTAGAAGAAATTATCAAAGACAAGTTGGTTCTGTTGAACAGGGCTCCAACTTTGCACAGGCTTGGCATTCAAGCATTTAGACCAATTTTGACAGAAGGAGAAACAATAAAATTACATCCGTTGGTTTGCGAAGCCTTCAACTCTGACTTTGACGGCGACCAAATGGCGGTTTATTTGCCTTTGTCAGACGAGGCTCAAAAAGAAGCCAGAGAAATTATGCTTTCAACATTAAATCTTTTAAGGCCTGCAACCGGAATGCCGGTAATTGGACCATTCCGCGACATTGCTTTGGGTTGCTACTTTTTGACAAAACTAAACAGATTGCAGGATGTTTCAGACACAAAAAAAATAAAAACATACTCAAGCGCTTCGGAAGCCACAACAGCTTTTGAATATGGATTTTTGGGCCAAAACGATTTGATAAAAGTTCCAAGTCCAAAAAACGTTGAAAAGATTGAAATGATTGAGACAACCGTGGGCAGATTAATTTTGAATGATGTTTTGCCGTATGACTATCCTTTTGTGAACAGATTGGTTGATAACAAACAATTAAAAGGCATTGTCCGAGAAATTATTGAAAAATATCCAAATGAGGAAGCAGTTGTAATTATAGACAGAATTAAAACATTGGGATTTGAATATTGCACGTTATCTGGCGTTTCATGGGGAATGGATGACTTGATTGTTCCAAAAGAAAAGAAAGAATTGGTTGACGCAGCAGAAGATGAAGTAAGAAAAATTGACAGCCACTTTGAAAAAGGACTTTTGAGCCCAGATGAAAAAACATCTCAGAAGATTTTAATTTGGCAGACAGTCAAAACAAAACTTGAAGCCTTGTTGAAAACCACTTTACCGCCAGATGGTCCGGTTATGTCAATTATTACAGCCGGCGCCAGAGCCACTTGGGCCCAACCCGTCCAGATGGCAGGAATGAAAGGTTTGGTGAACAATCCTTCAGGAGATATTATTGAGCTTCCGGTGAAATCATCTTTTACCGAAGGCTTTAATGTATTGGAATATTTCATTTCAACTCACGGAGCCAGAAAAGGAACAGCCGACACAGCCTTAAGAACTTCTTCTGCAGGATATTTAACAAGAAGATTGGTTGACGTGGCTCACGACGTAATTATTACCGACGAAGACTGCGGAGACAAAGCAGGCTTGGTTGTTTACAAAAAAGACGCAGACTTAATTGAACAAGATTTTGTTTTCAAAATTGTCGGCAGAACTGCTTTAGAATCAGTCCAATCAGGAGATATTTCAGTAAAGAAAGGCGAAATTATAAATTGGCAGGCTGCCAAAGCAATTGCAGTTGATGAAAAAATAGAAAGAGTAATTGTTGCTTCACCATTAACCTGCAAATCTTCTCAGAGAGTTTGTCAAAAATGTTATGGCTGGGATTTGGGCAGAAATGCTTCAATTAAATTGGGAGAGGCAGTTGGAATTGTTGCAGCTCAAGCAATTGGAGAACCTGGCACACAGCTTACTTTAAGAACTCACCATTTGGGAGGAATTGTGGGAGCAGGCGACATTACGCAAGGTTTGCCAAGAATTGAAGAAATTTTTGAATGCAGAGCGCCAAAAGGAGAAGCAATAATGTCTTTGACAGCAGGAAAAGTTCTTTCAATTGATGAAGAAAACAGAATTATTAGAATTCAGCCCGTGGCACAAGAAAAAGAAGGCAAGAAATCAGCTTTGAAAAAAGAAACAATGGAATACAAAATTCCCGGCAGAATTGCAATTATTGTTGAAAAAGGCCAGGAAATTAAGGAAAACCAACCATTGTGCGAAGGAAGTTTGGATTTAAAAAAGCTTTACAAATCTGCCGGCGTTGAACCAACCCAAAGATATATTTTGCAGGAAGTGCAGAAAATTTATTCTTCACAGGGTGTTGATATTAACGACAAACACATTGAAGTAATTATCCAAAAGATGTTTTCAAGAGTGAAAGTTAAAGAAGAGGGCGAATCTGACTGGATAAGGGGAGAAGTTGTTGAAAGAGAAATTTTCAACGAAGAATGCGACAGGTTGAAGAAAGACAAAAAAATTCCGCCAACCGGCGTGCAAATATTGCTTGGAATTTCTGAAGTTGCCTTAAACTCAGAATCATTCTTGTCAGCGGCTTCCTTTCAGCAAACCTCAAGAGTTTTAATTAAAGCATGTCTTGAAGGCAAAGAAGACAAACTTCGCGGATTAAAAGAAAACGTAATTATTGGAAAATTAATTCCAGTAGGCACAGGCTTTATTCCAAAAGTCAAAGACGAAGAGGAATAAAAAAATTAGCAAATACCCCACTTCAAAAAAGTGGGGTATTTTGTTGTAAAAATTGACAATATATGAAATAAATTATACGATTGACGTGTGTAACTTGACAATAATTCCCGCATCGTGGGACGGCAGGCAAGCTAAACTTCTGAAGGGAGGTGAATTGCCATGGTATATTTCATACTAGCTTTAGGGTTTTTTCTTTGGTGTGTAGCGGGCTATTGTATAAATGTGGGAATAGAATCCTACAAAATACTTAGCCCAGCGGAGAAAGCTCTGGCGAAGAAGCGAGTCAGTTCAGAACTTGTCGTGTTATGGTTCCTCTTACTTCCCACTTTCTCTCAGATAATGATTTGGGGAACTACAACTAAGGACGACAATGAAGGAACTGGACGCTGACCCATCAAATGATAATTGCGCGTAAGCGCGAAAATCAGGCGATACAGCATCACATAGCGCATGGTTCGCCCAGCGCTCTTTTTTTGTATTTTTTTTTTACGTGAGATAGAAAATAGCTGACATAAAAAATAAAAGGAACAGAGAATAGTAGGTTTTTTGGCTCGAGCCAAAAAATCTACTATATGAAAGAAAAGAATTTTGGTATAATAAAACATATAAAGACATCTAAACATGAAGAATCAAATTATAGAAGAAATATTGTGGAACATATATTATCAAACCGAACAGTGTCGAGTTGGTGGGCGTGATGATGCCAGATTTTTTCTTTTGAATGATGTGCTTAAAGACATACATAATTTTAGCTCAAAACAATTAAGCACTGCGGTTTACGACCTTAAAAAGGAAAAGTTAATTGAGAAAAAGAAAAATTACGAAGGGGCTGTTTTGGTTTCTTTAACTGAGAGGGGATTACTTCGAGCGATCAATTTTAGATTTAGAAGACTTAACAACAAAAAAGAAAAATGGGATGGCAAGTGGCGCATGGTAGCTTTTGATATACCTAACGAATGCAGAAAGGGCAGGAATGCTCTTAATTATAGGTTAAAAATGGGAGGGTTTTATGAGTTACAAGAAAGCATTTTTTTGCACCCATATGATTGTAAAAAGGAAGTTGATGACTTTGTAAAATTATTTAAGCTTGAAAAATATGTCAGATTTGGGCTGTTAGATTTTATAGACAATCAGGACAAAATTAAATTAAAGTTCGGATTATAGTAGGTTTTTTGGCTCGAGCCAAAAAACCTACTATTTCAAAAATACTTCACCCTAACCCGGTGGGGTATTTTTGTTGCTAACCTCTTGACATAATTATTTTATAATGATATTATATAAATGCAAACCCGAACCTTGATATCAAAAAAGGAGATATAACATGGAAAGACTAGTTTTGGTTAGGCACGGAGATTATGGTCTTGACGGCCATCTATCCGATACGGGGCGGCAACAGATTGTAGAATTAGCAGAGGTACTCGCCGATAATATTAATGGGAGTTCAATGCTGGTTCTTTCTTCTACTGCGCCGCGCGCAATTGACAGCGCCATGATCATCGCCGAGAAATTTAGCACAACTTTTGAAAGCCACAGGTTTCTCTATGACGAGTGGGATAACCAGAAATTGGTCTCACTAATTTCTGCCCATACAAATCAAGCTGAAACCGTGGTGGTAGTCGCCCACGTTCAAGTAGAGCTTTTTCCAAAATGGTTTGGGAAGACACATCTGAATGTCAGGTTACCGTATCTTACCGTTCCTAAAGGGACGGGATTGGATATCGACTGCCGAACAAAGGAGATTTTCCGTGTGTAGTTGATACGCCCGTTCTGATATGAATGGCGTTGAGGCCAATGGTTCGCTTCGGTGGACTGGAGGCCTTTTTTATTGTGCAAAAATTTACCATGTTAAATAAAATCCTTTGGATTTTAATTTTGCAAAGCAAAATTATTTAACAGGGTGAACTTGAATGAAAATGCTGAAGTGATATAATGAAGTAATTTAGAGTTTAATTTTTTGATAAGGCATTCCCTCGTCCCGTAGGGACTCGGGATGATTTTATTCGCTACGCTCTATAAAATCACATGGCGAAAAGAGATAAAGAAGATAAAAAATATAATAAAAATAGGAATAATGGAAATGGAAAGAATGGCAGAAATGGAAAAGATGAGAAGGTAAAAAATTCCCTTTTAAGCAATTGGACAAAACGCTGGATAAAAGCAACTTTGCTTTTTTTAGTTGCCGTAATTGTGGTTTTGTCTTTTCCATATTTTGATAAGGCAGGATATGCCGGCGAGCTTTTCGTAAAGGTTTGCGACTTTTTAATTGGAAAGGCATTTTACACAATACCCTTATTTTTGTTTGTTTCGGGATTAATATTTTTAAAAACCAGAAAAAAAGGTAAAGATTTGGCAATGGGATTGGCAGTTATAATTTCTGTTATTGGAATATCTGGAATTTTGGCAGTTAAAGATTTGCCGGTTCACAACGGCAACTGGATAGGATATTTGTTGGGGCTTTTACTTTTTAAATTTTTTGGAATTATTGTTGCCAACATTGTTTTTGCGGTTGTTTTGTTGATTGGATTGTTTATTTTCCTGCAATTTATTCCATGGGGAGAAAAGAAGGAAAAAGAAAAAGAAGACAAACCAACTTTTGCAATAAACAAACAAGAAGAGGAAGTAAAAATTAAAGGCATACAGGAAAAACCATCTGCAAAACCTGCAAATTCAAAAATGACATTGTTTAAAAAGGGCGATGATGGAGCAGAGAAGGCAGAAATTAGAAAACCTTCAGCAAACAAAAATAATTATGTTTTACCGCCTTTGGATTTGCTTAATAAAAATGAGGCAGCTCCAACTTCCGGAAATATAAAAGAAAACTCAATGATAATTAAGAGTACGCTGGAAAATTTTGGAATTCCTGTTGAAATGGCAGAAGTTAATGTGGGACCTACGGTTACCCAATATGCTTTCAAGCCTGCCGAAGGGGTAAAACTTTCAAAAATTACAACCTTATCTAATAATCTCGCGCTCGCACTTGCTGCACATCCTATTAGAATTGAAGCTCCAATTCCGGGCAAATCTTTGGTGGGAATTGAAGTGCCTAACAAAGTGAGGTCTACTGTAACATTAAGAAATTTAATGTCGCAAACAGCTTTTCAAAATGCCACAAGCCCTTTAATGATTGCTTTGGGCAGAAATGTTTCCGGCGCGCCGGTTTATACAGATATTGTTGATGGCCCGCACTTGCTGGTTGCCGGAGCAACTGGAACAGGAAAAACAATTTTTTTGAATACTTTAATTTTGAGCTTGTTATATAAATGCACTCCGGAAAATTTGCGCTTGATTATGGTTGACCCGAAAAGAGTTGAATTCCAGCACTACAATGACATTCCGCATTTGCTGTGCCCGGTAATTTATGACGCCACAAAAACAATAAATGCCTTGCAGTGGCTGACAAGAGAAATGGAAAGGCGTTTTGAGGTATTTTCAGAAGTGCCTGCAAGAAATCTTGCCACATATAACCAGAATAAATCTATTATTGCTTCGGGTTTGCAACTGCCCTACATTGTTTTTGTGGTTGATGAATTGGCAGACTTGATGGCGGCAAAAGGAAGAGAAATTGAGGCTGGAGTTGTAAGATTGGCGCAAATGGCAAGGGCAACCGGCATCCATTTAGTGCTGGCAACGCAGAGGCCGTCGGTTGAAGTTATTACCGGCTTGATTAAAGCCAATGTGCCAACCAGAATTACATTTCAAGTTTCTTCGCAAATTGATTCAAGAACAGTTATTGACACCTCTGGAGCTGAAAAGTTAATTGGTTCTGGAGATATGCTTTTCTTATCTTCAAAATCTTCAAAAATTATCAGGGTGCAGGGTCCGTATATTACAGAAAAAGAAGTTCAAAAAGTTGCCAACTATATTATAGACCAGGGCAAAAAAATGGAAGACCCGCAGACAGCCTTAAGCCAAAGCTTGGCAGAAAGTTTGGAGAGGTCTGAAGCTGTAGCAAATGGCAAGGGCGGTGAAGGCGGAGAATTTTTTGGCGGAGCAGACAATGACCCTTTGTTTGAAGAAGTGAAATCCATTGTTTTGGAAACCAAAAAAGCATCTGCTTCATTTTTGCAAAGAAGGCTGCGAATTGGCTATTCAAGGGCTGCAAGACTGATTGATATGCTTGAAGAACAGGGACTTGTTGGCCCTGCCGACGGAGCCAAACCGCGCGAAGTTTTTGGAAGCCCAAACAATGCAGGCAATGTAAAATTAGTTCCCGGTGGAGGTTTAGATGAATCCGAAGAAGACTCTGACTGGAAAAAAGTTTAATTTTAATTTTGTAATTATTAAAATAATTTAAACATGGTAAAAGAAAAGAAAGAAAAAGAAAATAAAAAGGAAAATAAGGCGTTAAATAACGTGGTTAGTGAAATTAAAGAACGCTTTGGGGAAGGCGCAATTATGACAATGCGCGAGATTCATGCTGTTGATGTTGATGTTGTGCCAACTGGTTCTATTGCCATGGATTTGGCTTTGGGAGTTGGCGGAATGCCAAGAGGCAGAATTATTGAAATATATGGCGCTGAATCTTCCGGTAAAACCACATTATCGCTTCACGTGATAGCTGAGGCGCAAAAAAAGGGCGGTACCTGCGCTTTTGTTGATGCCGAGCACGCAATGGACCCGGATTACGCCAGGCGCATTGGCGTTGATGTAGATAATCTTTTAATCTCCCAGCCAGATTCTGGCGAGCAAGGCTTGCAAATTGTAGAAACCCTTGTAAAATCAGAAAGCATTGCAGTTATTGTGGTTGATTCTGTTGCAGCTTTAACTCCGCGTGTGGAAATTGAAGGAGAAATTGGTGATCAGCACATGGGGCTTCAGGCGCGTTTGATGAGCCAGGCCTGCAGAAAACTTTCAGGGATGATGTCTAAAACAAACACAATGGTTATATTTTTAAACCAGACAAGAATGAAAATTGGAATGGTTTTTGGAAATCCGGAAACAACTCCGGGCGGAATGGCTTTAAAATTTTATGCTTCGGTAAGAGTTAACTTGGCAAGAACAGCTCAAATAAAATCTGGAGATGAAATTATTGGAAATAGAGTAAAAGCCAAAATTGTAAAAAATAAAGTGGCGGCTCCCTTTAAAATTGCCGAATTTGATATTTATTACAACGAGGGAATTTCAAAAGTTGGAGATGCTTTAAGAGTTGCCATAGACCGTGGCCTAATAAAACAATCTGGCAGTTATTTCTCTTATAACGGAGAAAAAATGGGTCAAGGAACAGAAGGAGCAAAAACCTATTTAAAAGAACATCCCGAGGTTGTAAAAGCCATAAAAGATGAAGTTATGAAGGGCGAGCTGGTCGTAATCAAAAAGACCAAAGAATATTAACAAAAAATTTGACAGCATTTTTTGTAGGATTATAATTAGAATATAAAATCATAAAATATGGAAAAAGAAAAACAAGTAACAACAAATCAATTGGCAAAGATGATTAAGAAGGGTTTTGATGGTGTTGATGAAAAATTTGAGCAAGTTAATAGTAGATTTGACCGAGTTGAAACAAGACTATCCTCGGTTGAAACAAGATTGTCTTCGGTGGAAACAAAATTAGATTCGGTTGATAAAAGATTAAAAAGTGTTGAAACAGTTTTGACTGATGCGCACGTTTTATAAAATAATAATTAAGAAATAAAAAATATGGGAGAACAACCAAGAGAACCACAAGAATCACAGGAGTCACAAGAAGAAATAAGAAGTGTAGAAGAATTAACAAAAGAAAGTAATGATTTAAAGCAAGAGTATATTAAGGCAAGGAGTCCCGATGATTTTTCAAGAATTGAATCAGAAATTGATAGAATAAATAATGAGCTCGTGACAGCCCGAAAAAGAGAAGTTATCGAAAGGCAAACCGCGACAAATCAACGACTATCAGGGTTGAGGTCAGAAAGAGAAAAAGCAGCTCAAGAGTCAGCTGAAGCAGAAAGAAAAGTAGATGAAAGTCTTAGGGTATTTGGTCTTCATAGGAAAAAATAATTATTCAAAAACAGCCCTCTCGGGCTGTTTTTTAGTTCTTTAGTAGGTGGGTTCATAAACTACGCTATCGCGTGTTATATGAACCTAGTTTGCAAGTTTTATTTAGGAGTGTAGGCTAAAAGTCCCATTTGGCGGGCGCGTTTTACTGCTGTAGCAATTTTTTTCTGATGATAAGAGCACAGGTTTGTTTTCTTTCTTGGTTTTATTTTGTAAAATCCGGAAACAAATTTAGACAACAACTCTACGTTTTTGTAATCTACCTCGTCAATATTTTTTTGGCAAAAATAACACATGATTTTCGAGCGAAGCGAGGAAATCACCCTGACGCTGAGGCATTTATGCCGAAGCGGAAGGGCGTCCTTCTTTTTATTATTTAATTTGCGAATTAAAAGTTAGAACGGAATATCTTTGACGTCAATTTCATCTGCGGCTTCGTCTTCAAAGGAAACTGTTTTTTGTTCTTCTGCGCTTCCTGTTGAAGGGGGAGCATAATCTTCTTCAATAACCGGAATTTCTTCTTGCCTTTGTATTTCCGGCTCTGGAGCGTGAGAAGGTTTTGAACTGCCATAATTTGCCGAACCGCCACCTGTATTTCCTGCGCCTTTTGGACCTAATTGCAAACTATCAGCTATAACTTCTGTTCTGTATTGTTTTACCCCTTGAGCGTTTACCCAGTTTCTTGTTTTGATTCTTCCTTCTATTAAAACTAAACCGCCTTTATTTAAATATCTTGAAGAAATATCAGCCAATTTTCCAAAACAGACAACGTTATGAAATTCTGCTTCGGTCTTTTTTTCTCCATTGGCTGCAGTATAAAATCTATTTGTTGCCACCGAAAAACTTGTAACTTGTCCTCCGTTTGGCATAGACCTTACTTCTGGGTCTCTTGTGACATTTCCTAATATGAATATTTTGTTTAGATTCATTTTTAACCTAAAATTTCGTCTAATTCGTGTTCAATATCTTTTAATTCGACCTTTTCCCTTTCTGCTGGTTTAGCAGGTTCTGGTTCCGGTTTTTTTTCTGTGTCTATGTCAAAAATCGGGGCTGGTTTTGTTCTGGTTCTTCTTTCTTTTTTCATCATTGCAGCTTCTTTTATTATTAGCATATGGCGAACAATTTTGCCATCTTTCAAAAGAGTTTCTTTTAGTTCAAGCAATTTTTCCGGTTCAACCTGAAACTCCAAAACGCCAAAAAATCCCGAAGCTCGTTTTTCAATTGGATAAGCCAATGCCCTGGCTGAAGGGTTTGATTGCTTTAAAATTGTTCCTTCTTTGCTTGAAATTAAGGATTCAATTTCTTTTCCCTTGGCCTCTGCTTCTTCTGAGGTTATGTCAGGCGAAACTATGTATGTTAATTCGTATGTTTTCATCTTTCTTTAAAAAGTTAATTATGCTGGTATTATAGCAGAATCCCTTTAAAATTTCAAGCTTTGTTGTATAATATGAATATATGAACACATCTATTTTTAAAGCATACGATATAAGAGGAGTTTACCCATCACAATTAAACGAAGATTCAGCTTATGCCATAGGACGCGCTTTTGCCAGGAGAGCAGGAGCCAAGATAGTTACGGTTGGCACTGATATGCGGCTTTCTGGGCCGGCGCTGAAAAAAGAGCTAATTCGTGGAATTACAGACGAAGGAGTGAGCGTTAAAGACATTGGTTTGGTTACAATTGACGCGGTTTATGCCTCTGTGGGTAAGTTTGGCGACGAAGCAGGAATTATGGTTACGGCTTCGCATAATCCGCCAGAATATAATGGTTTTAAAATGGTGCTAAAAGATATGCAATGGATTCGTGGCACAGATTTGTTGCAAGAAGTGCAAAATTTACCAGAAAAAGTTAGTGAGATAAAGGGAGAAGTTGTTGAAGAAGATATTATTCCAAAATACATAAACCATGTTTTGAGTTTTGTTGAGGTTGATAAAATTAAGCCATTCAAAGTTGTGGTTGACGCCGGAAACGGAATGGCTGGAAAAATTATGCCAATTCTGGCAGAACACTTGCCAATGCTAACTATTATTCCGCTAAATTTTAAATTAGATGGAAATTTTCCGGCACATCCTTCAAATCCATTATTGCCAGAGTCGCAAAAAGAAATTTGCGAAGTTGTTGCAAAAGAACAGCCAGACTTTGGAATTATTTTTGATGGTGATACCGACAGACTATTTTTTGTTGATGAAAAAGGCAAGTTTGTTCCGGCCGATTTTACAATTCCGCTTTTAGCAGAAGTATTTTTAAAAAGAGAACCTGGCGCCGGCATTGTTTACAATTTAACTGCTTCAAAAATTGTTCCAGAAATAATTTTGGCTTTGGGCGGGAAACCCTTAAAATCAAAAATTGGATATGTAAATATGTCTACAGCTATGAAAGAAGGGAAGGGAATTATGGGGGGCGAAGTTTCGGCGCATTATTCATTTCGCGACAATGCGTATGCAGATTCTGGCTTTATTGCTTTTGTAATTTTGCTTCAAATGTTGTCCAGCCACGACAAACCTCTTTCAGAAATAATAAAACCATTTTATAA
>JAPLZF010000002.1 GCA_026395175.1 Candidatus Staskawiczbacteria bacterium | reverse complement strand
AGTTTGCTTCCAAAGATAAATGAATTGGTAGCTCAAAGCACAGGAGTTCCTTGTTTTGTGGCAGAAGAACCGCTTTTCTGCGTTGTGAAGGGAACTGGAACAGTTTTGGAAAACTTAGAAGAGTACAAAAAAGTTGTAATGTCAAAAAAATAATTTAAAATGTTAGGTTAACATTATGTTAACCTAAGATAAATATTATGGATTCTGAAAAAAGAGTTTGTCAAAATTGCAAACAAGACTTTACAATAGAGTCAGATGACTTTGCGTTTTACGAAAAAATAAAAGTGCCGGCTCCAACATTTTGTTGGTTATGCCGAGCACAACGCAGAATGGCATTTCGCAACGAGCGGTTTTTATTTAAAAGGAAAAGCGATTTTAATAAAGACAAAGATATCTTTTCTGCATTTTCTCCCGATGCGTCCGTGAAGGTTTACGAAAAAGAAGTTTGGCTTACCGACGTGTGGGACCCAATGACCTTCGGCAAAGACTTTGATGAATCAAAAACATTTTTTGAACAGTTTAAGGAATTACTATACAAGGTGCCGTTAAAAAATTTAAACGTGGTAAATGGAGTAAAAAGCGATTATGTAAATAATTTTACTGACCCAAAAAATTGCTATTTAATTTTTAACGGCCAAGGAGCAGAGGATTGCATGTATGGCAATGCGCTAAATGATTCAAAGAGCAGTGTGGATAATTCTCATATTTCTAAATCAGAACGTTGCTACGAGGGGTTTTGGTTAACAACTTGCCGTAATGCTATTTTTTCGTCTCAGTGTGAGAGCTCTTATGACATTTCTTTCTGCAAAGATTGCGTTGGATGCAGTGATTGTTTTGGCTGCGTTGGATTGCGCAAGAAATCATTTTTCATTTTTAATGAGCAATATGCAAAAGAAGATTACATCAAAAAAATTGCAGAGTTTAATCTTTCTTCAAGCGCGGCCCTAGAACAAATGAGAAAGAAAGTTGCTAAATTTTGGTTAAAGTTTCCCAATAAATATATTAATGGGCTTTCAAATACAAATGTTTCCGGCAATTATATTTCACATTCTCGCAATGTACACGAATCATTTTTAGTGCGAGAATCAGAAAACTTGCGTTTCTGCCAATATGTTCAGGAAATGCCGGCAACCAAAGATTCTTATGATTATACAGCTTGGGGAGCCGGCAACCAGCAAATTTATGAGTGTGTCGCCTGCGGACTTGGCACTAATAACATTAAGTTTTGCTATAACGTTCAGCAACAGGTGCATGATATTGAATATTCATATATGTGCGAATCTTCGTCAAATTTGTTTGGCTGTGTTGGTTTGCGTAAAAAAGAATATTGCATTTTAAACAAACAATACACAAAAGAAGAATACGAAAAGCTTGTTGAAAAAATTAAGCAACAAATGAACGATAAGCCTTATATAGATGCAAAGGCTCGTGTGTATAAATATGGCGAATTTTTCCCGGCAGAACTTTCACCGTTTGCCTATAACGAAACATTAGCGCAAGAAAACTTTCCTATTACCAAGGAACAGGCCAAAGAATTTGGTTTTGCCTGGCGCGATGCCGGCGAGCGCAACTATAAAATTACAAAACAAGCCGATGACTTGCCGGACAGCATAAAAGACGTGCCAGATTCTATTACTGCAGAAATTATTGGTTGTCAGCACGAGGGAAACTGCAACGACCAATGCACGCTGGCATTTCGCGTACTACCCGACGAGTTGGCTTTTTATCGCAGTATGAATTTGCCTTTACCGCGACTTTGTCCAAATTGCCGTCATGTTGAGCGAATTAATCAACGCACAAAACTAAATTTGTATAAAAGGCAATGTCAATGCGGTGGTTTAAAATCAGAGAATGGTGTTTATCAAAATAATACCAAACATTCCCATGGAGAAGAAAAATGTCCTAATGAGTTTGAAACCTCTTATTCACCCGATAGGCCAGAAATAGTTTATTGCGAACAATGTTACCAACAAGAAGTATCATAAGGAAAATGATAAATTTTTAGGTTAATGAGTATTAACTTGAAAGATATTTGAAATTGATTAAAAAATAAAATTGAAATTATAAGTATGTTTAATAATAAAATTGCGATTGATTTGGGAACGTGCAATTCTCTTGTTTATGTTCAGGGCAAGGGAGTTGTTTTGTATGAGCCGTCTGTTGTGGCAGTTTCTTTGACCGGAAACAAAATTTTAGCAATAGGCGAAG
>JAPLZF010000018.1 GCA_026395175.1 Candidatus Staskawiczbacteria bacterium | reverse complement strand
CTTCGCCTATTGCTAAAATTTTGTTTCCGGTCAAAGAAACTGCCACAACAGACGGCTCATACAAAACAACTCCCTTGCCCTGAACATAAACAAGAGAATTGCACGTTCCCAAATCAATCGCAATTTTATTATTAAACATACCTGATAATTTTAAATTTTAAATTTGAAATTTTAAATTCGTTTGATGTCAGCTCCCAATTTTTGCAAACGTTCTTCAATTTTTTCATATCCTCGGTCAATTTGAAACACATTTTCAATTGTTGTTTTTCCTTTAGCGCCCAAAGCCGCAATTACCAAACAAGCTCCTGCCCTAATGTCCCATGAATCAATTTTTGCTCCCAAAAGTTTTGTTGGCCCAAAAACAAATGTTCGGTGCGGGTCAACCATTTCAATATCAGCTCCCATTTTTTTTAATTCCTGGATGTAATTAAATCTGTTTTCATACAAAGGGTCGTGCACCAAACTTTTCCCTTCTGCTGAAATTAAAAGAGGAATTATTATCGGCAACAAATCTGTTGGAAATCCGGGATACGGAAGCGCTTGCACTTTTGTTGCTTTCAAATTTGGAGAATAAGAAACTAAAACATAATCTTCGCCCCTTTCCATGATAACTCCCATTTCTTCCAGCTTTGCCAAAAATAAATCTAAGTGCGACAAGTCAACGCCGGTTACTTTAATTTTTCCGGGAATTAAAGCGCCAATCACAATAAAAGTTCCGGCTTCAATTGGGTCTGGAATTACTGAATGCGTGCCGCCGTTTAATTTTTCAACTCCTTCAATTTTTATTGTGTGAGTTGAAAGTCCTTCAATTTTTGCTCCCATTTTTAAAAGCATTTCTCCCAAATCCTGCACATGCGGTTCTGCGGCAGCTCCCTTTATAATTGTTTTTCCTTCTGCCAAAACAGCCGCCAGCATTAACGACTCTGTAGCTGTTACGGAAAATTCCTCCAAAACGATTTCTTTTCCAACCAGCTTTTCACAGCTAACTTCGTAAAAATTATCCTTTCTTTCAATTTTTACCCCCATTTTTTCCAAAGCTCTTAATTGCACAGAAATTGGCCTCAGCCCAATTCTGTCTCCGCCAGGCGGAGGCAATTTAAAAAATTTAGCGCGATTCAGCAAAGCTCCAAAAAACAAAACAGAAATTCTGGTTTTTGAAACTTTTTCAAAATCAATATTTTCCACATCAACATTCTCTGCTTTTACCCGCACTTTTTCTTCTCCAATTTTTTCAACCTCAACACCCATACTTTTTAAAATATCCAAAATATTTAAGATATCATCTATAAAAGGAACATTGTCAACAATGCATTCTTCTTTGCAAAGCAAACAAGCAATCAGGGCTGGCCCTGCTGCATTTTTTGAACCTCGGACTTCAATTTCTCCGCTTAGTTCTTTGCCTCCATTGATAATAAATTTATCTGCCATAAATATGGTTAATTATGCTTATCTTAATCTAAAAAATTGATAATGTCAAAGCCTAAAATTTTGCAAAAAAAGAGCCCGGGTTTACACCAGGGCCTAACGAAAAATCTTTAGAGGAATTCATCGGTGGATACCGAGAACCATACAGATAATGTCGGGGACTGCGGCGTTTCCGCATTTGTGACTGCATCCTGCCCCCTGCAGCCTCGTGCGATATGTCAGCTCGGTTGACAAGCCGACTATTGGCCCGTCAAAGCCAACTCGAATATCTCTTACGAAATCTTCGGTGTCTGCGATAGTACCACCGGAAAGCGCTTCCACAACAATGGCAGCAAAATCGTTGGCCATAAACATCTCCCAGCCCTTGTCTAAGGACTGCGCGCAGATTAGCTCTGCTTTTCCGGCAAAAATGTGTTGCCAACACTGCCAAAGCAATTCTGTACCTCCAATAACAAGAACTTTCGGAATTTCCTCAGACATAACAACGTCCTCCTGTTTATTTTACACATCTGCCATATTCAAATATCAAGGTCACTGATATAACTTTACCATAAAATACCCATAAGTCAATAGTGAAACCTGTAAAATTTTGTGCTAATATAAGCTTAAAACATGACTAAAAAATCTCGCTTAATAATATTGCTTGTTTGCGTTGTATGTTTTTTTGTTGTTGCTCCAATGTTGGTTGCCTACTCCATGGGATATCGGTATGATTTTGAAAAAAACAAAATTGTGGCAACAGGCGGAATTTATGTGAGAACTTTTCCTTCAGCCGGACAAATTACAATTGACTCAAACATTTCGCAAAAGCCAGGATTTTTGGCAAACTCAATTTTTGTGCAAAGCCTGTTGCCAAAAAACCACACCGTGTCCATAAAAAAAGACGGCTACTATGACTATTTTAAAACCTTGCCTGTAAAAGAAAATGAAGTCACAAAATTGGAAAACGTGCTTTTGATAAAAAATTCAATAGGATTTAAAAATTTAGCCGACAAAGTTGATTATTTTTCCATAGCGCCAAACAATCAAAACATCATAACCGCAACTACGAATGCAAAAAACATAACCTTCAGCTATTTTTCTTTAGGCTCAACAAGCCCTGCCCAAACATTTTCAATAATTCAAACAGAAAAAATATCAGACATAAAATGGTCTAACGATTCAACCAAAGCCCTAATAAATATACAAAACTCCGGCAATAATTTTTATTATCTTTTTGACACAGCTCAGGTTGTTACCCCATTAAAAAAGCTTTCAGCTGTCCGCTTGCCTTATTTAGACAAAACCACCCAGCAAGTTTCTTTCAACCCGCAAAATTCAAAGGAATTATTTTTCGTAAAGAATAAAATTCTGTATTCTGCAATAAATAACAAAACTCTGGCTGTTATCAAAAACTTAAATACTTACAAATTTTCTAGCAACAATATTACGTGGCTATCTGCCGATGGCTCGTTATATAGTTCTGACATCGCAGGAAAATTAATAGAACAATTAACCGTAAAAAATATTGCACCAATCCCGACCCAAAATTATCAAATATTTATTCTGCCGGGAAAAACTTTATTGCAGGCAGATAATTTCTTATTCGTGCTGAATCAAGACAAAAAAACATTGGAGGACATCACTCCCCCAGAAACAAATTACAAAATTATAGATTCTTTGGACGAAAACAAAAATTTAAACCTAATTTTTTGGAATTCCAGCAAAATATATTTATATTCTTTTGCAGACAAAAAATTTACCGAACTATTTTCAGGCACCGACATAAAAAATTGCCAATGGATAAACAACGGCTATATAATTTTTAATGACAACGACAAGATTATAATTTCTGAAATTGATTATCGGGGCAATATAAATGCCATAACCCTTTCCAAAACAGCGCCCGACATATATTTTAACCCGCAAGACGGCAAGCTTTACATTTTGGCAAACAACACATTATCCTCTTCAGACAAAATCACCCCATAGTTTTTTCTTTTAGCTCTTCCCAGTTGTTTGTTGTTTTGCAAATATCTTTAAACTGACAATAATTGCACTGCCAATTTTTGGGGTACTCATCTAATCTTTCCGGCAAAACACTATTTTCAACCTGGTCTTTTAAGGCGTAAAATTTATCTAAAAGTGATTTGCAAAGCTCTTCATCGTAATCAACAAAAAATTCTTTCATTGATTGCTGGTCTTTATCTATGTAGAGCAAAATGCCTTTTTTAATATTAAAAAAATGCAAATAAAGCTGAATTTGGTAAACATTTTCTTCTTTTGGCGCCTCCAGTTTTCTAAAAATCATGCTGTTCATGCTTTTTATATCCAGCACATAGTTTTCATTTCCAACACATAAAATAGCATCTGCCCTGCCGGAAATTATTTCTTGCGAAGGAATTGGAATTTCGGTGACAACGCCAATTCTCAACCTATACAAAACATTAAAAATACTTCTGTGGATATTCTCGCCGTGCTCGAATATGCGCATAATTCTGGCATCCATGGGAGCCTTGGGAACATTTTTAAACTTAAAAAAAACAGCGCGCGGACATTTCCCGGCGTCTGTAATATAAAATCGTGTCTGCTCCCTATTCTTCTGATTCTCTAAATAAAACTGGTCTATTAACTCTTTTAACATAGAATTATTTTATTTTATTTATAAAAAAATAGCAAGAGCCTGCCTGCCGGCAGGCAGGCAAAAAAAATCCTAACGAACGACGTTCGTCAGGATATACCGATCTACGAAGAAACACTCGAGAAGTCTTTACTTCGCAAACCATAAGATTGTCTTTCCGGTGAATTTGGATTCGATGACCACGTTCGGCTTGGCTTCTTTGGTGATCCTGCCGGCATTCTTCGCTTCGATGCCGAAACTGGCCGCTAATTCGCCAAACCTTTTTTCGTCAGTGGCGTTGATAATCACGAGAGCCCCTTGTCCGCCATTCCAGGTTTCGTAGCACTCCTCGTCGTCCATATTACGCCATTCTGCACACTGACGCATAATTTCAGGCGGTTCCCACAGGTTGTCGAGATATGCCGAGAGTCCTCGCGGGAAGAGAATGTCCTCAGCAAGCTTCGACTTGAAAGCCCCACCCGTCAAATGCACAATGAGATACATAGGGATAAGCGGCGCGAAGTCTTTGGCGAACCAGCCGTTGGCGGTTGCCATAAATCTGTCGTAAAGAACAGCATGCCTTGCCGCCTTTTTAACAGCTTCCTGCGCCTCTGGGCAAGAAAGCGATCTGAAACGTTTTATAATGGCCGTGCGCGCCGAACTGATGCCATTGTTGCGAAAGCCCAGTTCGCGCAGAGCCATTACCACCAGACCTTCGCAAATATGGTCGCCGGTAATGATTGTCCGCGGATTGTAGGCGCCAACGCAAACTCCCGACCAAAGATACCTTGCGAGAGCCACGTGGTTTGGCGAAGTTACGCAACCCGGAAGTTCTGCTGTTTCGCCCTTGAATAGAACAAGCTGGTTTTCGTTGGCAATCTGTTGAGCGCTAGCTAACATAGCGCGGAACGCATTGTTAACCGAATCACCGAGCTTGCCAATATTCTCTGTGTCCAGGTTGTTGACCAGGACAAGCGGAATTCCACCCCAGCGCGTGATATCTCCGCAGGTCATCGCAATCCAGCCGTAAGCCGAGTTGTCGTAGTCGCCGGCGGCGTCCACCAATATGACTTTCGTTCCATCACCATCAGGAGTTGCGTCCAGCCAGCAGTCTGCGGGCAGTCCCTTCAGTCTGAAACCTCGAGGACCCCGAAAATGACCGCTGGAAAAATCCCGCACTTCCACGTACCGAGAATTCTTGTAAGTCGACCGACACAGAGCACCAGCATATCGGCTGAATGTGTCTCCTTCGACCACGTCTACTCCATCCTCGGCATACTTCGTTCCTCCAGTGCCATCCATTCCTTTTCTCCTCCACTATAGTTTCGCCTGAATCAATCCGAACCATTCGGATATTAAATTTTTCAGGTGCTGAGATAACTTTACCAGTTTATAACAAATTGTCAATTCTGATAAAATAAAATACAAAAAAAGAGCTACCGTGCAAAAACTGCATACACGGTAGCATAGCATCGCTCTCGCCGATGCGAGAACTTTTATTTGGATTGCAGACACCACGTACGGGCGTTCTGGAACATCCGCAACCAAGGCGAACCCTGATATTTGGACCATTCCTGAGGCCAGTAGTGGCACTGCCACGGAAGAAAGGCGCGCTCGGGGTGAGGCATCATTGCGAGATGTCGTCCATCGGGTGAACAGAGTGCAGCGATTCCGCCGGCAGATCCGTTCGGATTGAGCGGATACACCTCGGTCGGGTTGCCATCCGAATCCACATAGACGACAGGCGCCAGATTTCCTTTCCGAACCGCATCCAGCGTTTTCAAATCAGGAAACTTCACCTGACCTTCGCCGTGAGCAACGTGAATGCCGAGTATTGATCCTTCCATGCCCGCCAATAAAACCGACGGACTTGGTTGAATCTTCACTTGGACCCAGTACGACTCAAACTTCCTGGAACGGTTGCGGATGAATCGCGGTTGGATAACTTCGTCCAACCCTTTGAACGGCACCCATCCGAGCAGTGCCATCCATTGACATCCGTTGCAGACTCCCAGAGAGAAAGTGTCCTGCCGTGCGTAAAACTGATCGAACATCTCCCTGAGTCTCTGGTTGAACTTAACAACTCCCGCCCAGCCTTTGGCGCTGTCGAACACGTCCATAAATGAGAAACCTCCGACCGCGACAAGACCTTGGAATTGCTCCAAAGTGATTCGTCCAGCCAAAAGGTCGCTCATCGCGACGTCGTACGGATCCAATCCAGCCATGTAGAATGCGGCTGACATTTCTCGATCGCCATTGGATCCTTCCTCGCGCAGTATTGCCACTTTCGGACAGAAGTCGCCGTTGTTCACGGTCACCACGCTTGGCGTAAAACTGAGTTCGTACGCCGGTTCGTGAACGACTTCGTAGCCCGCGAACGCTTCATCGGCCACTCCGTTTTCCGTTTGGAGTTTTTCCAACTGATGGCTGGTGGCTTCCCACCACTGACGAAGCGTGGGAAGGTTGATCCCAAACACTTGTGGAAAACGGCCAGATGTCGTTGTGCCGATTCCCGCTGTGAAAGGAACACCTTCTTTTTTCAAAACCCGTCGAATCAAATCCTCGTCTTCCGGAAGATATTCAATGACAAGACCGAGCTCTTCCGAAAAGAGAGCCGACAGATCGGCACTTACATCAACGAGATTCGCACCGCAGTTTCCGCCGAGACACATTTCGATCACGGTTGTTGCGAGGCCACCGTCGCTTCTGTCATGAAGCGAAAGTATTACCCCGCAATCGTGAAGGATTTGTATGGCACGCCACGTCGCTTTGAGCAATTCAGGATCGTAATCCGGTGTTTCGTTCCCGAGCTGGTTGAGAGCTTGGAGCAGTGCTGAACCGCCGATGCGATTCTTTCCCAAACCAAGATCAATCAAACCCAGACAACTTTTCCCGGGAGCTTTGATGTCGGGTGTCAACACCTTTGTAATGTTGGGCATCGAGGCGTAGCCAAGAATTACCAACTCGCCGGGCGCTTTCACCAGTTTTCCACCAACCGTTGCCGCCATTGAGAGGCTATCTTTTCCTCCGTCGGGCGCAATGCCCAGCTTGATCATCGTATCTCGCATGGCTTGCGCTGCATCGTAGAGAAGAGCACCCTCGCCAGGGAGCTTTGCCGGGCACATCCAATTGGCGCGACAACGAACCTTGCCGAGATCGATTCCACCCGCAGACATCAGGTTGGTAACCATTTCTCCGACGGCCATGCGTCCACCCGCTTTCGGATCGATCAACATTTTCAACGGTTGTTCGCCAACCGCCGAGGCTACGCCGGTCAAACCGAAATAGCTGTCGGCACGAACTGCAACATTCGCAATCGGCACTTGGCTTACACCGCAACACGGCTGTTGTACAACCAGTCCGCCAACACTGCGATCCACTTTGTGCACCAAGAAGCCTTTGGAACCTGCCGACAATTGTTGCAGAGTTATCTCGATCGCCTTTCGGATCGTAAGATCTCTCGGCAACACAGGCGGGTCGAAGTTCCGTGGCAAATGGTCGGACGCGAATGTTTTTTGCGGGAGCTTTCCCAGAATATCCCGCAAATCGAGATGAACAGGCATTGTGTTGTTTGACGAATCAATCACTGTGACGTGACCGTCACCGGTGATTTCTCCCAACACTTCGCAGTTCACACGTTCACGTTCGCAGATGCTCTGGAACAACCACAGCATTTCCGTCCTGATCAGCAGGCCGTATCGTTCCTGATATTCGGCACTCCAAATGGAAAGTACGGACATCGTCTTGTCACCAAGGACAATCTGACGAATATCCACCTCTCCACCGATGGTTTCCATGAGTTCCGTAAGAACGTTGCTCGGACCGCCCGCGCCTTGATCATGAATGCTTTCAATGGGGTTTTCATCTCCCATTTCCAGACACACCTGAATAACACGACCGGTCTTGTTTCCCATCTCGCCGTTTCCTCGTTGGACCGACTTGTAATCCAGACCAGCGTCGTTCTGTCCTTGAACCATGCTAGACGCTGCTCCGCCGCCTTCGCCGATGGCGTATGCCGGACCTCCGATGGCCACGATAAGCATTCCTTTTTCAGGGGTACGCTTTTCCGTATGCGCATCGTCGATATATCCAACACCTCCGCTGTACAGCACGGGCTTGCGGAATTCGCGTCTCTCGCCAGAAACTACTTGGCAGAACGCTCTGGTAAAACCGCATCCGAGCGGTTCGCCATATTGATTTCCGTAATCCGATACTCCGTTGCTTCCTTCGATGAGAATTCGAAGGGGCGTTGCGTGCTTTTCGTTCGCTTCGCCACCAACGACTTCACCAGGGATTTTGTAGCCGGGAATAAACAGATTGCCGATGCAGTATCCTGCCACAGCAAATCCTGTTGCTGACCCACGTCCACCGGCACGATTGTCGCGCTCACGACCGCCCGCTCCTGTCACTGCACCCGGATAGGGGCAGATAAGGGTTGGGTGATTGTGCGTTTCCGCAGTCGCTGTCGGGTGGAGAGTTCTCCACACGATTTTGAACGGCGAAGGTTTCCATGGTTCAGCCGGTACAAAAACCGGCACTCTGAAACCATGGAGCGCGCCAACGTTGTCGCCGAAAGCCAGAACACTTGCGTTTTGCCCTGAAACCGCTCTAAGCGGTGACCGAACAATATCGAGTAAGCATTCGGGCATCTCCACACCGTCAATCACTTGCTTGCCCTTGAAGTACCAGTGACGCGAGTGTTCCGAGTTGGCGTTGCCAATCTGGAACAATTCCACGTCGGTTGGGTCTCGTCCGTATCGTCGGAAGAGTCTCGTGTAATAGTCCACGTCCCATTCGTCCATTCCGAGTCCGAGTAATTTGTTAGCCTGACGGATTGCTTCTTCTCCTTGTTCGAGAACCGGGAGAAACTGCACCTCCGCAGGTTTCACATCCAACTCGAAACTCGTGATGCCTTCTTCTGGATAGACAGCCTGCGTCATCACGTCCAGATGTTCTGCGAGAATCCTTTCTCGCGTGACGCTCATCAACGGGTTCACCAAGCACAATCGTGAACACTCGACTCGCATCACTTTGTTTGACCCCATCATTGCACGACAAATCGCTACCGCGTTGGTCGAGACGGGAGTTTCCACGTTGATGCGTGGACCGATTTCTACTGTTGAGCCATTGATGGGAAACGTGTCAGTTCTCGTCAAAAGCGGTTCGAAGGTTTCGGCAATTACCCAGCGGACCATTTCAAGCTCTTCCGCGGTCATTGCCGACATCGCCTCGATATAAAAACGAACTTCATGCGAACCAAAATTCCTAAGTATGCGTGCTATCATGTTGACCTCTCTTTCCTTGATGGTTGTTGTTCGATACTTCCCAATATATATTCAAACCTCGACGAAGTTGAAATCCAACTGTCCTAGGTTGTTATTTTTTTGTCTTTCTTCACTGCAGATTGTAAAGGTGCACGTAATTATTCATATTAACGATAATATACATTATGTCAACATCAAAAAAGCCGTCTTTCGACGGCTTTTTGAAATCTTTATCTTTTAGCCCACTGAGGCGCGCGACGCGCTCTGCGCAAACCGAATTTCTTTCTTTCTCGCATTCTTGGGTCTCTTGTTAAAAATCCTGCTTTTCTTAATCGTTTTCTAAAGTTTACATTAAAATCCACCAATACTCTGGCTGTTCCATGCCTTATTGCCTCTGCCTGAGCCCTGTGGCCTCCTCCTTTCACCACCACTGTTATTCTAAACTTATCCAAGCATTTCATTTTCTTCATCGAAGCAACAGCTGATTCCTGGTCTTCCACGGTTTGAAAATATGTCTGGTATGGCTTGTTATTTACAATAAATTCTTTATCTCCTTTTGTAAAAAGTCTCACACGGGCAACTGATGTTTTCCTTCTGCCAATTGCTTCAAGATAGCGGTCGGGCTTGCCGGCTGTTTCCCGTATTGTTTTTGCAATCTCCATTGAAATGTCGTCGTCGCCCATATCATCAACCAAATCAATTTCATTTTCCACAGCAACAACAGGAATTTTTACTTCCTCTATTGCATCCTTTTTTTCTATTTCTTTTTCCTTTTTAATTACCTTTTTTACTGGCATATTATTCAAATCTTAATCTTTTAATTTGTTTCGCCCTCAATTTATTTTTACAAAGCATTCCCATAACAGCTGTTCTCAAAACTTCTTTTGGCCCTTTCTTTATTAAATATTCTTTCAAAGAAGTTTCTTTCATATTTCCCAAATACCCTGTAAACCTAAAATAATTCTTTTGTTCTAATTTTTTTCCGGTAAATTTCATTTTATCAATATTTTTTACTAAAACAGTGTCCCCCACATCTTTATAAGGAACAAAATCTGCCTTGTTTTTTCCTCGCAACAAAACAGCCACCTCAACAGCCAATCTTCCCAAAGATTTGTCGGCTGCATCTACTGAAATAATTTTTCGTTGAATTTGTTCTTTTGGCATAATTCTATTTCACTAATTCTATAATTACCATTTTTGCCGAGTCTGAATGGCGCGGGCCAAGTTTTATAATTCTTGTATATCCGCCCTGCCTGTCCTTATACATTGGAGCAATTTCCTCAATTATTTTTTTTGTCATATTTGGAGTCAAATCTCTTGCCAGCAATCTGCGGTTTGCCAAATCAATATTTTTAGCTTTTGTAATCATTTTTTCAGCAATAGACCTCAATGTTTTTGCCTTGGCTTCGGTTGTTTTTATTTTTTCGTGTAAGAAAAAATTATTAACCAGCACTCGCAACAGCGCTTTCCTTGGTCCAATCTTCCTTGAAAATTTTGTGCCTTGATTTTTCTTTCTCATGATTTATGAACGAAGTGAATAAATCACCCTGAGCCCGCAGGCGAAGGGTATACATTAATAAATTACTCGTCAGATTTTAACTCTAATCCAAGTTTCTTAATTTTTCTCTTTATTTCTGAAATTGCTTTATCTCCCATTCCGTCCAGCTCAGCCAATCCTTTTTCAGATTTCTTTATAACTCCTCCAACAGTTTTTATTCCGTTATTCACCAATGCGTTAAGCGTTCTGCCTGTCAGCTTCAAATCTTCAACTACTAATTTTGTAACATCGGCTTCTCCTTCTGATTCTTCAGAAACCACAGCTTCCTCTTTTTCATCGCCGGCTTTTCCCTGAAATATAATATTGAAATGCTTAATCAAAATATCGCAAGCTTCAAAAAATGCTTCTTCCGGAGTAATTGTTCCGTCTGTTTCAATTTCCAGGCTTAGTCTGTCAAAATCTGTCCTATCGCCAACGCGCATATTCTCAACCTGAAAATTCACATTTCTTATTGGAGTAAAAATTGCATCAACTGCAATGGCTCCAATTTCTGCTTTTCCTTTTTTAACTGAATCTTTTGGCACATACCCAATTCCCCTTTCAATGGTCAATTCAATTTCCAATTCTGTTTTTTTATCTGTAATTGTGGCTATGTGCAATTCAGGATTTACCAGCTTTATTTGTGAAGGGCATTTAAAATCTGCTCCCGTCACTTCTTTTTCTCCTTTCACTTTTAAAATTACTTTTTGAGACTCTCCTTCAAAAATTTTAAATCGTAAATTTTTAATATTCAAAAGTATCATTATGGTGTCTTCCAAAACTCCGGACATTGTTGAAAATTCGTGCGGAGCTCCTTTTATTTTAACTTCTGTTACAGCTGCTCCCTGCAAAGATGACAATAAAACTCTTCTCAAAGAGTTTCCAATAGTAACACCATATCCCGGGTACAATCCTTCAACTTCAAAAACCGCTTGGTTTTTTTTCTTTTGTATTACTTTTGGAGGCAATGGAAGAGAAATCATATAATTAAATTTTTAATTTTTAATTTAAAATTAACGTGAATAAAACTCGAATATTAATGAAATTTCTGCCGGAGGCTTAACTTCGTCCAAGCTTGGCTCTCCGATAGTTTTTGCTTCTAATTTTTCTTGGTTTAAAGACAGCCATGCCGGAATTTCTTTTCTTTTCAGTTCTGCTGATAATTCTTTGAATATGCCTTTTGTTTTTTTATTTTCTTTTAAAGAAATAATATCGTCTTTTTGAACCTGATAAGATGCAATATTAACCGGTTTTCCGTTTATCAAAAAATAACTGTGCGACACAAGCTGTCTTGCCATGACTCGCGACTTTGCAAATCCCAACCTAAAAATTACATTGTCCAACCTTTTTTCCAACCTTCTAATAAGTTCTGCTGACACGTCGTCAACCTTGCCCATTTTTTCAAGAGTTTCTTTTACATATCTTTTAAACTGCCTTTCGGAAAGCCCGTACCATTTTTTCAATGTCTGCTTTTCTTCCAACGATTTTTTATATTCCGACGGATTCCCGCCTCTTCTCTTTTTTTGAGGACCTGGCGCATATGCCCTTCTTACCATGGCGCATTTTGGCGAAAAACAGCGGTCGCCCTTCAAAAAGAGCTTTTGTCCCAATCTTCTGCAAGTTTTACATTGGTCGTATTTCATAAAATTAAACTCGTCTTACTTTTTTCTGCCTGCATCCATTGTGAGGAATTGGCGTTACATCTTTTATTGAAACCACATTTAATCCTTGCGCAATTAAAGTTCTTACGGCAGATTCTCTTCCTGCTCCAATTCCTTTAACCAAAACTTCTATCCGGTCGACAACGCCAATTTTTTTGCAGGCATTTGCAATGGTTTCTGCCACTCTTGAAGCGGCAAAAGAAGTTGATTTTTTGGTTCCCTTAAATCCAACCGAACCGGCTGATTTCCAAGCCAAAACCTGACCCTTTGAATTTGTAAGAGTTAAAATTGTATTGTTGTAAGAAGAAGAAATGTATATTTTTCCGCCTTGAGTTCCAGACACAGCAGATTTTACCTTAACCTCTTTATTAACTGCTTTGTCTATTTTCTCCTGCTCTTTTGCCAATTCTTCTTGGTTTGTTTCGATTATATGCTTTTTTCCCATTTTATTTTCGTTTTATGTTGGCGCGGCTGCCGGTTTTCTGCCAGAACCCATTGTTTTCCTGACATTTCCCCTGACTGTCCTATTGTTTGTTTTTGTTCTTTGTCCTCTTACAGGAAGGCCTTTGGCATGCCGCATTCCCCTCCAAGCTCCCACATCTTTCAATCTTTTGACATTCATCATAACTTGCCTTCTCAAATCTCCTTCAATTTTATAATTCTTTTCAATGAATGATTTCAAATCGTTGACTTCTTTTGCAGACAAATCAGATGCTTTTTTGTTTATATCTATTTTCATTTCCTCCAAAATTTTCTTACTCAAAGAATTCCCTATTCCGTAAATATAGGTCAGCGAAATTTCTATTCTTTTGTTTTCGGGTATATTTACCCCGGCAATTCTTGGCATGCGCGAAAATTTTAAATTTTAAATTTTAAATTTTTAATTAACCCTGACGCTGTTTGTGTTTAGGATTCTTTTTGCAGATAACGTAAATCCGGCCATCTCTCCTGATAATCTTGCAGTCATTGCATATTTTTTTTATTGATGCTCTAATTTTCATAAAAAAATATAAAACCAAAAGGTTTCAATAATTACCTCAAAAATTCTTTTATTTTAATCTATATGTAATTCTGCCTTTGTTTTCGTCGTATGGAGTCATTTCTAAAGTGACTCTGTCTCCGGGCAAAATGGTAATTCTGTTCATTCTCATTTTTCCCGATAAAAATCCTGTTATTTCTTTTCCGTCAGTTAATACTACCTTAAAAAAGGCATTTGGTAAAGCCTCTATGACTCTTCCTTCTTTTTTGATGATTTGTTTGTTTTTTTCTTCGCTTCTAGCCATTCAATATATATAACAATATATTAGCAAATTAACCCTAAAAGGTCAATACCTTACTGGAATTTGAGCTCTATGTTAATTGCCTTTTGGTTGTTTGGAGCCGAAACCACCCAAAATGGCCAAAAATTTATTTTGACTTTGGAAATTTGGTCTCCTAAGCTGTTGTTAAGAGTGTTATTTATTTGGCCGGCATTTTCGCCTATCAAAGACAAAGCCACAGAATTTTTGTCTATGTTTTGGTAAACGCCCGAGGAACAATCCAAATCAATTGTTGCCTTGCCTCCGGAAACATCTACCGAACTTGCCGAATAATTGTTTTTGAATGTATTGTCCAACAAAGTTTTTCCATTCGGCATTTGGGAAATAATATAATTTTTGGCAAACTGGTCTATGTCGGATTTTTTAAAAGCCACAGCGCTTGCCTGAACTGTTGCCTGATATGTAAAATTGTCAGCCACGGCTCCTGATTTTGTCTGGGTTGAAGCGCTGGTAACATTAGACAAAATCGCATTGTCCAGCAAAACATAATCTGCCGAAATTTGGCTTTTTACAGCAGACATTGCGTCAGATGTAGTCTTGCCGGTCAAAACATCTTTAGCTCCCTGGATATCGTCGTCTGTCACTTTTTTCACTTTGCCGGTATAACCGCCAGCCATGGCGCTTGTTGACGTAGCATAAACGCTGTAATAATAAGAAGTGCCTTTCAATCCGGGAATTGAAAAACTGGCAGGAGCTATGTTGTAGTCGCTTCCTCCTTCAACTGCCTGAATTTTTATTTGCACAGATCCTGGCGTAATTTTGCTTCCCGATTTTGTTGCTGCCGGGATTACAACTTTTTGCAGAGACACGAAAAGTTTTCCCGAATCAGACATAAAATGCGTTCCCGTTTTAAAAGACAGAGATTCCGGCGGGTCAACTTTATTGTATATTATTATGGTTCCCGTCGCCTGGCCAACATTGTCTGCGTTTCCGGTGGCCGGAAAATCCTGCGAGTTTGTTTTTGACGCCTGAAAATATTTAGCCGGAATGACAGCGTTTGCAATGTCAACCGAGCTGGCTGATTTGTCGGCTGTTATTGTTTGCTTGAAGCTTAATGTGTCAACTTTCGGCCAGATAATAATATCGGCCTTTGGCAGTTTAAAAAATAAATATACGGCAATTAAAATTATAACTATTGCAACTCCAATTAAAACTGGCCTCCTGCTAATAGAATGTTTTTCTTTTATTTTTTGAACCGGCTGTTCTTTCGCAACTTTCCCTGGCCGATATTTCTTGATTTTAACATGTTCGGGCGATACAGCTTTTTTTTGCGCGACTTTTGGAGGCTTAATATCGTATATTTTTTTTGCCATAATAACTACTAAATTACGAATAATTACTAATATACGAATACTAAATTAGTATATTCGTAGCGATTAGTAATTTCGTAGTTTATTTTTATTCTAGTATTGCTTTTATTCTTCTTATTCCAGAAGAAGAACTTTCTTCTTTTAAAATTTTAAATTTTCCCAAAATTCCTGTGTGTTCCACGTGAGGCCCTCCGCAAATTTCACGGCTCACATTTTTATCACCCTTGCCAATAAAATAAACTTTTACATTCTGGCCATATTTTGATTCAAAAACTCCCATGGCATTTATTTCTTTTGCTTTTTCTAAGGGCATTTCCTCAAACCAAACAGGCAGATCTTTTTCTATTATACCATTTACAAAATTTTCCACATCCTTCAGTTGTTCACCTGTCATTTTTTCCTTATGTGAAAAATCAAACCTCAATCTTTCGGCGGTAATATTGCTTCCTTTCTGATAGACTTCGTCTCCCAAAACCTTTCTCAGCCCGGCAAGCATCAAGTGCGCTGCTGTGTGTAATTTTGTAGTCGCCTCGCTATTATCGGCCAATCCCCCTTTAAACATCCCGGCAGAAGCAGTTCTTGATAATTCCTGATGTTTTTCTAATTCATTCCTAAACTCCTCCACATTAACATTAATACCTTTTTCTTTTGCCAGTTCAGCTGTAATTTCAATTGGAAAGCCGTAAGTTTGGTAAAGATTAAATGCGTCTGTTCCGGAAACATTATTAAGCTTTTCAAATTCTTTTAGACCTTTTTCTAAGGTTAAGATAAATTTTTCCTCTTCTTTTGTCAGTTCTGCTGAAATAAAATCCAAATTATCTTTTATCTCAGGATAAACATCTTCATAATTTATTGCCACAACTTCCGCAACTTCTTTTAACCAACCGTCTTTTCCAATTCCAATTTTTTTGCCAAATCTTATTGCTCTTCTTATCAAGCGTCGCACAATATAGCCTTGCCCCAAATTGCTTGGAGTAATTCCCCTGACATCCCCAATTATAAAAGTTGCGGCTCTTATATGGTCTACTATAATTCTAAAAGAATTTTTATTTTCCTCATATTTTTTTCCGGACAACTCTTCAATTTTTTTAATTAAATCAGAAAACAGGTCTGTTTCAAAAACATTGTTCTTTCCTTGAACAACCATTGTTAATCTTTCCAAACCCCCGCCGAAATCAACATTATATTGTTTCAATTTTTTAAAACCGTTTTCTATTTTCTTATATTCTATAAAAACACTATTGCCAATTTCAACAAATCGCCCACAATCACAATTTACATGACAGGGCAAATCCCGAAACTCAGAATTTTCGTGCCTTTTTAATTCAGCGCCTAAATCATAAAAAATCTCGCTATCAGGCCCGCCAATCTCGCTTAATGGCATTTTTTCCGGCGTACCGGATTTTGACCACCAACATTTCCTTGCCGAATAATAAAAAATCCTGCCGTCTTGCATTCCATTCTCTTCCGGAAAATCAATATCCTTTGCCTCAATTTTATATTTTTTGAAAACTTGCTTTAAAATATTTACCGACTCTTCGTCCTTAGAAACACCAATTTTTTCTTCGCCACGGAAAACCGTTGAATATAGCCGTTTTGGATCTATCTCCAAATCTTTTACTAAAAATTCAAAGATCCAATTTAATTGTTCTTTTTTGAAATAATCTCCTAAAGACCAATTTCCCAACATTTCAAAAAATGTCGTATGAAGGTTATCCCCCACCTCGTCAATATCTTCTGTCCTCAAAGATTTTTGTGAATTAGCCAATCTGTTTCCCTGGGGATGTTTCTCACCCAATAAATACGGCACTAATGGCTGCATTCCAGAGCTTATAAATAAAGTTGAGGAATCATTTTCAGGAATCAAAGAAGCCGAGGGAATTATCTCGTGCCCATTTTTCTTAAAAAAATCCAAATACTTTCTCCTTAGTTCTGAGGAAGTCATTACCATATTCTACATTTATTCGGCGCTTTTTACAATTTTTACAAATTCTTCGGCGTTTAATGAAGCTCCTCCAACCAGCAATCCGTTTGCTCCGGCATTTTTTATGTAGTCTCCGGAGTTTTCGCTTTTCACGCTTCCGCCATATAAAACCCTAGCATTTGGCACTAAATTTTTTATGAAATCTATAGATTTTTTAGTTTCTTCCACCCCGCAATTGTTTCCGGTTCCAATTGCCCAAACAGGTTCGTAAGCTATATTAATATTTTGCCGATCTCCGAGATCGACCAGTTTTATGTCTTTCAGGCCAATTTTAATTTGCCTTTCTAAAACTTCATTTTTCCTGCCGGCTTCTCTTTCTTCTGCTGTTTCTCCAATACAAAAAATAACTTTCAGCCCAACTTCCAGCGCTTTTTTTATTTTTTTATTTATCATTTCGTTAGTCTCCCCCAGTTTTCTTCTTTCTGAATGCCCAATTATCACATATTCAACGCCCAAATTTTTTAACATTTCTCCGGAAACTTCTCCGGTAAAAGCGCCTTGTTCTTCATAAAATATATTTTGCGCGCCAAGGGCTGTTCCTTTTAATTCTGCCAAGTAAACAAAAGGCGGGCAAATCACTATTTCATTATTTGTGCCTTCCACCCCATTTTTAATTCCGCTAAAAATATTTTTTGCTTCTTCTAAGCTAGCCGGATTCATTTTCCAGTTCGCCACAATTAAATTTTTCATAGTTCAATTATACTATAAAATTTATTCTGTTAAAATTATTGGACCTCTGTTTGCAATTGCAATTGTGTGTTCAAAGTGAGCAGTTAATGAATTGTCGCGAGTGGCATATCCGTAGCCGTCGTCTGATTTTCTAAGTTTATAATCTCCCATTGTTACCATGGGTTCTATGCAAATTACCATTCCTTCAGCCAGTTTTTCACCGGCTCCCCTTTTGCCAAAATTAGGAACTTTTGGGTCTTCGTGCACCTTTTTTCCAATTCCATGCCCGCACAAGTCGCGCACCACTCCAAAGCCTTGGTCTTCAACAAATCTTTGAATTGTATTTCCAATGTCTCCAATTGTGTTTCCAACTTTTGCTTTTTTAATTCCTAATCTTAAAGATTTTTTTGTAACATTTAATAATCTTTTTGTTTCAAAAGAAACATTCCCAATGGCAATTGTTACTGCCATATCTGTATTAAAACCTTTATACAAAACTCCAAGGTCTAATTTTAAAATATCTCCGTCTTTTAAAACATATTTTGAAGGATATCCGTGGACAATATTTTCATTTACCGAAGTGCACAAAGAATAAGGAAAACCCTCATAATTTTTAAAAGCGGGCTTTGCAGGGTGGTGGACACCACCCTGTTTTGCTCCATAAGACAAAATAAGAGCCTCTGAGGCTCTGTCTAATTCAAGGGTGGTAATTCCGGGCTTTGCCATTTTTTCAATTTCTTTTATGACAGTTGCCAAAATTTGGCCTCCTTCTTTTATTGTTTGAATTTCTTCTTTTGTTTTTATCGTAATCATTTGTTTGGGATTTGGATTTTGGAATTTGGGATTTGATGCTGTTTTACAGCATCTAGTATATCTTCAAAAACTTTTTCAATTGATTGCTCGCCGTTTATTGTAATCAGCCTGTTGTCTTTTTTGTAATAATTAAGAACTTCCAAAACTTCGTTGTCAAAATAAGCCAGCCTGTTGTTTATTGCGTCGGGGTTGTCATCGGGCCTGTGCAGTAATTCCCCTCCGCAGTTGTCGCACTTTTCCAAATTTTTAAACTCGCCAACAAACGGAATTATCTTTCCGCAATCTTTGCAAATCCTTCTTTTTGTCAGGCGATCATATGCTTCTTGTTTTGAAATGTCAATTAAAATAGGCATTAAAGTATTTTCCCTTTCCAAAAATTTAAAATATTCATCTGCTTGCTGAGCTTCAACCAGCCTTCGAAATGCGCCGTCAAACAAAGCTCCTTGGTCTTCTTTTAAATTTACATTTAATTCGCGCATCCACAATCCAATTATCATAAAGTCAGGAATCAATTTTCCTTCTTGCATAATTTGTTTTGCCGACTTTCCGGCAGAAGTGTCTAATTTTGCTAACTCTCTCAAAAGGCCTCCGGTGGAAATATAAAACAAATTGCCAAAATGTTTTTGCAACAATTCAGCTTGAGTTCCCTTTCCGCAACCCGACCTTCCTATTAATGCAAAGCTTATTGGTTTCATATATTAAAATTATATCAAAATAAAAACAAACATTCAACTATTGACAAGCTTGCTTAATGGTGCTATAATAAGAATATAGTGAAGCACATTGAAATTGGGACATTCCCTTCTTTTAGACCACTAAATTAGCTGTTTAAAAGAAGGGACTTGTGTCCCTCAAATGGAAATTGCTCACGCCGGTAGTCGGTGTGAACACTCTCTTGAAAGGAGAAAACCATGAACCCGTTAGTCGCGCTAGTAGCAGTTCTTGTAGGAATGTGTTTCTATTTGTTTTGCATCATAAAGGCGGGGAGCGAGTTCATTTCCAATCGCGCTGCGTTCGCATGGTGCCTGATTGGAATGGCGTTTACTATCGCCTTCGACGGATGGCTCATCTGGTCGACAATCCAAACGACAGCGAGTCACCCCACCGGAGTCGTCTACGAGAACGCCGTCAATTGCGCGTGTTTTTTGCAGATTCCCGTTATGATCGCCTTAGGTCTCCCACTTTATCGCTATTTCGGTTCGCGAGAGCTGATGGCGGAAGAGGAGGACATGCGCCAACAAGAATGTTGATAGGTCTCGCCTTCAGCGAGAAGAGTGAGGTCGCCGAGTGGTAGTTTTACGCCGGCGACTGTTTTTTTACAAAAAATTTGTAATTCTAGAATGGTAGGTTTTTTGCCTCGAGGCAAAAAACCGCTACTAATTCAATGTGATAAATAATATGTTAAAAATAGTATTTCACGCCACGTGAAAAAGTATAGAATAATAAAAAAAATCCCGCTAAGCGGGACAATTTTTAGTTTAAAATTTATTATTTTTTAGAAGGTTTCGTATTCACGCATTTGGAGTTGCGCGTTAATTTGTCTTACTGTGTCTAATACTACGCTAACCACGATTAAAAGCGATGTGCCTCCAACCAAGAATGTAAAGCCGGTAACGCCTGTCAATCCTGCAACAATTGACGGCAATATGGCAATCAATCCCAAAAATATTGCGCCGGTAAATAACACTCTGTTCAAAATGTGTTTTATAAATTCTGCTGTTGATTTTCCAGGCCTTATTCCCGGCACAAATCCGCCCATTCTCTGCAAATTTTCAGCAATTGTTTTGGGGTCGAAAGTTACTGCGGTATAAAAATATGTAAAAAGAATTACCAGCAAAAAATACAAAACTCCGTGTATCCAAACATTGTTGAAAAATACGCCCACGTTTGTTGCTATTGCTCCAACATAGCCGGCATACGTGCCAAAATAACTGGCAATCACTCCGGGAAATAAAAGTATCGATAAGGCAAAAATAATTGGAATAACTCCGGCAGGGTTTACGCTTAACGGCAAATAGGTTGAAGTTCCGCCATACATTTTCATACCTCTTACTCTTTTTGCATAAGAAACCGGAATGTTTCTGCGAGCTTCTGTAATTAAAACAACTCCGGCAATTATTACAATAGAAAGCACAACGAATGCTATGTATGCAGGAATTTTTGACGAGTCGAATGTAACAAATGTCTGGAAAATATTGATTGGCATTCTGGCAACTATTCCGGCAAAAATCAGCAGAGAAATTCCGTTTCCCATTCCCTGCTCGGAAATAATTTCTCCAATCCACATTAAAAACATGGCTCCCGCTGTAATTGTCGCAATCGCCGAAATCATAACCGGCCATGTAAGCCCTGTAATAATTCCTTGCTTTGCAAAAACAGTAAGCATTCCATAGCCTTCAAATGCAGCCAGCGGAATGGTGAATAATCTTGAATATTGGTTAAATTTTTGCCTGCCGGCTTCCCCTTCTTCCTTGTAAAGTTTTTCCAAAGCAGGAAAAATCATTGTCAAAAGCTGTAAAATAATTGTGGCGGTAATGTAGGGCCCAAGACCCAACAAAACAATTGAAAAATTGCTCAAGGCTCCCCCGGTAAACAAGTTTAAAAGCCCAAAAACCTGGTTTTGGTCAAAAAATTTCCTTAAATTTTCAGAACCAATTCCCGGTATAGGTATGTTTGCAGCCAATCTGAAAACCACAAAAAGAAAAATAACAAATAAAAATTTGTTTCTTAGTTCCTTGTTTTTAAAAAGAAATAATATTTTTTCGTACCACATAATCGCTTCGCTCAAATTTAAAATTTAAAATTTTAAATTTAAAATTATTTAATGCTTCCTCCTGCTTTTTCTATAGCTTCTTTTGCAGATTTTGAAATTTTGCAATTTTCCACAACCAATTTTTTTGTCAGCGCGCCTTTCCCTAAAATCTTAACTTTCGGAGTCTTTCCTTTCATTTTACTAATAAGTCCCTTCAAAAGCAAATTTTCCGGGTTTATTGTTTCGCCATCTTTTGAATTTTTTTCCAAAACTTCCAAATTTACAATGGCAAAATAATTTTCTATGCGAATTGCGCGATATCCTCTTAATTTTGGATATTTTTTAATAAATTCCCTTATAATTGGCACCATTTTTCTGCCGGCTCTCGAGCTTTGCCCTTTTGTTCCCTTTCCGGAAGTTGTCCCTTTTTTTCCTCCCCTGCCAATTCTTTTCTTTGAGGCGTTTTTATGTTTTGGTTTTAATTCGTGAATTTGCATGTGATTTAATAAATCATCTCTTCGAGCCTGAGGCTCTCAGAGCCGAATGGCCTGAGCCCGCAGGCGAAGGATAATTCCTCTACTTAACTTTTGGCGCTTTTAATTTTTTTAAAGCTTCCATTGTTGCTCGGGCGTTGTTCAATTTGTTTTTTGATCCCGAAAGAATTTTTGAGGAAATATTTTTAATTCCTGCCAAGTCGCAAATTGTTCTAACTGCTCCTCCCGCAACCAAACCTCTTCCCTTTTTCTGCGGTTTCAACAAAATTACCGCCGGTCCGTATTTTGCCATAACTTCGTGCGGAATGGTTCCGTCAACAATAACAACGCTCATTAATTCTCTTTTGGCGCGCCTGGTGGCTTTTTCAATTGCTTGGGAAACATCTTTCCTTTGTCTATTCCAATTCCAATTTTTCCTTTCTTGTCTCCGGCAACCACAATTGCGCGAAAACTCATTCGTTTTCCTCCGCCGGTAACTCTGGTAACTCGGGCCAAATCTAAAAGTTTTGTCTGGAATTCATCTTTTGGCCTGTCTCTGCCAACTCCAGCCCTGCCAAAACCAGGCCTTCTTTGTCGAAAGCCTCCATCATTTCTCTGCCCGCCTCTTTGTGGAGCCGGCTGTGTTTCGCCAGTAGGAATAGGTATAAAACCATCATTTGTTTTTTGTTTTATTTCTTCCATTTTATTAAAAATTTAAAATTTAAAATTTAAAATTAGAACTTCAATCCTCCTTCTCTTGCTCCTTGGGCCAATGCCTTTATTCTGCCATGGAAAACAGTTCCTCCTCTGTCAAAAACAACTTTTTCAATTTTGCTTTCCATTGCTTTTTTGGCAATTAATTTTCCGACTTCTTTTGCAATGTCTATTTTTTTCCCCTTTTTTCCCTTTAAATCTAAATCAGAAGCTGACATCAAGACTTTTGCTTTGTCATCATCAACCAATTGAGCATAAATGTGCTGGTTAGACCTAAACACAAAAAGTCTTGGCATGTCTTTTGCGCCATGCATATTCATTCTTATTTTTTTGTGCCTTCTTATTCTTTTGTCGTTTTTTATAGACATATTATTTTGATGCTACTACTTTTTTACCTTCTTTTCTTCTAATTTTTTCTCCTTGATATTTAATTCCTTTACCTTTATATGGTTCGGCTTTCTTTTGTTTTCTAATTTCAGCTGCCATATGTCCCACTCTTTCTTTATCAATTCCCGAAACCGTAATAACATTTTTTTCCACCAAAAAATTAACTCCGTCTATTTTCTTAATTTTAACAGGATTTGTAAAACCCAAATTCATTGTCAGTCCATCTGCATCAACTGCTGCCTTAAAACCAACTCCTTCAATTTCCAATTTTTTTTCAAATCCTTTGCTTACTCCTTCTACCATATTTGCAATTAAAGCCCTGTACAAACCCCACAATCCTCTGCCCTTTTTTGAAGCTTCACCTCTCTGCGAAACCAAAACCTTGTTGTCTTTTACCTCAACATTTACTTCGCGATGCAAAGCTTGCTTTAACTCTCCTTTTGGACCCAAAACCTTTATCTCTTTTTCTGAGATTTCCACTTTTACACCCTCTGGGATTTCAATTGGTTTTTTGCCTATTCTTGACATAATGATTCAATTTATTAAATTATTACCAAACTTGGCAGATTACTTCTCCGCCCATTTTTTTATATCTTGCTTCCTTGTTTGTCATCAAACCTTTTGATGTTGAAATTATCGACATTCCATATCCTCCGTGAATTTTTTTAATATCGTGCACGCCCTGATAAATCCTTTGTCCTGGTTTTGAAACTCTTTTAAATCCCGAAATTGCCGGCACGCCATCCTCATATTTTAAAACAATTTTCAATCCTTTTATTTTTCCTTTTGCAGCTTTTTTAACTTCTCCCACAAAGCCTTCTTTTGCCAAAATATTGGCAATTTCATTTTTCAACTTTGACAAAGGAAGCAAAACCTCTGTCTTGCCGACAGCTTCTGCGTTCTTTATTTGGTTTAACATATCTGTAATTGGATCTGTCATGGTGAAATTTTAAATTTTAAATTTTAAATTTTTAATTACCAAGATGATTTTTTAATTCCCGGAATTTCTCCTTTATTTGCCAATTCGCGAAAGCAAATTCTGCAAAGACCGAATGCTCTCATAAAACCATGGCGTCTGCCGCACTTAAAACATCTCCTAATCTTTCTTGACGGATATTTCGGTTTCATTTTTGCTTTTGCTTCTTGTGATGTTTTTGCCATGTTATTATTCTACTTGATTTCCTTCATTGGAAATCCCATTAATTTATATAATTCCAATCCTTCTTCTTTGCTTTTTGCGTTTATGACAACTGTTATTTCCAGCCCGAAAATTGTTTTTTCCTTTTCTGTAAAAATTTCCGGAAAGAAAATGTGCTCCTTAAACCCAATTGATAAATTTCCATTTTTATCGATTGATTTTGGGTCCAGTCCTTTAAAGTCGCGAGACCTTGGCAAGGAAAGATAAATTAATCTTTCCAACATGTCCCACATTTTTTGCTTTCTCAAAGTAACAACTGCCGCAATTTCCAAATTTTCTCTTAATTTAAATCCGGCAATTGATTTTTTTGACTTTACCAAATTTGTTTTCTGTCCGGCAATTAAAGATAAATCCTGCGATATAAGATTGAATATTTTTTCTCTTTCTGAAGCTGATTTTCCAACAACTGCTTTTCCAAAAGAACTGTTCAAAACCACCTTCCTTATTGAAGGAACAGCCATTCTGTTTTTGTAGCCCAATCTTTTCATCATCTCCGGCACCACTTCTTTGTTGTATTTTTCTTTTAAGCTTTGCATATTAAATTATTTGTTTGCATTTTTTACAAATCCTATTTTTTATTTCCCCTTCTGTTTTATACCCAACTCTTGTTGCTTTTCCGCATTTTGGACAAATTATTTTTATATTAGAAACATCCATTGCCGCCGGAATATCAACCACCTGGCCTTTTTCTCCTTCTCTTTTCGGCCTGACATGTTTTTTCTTCAAATTAATTCCTTCAACCAAAACCTTCAATTCTTTTGGAATGGCTTTTATTATTTTAGCCGTTCTGCCTTTGTCTTTGCCTGCTATTATTAAAACGTTGTCGCCTTTTTTGACTTTCATGATTTTTTATTTTTTAAAGCAAGTCTTTTGCCATCATAGCTATTGTTACAAAACCTTTTTCTTTCACTTCTTTTGCTATTGGACCTAAAATTCGGCTGGCTTTCGGTTCTTTCCCGTCGCCCAAAATTACAACTGCGTTGTCGTCAAATCTTATATAAGAACCGTCTGCCCGCTTGAATTCTTTATGCTGTCTTACCAGCACTGCCTTTACTTTGTCGTGTTTTTTTACAATCTTTCTCGGTTCTGCTTTTTTGACAGCGCAAACAACAATGTCTCCCAGCTGAGCATATCTTTTTCTTGTTCCTCCCGGCACGTTAATAACCTGGACAATTTTTGCTCCAGAATTATCTGCGACTTTTAACATTGATCTTGGCTGTACCATAAATAATTTTAAATTTTAAATTTTAAATTTTTCGGATAACTATCCATGTTTTGTCTTTTGAAATGGGCTTTGTTTCTTCTATGACAACTTTGTCTCCCATATGGTATTCTCCATTTTCATCATGGGCTTTGTATTTTTTGTGGACTTTAAATCTTCTTTTGTATTTTGGATGCTCTTTCATTCTTTCCACCTCAACAACAACTGTTTTTTGCATTTTGTCTGAAACCACAATTCCTTGTAATAATTTTTTAGGCATTTTTCTTTTCTTTTAAAATTGTTAATATTCTTGCTATCTCTTTTTTGGAATTTTTAATCTCTTTCACATTTTTTAATTTGCCCGATGAAAATTTAAACCTAAGATCGCTCAGTTTTTTTGTCATTGACTGGACTGTTTTTTCCAATTCTTTCCTGTCTTTTTTTCGAAGTTCTATTGCTTTCATATTATATATTGTCTTTTTTAACAAATTTTGTTCTGACTGGCAACTTATTTCCAGCTCCCTCCAAAGCTTCCCTGGCGATTTCTTCCTTCAAACCGTCAATTTCAAAAATCATTCTTCCCGGCCTTATCGGATAAACATAATGGTCAACTCCGCCTTTCCCGCCTCCCATTCCCACTTCAGCTCCCTTAAAAGTGACAGGCTTATCCGGAAAAACCCTTATCCAAAGCTTTCCTCCTTTTTTCATATATCTTAAAATATAGCGTCTGGCTGCTTCCAACTGTCTTGCTGTCAGCCATTTTGTGTCCATTGATTTTAATCCAAAACTGCCGAAATTAATTTCAGTTGCCCTGTTTTCAATCCCTCTGGAAACGCCTCTGTGCCACTTTCGGTGTTTGACTTTTTTTGGCATTAATATTCCCATGTTTTTTATTCAAATTTATCTCCTTTATATAACCAAACCTTTATTCCTATTTTTCCGTAAGTGCAGTGAGCTTCGTCTTGCGCGTAATCAATGTCGGCCCTAATTGTATTTCTTGGCAACTGGCCCTGTCCCAACCATTCTCGCCTGGCAATTTCAATTCCGTTCAATCTTCCGGCAACTTCCATTCTTATTCCCTTTATTTCCCTGTTCGTCATAACTCTCTCAATTGATTTTTTCAAAACCTGCCTGAACGGCATTCTTTTTTCAATTTGCTGGGCTGCCATTTGAGCTATCAGAGGCGCCGAAATCCATGGATTTCTTATTTCTCTAATTTCTATTTTTATTTCACTATTTGGAATTTTAGCAGAATCTAGTTTTTTTGCCTTATTTTTTCTTATTACCTTTTCTACCTCTTTTTTCAAAACATCTATTCCATTTCCTCCTCTTCCAATTATTAAACCAGGCCTTGCGGTTTCAATAATTATATTAAGTTTGTTTGCTGAATGTTCTATTTGTATATTAGCCACAGACGCTTCTGCTAATTTTGTCCTCAAAAAATCCTTTGCCAAAAAGTCTTCCTCTAAATATTGAGGCATTTTTCTGCCGTAAAAACCGCGGATATTCCAATCTTCTGTTCCTTTTATTCTGAATGATTTTGGATGGACTTTATGTGACATATTAAGATTTTTTAACTTTTGCTTTTAGTTTAACCGCTTTTTTTATTGTCTTTTTTACTGCTTTTTTCTCTGCTGGATTCAATTCGCTTAACGTCAATACAATATGCGAACTTCTTTTTATAATAGGAAATGCTCTCCCGCGAGACATTGGATGCCATCTTTTCAATTTCGGTCCTTCGTCAACTGTAATTGCAGAAATATATAAGTTTGATTCGTCCAGCTTTAAATCATTTTTTGCCGAAGCCACTGCTGAATTTAAAAGTTTTAATACCGGTCCGGCTGATTTGTTTGCGGTAAACAAAAGTATAGATTGCGCTTCTGCAACTCTTTTTCCCCTGACCAAGTCAACAACCAATCTGGCTTTCCTTGGCGCTGTTCTTAAATTTGATAGTTTTACTTTTATTTGCATGTGAATTTACGAAGTTAATTCATCCCGAGCCCGCAGGCGAGGGATATACCTTAATTACTTTTTAGCCGGTATTTTTACTGCCGGTGTTTCTATTTTTGCCGCTGTTTTCTGTTCGGCTCCTGCTTCAATTTCTCTTTGCATTTTTCCTCCGTGCCTTGAAAATTTTGTCGTCGGCGAAAATTCTCCCAATTTGTGTCCCACCATATCTTCTGTGGCATAAACCGCAACAAACTCTTTTCCATTGTGCACGCCAAATGTGTGTCCCACCATTTCCGGAGAAATTGTAGAGTGCCTTGCCCAGGTTTTAATTATTTTCTTTTCGTCTTTTCTTAAAGCTAAAACCTTTTCAAGCAATTTTGCGTCTATATATGGTCCTTTTTTTAAACTTCTTGACATGCTATTTTTTTCGTCTACTTATAATTAATTTATTTGACCATTTTTTATTGTTTCTTGTTTTTACTCCTAAAGCCGGCTTACCCCATGGAGTTTTTGGATGTTTCAATCCAATCGGCTGCCTGCCTTCTCCACCTCCATGCGGATGGTCAACCGGATTCATTGCAGAACCTCTAACATGTGGCCTTCTGCCTTTCAATCTTGATTTTCCGGCTTTTCCTATCCTATAAAATCTATTTTCCGGATTTGAAACCATTCCAATTGAAGCAAAGCATTCTCCTTTGAATTTTCTGACTTCAGAAGACGGCATTTTTAAGTTAACGTAATCTCCGTCATAAGCTAAAACTTGCGCTGAGCTTCCGGCTGACCTTACAATTTTTCCTCCTTTGCCAGCCTCCAATTCAATATTATAAACTGCTGTCCCAACCGGTATATTTTTTAATTTAATCCTGTTTCCCGAAGTTAGCGGGGCCGATTCAGCAAAAATAATTTCTTCGCCAATTTTCAAATTTTGAGGAGCAATAATATATTGCTTTTGCCCGTCTTTGTATTCTATTAAAGCAATAAAAGCTGTTCTGTTTGGGTCATATTCCAAAGCAATTACTTTTGCCAAAGAATCAATTTTTGTCTGTGAAAATTCAATGACTCTGTATAATCGTTTTACTCCTCCGCCTTTGTGCCTGACTGTTATTCTGCCTGTAGATGGCGACCTGCCGGCATTCCTTCTGACGTATTTTAAAAGGCTTTTCTCTGGCCCCTTTTTTGAGAGCTGTGAGAAGTCTATTCCGGTCATTCCCCTTCTTGATGGCGTTGTTGGCTTGTATATTTTCATGTTACAAAATTTCTATTTTTTGTCCGTTCTTTATTTTTACTATCGCTTTTTTGTAGGCTTTTCTAAATCCTTCTGTCCTTCCCAGTCTTCTCTTTTTTGCCGGAATTTTTATAATATTTACCGACAAAACATCAACTCCGTAAATTCCTTCAACTGATTTTTTAATTTCGTTTTTGTTATAATTTGGTGAAACTTCAAATATATATTGGTCAATTTGGCCTAAATAACTGGCTTTTTCCGATATATGAGGCTGTTTTATGGCTTCATATGAAAATTTTTCACTTTTTGCTTTGCCCGCCGGAGCCTTGGCGGAAGCGGGTTTAGCTATTTCTGTTTTCTCAATTTTCTTTACATCTGAAACTTTTACCGGCTTCTTTGCGGCTTTTTTTGATTTCTGGGCTTGTTCTTTATTTTTTAAAAAATCTAATAAGGCTGTCATGTTACTTCACAAATGTGCTTTCAATTGTTTTTATGCTTTCTTTTGTCAGTAACAAATATTTGCTGTTTAGCAAATCCAAAACATTTAAATTTCTTGCGTCGTTAATTGTTGTTTTCTTTATGTTTCTTGCTGCCAAAAATGTCTTTTTGTCGTAATTTGGCAATGCAATTAATGTTCGGTCTTTGCCACATGGCAGGGCTTTCAAAGCTTTTGCCATTTCTTTTGTTTTTCCATTTGCTAATTCAATTTTATCTAAAATAACCAACTGGCTGTTTCTTGCTTTTTCAGACAAAACCATAAGCAATGCCTTTCTTCTCATTTTCTTTGGCATTTCTTTTGCAAAAATTCTGTCATTTCTTGGGCCGTGAGTAACTCCTCCGCCTTTCCATATTGGTGAACGAATAGAGCCGTGTCTGGATCTTCCTGAACCTTTCTGTGGTCGTGGCTTTATTCCTCCGCCCCTTACTTCTCCTCTCATTTTAGCATGAGCTGAGATTTGCCTTTTGTTGGCTGATAAGGTAACCATAATTTGGTGAACCAAATCAGCATTGAATTTTACGTCAAAAATTTCCTTTGGCAGGGTTATTGATTCCAGCTTTTTACCTTCCTGGTTGTAAATATCAGCTTTCATATTAATTTCTAATTTCTAATAATGTCCTTTCTGTTCCTGGAACCGCGCCTTTAATTACCAATAAATTGTTTTCTTTATCAACTTTCATTATTTTCAATCCTTTAACGCTAGTTCTCTCATACCCCATTCTGCCGGGCATTTTTCTTCCCTTTATAACGTGCTGAGGAAACCTTGAACCGGTAGAACCAATATTTCTTTCTTCGTGTTTTACGCCGTGGGTTGCATTTCTTCCATGCATTCCATGTTTTTTTATTCCGCCCTGAAATCCTTTTCCTTTTGATATTCCGGAAACCTTAACCCTTTCTCCTTCTTCAAAAATTGAAGCGTTTATTTCGTCTCCAACGCTTAATGGATCATCGCCTTCTATTCTATATTCTTTTATAAATTTATATTCCTTTCCTTTCATCGATTTCCCAATTTTGTTTTTCTTTTCTATTTTTTTGAAACCAATTTGAATTGCATCGTATCCTTCTTTCTCTTTTCCCTTTTTCTGCAAAATATAGCAAGGCCCAACTGAAATTAAAGTGACAGGTGTCAGCTTTCCATTTTTATCAAACATTTGGGACATTCCTAATTTGTGGCCTAATATAAATTTCATACTACATTTATTAACTAAAAGCTGGGCTATTTGCCCAGCGCATAGCAATGTTGTTACCCGCCATAATGCTTTAGCTTTAGGCTGGGAAGTTAACTATCGCGCTTTTTAGACTTTTACGCCTAATGAATTAGCTTACTAAATTTTTATTGTAATGTCAACGCCTGAAGGCAAATTTAGGTCTCTCAAGGATTCTATGATTTCCTGGTTTGGGTTTAAGATATCAATAATCCTTTTGTGAACCCGCATTTCAAATTGTTCTCTTGCGTTTTTGTGCACAAAGGATGAACGGTTTACAGTGTATTTCAGAATTTCTGTTGGCAATGGCACAGGACCCAAAACTTCTGCTCCAAACCTGTTTGCAATGTCAATTATCTGGCGGGCAGAATTATCAATTATTTTGTGGTCGTAAGCTTTGAGTTTTATTCTAAGCTTAAGCCCAACTGTAATTTCAGGCTTTTCTGCTTTCTTGACAACCTTTTTTTTGACAGCAGTGATTGGTTTTTTTGTTGCAGGCATAAGTGTCGCTGTTGCTCCCTTACTTAATAATCTTTATTACAACTCCAGAACCGACTGTTTTTCCACCTTCTCTAATGGCAAACTTGCCTTTTTCTTCCAAAGCAACAGGCACAATCAATTTAACTTTCAAAGTGGCTGTATCTCCCGGCATTACCATTTCTGTACCTTCTGCCAAAGTTACGTCGCCGGTAATATCTGAAGTTCCAATGTATAACTGCGGTTTGTAGCCGGAGAAAAATGGCGTATGTCGTCCGCCTTCATCTTTTGACAAGACATAAACTTCTGCCTCAAATTCTGTATGTGGATTGATAGAGCCTGGCTTGCAAATAACCTGTCCTCTTTCAACATCTTCCTTTTTCAAGCCTCTTAACAAAATTCCAACGTTGTCTCCGGCGTTTCCTTGGTCTAAAGATTTTTGGAACATTTCAACCGATACAACAACTGTTTTTTGTGTTGGCCTGATACCAATTATTTCAACTTCGTCATTTGGCTTAATAACTCCTCTTGAAATTCTTCCTGTAGCCACTGTTCCTCTTCCTTCAATTGAAAACACGTCTTCAATTGCCATAGAAAATGGCTTGTCCAATTCTCTAACTGGCTCTGGAACATAATTGTCAACTGCATCCAATAATTCAACAATTGGTTTTGCTGCTGCGTCGTCAATTGAAGATGTTTTTAATGCTTCTGTGGCAGAACCTCTTATAATAGGAGTTTCGTCTCCTGGATAACCATTTTTCTTTAAAAGTTCTCTAACTTCTGATTCAACTAAGTCCAAAATTTCTGGGTCGTCAACCATATCACATTTATTCATAAACACAACCAATGATGGCAAACCTACTTGTCTGGCCAGCAAAATGTGCTCTTTTGTTTGAGGCATAGGTCCGTCTGGAGCAGAAACCAATAAAATTCCTCCGTCCATTTGAGCAGCTCCCGTAATCATGTTTTTGATGTAGTCAGCGTGACCCGGGCAGTCAATTAAAGCATAGTGCCTTTTTGCTGTTTCATATTCCAAATGTGTAATAGAAATCGTTACTCCTCTTGCTTTTTCTTCTGGTGAAGCGTCAATTTGATTTACATCTTTGTCAGAGCCCTTAAAACCGCGCATTTTTGTTATTTTCATAATTGCGGCGGACAATGTGGTTTTTCCATGATCAACGTGACCAATGGTACCAACGTTTACGTGAGGTTTAGACCTCTCAAATTTTTCTGTTGCCATTTTTTTTTAAAATTATTTTTTAATTTTATTAATACTCTTTTTATATTATATTATTATTTTACAATAGTCAAGCATGTTGACGCAACCTTGACTTACAAACATTTTAATTATACTATATTCTTAGTCGTTTGACAATGTGTCGGATGGCAGTGTGTGAAAGTATTCTCTCTGTGAAAGGAGAACTGCGCCATGAAATGGGAATACGAAGTCGCAGATATAGAACATACCGGTGGCAGCCTGATGAAGAATGTTATTAACGGATTCGCTGACAAGGGATGGAGAGTAGTCTGTATCAAGGAAGACAGGTGGTTGATTATGGAGCGGGAAATTCCCGAATCGCCCACAACTCCAACGTTTCAAGACCCAACCGATCCGTGGGATGGATCCAAGAAGAAAAGCTGATCCATGCAGTGACCATGCGATTCGGCTCGCTCATACGCCAAATTCTGGAAATCTTTGATTTTCGGGACGCGGCGCTTTTTTTTGCAAATTTTCAAAGTTTATTTTCTATTTATTATTTTTATACCTAAATCCTGACAAATCTTTTTAGCTAAATCATCGTCAAGTTCATTGTGCCTTGGCACAGTAGAAGATCTTCTGGCTAACGGATTAAAAAAGACGCTATGCTTGGCGCCCTCTCTTACAAATACACACTTATTTTCGTAAAGATATTTTATAAAATTTCTTCTTTTCATCCTATTCGGTGCAAACAGAAAGCGGCTCTTTTATAACTTTTCCTTTCAATATTTCTTTTTTATTTAAAAATTTATTAGTTTCCAAAATAAGCAAAAGCGCCTCTTTTAAGTTTTCTTTTGTTTCCTTAAGAGTTTTCCCTTGGGTATTCACTCCTGGAATTTCCTCAATCCAGCCTAAATACCATTTCTTATTTTTTTTATATATTGCTGTAAATTCTCTTACCATATTTTTATTATATTATATTATGTTTTTCTTTAAAGTCAAAAACCTTGACTTACAAACATTTTAATTATACTATATTCTTAGTCGTTTGACAATGTGTCGGATGACCGTGTGTTGGAAACTTTTTCCTCGGAAAGGAGAATCGCATCATGGTTTTTCGTGTTCACAAAGTGGTAAAGACCAATAAACAGCAGTGCATGGGTATCGTTGAAGCTATCAACGAGCTGGTTGCAGCGACGATACTTGGCTTGTACAAACCCGAAAGCGCTTGCTGCTACTACACCAACGACCAAGATGATTTCTTCATAGAAACAGATAGGGAAATCATACTTCACGAACCTGCAGACCTACTTAGACGGGAAATTCCCGACCTGCCCGAACCGCCAGAGTCACCGGGGATTAGAGCTTTTCCAATTCCAGATAGCCCTGACATATCTGGACCGCTACCCGAGGAAGACCACATATAACCGCCCACAACGACCATCTGCAATATGCGCCAAATTCTGATAGTTTCATCTGAAGCTTTCAGGACGCGGCGCTTTTTTTATACTTCGCTTCGCTCAGCATAAGTGTTCGCTACGCTCCCTTATTTTCTCTTTCCGTCAACTATTTCTTGGGCAATGTTTGCCGGGACCGGTTCGTACTTGTCAAATTCCATTGTAGACGATGCCCTGCCTTCGGTTAATGACCGCAATACTGTAACATATCCAAATGTTTCAGACAATGGCACCAAAGCATCAATAACTTTCATTCCAACTCTTTCTGAAGTTTCCTTAATTTGTCCTCTTCTTGAAGAAATATCTGAAATAACTTGTCCAAAAAAGTCTTCGGGAGTTACAATTTCCATTTTCATTATTGGCTCTAAAATAACCGGCTTTGCTTTTTTGGCTGCCTGTTGAAAAGCCATAGAACCTGCAATTTTAAAGGCAAATTCTGAAGAATCAACGTCGTGATAGCTTCCGTCGTAAAGAGTAACTTCAACGTCAACCATGGGATAACCGGCAACAACTCCTTTGTCCATTGCTTCCACAACCCCTTTTTCTGTTGGCTTAATAAATTCTTTTGGAATTGCCCCTCCTTTAATTTCGTCAACAAATTCAAAGCCGGCTCCTCTTTCTTTTGGAGCAACTCTTAATAAAACGTGGCCATATTGTCCTTTTCCTCCAGACTGCCTGACATATTTTTCCTCACCTTCGGCTTCCTGTGTAATTGTTTCTTTGTAAGCCACTTGAGGCCTGCCGTAATTTGCCTCAACGTGGAACTCTCTTCTAAGCCTGTCTGCAATAATATCTAAGTGCAATTCTCCCATGCCAGAAATAATTGTTTCTCCGGTTTCCTGGTCTTCTTTAATTCTAAATGTTGGGTCTTCTTCGGTAAGCTTCCTAATAGACATAATAAGTTTTTCCTGGTCAGCTTTTGTTTTTGGTTCAACTCTAATTCCAATAACCGGCTCTGGAAATACAATTTTTTCCAAAATTACCGGAGCTTCTTTTGCGCAAAGCGTATGACCTGTGCTTGTGGCTTTCAAACCCACGGTTGCTCCAATTTCTCCTGCATAAATAATATCCAATTCTTGCCTTTCGTCTGCGTGCATTCTTAAAATTCGAGAGATTCTTTCTTGTTCTCC
>JAPLZF010000009.1 GCA_026395175.1 Candidatus Staskawiczbacteria bacterium | reverse complement strand
AAAGTTACAGAAATAAAATGTGATGACGACCCTTTGTCTTTTAATGGTTATGGTTCTTTTAAAATAGCGTTCAAGACACCGGGTGTTTATTATTGTTTAGGAGAATGCAATGATGATAAAAGTAAATGCAGCGGTTATATGTCTGGCGCAAATCTCGGCTCGCAGGATGACATAGGAACTCCGTTTGCCGGGAAAATAAAAGGTATTAGAATTGTTAATGTTAATGATGCTGAAAATCCGGAAAACGATTATAATTACGGCGTTATCTTCCACCAAGTAACGGGCCTTGAAAATGGGGGGCAATGCAGTGTGCCGATAGCGTTAGATGAAGGAAAAACTGAAGGATGCAAGCCTGTTAATATAGATGCCTCTGCTGCTGATATTTTTGAAATAAATACAGATGTCGGAGCTTCCGGAGACGGCGTAACTTTCTACAGCGAACCTTATGGCTGGGATGCAGGAGCCAGAGCCAGCTCTTATGGGTTAGCAGACAAAGATATAATTGATATTATTGTGGCAGGGACGAATGCGGTTCCAATGAGTAATTTTGACCATACAAGCGTTGACAGACCTTTACGATATAAAGATATATGCCCATCTTTTGCAAATTGCCCGGGTTCTGTAAAAATAAAAGGCAGTTATTTGGTTGGTCTTTACTCAAGTATCAATGCAGACGGTTCAGGAGGATATTGCCAAACATTTACTAAAGATATTCCTAATTTAAATGTACAGCAAATTATAGCATCTAGTTCTGCGCATATAAACAGCGCTTATATAATTCCTACAAAATAAACATTATGCATGACATAATAAAAAAAAATAAAAAAGTTTTCTCCCTGGTTTATCTTTTAATTTTTTTGCCTGTATGTTTTTTTTGCTTGCCAATAAATAAAATTTCTGCTGCGGGCTTGGAAGTAATATATCCTGCCATTGGAACCACAACGTTAGCGACAGACGCAAAATTGCCCGCTTATGTAAAATATTTGTTTGATGCCGGAATGTTTCTTGGGTTTTTTTCTGTCCTTGTTTCTTTAATTATCGCGGGAATAATGTATCTTTTGTCACCGGCAAAACCCGACTTGCTGGGCGAAGCGAAAGACAGAATTGGCGGAGCAATATCCGGCCTGCTTATTTTAACATTGACATATTTAATTATAACAACAATAAATCCCCAGCTTAGTTTTTTTAAGTTTGATGAACTGCCGACAACGGCCTGCAACAGCAACAACCAATGTGTTGCCGACGGAACAGGCGCTTCCTGCTTAAAAGATGCTGACTGCTCGCCGAAAAAAGCTCCGGGCGTTTATTTTTACAAAAAAACTGGCTGTTCTGACGACCCTAAAAATACCGCCAAAGCAAACATAACAAGTATTCCAGATTTAGGAGATAATTTGAGAAACAAAATAAATTCAGTAGGCATTGTCCAAGATGCCGATACCCAAACTGCCTATATAACTGTTTTGTATGATAATATTAATTTTTGGGGAAAATGCCAGGAGATTACCACTACTAAAGAAAATACAAATGAAACTTGCCAAAATGTAAGCCCATTTGCGGCATCGGCATCTGTTTATAAATATGATTTTGATGCAAATGACGACGGAGTATATTTTTTCCGCAAATCATGTCTCAAACATTATTGCGCATCCAATGATGATTGTACTAATGGAGAAACCTGCAACACAAGCACTGGCATATGCGTTGATAATATGGGCAATAGTGATAGTGTCGGCGATTTAATTGCGCAATGTAAAAAAGATAGTGGCGGGTGGTATAAAGTGACAAATGATGAAATCAAAAACGCCGGGGTTTATATCCATGCGTTAGACGACCAAAATAATCCATTGCAATTCAATGACGTGCCGGAAAATGAAAAACCTTGCGCAGGATATGGCCAAAGCGGAAATTGCATCAGCAAGATTTCGCCGTCTCTGGGCGGAGAAAACATTTCGTCTATGATAATACACAATGATTATATTGTTCTATTCACTTATGCCAGTCCGGGACAAAGTTGTAATATTACGCCATGGACTTTCTGCCAAGAATTTCCAACCAGCAAAGATGCAAACAAATTCGGTCCCCAGCAAATAAAATGGCAAAATATAAGGAATAATAGCAATGTAGTTCCTAATTGCATGATTATTATTCCAATACAAAAATAAATTTACCGCGGTTTTATAACAATGTGCCTGTCAAAACCATCTCCTTGGCTTTCTGTAATCACATCTGTCCTTTGAGAAAGTTCTGCATGTACAATTCTTCTTTCGTAAGATGACATCGGTAAAAGAACTTTTTCTTGTTTGTTTAAAGAAACTTGGTCAGCCAGCTCTTTAGCCAAGTCTTTCAAATATTCTATTTTTTTCTTTTTATAATCATTAATATCCAGATTAAGATAAAAAACTTTCTGCAATTTTTTATTCAGAATTGTCCTTAAAAGGCGCTGAATCTCAAAAAGCGTCTGGCCCTGCTGGCCAATTAAAATTTGAGGGTCATTCATTTTTATATATAAATCAACAACGTCGGAATTTGTATCTGTTAAAGACAAGCTGGTTTCCACATTAAGAATTTCCGCTGTCATCTTCTCAAAAAATTCTTCTGCTGTTTTTTTAATTTTGTCTATGTCTTTTTGTTCTAGCATGCTATTGCGTTTTTTCTGTTTCTAATTTATCGCTTTTTTTAAAAATTATATATTGTTGGACTATGGAAAAAAGTCCGCTTGTTATCCAATATAACCCCAAAGCAGACGGCAAATTTACAAGTATTATTACGGTGAAAACAGGAAAAAAATAAAGCATCTGTTTTTGCATAACCTGGGAAAAGTCAGCCTCTTTGCTTTTTTGACCGGCGTTTAGTTTGTTTTGCGGGGTCAGCATTTTTGTCTGGAAATATTGCACTAAGCCCGCTAAAATAGCAAAAAATATGCTGGGTTTTGACAAATCTATAATGTGCAGGAACAAAGGATTTATTTGACCGGGGTTTGAAATAAAACCATATAATCCGGCCAGCTCTTTTGATTTTAAACCGTTCCAAAAAACCCTGTAAAGCGCTATTAATATCGGCAGTTGTATTAAGGCTAATAAAAGGCCTGAAAACGGATTTATTTTTTCTTTTTTGTAAAGTTCTAAAATTTCTTTTGCCTGCTTTTCCTTGTCATCTTTATATTTTTTCTGCACTTCCTGCATTTTTGGCTGCAATTTCTGAAGATTTCTCTGGGAATTGACGGCTTTTATGGAAACCGGGAAAAGTATAATCCTGATAATTATGGTTAACGCAATTATTGCTATTCCAAAATCATGGCCAGGTATGAAGTTATACAAAAACACAAGCGAATTAAACAGCGGCTGATATAATATTATATAAAAAAAATTTATTAAAGATTCAAACATTTTGTTAAAGCTTCTTCAATTGATTTTTTAATTTCAGAAAATTCTTTTTTTTCTATGCCAGGCAGGGCAATTATAATCAGGTCTGTTCCGTTTTTTATATTATTTATTTCTGCTTTTATTATTTCCGATAATCTTCTCCTGATTTTATTTCTTACTACTGCTTTATTCGATACCTTCTTGCTGACTACAAACCCAAACCTGTTAAGCCCCAGATTATTTCTTGCCATTCTGAAAATAAAAAGGTTATTTTTAAAAATCTTGGAATTTTTAAAAATTGTTTCAAAGTCTTTTTTCTTTTTAATCCTGTTTATTTTAGGCAGCATAAAAGTTGAATAAGCCTATTTTGACACAGTTAGTTTCGCCCTGCCCTTCCTTCTCCTGTTCTGCACCACTTTTTTGCCATTTCTTGTTTTTTTACGCCTCAAAAAGCCGTGGGTATTGGCTCTTTTTTTCTTTTTCGGCTTGTATGTTTTGCTCATTGTATTAAAAATTTTAATTAGTATAATACAACCAGTATAGCCTAAAATATCCCAAATTACAAGCTGTTTATTGTGCGTCTCCGTTGAAACAGACAACACAAGTTATACACAGCTTAATAACACCCCTCTTTGTTTTACTTCTATTTGACAAAGAGCCGATAAAAAGGAAAAATACATTATATGAACAATCAAGAACTTTGGCAGTCAGTTTTAGCGCAAATGCAGCTTAATATTTCTAAAGCCAATTTTGCCACTTGGTTTCAAAATACTGAAATTGTTTCTAAAGAAGCCGAAAAAATAATAATTTCAGTTCCCAATGCTTTTTCCAAGGAATGGCTGAGCAACAAATATAACAAATCAATCTTAAAAACCTTGCATGACATTGATGATTCCATAAAGGAATTGGATTTTGTCATAAAACCGCAATCAGCAAAAAATACTCCGTCCAAAATAAATATGGAAAATCTGAGGCAGGAAGATGTCCAATTGAAATTTGAAGAATTCAAAACAAACAAAGAAACCAACCTTAATCCGCGATATACATTCAACAGCTTCGTAGTCGGCTCTTTCAACGAACTGGCTCATGCGGCTGCGCTGGCTGTGTCTGATAGCCCGGGGTTTACTTATAATCCATTATTTATTTACGGAGGCACGGGATTGGGAAAAACACATTTAATACAGGCAATCGGAAATAAAATAAGCGACGAATCAAAAAAGAAAAAAGTGAAATATATTTCTTCTGAAAAATTTGTTTCCAGCATTGTTTCAGCCATAAGGACAAACAGCATGGAATCTTTCAAGGCGAGCTTGGCTCCGATAGATGTCTTAATTTTAGACGATATCCAATTTATTGCGGGCAAAAACAAAAGCCAGGAGGAATTTTTCCATGTTTTCAATTCTTTATATGAAAAAAACAAGCAGATAATCCTTTCTTCCGATAGGCCTCCAAATGCAATTGCAGAGCTGGAAGACCGTTTAAGATCAAGATTTGAAGGAGGCATGATTGCCGATGTCAGCCTGCCGGACTACGAAACAAGGCTGGTAATTTTAAAACAAAAGCTTCAGGAAAAAAATATGGATTTGCCAGATGACATTTTAGATTATATCGCCGCCAATGTTAAGAAAAATATCAGAGAATTGGAAGGCGCTTTGAATAAAATATTGATTTACAATAAAATCAACCAGGAATTGAACATAGAAACAGCCAAAAAACTGCTAAAAGGATTCATTTTTTCTCCGTTTGACGTGGCAAATTACAAAAAAATTATAGAAGTTGTCGCCAAGTTCTATAATTTAGAAGAGAAAAATCTGTTCGACCCAACGCGCCGCAAAGAAATTGTAAAACCCAGGCAGATTGCCATGTTTTTGCTGAGAAAAGAATTGAAATATTCTTTTCCGGCAATAGCGCGGAAATTCGGAGGCAAAGACCATACAACCGCCATTTATGCTTACAAAAAAATACTGCAGGAAAATGAAGAAAACAACAAGTTAACCGAGGAATTAAACTTGATAAAACAGAGAATATATAGTGCATAAGTTGGTGTAAAAAATATAATAACTTTAACAGCAGAAAACACGCATCATAAATTGCACCTTTTATCCAACTAATTTATCCACAGCATTTGCACAAAGAATTTTAAGAGTAAACAGAAAATTTTAAGGGCGAATCTTTTTTAAAAAGCTTTAAAAATTAAAACACTAATAACAATAAATTTAATAATATATTAATAATTAATTATAAAAACATGAAAGCAGAAATCTTAAAAGAGAATTTAAAAAACGGATTAAATGTTGTTGAAAAAATCGTCGGGAAAAATTTATCTTTGCCTATTTTAGACAATGTTTTAATTAGCGCCGAAGATAATTTTTTAAGCTTAAGCTCCACAGATTTGGAGACTGCTATAAAGTTATGGATATTGACCAAGATTATTAAAAAGGGCAAAGTAGTGGTGCCTGCTAAATTTCTTTCAAGCTTTATTGCCTTATTGCCTAATGAAAAAATTGTTTTGGAAGAAAAAAGTCAAGGATTATATGTTGAATGTAAAAGCTTTAAAAACAAGATTCAGGGATTTAATCCTGAAGAATTCCCCTTGATTCCGGAATTTAAAAATTTGGAATTTTTAGAAGTTGATAATAAAAAATTCTGCCAGGGATTGGCTCAAATAGTTGATTTGCCTTCTCCTTCTCAATCCAGGCCTGAAATTTCCGGCATTTATTTTATTTTTTCAAAAAATATAATGAAAATAGTCGCTACTGACAGCTTCAGGCTGGCAGAAAAAAATATTACCTTAGACGAAGCGGTAAAAAAAGATATTTCTTTTATTCTGCCGCAAAAACCAGCCAGGGAAATAATAAATACCTTGGGCGAAAAAGAGGGAAAATTAAAAATATATTTTTCAGCTAACCAGACAATGTTTGAGTTTCCAATGAAAGAAGCCGACCACCCGCAAGTGCAAATTACTTCCCGATTGATAGAAGGAGAATATCCTAATTATGAAGAAATTATTCCTAAAAAATTCAAAACCCATGTTGTTATAAAAAGAGACGAATTTTTAAACCAGATCAAGGCAGCGTCGCTTTTTTCAGGCAGAATAAACGAGGTTAAAATAAAAATAAACCCAGCAGGCAAAGAAGTTGAAATCTTTGCAGAATCTCCGGACATCGGGGAAAGTATGTCCAGTATTCCGGCTAAAATCGAGGGAGAATCGATAGAAGCGTCTTTTAACCATAAATTTTTGACAGACGGATTATTAAATATCAGAAGCTCTGAAGTCATATTTGATTTGAGCAAAGAGGAAGGTCCTTGCATATTAAAGCCTGTAGGCGACGCAAGCTATATATATGTCGTAATGCCGATTAAATCTACATAAAAAATTTTAATGAAAAGAAATAATTTGATCTTAATAATTTTATTTATTTTAATTATAATAATCGCAATCGGCGGAGCAGTTTTTGTATATTATAAAAAAGAAAGCGCGACAGAATTAATTAATAATAATCAAAAAAATATAACAGAAGAACCGGCTGAAACACTTCCCAATCCGTCATTTCATCCCGCTTCATTAGATTGGGAAGAAGTTGTTTCTTCAGCTCCATGGGAAGGCAGGGATTCTCAAGCGGTAGTTGTCTATAAAAATAAAATATGGCTGATGGGCGGGTTAGACGGAACTAAACGCCTTATTTCCCCTGGGAATGTAGATTATGGAAATGCGCCGCATTTTAGCGATGTTTGGTCGTCAGAAGACGGCAAAAATTGGCAGCTTGTTTTAAATAATGCTCCATGGGGAAACAGGAGGTCTATGGCGGTTGTTGATTTTAAGGGTAAAATGTGGCTGATGGGCGGATGGGGTCCGGATATTGGCTACAGAAGCGATGTTTGGTCGTCAGAAGACGGAAAAAATTGGGAATTAGAAACAAAATCCACCGCCTGGCCTGCCAGAGAAGGGCATCAGCTTTTGGTTTTTCAAAATAAGATATGGCTTATTGGCGGAGTAAAATATACAGGAAACCAGCTTTTTAATGATGTTTGGTATTCAGACGATGGAGTCAGCTGGAAGCAAGCTGTTAAAAATGCAGAGTGGTCTCCAAGGTGGGATTTTGCGGCTGAAGTTTTTAACAATAAATTATGGGTGGTGGGCGGAATGGCTTTTAAAGACAAGCTTTATAATGATGTTTGGTCTTCTTCAGACGGCGTGAATTGGACATTGGCAAATGAAAATCCTCCTTTTGAAACGCGCCAGGGATTTGCGTTGATTGATTATCAAAACAGGCTTTGGGTTGTGAGCAGATTAAATGTACCTTTATATGGAAATGGTGCGAACGATGTCTGGTATTCAGAAGACGGCAAAAATTGGCAGAAAACAGAAAAAGATCCTCTTTGGACTGGCAGGGAAGATGTTGGCGCAGTGGTTTTTAAAAACAAAATTTGCATCATGGCCGGCATGGATAAAAATTGGACATGGAAAAATGATGTCTGGTGCTCGACTTCTGATTAAGCTTATGGATAAACGCTGGTTCTTCCGCCTGTGGCAACCCAATTGTCAATTCCTGCCTGCCACAAAGGATATTGCGAACTATTTTTATCAACATAATACAAAATTGTGTGAGTGTCGCCTGCCGGCAATTGGCCTAATAATACAGGGCTTCTGTCTGTGATTGGGTCTGGCGGAGTGAAACTTTCAGCCGGTCTTGACGACACAATTTTTGTCATAACTTTATTCCACATTGGAGCGGCAATTCCCACGCCCTCGTCTTTTGTCGGGGAGTTATCGCTATTTCCGGTCCATACTCCGACAACTGCAAATGGCGTGTATCCCATTGTCCAGCCGTCTCGGAAATCTGACGTAGTTCCTGTTTTGGCAGCCACTTGATATCCTGGAACATACAATGCTGAGTTTGCGCCGAAAATCGGAGTTCTGGCATTATTGTCGGATAAAATATCATTGATTTGTCTTGCAATTTGCGTATCTAAAACTTTTGTCGGCTGTTTCTGATTTTGCTCTATAATATTGCCGTCTGAGTCGGTAATTTTTAAAATACTCACTGCCGGAATATAATTTCCTTCTGTCGCGAAAACTCCGTAAGCTGAAGTCATTTCCAATAAATTGACATCGCCTCCTCCTAAAACTAAAGACAGGCCGTAATTGTTCGTGTCAGTCAGAGTTGAAATCCCAAAATTTTTAGCTGTCTGCAAAACATCCGGAATTCCGGCCAAATAAAGAACTTTTACAGCAGGTATGTTCAATGAGCAGTCCAATGCAGTTCTTAAAGTTACAGGACCTCTGTTCCTTCCATCGTAATCTTCCGGGCTGTAGCATCTGCTGCCGTTTGAACCTGCCACAGAATTCCCACTTGGGTCGCAACTTGGGTTAAATTCAGTTTTTACATCCCACAAAATAGTATTTGCAGTGTATCCTTTTTCTAGCAAGGTGGCATATGCAAACGGTTTGAAAGAAGAGCCCGGCTGCCTTTGTCCCATTGTGGCAACATCATATTTCGGGTCGAATACTACGCTTCCGGTTTCAGGATAAGGGTCGGCAAAATAATCTTTTGACCCTATTAAAGATAAAATTTCGCCTGTTTTGGGGTCTAAAACAACCATTGCCGCGTTATTGGCGCCTTTGCTTATATTTGTCTTGTCAGCATCTTTTACCACCTGTTCTGCATATTGCTGGATGTCCCAATCCAAAGTAGTATAAACCCTTAGCCCTTTTTCTTTTAAGTAATCCTCTCCATATTTGTTGTCCAAATAATTTTTGACATACATAACCAGATTAGGAGCTTTTATGGACTCCATATTTTTGGTAAAAACCAATTTTTCGCTTTTTGCTTCTTTCAACTGCGCATCTGTGATATATCCCAATTTCTGCATTTTATCCAATATGCTGTCTTTTCTTTGCAATAATTCTGATTTATAAGGGCCATAAGGAGAATAATGGCTTGGGGCAGGAATCATTGCAGTCAAAGTTGCGGCTTCGGCCAAAGAAAGGTCGGATGCTGGTTTGCTGAAATAAGTCTGGCTTGCGGCTTCGGCTCCATAAGTATTCTGCCCGAAAGGAATTTTATTCAGATACCAGTCAAAAATTTGGTCTTTGGAATATCTCGATTCCAGCTCTATGCTTAAGACAATTTCCCTAATTTTTCTGGTTATGCTTTTCTGGCTGGTAAGATATACAGACCTTATAAGCTGCTGGGTCAAAGTTGACCCGCCTTGCGCTTTTGACTGGGAAGTCAAATCAATCCATGCGGCTTTAATTGTTCTTCCAATATCTATTCCTCCATGCTGGTAGAATCTTGAATCTTCCGATGCTAAAACAGCGTGTTTTAAATTATCGGAAATTTTGTCGAAAGAAACTACTTCCCTTTTTTCTTCTCCGTAAATGTCATATAAGAGAACCTTGCCTGTTCTGTCATAAATTTTAGTGGATTGTATGAAAGGGGTTTCTGTGAATTTTTCCGGCTGGGGCAGATTCCAAGTGTAATAGACAAACAATGCCAAAATCAGCATGCATCCTGCCAAAAATAAAAAAGCCAGATATTTTCCGACAGTAAGCAACATTTTTTTATTTTTTACAAAAATATTTATAATTTTATTTTTCATAAGCATTCATATATTATACCATTAAATTATTATACTACTAAAACATATTTTACAGAAAAAGCGCAAAAATGCAAGAGCAAACAAATAAAAACTCCGCTTTTATGCGGAGTTTTTCATCGCTAATTTATACTTCTTCTTCCGGAGCATCATCTTCGTCTTCTTCATCAACGTCATCAACGTCATCGCTATCATCGTCTGAGTCGTCATCCCAATTAGTATCCTCAAAATCGTCGTCTTCGTTGATAAGCCTGGTTAAAAAGTCGTCTTCCATTTTTTTGTTTTTTTATTTTTAATTATAATTAATATCATTATATTTTTTCATAGATTATTGTCAATAGCGTCTTCTCCACAACTGCATTTATTTTTAGTAAGTTTTTAACGAAGCGCAAATTGCCATTCCCAAGGCGTCAAAAGCATCATCTTTTTTCCTGTTATTTTTTTTCAAATCAAATTTCTCAATGTCGATGGTTTTTTTAATCATTTCTTTAATCTGCCTTTTTTCCGCTCTGCCATATCCTGCAATAGCCATTTTCATCTGAAGAGGCGTGAATTCAAAAACCAATAGTTTTTTTTCTTCAGCAGCCAACAATATAACTCCCCTGGTTTGGCTTACCGGCATTACGGTTTTTAAATTTTTAAAGAAAAATAAAGTTTCAATAGCCATCACATTCGGCTTGTGTTTTTCAATTAATTTTGTCACTTCTTTGTGGATTTTTTTTAACCTTTCGCCGGTTGTGGCAAATTTGTCTGTAATTATGCATCCAAAATCAATAACCTCAAAGTATGGTTCGACTCCTCTATTTTTTTTGATAATGGCATAACCCGTGATTACCGATCCAGGGTCTATCCCAATAATGATCATATGTTTTAATTTTTCTTTTTTAAAAGTTTTTTCTTTTCACTTTTTAACTCTTTAATATGTTTCTCTGGCGGAAGATTTTCCGGAAGCGTTCCGCCTATGTCTTTTATAGTTTGGCGAACTTTTCCACCAACCATAAAATGTGTTCTTGATGCCATATCATCTCCTCTAATATTATCTTTTTTTATTTTTTCGTCAGTCTGAGTAATGCGAAACAAATTTGCCGCCAATTCGGTTGTGCCCGCTCTGTCTAAAAGTTCTCCCTTTTTTATACCTTTTTTGCTTTCAATATTTGCAAGTGGCATTCCATATAATCCCTTATAGCCTGCGTCATTAAACGAACCAAATTTTGTAACACCAGCTCCTTTTGCTGTGCTAAAAAGCTTTTTATTTTCTGCCGACACTTCTCCCCTAATGAATAACCTTTTATCAGTTCCTGAAAGAGTTTCAAATATTTCCTGCTTTCGAGTTTGTATGGCAAAATATGTCTGAGCCATGGCTATTTCAGATTTTTTCGAATTGCCATTTTGGGCGATTAAATAACAGGCGTATCTGTCTAATTTCCAATCCTTCACTTCTCGGACAGTTCCTGAACCTATTTCGACCATTTTAACCAGTTGGTTAAAATGGTTATCCACAGCCTGACCGCTATTTATACAAGCTTTAGCTGCTCTGGCGATAACTTCTTCTGCCTTCTGCCAATTTGGATAACCTAATAAAGGCAATAGTTCTCTTGCATGCCAATATTCCACGCCATTTTTATCAATTTTTTTAATATTCTCAAAATCTTTATTAAGAGAATTTATTATTATTTCTTTATCCATATTATTATTTTAATTTATCTCTATTCTACCAAAAAATTAACAGAAAGGCGATTTTTTGTTTGTTTGATTTGACAAACTGCTTGTGTGGGGGGTAAACTAAAAGAAAAATAATTATTTTAACAAAAAATCCGCAAACATAGCTTCGCGGATTTTTATTTGCGTTTTTAGTTTTTGATATTTGAGTAAATTTCGTTGACAGCGTCGTTTTCATCCAAAGCATCAAATAGCCTTTCAACCTGCTCTTTTTCTTTTTCAGAAATTTCAATTTCTTCTTTGGCTACATAATCCAAAGACGCAGATTCAATTTTGACTCCCTTTTCCTCTAAAGCTTTTTTGATTGCTTCCATTTCTTCTGGTTTTGTATAAATATCTAAATTATTTCCATCAGACTTTACGTCATCGGCTCCCAGTTCAATTGCCATTAACTCTAAATCCTCTTTTGATTTGCCTTCAACCGGCACAGTTATGGCTCCTTTTCTTTCAAACATCCATCTGACAGCTCCTTCTCCTGCCATTTTGCCGTTATTTTGGTTGAAAATTGACCTTATTTCGCCCAAAGTTCTGTTTGAATTGTCTGAAATGCCATCAACTATTAAAGCCACTCCGCCCGGACCAAAACCTTCATAAGAAACTTCTTCCAAACTCTCGCCGGCCAATTCTCCGGTTCCTCTTTTAATTGCCCTTTCGATGTTTTCTTTGGGCATGTCCATTTTTTTTGCCTGTTCAATAGTTGCCTTAAGCTTTGAATTTGTTGACGGGTCTCCCGAACCGCCACCGTCTTTGACGGCAATTGTAATCAATCTGCCAAATTTAGAAAATATTTTCCCTTTTTTAGCTGCATTGGCCATTTTTGTGGCCATAACTGTTTTTGCATGACTATGTCCTGACATGATTTTTAAATATTTTTAATTTTATAAATAATACGATTATGGCTAGAATTATTGTTATTGCCAAAGCTGCAAAAAATAAAAACCAAGGATTTGCGGTTTGGCTTAAATCAGCTAATCCTGCCTCAGCATTCTTATTATTAACAGAATTTTTTGCGTTTGACAAGTCGTCAGACCCTGAGCTTGTCGAAGGGCTTTTCTTTTTTGTCGCAACAGCTGTAATAATATTTTTTGTTTCAGGAGTTAATGTTGTGCTATATTCCCAACCAAAAGAAGTTTTGTTGTACGATTGTCCCAGCAAAGCTTTTGTGTAATTTACAGAATCAATAGTTTTTTTATCGGGAGCTAGAAGATTTAATCCGTCTTCGTCATTGTTTAACATTATTTTTGTATCTGGCCTTTTGAAAACTAAAAATCCATTTGCCAGAATTTTTGTGTTTTGCGGAATTGTAAAAGTTGTTGCTGTGCCTTCTGTGTCTTGAATTTGCCAGTCCGACAAATCAACATCAGAATTGTTGGAATTATACAATTCAATCCATTCGTTGGTTTCGTCAGCTCCGGCGGGATTTGCCAAAATTTCATTTATATAAATTCCATTTGAGTATGTATTAGGTATTGTGTTTTGAACATTAGAATTTTGAGAATTAGAATTTGTTTCGGAATTCGAAATTTGGGTTTCGAAATTCGCTTGTGTTGAACCACAGTTCACACAGGCTAATCCTTGGTCTTTAATTTTTTGTAATGTGGCGGTACCAATACCTTTGACGCGCAACAAATCATCGACTGACGAATACGGTCTATCATCAATAATTCGTTGAGCATAAGCTGGTCCAATGCCGGTCAATTCATCCAGTTGCGGCAATGTCGCAGAATTAATATCTATTTGTTCGGCTAAAACAAAATGGGGCAATAAAAAGGCAAATACTAAAACAAAAAATAATATAAATAAAATCTTCTTCATATTAAACTTGGTTATTATTGTATTTTATAATAAAAAGAGTATAAATAGAAATACCAATATAAGTAACAAATAAAAATATGGACAAACGCAAAATTTTGTTTTTAATAATATTCACGATTTTAGGCTTATTAGCTTTTCAAGTTGTGGTTAATAAAATTGTCGGCTCAAGCCAAAGCTTTACTTTGTTTGAGTTGCTGGGACCTGTTGGAGGAATGTTTTTAGGGCCAATTTTGGGTGCAATTTCTGTTTTCTTTGTCAGGGCTTTGAACATAATTATTTTCCACCAAAAGTTAGACCTTTTAACAGTAATTAGATTTTTGCCAATGATGCTTGCTGCAGTTTATTTTGGCTTAAAACAAAAAAAGACAGCAATTATTTTTCCAATCTGTATTGCTTTATTTTTGTTAAACCCAATTGGCAGGCAGGCTTGGATGTATTCAATGATTTGGCTAATTCCGTTTGTTGCCACATTTTTCAATAAAAGGTTAATTCTAAAAAGTTTGGGAGCTACATTTACAGCCCATGCAGTGGGTTCGGTAATTTTTCTTTATACATTTTCATTAACTCCGGCAATTTGGATAGCTTTAATTCCGGTTGTATTTATAGAAAGAGGAGTCTTTACATTAGGAATTTGGACAAGCTGTTTGGTTTTAAACACTGTTTTAGACAGATTAACTAATTTAAAAGTAGTCGCCTTCTTAAAACCACTGGTCAACCAAAACTATATCATTTCTCAAAAATTCTTTAAGTCGTTTGCTTAAATGAAAGTCACGGCAATTAAAACAAGGCCGTTAATTCCACCTCAAGATGATTTGCTTTCTGTTATTAAGCAAAGTTTTTTGAAATATAAAGTAAAAGAAAAATCTATAATTATTATTACTTCAAAAGTGGTTTCTATCTGGAAAGGAGATTGTGTTAAGATAAACAAGATAAAGAAAGATAAGCTGGTAGAACAAGAAGCAGATTTATACTTAGAAAGCACGCATCCAAAATATGACGTTATGCTGACAATCAAAAATAATATTTTGATTCCAACAGCAGGCATAGATGAAAGTAATGCTAACGGATATTATATTTTGTGGCCCAAAAAACCATTTGAATGTGCTAAAGAAATTTATGAATTTATAAAAAAAGAATTTAAGCTAAAAAACTTTGGCGTTATAATTTCAGACAGTCACACAACTCCTTTGCGAGCCGGAATTATGGGAATTGGAATTTCATATTATGGGTTTTATCCTTTGCGAGATTACAGAAACAAAAAAGATATTTTTGGCAGAAAATTAAAAATGTCTCAAACAAATATTGTAGATTCTTTATCGGCCTCGGCAGTTTATGCAATGGGCGAGGGAGCTGAACAAACGCCAATGGCAATTATAGAAGACGTCGGCAATATAAAATTCACTTCTCAAAAACCTAGAAAAGATTTTCTAAAAATAAAACCAGATGACGACATTTACGAACCTGTATTGAAAGGCGCGAAATGGAAAAAAAGAAAAAATAAGTAAACTAAACTAAAAAATCACTGGGCTTGGTGATTTTTTGTTAAAGCAGATTAGATTGTTTTTTGAGGTGTTGGAGATCTAAATGTTTGTAGGCGAGGTTTGTTGCCACTCGGCCTTTTGGGGTGCGCTCAATTAAACCGCATTGCATAAGATATGGCTCGTAAATGTCTAAAATTGTGTCTTCTTCTTCCATTGAAGCTGCTGACAAAGATTGCAAACCAACCGGTCCCCCGCCAAATTTTTCAATTAAAGCCTTCAAAATATTTCTGTCGCTTGGTTCTAGGCCCATCATATCAACCTCTAAAGAATCCAAAGCTGTTTCTGCAATTTCTTTTGTAATAATTTCTGCATTTTGAACTTGGGCAAAATCACGCACGCGTTTTACAAGTCGGTTTGCAACCCTTGGAGTAAATCTTGAGCGCTGGGCAATTGCCTGCACTGCATCCGGCTCCATTTTTATTTTTAAAAGCCTGCCGGACCTTTCAATAATTTTTTTTACGTCTTCTATATTATAAAAATTAAGCTGAAAAGTGGCGCCAAATCGGTTTCTTAAGGGCGCTGATAATAATCCTGGTTTTGTGGTGGCCCCAATTAAGGTAAACTTTGGCAGTTTTAGTTCCATGGTGCGCGCCATTGGCCCTTTTCCCAAAACCAAGTTTAATTTGTAATCTTCCATTGCAGGATACAAATATTCTTCTATGGTTTTGTTTATTCTATGAATTTCATCTAAAAACAAAACATCGCCTTCGAACAAATTTGTTAAAATTGCAGCCAAGTCGCCGGCTCTTTCTAATGCCGGTCCTGAAGTTGCTCTTATGGTTTTGCCCATTTCGTTTGCCACAAGATAAGCCAGGGTGGTTTTGCCCAGTCCTGAGTTGCCATAAAACAGCAAATGGTCCGGGCTCTGGCTTCTTTGCTTTGCCGCTGTTATAATTATCCTTATGTTGTCCTTGATTTTGTCCTGGCCTACGTATTCAGCCCAAGAACTAGGCCTCAAAGTTGAGTCCAGCGCTTCGTCTTCTTTTTTAGGCAGAATGCTTGACATGTGAGCTAAAAGGTGATACAATTAAAAATATTGAAAACTTGCAGTTAAATTGTGGTATTTTTCGTATTAAGTAGTGTCTAACGATAAACGGCTCTAGAGTTGGAGGTATTTATTTGGACTTATCTCAGCTTCGGATAATCTTGCTCCGGCTCGATTATTCCTCAGATAAATCTTTGTTTATGTCCCAGACATAAGAACACCTACAACTCTAGAGCCGTTTTTTTATACAGCTACATCGGGTTTTTTTTCGTCTTCCTCAACTACCCGCAATACTTCTTCCATTGTTGTTTTTAAAAGCACAACGTCAATCAACCCGGACTGGTACATTGTTACCATTCCTTTTTTTATGGCCAGTTCGCGAATTGAAGAAACCGGCGGATTTGTCAAAATAAATTTTTCCATTTCAGAATCAACCAAAAATGCTTCAAACAACCCCTGCCTGCCTTTATATCCTGTAAAATTGCATAAAGCGCATCCACCTTCTTTGACTTTTGCAATTTTTACTTCGTCCAAATCTGGTAATTTTAAAGATGAGGGCAATGCTTTGAGCCCTTTTTTAATTTCTGACAATTCGTCAGCTGTTGGTTTTTCAAGAGTAGAGCATTTTTTGCAAACTTTTCTAACCAGCCTTTGCGCCACAGCCATTTTAAGGCCAGACGCAATTGATGACGGCTCCACACCCAGGTCTACAAGCCTTGGGATGGTCCCTGCTGCGTCATTAGTGTGCAATGTAGAAAGTACCAGGTGGCCGGTTAAAGCTGCCTGAAGGGCTATTTTTGATGTTTCCAAGTCCCTGATTTCACCAACCAAAATAACATCAGGGTCCTGCCTGACAATTGACCTTAATCCGTCTGAAAAGTCATAGCCTTTTTCTGGCGCCACCTGTGTCTGAGAAATTCCTTTTAAATGATATTCAATTGGGTCTTCAATTGTTATAATTTTTATTTCTGAGTTTTGTATTTTTTTTAAAAATGCGTAAAGCGTGGTTGTTTTTCCAGAACCGGTAGGGCCGGTAACAATTATCATTCCGTTTGGCTTTTCAATTTCTTTTTGAAAAGTTTTATAAAGGTCGGCTCGCAATCCCAAGTCGTCCAAAGAAATTAAATTTTTTGGGTTTAAAATTCTCATAACAATTGATTCTCCATATTCTGAAGGCAAACTGGAAGTTCTAATTTCAATAAGGGATTCTGAAATTTCAATTGTAAATCTGCCGTCTTGAGGCTTGTCTGTAATGTTTAATTTTAATTTTGAAAGAAGTTTTAGCCGTGAAAGCAAATGGTGATATGAATCCTGGTTAAAAAAAATAACATCCTGCAAGATGCCGTCCAACCTTATTCGCAACCTTGCATCTTTTTCTTGCGGTTCAACGTGTATGTCGGAAACATCAAGGGCAATTGCTCCGTATAAAATAACATCCAAAAGTTCGGTGATGTTGCCGGCAACATATTCTTCAATTTTCTTTTTGAATCCTGCAATATCTTTTACTTCCTTTTCCACCTCCCCGATAATTTTTGGAGAAATGGTCACAGAACCCAGCAGTTTTTTATTTTCTTCCATATTAATGTAAATTAATTATTAATTTCATGATAATTTCCAGCAAGGGCGTGCCTTCTATCAAATTAATTTTACCAAATTTTTGATTTTCCTGCGAATTATTATCTATGTTCAAAACTGGAGAATCCAGTAAAAAGCCGAAAGAGTTTAATTTTTCTGATAATTCTTTTACATAATTTTTGATGCCAACGGTAATAATTAAGTCAGGCTTTGCTTCTGAAAAATAAAAGGCAATGTTGTCTTTCTTTATATTACCACTTTCCAATGTTAAATGTACTTTTAACGCGTCGTCATTTTTTTCGTAATAGACTTGGGAAATTTTAGCAACATTATTTGGCACGGAAATTACAAAATTTTTAGGATAAGAAATAAAGTCTAAAGATGGAGATAAAAATTTAAGGTTTTCTGGCAAAGTATCCATTAGCAGGTTTACATTTTTGCCTAATTCTTTTAAAGTATAAAAAAGAGCCAATACAGCAGTAATTGCCTCTGGCTCTTCTGAAGCTATCAAATAGACATTTTTGGAATTAGCTATTAAATTTTTTGCTTCTTGATTTTCCATGTTAATATACCCTATAAAATTTTGTATAATAAGTCAAACAAAAATCTGTGGATAAAAAATATATAACAAAAAATTATAAGCAAACCCAAAAATTAGGCGAAAAGTTGGCTCGAGAAGTTCTGGCCCTTCGACAAACTCAGGGCAAAAATAACTCTTCGGTTGTTTTTGGTTTGCAGGGGAATTTGGGCGGAGGAAAAACAACTTTTTTGCAGGGTTTTGCAAAAGGCTTAGGCATTAAAGAAAAAATACTAAGCCCGACATTTGTTGTAATGAAGCATTTTAAAAATTTCTATCATATAGATTGCTATAGACTAAAAAACGAAAAGGATATTTTGGAATTAGATTTTAAAGAAATAATTTCTAATCCCAAAAACATTGTCGCAATTGAATGGCCCGAGCGCATCAAAAAAGTTTTGCCAAAAAATACAATTTTAATTAATTTTAGGTTTATCGATAAAAACAAACGGGAAATTATTTTTAAAAAATGATATAATCAAACAATAAAATTGAAATAGATAAAACAATATGCAAAATAATATGCGAAATCAATTTGAAGAAACACCTGAACCAGATAAACAGAAAAAGATTATTAAAACTACATTTCTTGTTTGTAGTCTTTTGATCATTGCTTTTTCTGTCGCAGACATTGTTAGAGTATCTCCAACATTAATATCATATATAAAAACTAAATCAACTGCCTCGCTTACTAATTATGGAAATAGTTTGAATAATACAAATAATTGTCGGATTTTGTCGATAGTAAACGGTGTTAAGATTTATAAGGGTTGTGATATTGATTATTCGCAATTTAATACTAAATCAAATGTAGGAGCATCTTTAAAGGCTAAACTAATGGCGCTTTCTTCGGCCCGTCAACAAGAATTGAATTATCAATTAAAACAAACTCAAATCGCTATTTCGACCAATGGTTTGGATTGGCAAGTCGGCTGGAATGAGAAAATAATATTAACTGATGCGCAAAAAAAGCAATTAACCGGTTTATTAGGTAAACCTCCAGTGTTAAAATCCGGGTCGAAATCTGTAAAAAGCGATCCGACCTTGCCCGATTTTTATGATTGGCGCAGTGTCGGTGGAAAAAATTACATAACTTCTGTAAAAGATCAAGGTAATTGTGGCAGTTGCTGGGCATTCGGTGCAGATGCTACTTTTGAAGGCCATATTCAGGCTTATTACAATAACCCAAATTTAATTCCTAATTTGGCTGAGCAAGATTTAGTTTCTTGCGCTATTCCTTATTCCAGTGATGGGGTTGGTGGCTGCTCAGGCGCTTATGATTACCAAATTGAAACTATTTTCAAAACATATTGGGTCAATACCGGCAATGCCGTTGAAAGCTCTTTTCCCTACTCGACCACTGATACTCCCTGTTCAGCTAAATTGATAAATTGGCAAAAAACCGCCTGGAAAGATTTAAGCTACAAAAGAATTGATTTAACTGACAATTTAGCTGATAATATTAATAAAATCAAGAAAGCATTAATTACAAACGGACCGGTTGATGTCGGTATGTATGTTTACCCTGATTTTTTTAGTTATAAGAGTGGAATTTATCAGCATGATATTAATGGTTTTGCTGCTTCTGGAGCTCACTCTGTTACCATCGTTGGTTTTGGTAAAAATGATGGTCGTGACTATTGGATTGTCAAAAACAGTTGGGGAACTGCTTGGGGTGAGAACGGTTATTTCAGAATTTATGCCGATGATTCAAACATCAGTTCCTGGTATGCTTTTGTAGTTGATGGACCAAAATCGCCAACTTCACAATCAGTTATTTGTACTGATAATGATATGGATAAATTCTGTTATTGGGGCATTGGACCAAAACCAGCTATTGGATGTCCGAATTCTTGTAAAGATCAGATAATAGAAGATTGCGATGATAGTTCTAAAATCCTTAATAATGATAATTGTGGTATATCGTCTAATAAAATCGGCATTCTTTCTATAATATCAAATATCAGCGGAGCAGATGTCTATATTAAAGATCTGGCTATTGGCAATTATATTTATCGTGGCCAGACACCATTGACTACAAGTTTAAATATTGGCGGTAGAACAATTAAAGTGAGTAAAACAGGATACTCAGATGTAATATTAAATGTAAATATTCAAGAAGGATCAACCGCAAATTTGAATGTGAGTTTAGTCCACGACCCAAATATTTTAGATGGATGGCCGATTGAGAGTGATTCTCTTACAAAAATAGCTGTTGCCGATTTAAATAATGATGGAAAACAAGAAATAATTTATTCCTATTATGACTCCTCTAACTATGTATCTTTAAATATTCTTAATTATACGGGAAAACAGTTTTCTGCAAGCTGGCCGAAATTAATCGGATGGCCCGTCAAGAGTATACTTGTTAGTGATATAAATAATGATGGAAAAAAAGAAATAATTGTTATCGAAAGTACAAATCCCGCCGGGCCTTACAGCAGGGTACATGTTTTTGCATCAGACGGTACAGAACTCAATGGCTGGCCTCAAATAATTGATCCAATCACCGGCGACGCACCCCAGATGGCAAGCATAGGTGATATTAATAATGATGGATATAATGAAATAATCGTTGGAACAGGGATGTCAACTGGCAACGTTGGAACGAAAATATATGCATTTAACTATAAAGGCAAAATTTTATCTGGCTGGCCAGTTAGTGTTCCAAATAATTATCTGCCAAGAAGCGAACCTGTTTTATCAGATATCAACAATGATGGATATAAAGAAATTATTTGTGGATTAATTAAAATAGATCTTACAGGTGGTGCCGTTGAGGCATTTGACTATAAGGGCAATAAAATTTTTCTTCATAACAATGAACTTTGGAATTGGTCGTTAGCTTCAGCCGATATTAATAATGACGGGAAATATGAAATATTCGATCATGGGTATGCGCTTAACGGCGATGGAAGCAATCTTAGCGGGTGGACTAATCAAAGGTATACTTATAATGGAACGGAATACGACAGCGTTATCTCAAGATTTGCAATTGGAGATATTAATAAAGATGGTTATCCAGAAATAGCTTACAGCGATTGGCTTGGGAATTTACAGTTGGTTGATCGTATAGGGAAACCATTACCTAATTTTCCTATTCCTGCAGAGCCTGGCCTCCTTGATGGAGATCCTCTTATAGCTAATATAGACAACGGAATTGGAGAAGATATTGTTGTTAATTCTTCTCAAACTAATAATATTTATGCCTATGATCTAAACGGGTCTCCTATTAGTGGATTTCCTAAAAAAATAGATTCACCTTCTAATGGAACAATGATTCTATCTGATGTTAACGGTGATGGTAAAACAGAGCTAATAGCCACTTCTTCAAAATTTATTTATATTTTTGGACTATATGCTTTTTATGATTCATCATTGATGGATTGGCCGATGTTGCAACACGACTCCCAACATACAGGGTGTTATGATTGTAGGTCGCCCGTTACCGTTACTTCACCAAATGGAGGAGAAACGTTTTCTTCAAATCAGTCAATTCCAATTACATGGAAATCTGCAGGAGTATCTTCAAAGATTTCTATTGAAATTACTAAAAATGATTCACCTTTTATAATGATAAGTTTATTGGCTGACAATATTGGTTCCTACAATTATCCAAGCATCCCAAGTAGCATGGTTGGCGGCAATAATTTCAAGATAAAAATAACTGACGCCGATAACAAATCAGTTTATGACTCATCGGATAATTATTTTAGCGTGGCTGAATGTGGAATACTTCGTATTGGATCGTCGCTTACCCCTGGGCAGTCTGTCATGTCTTGTAATGGAACATATAGACTAACCCTCCAAAAAGACGGCAATGCAGTGCTCTATAATGTTTCTAATAAAGTTTTATGGGCTTCCAATACAACGAATACAGCTGGCAAAACTTCGGCAAAGCTTACTATGCAATCAGACGGCAATCTTGTGATTTATGATTCTCTTGATTCAACTATCCGCAAAGCATTATGGGCTACGATGAAATTTGGAACGCCAGCCGGCGGTTTGTATGTGCAACCAGATGGTAATCTTGTGATTTATGATACAGCCGGCAAGGTGATTTGGTCATCAAATACAGCGGTTCATCAATAAAAGTGATATACTAAAGAATGGAAAAGAGATTGATTATTATTGATTCTAACGCGTTGTTGCACAGGTCTTTTCATGCGCTTCCGCCTTTGACAAATAAATCAGGGCAAGAAACCGGAGCTGTTTATGGATATTTGCTGACCTTATTTAAGGCAATAAATGATTTGAAGGCAAACTATATTGTTGCTTGTTTTGACACAAAAATGCCAACATTCAGGCACGAAATGTTTAAAGATTATAAAGCTCAAAGACCCGTGACTCCATCTGGAATTGTTTCGCAAATTCCCATTACGAAAGAAGTCTTGGAGGCTTTCAAAATTCCTGTTTTTGCAAAAGAAGGAGTTGAGGCAGATGACTTGATTGCCACAATCTGCGAGCTGACAAAAAAAGAGGAAAATTTGGAAGTTTATATTGTTTCCGGTGATTTAGACAACTTGCAATTGGTTAACGAGAATACAAAGGTTTACACAATGGGAAAAGGCATACGCGATACTGTAATTTATGATATAAATAAGGTACATGAAAGGTTTGGCGTGAGCCCCGAACAAATGGTAGATTTTAAAGCCTTAATTGGCGACCCGTCAGACAACATTCCGGGAGTTGAAGGCATTGGCAAAAAAACAGCTGCAGAAATAATCCAGAAATATGACAACATAAAAAATTTGTATGAAGAGCTTTCAACAGACACTGCTGTTTTAAAACCCAAGGTAAAAGAAATGCTGAAAAAAAATAAGGAATCTGCTTTGATGTCGCGAGACCTGTCGCAGATGAAAAAGGACGTTGAAATAAATTTTAAAATTGAAGACTGCAAATTTGGAGATTTCAATAAAAATCAAGTTGAAGAAATTTTCAGAAAATTGGAATTCAATTCATTAATCAGCCGTTTGTCGTCATTAAATAATAATTAACAGATAATAAAAAAATATGGCTAAGCACGCATTAAAAATAGCGATTCCTATAATTTTAGTCGGCATATTTGCCATAATTATTTTTATCGCTTTAAATTATGAAACATTAGAGCCGAGTTTTTATATAATAATATTGTTTCTTGTTATTTTCGTGTTTTTTTTCGGTTTTGCAATCGGCCAGAATCTCACATCTCCCCTTAGAAGATTGCTTGATAAAGCAATAGAGTTAAGCCAAGGGAATTTATCCAGCAGGGTTTATTTGGAAACAGAAGACGAGCTTTCGGAATTAGCCAATATTTTTAATAAAATAGCCCAAGAACTGCAAAAAACCAGTGAGCAGGAGGCAAATATGGAAAAATCTGTTGGCATTAAAGTAAAGGCCAGAACTCAAGAGCTAGAAGAAACAATAAATGCGTTAGAACAAAAGGTAAAAAACCGAACCATAGAGTTGGAAAGATTGCTTGAAGAATCTAATAAATTGCAGGAAGCCGTTAAAAACAAAGCCGAAGAAAAAAACTAACAAATAAAAAATGCCCGAGCTCCCAGAAGTACAAACAACAGTAGACGGTTTAAAACAAAAGGTCCTTAAAAGGGCCTTTGTTGATGTTTGGTCTGACTGGAAAAAGCTTGTAAAAAAACCAAAAGATTTTGAGCAGTTTAAAAAAGAAATAAAAAATAAAAAAATAAAAAAGGTTTGGCGACGGGCAAAAAATATCATTTTTGATTTGTCTGAAAATTATTCGCTTTTGGTTCATCAAAAAATGACAGGACATTTATTAGTTGGGAATTGGGAATTGAAAATTGGGAATTGGGTCCCGACCGAGTCGGGACCGTTAAATGACCCATACAACAGATTTTTGCATTTGATATTTTTTCTTGATAATAAAAAAATGCTTGCTCTTTCCGATGCCAGAAAATTTGCCAAAGTTGAATTATGGAAAACAGATGATTTGTTAAAAGATTTTGAAAAATTGGGGCCAGAACCATTGGAAAAATCTTTTACATTTTCAAAATTTAAAAAAGCATTGTTGCGGCCGAGCCCGCCTTCAGACCCAAAGGGTACCCCGCTTCGGCAGGGCAAAGTAAAACAAGTAATTATGGACCCAAGTGTAATTGCCGGCATTGGAAACATTTATGCTTCTGAAGCTTTGTGGCAGGCAAAAATACATCCTGAAAAAAGTGTTGCAAAGTTGAGTGGAAAAGAGTTAGAATTGCTTTACCAAGCCATAAGAAAGGTTTTGGCACTGGCTGTAAAGCTTGGCGGAGAAAGCTTTTCAGATTACAGAAAACCAGACGGCACAAAAGGAGATTTCGACACAGAAAGAAAAGTATATAAAAGAGAAAATCAACTTTGCAAAAGGTGCAAAAAAGCAAAAATTAAAAGAATAAAATTTGCCGGCAGAAGCGCATTTTATTGCCCTAACTGCCAGAAATTATAAAAAATTGAGTGACTTCGGGAGTCCTACAATTTATGCCAAGAAGAAAAGAACAATTTATAACAGGAGATATTTATCACATTGTTATGCGGGCGCTTGATGACAATTTGATTTTTAAAAACACTAATGATTATTTTCGTGGAATTTTTTCAATTTACGAATTTAATAATTCTAAGCCCGTAACTATCTTTATTAGACGACGAGATCGTAAAGTTGAAAAGAAAAGAGAAAAATTGAGCGACTTCGGGAGTCCTACAATTTTAGATGAGCGAGATAAATTTGTGGAAGTATTAGCCTTCTGCTTTATGCCAAATCATATACATCTCTTAGTAAAACAAATAAAAGATGGCGGTGTTTCAAAATTTATGCAAAAAGTTGGTATTGGCCTAAGTAAATATTTTAATAAAAAGTATCAAAGAAAAGGACATGTTTTTCAGGATGCGTTTAAATCGGTCAGTGTAGAAAATGACAATCAGCTTATGACTGTTTTTAATTATATTCATGTTAATCCCCTTTCTCTATACGAGCCGGGATGGAAAGAAAAAGGAATTAGTGATATTGATAAATCAATTGAATTTTTAGAAAATTATAAGTGGTCGAGTTATCAAGATTATATTGGGAAAAAGAATTTTTCATCTGTAACTGAAAGAAATTTTTTATTTGAATCTATGAGTGAAGCGGGAGGGTGTAGAGACGCTATTAAAAATTGGTTAGAGTACAAAAACAACATTGCTCAAAACAGAGGTTTGTTTTTAGAAGAATAAAATTGTAGGACATCGGAAGTCCTACAAATCCTACAAAATTTGTGGTCAACCAGTAAAAATTATAATTAAAAAATAAAAATATGGGAGGAACATTTGAAAAAAACGACACATTACAATTAACAAAAGAGCAAGGTTTTCCTGTGGAATTAAAATTAGAGGATCATTTGAAAAATCCTTATTGCACAGAAGATTTTAAAGACAAAATATTCGAATTTAAAGATAAACCTAAGGTAAGAATATATAATATCCCACCTGTGAGAAATTTTTTGGTTGAAAATAGAGATGAAAAATGGATATATTGGGGTTTGATACATATCTTGGAGATTAACAGTGATTATGAAAATCAGATTACTTCAGGTAAATTCAAGATAATTTACATAAACACTCCAGAAGAAATGAAAAAAGCTCACGATTTAATTGATAGAAACAATAAAACAAATTATTTTAAATGATTTATTTTATTTACGGACAAGATTCATTTAGGTCAAAAAGGAAATTAGAAGAGATAATTTTAGGTTACAAAAAAATCCATAAGTCCGGACTAAATTTAATTTATGTTGATGCAAAGCAGAAAAAGTTTGATGATTTTTATTGCAATCTTAAAATTACTTCTATGTTTGCAGAAAAGAAATTGATAATTTTAAAAAATGTTTTTTCTGATATAAAATTTTGCGAAGAATTTTCAGAAAACATAAAAAGCTTGGAAAACTCAAAAGACATTGTTGTTGTTTATGAAGATTGCACGGCAGATAAAAGAACTAAATTTTTTAAGGCATTACAAAAAAATGTGAAGTGCCAAGAGTTTGAATGCCTGTCCCCCATTACACTTAAAAAATGGGTGGCTCAAGAATTTGAAAAAAATAATGCAAAAATAAATTCCGATGCTTTAGACTTGCTTATTAGTTTTGTCGGGAATGATTTGTGGCAGATGACCAACGAAGTTAAAAAGTTATCAAGTTATAAAGTAGGCGGTACAATAACGCACCAAGATGTTGAGCTACTGGTGAAGCCAAATGTTGAAAATGATATTTTTAAAACCATAGATGCGTTGGCTTCAAAAAATAAAAAGCTGGCCTTGTCTTTACTGCATAAGCACTTGGATAACGGCGACAATTCCCTTTATTTGCTGACAATGATTGCCTATCAATTTAGAAACTTATTGATTATTAAGGAACTGCAAAGTACCCAGCCGTATGGGCAGATTGCAAAAAAATCCGGACTTCATCCTTTTGTGGTCCAAAAGAGCTTTGGGCTGTGCAACCAGTTTAGCATTGACCAACTAAAAAAAATCTACCATAAGATTTTTCAGGTAGATTTAGATGTAAAGTCGGGAAAGATTGAACCGGAATTGGCGCTAGATTTGTTTTTGGCCGAGATATAACAAAAAACTAGGCTAAGCCTAGTTTTTTTTGTCTATCAATTTTGTCAGTCTTGATTTGCGCCTTGAGGCGTTGTTTTTTTTAATCACTCCCACTTTGGCAGCTTTGTCTAATGCTGTATAAATTGCCGGTAAAAGTTTTTTGGCTTCTGGCATTTTTTTTGCCAAAACCAAGGCACGAGCCTCTTTTACAAGGGATTTTATTTTATCTTTGTAGACAATGTTGTGCTCTTTTCTGGCAGCAGATTGTCTGATAGCTTTTTTAGCTGATTTTGTTATTGCCATATAGAAATATGATAGCAAATTATCCTTAAATTGTAAATAGCCGGTAGTATTTTCTAAAAATTGACTTATTATGTGGCAATGGTAAAATTAACAAATATAATAAAAAATTATGGCAGAAACAAGAAGGTCTCCAGAGGAAATAAAAGAAGAAAAACTAAAGAGATTTGATGAAGCTGCAAAGCCTGCGATTTTTGACAGGTTAAACGAATATGATGAAAAAAGCAATCATCCGCTTTGGGCAGGCAACATAAAAGAAGGAGAGGAAAAATATGAAGAAGAATTAAAACGGCTTTTTGAGACTGCTGTTACACACGGTTACATAAATGAAAAAGGAGAATTTGTAGAAAAACCAGGAGACCATGACGCTTGGGGCGTTTTAAAAATGCTTGAATTAGCAGGACTTTTAAATAAAGTTAAATTTGTTAGGCCCGGACAAGCAAGTGAAAATATTCCTGAAAACAAAAATGACGTTATGGCAGACACCGGAAATTATCAAGGATTTGGATTGGCTGAAGGCAGACTTCACGCAGACCATCACGGCGAAAATGCAGAAGCCGGCAAATGCGCAACAAAGATAATGTTTGAAAAAATGGTGGCTTTAGGGCGGATAAAAATTGAAGATTTTGATTATACAGATGGAGAAATTAAAAGAAATTATTTATATGAGTATGTTAATTTTGTAAATGATGTTGACAATGAATCATATAATTTAAATTCTAGAGGCCTCCAAAATTTTCATAGATCGCTTTATGGTTTGAATAAATGTGTAAAACCAGAAGACTTGTTTGATTTTTTTAAAAATGGAGGCGACTCTAGAAAATTTTTATCAGAGGGGCAAATGAAAAAGATGGGTATAATACAAACAATAAAGAAAGATAGAGAAACCGGAAAACCCAAAAAAATAAACAGGAGTGAAGATGTTAGAAAAAATATTGAAGAATCAGTAAAGATTTTAGAAGCAAAGAAAAAAAACGGAATGATAGCTAATAATGAAATTATTGTGGACATTGGAAAAGAAATGAAATTTGGGGTTCAAGTAGCAAGAGCTTTGGGATATAAAGGATATTGGAATTATTCTCCCGACCCAGAAAAAAATAGTTTTTTCTTGTGTCTTGTAAATGATGGTAAATTCCCTCCTGGGTTTCACCTTAAGCAAGGAGCGCACATGGTGGACAGAAATATGGTTGTAAAGCCAATTGATAAAAATGCGCCTTTAGAAGTTAAGCTTAATGACATTATTGCAGAATTTTTTGGTAAAGACTTTAAAGCAACAGGAAAGTTAAAAGAATATTTAAAACAGGAAAAAGAAGCAAATGGGAAAACTGCTTTGCCAGTTACCGGCGAAGAAGCAAAAACTGCGGGTGAAGAAAAATTGGAAGCAAAAAAAGCAAAGGCAAGCGCTAAAACCGAACTGCGTGATAGTGAGGTGGAAAAAGCCAAAGCGCAAATTGCTTTGCATCGCGAAAGAGCAACAAAAGACATTGAAAATGAATACATAAGAAAAACCAAGTTGGGAGATATTAAAGGCAGTATTGATGATTTTTTGAAAAAGGAGAGAGTTGAGGCAGAAAAAGAATTTGCCCTGGATTTTTTTGAAAGAAACAAACAAGAAATGGCTAGAAAAGGCGCAACTGAAAGTTCTTCAGAGGAGATGAAAATTCACGCTGCCATGGCCTTTGCCCTGCAAATTGAAAAAGATCCAAGATATGAGAATCTGGAAAAAAGAATGAAAAAAATTGATGTTTTTGTAATGGACGTAAAAGAAGGCCAAGTGCGTCCCGAAACACTATTTTTATTGTTAAACTATATGCAGGCAAGCATTAGGCGTCAGGAAAGAAAAATTGCAGGCTTGAGGGCAACGGGCAACACAACGGAAGTTGAGCAAATGGAAAGATATTTGGAAGAGTTGCGTTTAACAAGAGCTAGCCTGGCTGGAAAAATGTTAGGAAAAGATGTAAAGCAAGATGCAGAAGAATCTTTTGCAATGCAAACCCAGGCAAGGCGTCAGACTAAAAATGAAGCTGTTGAATATTGGGCCGGCCAAAAAAATGACCCAAATATTAGAAATATAGAAGATAATTTTAGATTTTTAAAAAATGAAGAGTTGATAAAAAGCCAATGGATAAGACTTTCAGCTGAGCAGAAAGAAGCATATAAAAAATCTATTGGTTTTGAAGGAGAAATTACGCAAGAAGTTTTTGAAAACAGCTTGCGGGAAAAAGGCAGGCAAGGAGGCGAAACATTTTTTGCCCTTTTGAACCAAAATTACAAGCCATATTTGCTTGAAAGAAAAAAAGACGGAAAATTTTGGGAATGGCGTAAAGAAGAAAAAATTTTTATTCCAAAAGTTGGAAATAATGAAGATTCTGGAATTACAGAAGCTGAGTATCAAAGAATAGTGCAGGAAGCAAAAGAAAAATATAACCAAGAAATTGAAGGCAAAGTTAGAGGTAATTTAGGAGAACAATGGGAGAAATATCATCGAGAACAAGTAGACAAAAAAATAGAGCAAAAAATTAACGCGTTGGCAGTGGACCCGTTAAAACAGCAAATAGTTAATGCTGTGATAGATGATTTAGATTTTGAAAAATTCATGGAAGGCAAAGAAGAGAAAATACCTACTACAGAACAGTACGAAATGATAGCTGTGGCGGTTTTGGAAAGAATGTATGCTGAAGCAAGAAAAAGGCTTTTTGACGAACCTATAAAAAAACTACCAGGAGCGTCTAAAAAATCTTCAAAAAAACTTCAAGAAACTCCAGCCCCTGGCCCAACAGAACCGCCCGTGGTTAGTGAATCAACACCAGTTGCAGAACCTGCTGTAGAATCAACACCTCAAATAGCAGAATACGAGCCAGTGATAATGCCGGAAGAAGCTTTACCGGTGCCTAAAAAACCCGCTGAACCGAAAATTGTTGAAGAGGCAGGAAGATTATCTAAAGAAGATGAAAAATTATATAAAGAAGCTCAGGAATTTTTAAAAACTGAGCCGAAAGATGATTTAGGGGAAATCCTTATTAATAGTTTAAGAGAGGCTATGAATAAAGATTGGCCCGAAATACTAAAGCAAGATATGTTCATAACAGCAATGAAAATATATGGATCAGAGAGAACAAAACAAAAAGAAAGGGACGAACAGCTTAAAATATCTCATGAAGCAGTTGAAAAAGCAAAAGATGAGTTGGAAAAGACAATAAAAAATGCCCGCGATGGCATGGAAAAAATACGCAAAGATAGACAGAGAAAACTCGGAGAATTTGATGCAAAAGTGGCTGATATCCAAGGAAAATTTAGCCGAGGTGAAATAAATTATAGGGAAGCTGTAAGGGGTATTAAAAATATAAGAAAAGAAATAAAATAAATTTTTAAGGACATGGTAAATCCTATTTTAAATAATGACAATTTAAAGAATTTTATTGAAACCCTGAAAATAGATGAAGGGCAGAAAAAAGTTTTGCTTGATAAACTGCCCCAAATGGATGGCCAGGAAAGAATAGAATTGTTAAAAACTTTAAAAGACATTTATCTTTTGAATGAGGAAGAAGCACAGGCAATTAAAAAAATAAAAGACAACTGGGAAAAGCCCGTGGAAGATAAAGTTTAACTTAAAAAGCCCGTTTATGCGGGCTTTTTGTTTGTTCCTAATTTATCAATTAAATCGCGAATTTCTGCTGCCCGCTCAAAATCCAAGTTTTTAGCGGCAATTTTCATTTCTTTTTCTAATAATTTTCTGTCGTGAACTGCAAAAAATTCCTCAACAATGTCTTCTTTTTTGGAAAAGCCCCATTCTCTAATGTCAGAAATAATTGTAGCTGGCGTTATTTTATTTTTCTTATTATAATCTTCCTGAATTTTTCTTCTTCTATTTATTTCATTTATAGCTTCTTGCATTGAAAAGGTTGTTTTGTCGGCATATAAAATTGCCTTTCCGTTTTGGTGCCTGGCGGCCCTGCCCATTGTTTGTATTAAAGTTGTTTTGTTTCTTAAAAACCCTTCTTTGTCTGCGTCTAAAATTGCAATTAACGAAACCTCGGGTAAATCAATTCCTTCTCTTAAAAGATTTATTCCAACAAGCACGTCATACTTTCCTTCGCGGAATTCTTTTAAAATTTTTGGCCTTTCCATTGTTTTAATTTCAGAGTGCAGATATTGGGTTTTAATTCCCCTATCAACCAAATAATCAGAAATTTCTTCGGCCAATCTTTTTGTCAAAGTAACAACAAGTGTTCTTTCTTTTTTTGCAATTTGTTTTTTTATTTCTTCAATTAAATCTTGAATTTGGTTTTCGGTTTTTCTAATTTCAATTTTTGGTTCTAAAAGTCCGGTGGGCCTTATAATTTGTTCTACAATATTTTTTCCAGCTTTATTTTTTTCGTAGTCTGCCGGTGTAGCAGAAACATAAATTGTTTGTTTTTGGCGTTCTTTAAATTCTTCAAATTTTAATGGCCTGTTGTCTATAGCAGAAGGCAACCGAAATCCAAAATCAATTAAAGTTCCTTTTCTGACTTTGTCTTGAATAGACATTGCCCTAATTTGTGAAACCGAAATGTGAGACTCATCAATAAACATTAAAGAGCCGTTGGGGTTAAAATAATTAAAATAATCAACTAAAGAAAATGGAGCTGTTCCTGCTTTTCTAAATTCCAACTGCCGTGAATAGTTTTCAATGCCATGGCAAAACCCAACTTCCTGCAACATTTCCAAGTCATAGTTGGTTTTTTGTTCAAGTCTTTCTATTTCCAATAATTTATTTTGTTTTTTTAGTTCTTTTAGCCTGTCCTGTAATTCTAGTTTTATATTTTCTATGGCAATGTTTAACTTGTCTTGGGGAGCTACCCAAAAAGTGGCTGGGAATAATGTATATTTTTTATCTATTGTTTTGTAGCTTGGCTTCAACCCCGGGTTTGTGTCGGATATTTTATTTATTTTTTCTCCCAAAAATTCAACTCTTAATATTTTTTCACCTGTCACCAAATAAATTTCTATCAAGTCCCCTCTTACGCGAAATGATCCCGGTTTAAAATCTATGTCGTTTCTTTTGTATTGCAAAGTTGTCAGATGCAAAATAAAATCTTTTCTTTTTAATTTTTGTCCTGTTTTTAAATCTAAAGAAACATTTTGATAATTTTCCGGAGAGCCGATGTTGTAAATGCAAGAAACCGAAGCCACAACAATTACATCTTTTCTAGCCAAGACATCTTGTACAGCAGAATGCCTTAACCGATCAATTTCTTCGTTTATTTTTGAGTCCTTCTCTATATATGTGTCTGACTGCGGAATATATGCTTCGGGCTGGTAGTAGTCGTAATAAGAAACAAAATAGTGCACAGCATTGTTGGGAAAAAATTCTTTAAACTCTTGGTAAAGCTGGGCTGCCAAAGTTTTGTTTGGAGAAATAATTAAGGTGGGCTTTTGTATTTTTTGAATTACATTAGCCATAGTGAATGTTTTGCCAGATCCCGTAACACCCAAAAGTATCTGGTCTTTTACCCCAGATTTTAAATTGGCAGTCAGCTTTTTTATGGCTTCCGGCTGGTCGCCTGTTGGCTTAAACTTTGATTTTAGTTCAAATTGCATATACAATAATATATAGTAATACGTATGATATCTTATTTAAGCGGGAAAATTATATTAAAGAAGGATAAGTTTATTATATTAGAAGTGGCTGGTATTGGCTATAAGGTTTTTTTGTCCCGCCAAACTCTGCTAACTTTATCAGAAATTGGCGAAAATCTCAAGCTGTTTATTTACCAAAATGTTAAAGAAGAGGCTTTAGATTTGTATGGGTTTTTAAATTATGAAGGCTTGGAATTTTTTGAAGCGTTAATGGATATTCGGGGAGTTGGGCCAAAGTCGGCCTTAGATATTTCGGCTTTGGGTTCTTTGGAAAAAATAAAAGACAGAATTTTAAAACAAGACGAGAAAATATTTGAGGGCATTCCTGGTATTGGTTCAAAAAAAGCTATGACAATAATTTTAGAACTTACAGGAAAAATAAAAATGCTGGGAAATAAAAAAGGTTCTAAAGACGAAGCCGAAGATGCTTTGACTCAACTTGGCTTTTCAAAACAACAGGCAAGAGACGCCTTGAGCAAAGTTTCAGATTCTATAAAAAACCCGGAAGAACGTATAAAAATTGCTCTAAAACATTTAGGCAAATAATATTATTAAAAATAAAAATTGTGAAAGCTAAAAAGATTTTAAAAAGAGAGAATAGAAAGAAAAAAGTTTTGTCGGTAATTTTTAAAATTTGCAAAGATAAAAACAATTTTGTTTTTAATAACGATTTAGTTAAAGCTGTTTCTAAAAGAGTTGGCTTCCAAAATCATTTTGATGCTACGAAATTGGATACTAAAGAAAAATTGCCCGTTGCTTTGCAAAAAGAAGATTTTGCCCTTATTCATTTAGGAAGCGGGAAACATCAGTTTATTAAAAATATAGAAAAGATTTATCATAATTTTGAGCCGATAGAAAAGGTAATTGATTGGCAATATAGAAAGTCAGTTTTGAATCAATATAATACTAGCGAATCAAATATTTTGTCGGTTGCGAACAACCAAAGAATTTTGCATCATTTTTTATTTGGTCAGGATAAAGAGTTTGATAATTCAGACATTGACAGCAGACCCAAAACATATTTTCCTCACAGAACAAAAGCTAATTTAGAATATAATTTTGGGAATAATATAGGGGTAAAATTGAATAAGGTCCAAATTGAGATTGATTTAACCATTGAATTTAACGGTAAAATAGGAATTTTTGAGGCAAAAAATGGTAAGCCAACTAATTTTTCGATATACCAAATTTATCATCCCTTTCTTTATTATTGGCAAGCGAAGCAAAAACCAGAATTAAAATCAAAAATAAAAGAAATTATTTGTATTTATGTGGTTAGAGAAAAGCAAAAAGAATTTGATGCGCTTAATTTATACGCTTACACTTTTGCTAATCCGAAAGATATAACTTCAATTAAATTTTTAAAGTCAGTTAGGTATAACTTAATAAATCAAAACAAAAAATGACAGATAGTTTTACAAATAAAATTTTTAATGAGGACATTTTAGAAGTTTTGAAGAGAATGCCAGATAATTCTATTGATATGGTTTATGGAGACCCGGATTATAATGTTGGCATAAATTATGCCGGCAAAAAATTTACCGCTGAATGGAATAAGTATATTGATTGGTATATTAAACTTACACAAGAATGTATAAGGGTATTAAAACCAACTGGGAATTTATTTATGATGAATTATCCAAAACAAAACGCTTATTTAAGAGTGAAATTTTTAGATGACAATGCTTTTTCAGTAAATGATTATGTTTGGGTCTATAATTCGAATATTGGTCATAGCGATAAAAAATTTACCACTGCTCATAGGATTATTTTACATGCTACTAAAACAAAGAATAATAATTTTTACAAGGATCAAATTGCATTGCCCTACCAAAATCCAAACGACAGAAGGATTCAAAATAGAATCGAAAATGGTAGTTTGGGCAGAATGCCATATTCTTGGTTTTATTTTGATTTAGTTAAAAATGTTTCCAAAGATAAAACTTTCCATTCCTGTCAAATACCTTTAGGATTAGTTGAAATGCTAATAAAAGCAAGCACAAAAGAGGGGGACAATGTTTTTGTATTGTTTGGTGGAAGCGGTTCGGAGATTATAAAATGCAAGGATTTGAAAAGAAATTTTATTTCTTGCGAAATACATCAGAAGTATTACAAAATGATTTTAGATAGATTGGAAAATAATGGAGAAATTAAAACAGAATTTAAATTAGAGTTTGTAAAAAATAGAAAAAGATTAGAGGAACAGCAAATTAAGTTATTAAATTTTTAGTTATTTGTTTTATAAAATAATTTTTGTAATTTCAAAGTAAAAAATATGAAAAAATATAATATTAAATGTAAAATAAACGAGCAGATGGAGGTTGAATCCGATGATAAGGAGCAGGCATTAAGCAATTTCATTGAATGGATAAAAGATAAACTTGTTTATGCTACTAAAATTGAAGAAGTGATTGAGTAAATAAAAAATGCTACTTACATCACTACTGAAATATGTAAGTAGGAAAATAATATGAGAGTTTTGAAAGAAAAAAATATAAGAAAACTTACTAATATGGGAGCAGGATTTAGTATGGGTTTAACTTTGCCTATTGAAATTATGGAAAAACTAGGTTGGAAAGAGCATCAGAAAGTTTCTGTTGAGCTGAAAGGAAGACACCTGATTATTAAAGACTGGAAAAAATGACATTTAAAGAATTTGTTAAAAAAATTATACCGAAGTTTTTATTGAGATTCTATCATTTTTGTTGGGCGCTTTTGGGAGCTGTAATTTTTGGGTTTCCAGGATACTCTAAAAATATGAAAATTATTGGAGTCACCGGCACCAGCGGAAAATCTACAACCACGGATTTTATAACAAGAATTTTAGAAGAACCCTTCGAGATGCCTCAAGGCAGGTCTGAAAACAAAGTTGCATCTGTGTCTTCTATCAGATTTAAAGTTGCAGACAAAGAATGGGAAAATAAATACAAAATGACAATGCCCGGAAGATTTGTAATACAAAAGCTTTTGAGCCAAGCAAAAAAGGCCGGGTGCAATTATGTTGTTTTGGAAGTTACTTCAGAAGGAATAAGGCAATTCAGGCACAAGTTTATAAATTTTGATGCAGTTGTTTTTATAAATTTAACTCCAGAGCATATTGAAAGCCACGGAGGTTTTGAAAATTACAGAAACGAAAAATTAAAGTTATTCCGGGCAGGAAGAAACATCCACGTTATAAATAGAGATGATGAAAATTCAAGATACTTTTTAGATATTAAAGCACGTAAAATAATAAGTTTTAGCGTTCAGGATGCAAAAAATATAAGTTTTAATAATGGCACAAGTTTTGAGCTGGAGGGACAAAAATTTAATATTAATATTTTAGGATCATTTAATATTTATAATGCTCTGGCCGCAATAAATGTTGCGAAAAATTATGGTATTAGTTTAGAAGTCTGCAGAAAAGCCCTGGGAAAGACAAAAGGGATCCCAGGCAGGATGGAAGAAGTTGTTTCTGAACCATTTAAAGTTTTTGTTGATTTCGCATTTACTCCAGATGCTTTAGAAAAAGTGTATAAAACGTTTGAAGGCAAAAATTTAATTTGCGTTTTAGGTGGAACAGGAGGAGGCAGAGACAAATGGAGAAGGCCTGTTTTGGGAGAAATTGCAAAAAAATATTGCAATAAAATTATAATCACCAACGAAGACCCTTACGATGAAGACCCAATGGAAATTATAAACCAAGTTGCAGAAACTGCAGGAGATAAGGCTGAAAAGATTTTAGACAGAAAAGAAGCAATAGGAAAAGCAATAAAAATAGCAAAGCCGAGTGACGTGGTTATTATAACCGGAAAAGGTTCAGAGCCTTTAATGTGTTTAGCAAACGGGAAAAAAATTCCATGGGATGACCGCCAAATTGCCAGAGACGCATTGAATTCGAAAACTTGATAAATCAGCACATTTACACTTAAAAATTACTTGCGAAATTAGCAGTTGTAGCCAAAAGATACTGATATTATTAGTCGGTGTTTTCTGGCTATGACTGCTATAGCAGCAGCTTAAGCAACACAGGAGGGTAAAGGTCATGAAGAAATCGAAGTGGTGGTTTATGGTGTTGGCAATGGCGCTGCTGTTAACAGCGCCGGTAATGACGGGCTGTTCTCTGCTTCAGCCGTTATTAAGCGGTCCCTTGCTCAAACAGGTACAAATCCCGGCGGAGAAGTTTGAAGGAGACGGTTATAAACAGCAACGGGGCAACGCCCAGAACGATTGGACGGTTCACCTGCGTGCCGGCGAGTCAATTGATAAGAATTTCTCCGTCCCGCCGGGCGCCACCAAGTTGTGGGTTAGCGTCAGGTATTCGAACGATAATGGCAGTCCTATATCCGAACGGGTGACGCTCGCCGTCGGGGCCGAGTTTATCGGCTCGTTCACAGCCGGCAGTACCGGTAGCGGGGGCAACGGCTGGAATGTTTTTTCTGAAAGCCTCAAAATCGGCCCGGCCAATGTCGAGAGCGGTGGTGATGACCGTATCCTCTATTTGGTCATCAGTGGAGGGGATGGTTACGGAATTGAGATAGATTCTGTGACGCTGTACTTTTACTGAGTTGCGGTCATCGCCTCAATCTATTTTTCCCCAGAATTTTTGCCCTTTGCATTTCATCGTATTTGCATTGGGCTTTTTTATTATTGCAAAAATTTTAATTTTGTGTTAAGGTAATATATTATGAAATATTCAAAATCTGAGAAAAAATTTATCCGCAACCAAAAAGCGCAAATAAGGCGCCAGTTTTGGGATATAAAAAAACAGGAAGAATTGATTAAAGAAATGTATAACAAACTTAACCCTGTAAAATAATATGAAGATACAAGATATTTTTAATTTAGCGCTTAAAATGGGGGTTGAGTCCGATTTTAGGGGCAAAGAGGGCGTGCAGAAATTATTGGATAATAAAAGGCGCGCATTTGATAGATTGTCGGAAAAAGACAAAGAAGAGTTTGATAAGGACGCCTTGGAAAACCCTTACTTGGATTCTGGCATTTATAATATTGCCGATGACAAAGAAATCAAGAAAGTTTTGGTTGGAATTGACATCGCTCCTGCAGAAATTTTGATGGCAAAAGAATTGAGTGATACCGCAGGTCCCGACGGAGGAGGGATAGATTTAGTTATTGCCCATCATCCAATTGGAAAAGGATTGGCCCAACTGGCCGATGTTATGGAATTGCAGGCAGATGTTTACAACTATTATGGCGTGCCAATTAATGTTGCCGAGGGCTTGATGAAAGAAAGAATTTCTGAAGTTGCCAGGGGCCTTAATGCCTCAAACCATCAAAGAACAGTTGACTCGGCCAGGCTTATGAAAGTTAATTTAATGAATTCTCACACTCCTTGCGACAACTTAGCTGCAAAATTTTTGAAAGATTTGCTTGAAGCAAAAAAACCACAAACAGTTGGAGAAATAATAAACATTTTAAAAGAAATACCGGAATATAAGGAGGCGATGAAAATTGGAGTGGGCCCTAAGATATTTGTGGGAAGCTCAGAAAACAGATGCGGAAAAATTGCCATGTCTGAGATTACAGGAGGCACAGAGGGCTCGCCAAAAATGTATGAAAAAATGGCGCAAGCTGGAATTGGCACATCAATTGCAATGCATATTTCTGAAGAGCACAAAAAAGAGGCAGAGTCTGCCCATGTTAACATTGTAATTGCCGGACATATTTCTTCTGATTCTTTGGGAGTTAATTTGTTTATGGATGAATTGGAAAAACAGGGAATTGAAATTGTCCCGTGCTCCGGCTTTACCAGATTCTCGCGAGTCAAATAAATTTAAATTTTAAAGCAAGTCTTATTAAAAGGCTTGTTTTTTTGTAAAAAAATTGAGCAACGTGTGTGTTGTTGCTCCTGGGTTATGTCCTATCATGCGATAGGACTGGTTGATGTCAAAGAACTGTTGTTGTGAGCGGGCTGCCCACCGGATATCGCTCGCCGAAGCAAGCAATTTCGCCCGCGGGCAGCCCAGCCACACAACCATCAAGGTCACAGCAACTTGGACCTAGCCGGCCGTTACGCCGATGTTGCTCTCGACACCGCGCACTACTTCGGCCGTTGCGATCGTCAGGCCGACGATTCGCTTCATCATTGTCCGGTGCATCATGGAAGTTCTCCTTGCCTTGTCGTCTTCCGACTTCGTCGCGTGCCACAACAATGGTGGCTATACTACACCTCATCGTGTCTTCGGCCTCTTCATCAGAAGAGTGTTCGTGGGTCTTGCTTATTGGCCCTCCTTTCGCCAGGTTGATCGTGTTGTTTGTCGTGTGTAGTGTATTGTACTACTTCCTCTTCTGTGGCGAAGCGCGAAGAACACTAGGTTATTTAAGCATAGTCCCAACTAAAAATTGTGTCAAGCCCTTGCAGATAAAAAGTGAATAAAAATTTGACATCGGCTTAAAATAGAATAAAATAATTATTATGAGGGGGTGCGAGGTTTATCCTCAAGGACATAATAGTTTTTAACGAAGAGGGTATAAGTATTATACATAAATTCATTGTCCGAATTTATCTCGAGAAATAATCCATTTTTGTTAGGAATTATTATCCCCCTCCAACAAAGTCCATCAGCTGTAAAGCTGGTGTTTTTTGTTGCTCTGCAGCAAATTTTTTGATAAAGTATAACAATAGTATTAAAACAATAAAAAATATGGTAAAAATTAAAAAGCAGGGAAAATTAATTGGCCAAATAACACATTATTTTTCCAATATTGAGGTGGCAGTTATTAAGTTAACCGTTCCATTAAAAAAAGGAGATAAAATTAGGATAATTGGTGGGCAAGAAACTGATTTTGAGCAGAAAGCCGGTTCTATGCAAATTGACCACAAAGAGGTGAAGTCGGCAAAAAAGGGCGATTCGGTGGGGATGAAGATAGATGAAAAAGTTCACGAAGGGTATAAGGTGTATAAAATATAAGATGTCAGACAACACAAAGGAAAAGATTGAAAACAAAATAATTGATTTGATTGCTTTGAACGCCAAGGGAAGATTGGTTGTTTTTAAGCCCGAAAATTTAGATAATGATTTGGTTGTTGAAAAGAAAGGCGACTATAAAAAGAAAGTAATAGCTCTGGATATTTTTGGAAAAGACGAAATTAATCAGCTGGTAGAAAAAGCAGATTTAAAACCGGTTGAAAATTTTTATTTATTGGTTGTTTCTTTTGACATTGTAAAACAGGATATAGAAGATAATTTTTTGGTTGTTCCGTCTTTAAAATTTAAAGAGCTAGCGGGTAAAAATGATTTTTTCAAATTTTCAATGAGCAAAAAAGAGTTTGTCAGTTTTTTAATAAAAGAACTTGAAAAAAAATGAAGTTTGTTGCAGATTTTCATATACACTCAAAATATTCCAGAGCCACCTCTCCCTTAATGGATTTGGAAAACTTAGACAGATGGGGAGCAATAAAAGGAATAAATGTTTTGGGCACGGGAGATTTTACGCATCCTAAATGGTTTGAGGAAATAAAGCAAAAGTTAGAGCCGGCTGAACCCGGCCTTTTTATGCTGGCGCAAAGTGATTCCGGTATCAGATTTATCTTAACCGCAGAAATTAGCTGTATTTATTCAAAGGGCGGAAAAGTCAGGAAGGTTCATATAATAGTTTTTGCTCCGTCTATAAGCGCTGTAGAGAAAATAAATGAAAAATTGAATAAAATTGGAAATTTGCACTCAGATGGTAGACCAATTTTAGGACTAGACGCAAAAGAACTGGCAAAAATTGTTTTGTCGGCAGACGAAAATTGTTTGGTGGTGCCGGCTCATGCTTGGACGCCTTGGTTTTCTGTTTTTGGCTCAAAATCTGGTTTTGATACTTTGGAAGAATGCTTTGAAGAATATACAAAACATATTTATGCAATTGAAACAGGGTTGTCTTCTGACCCTGCAATGAACTGGAGGCTGTCGCAACTTGATAAAATTACTCTAATTTCAAATTCAGACGCGCATTCCCTTCCAAAGCTTGGCAGAGAAGCAAATGTTTTTGATACAGAGTTAAGCTATATGGGTGTTTTTGATGCGATAAAAACAAAAGATAATAGCAAATTTTTAAGCACAATTGAATTTTTTCCCGAAGAAGGAAAATACCATTATGACGGCCACCGCTTGTGCAACTTAAGCTTAAAGCCCGAGCAATCAAAAAAATATAATAATATTTGCCCAATATGCAAAAAGCCTTTGGTAATTGGAGTTTTAAATCGTGTTGCAGAATTAGCCGACAGACCAGAAGGATTTGCGCCTAAAAATGCAATTCCCTTTAAAAGTTTAATTCCTTTAAATGAAATTATTGCAGAATCAATTGGTTCTCCTGTTGCTTCAAAAAAAGTTGTTGAACATTATAATAACTTAATTAAAAATTTGGGAAACGAATTCAAAATATTATTGGAATCAACCGAAAAGGAAATAAAAGAGAAATCTTTGCCGGAAATTGCCGAGGGGGTTATTAAAATGCGCGAGGGCAAGGTTTTAATTGAGCCGGGATATGACGGCGTCTATGGGAAAATTAAAATTTTCTCCGGGCAAAACCAGAATACTCTATTTTAAATAATTGACAATTCAAATGATGAGGCATATTATTATACAATAACAATAACATGGATGGAAAAATTTTCTATATAACTAAGGGAAAATTATATGAGCTCAAAAAAGAATATGAAGAGTTGGTTGCTTTTGAGCATAAAAAATCTTTGGAACAGGAAGCGCCAAAAATTTTGGAATCAGAAGATTTGAATCCGGAATTTGTAAGCTTTCAGGAAGATGTTGGCTTTCTTAGGTCAAGAATTGACGAGCTTAAAAGCGTTATAGACCATCATGAATTAATAAAAAATCCGGCAAAAGACAAACAGGGATTTATTGGATTGGGAGCTAAGGTTAACGTGGCTGTAAACGGCCAAAAAGACGAATTTGTCATAGTTGGAACTCTTGAAGCAAACCCGGCTTTAGGAAAAATTAGCAATGAGTCTCCAGTTGGTAAAGCTCTTTTGGGACATAAAGTTGGAGACGAAATTGTTGTCACTTCACCGACTAAAATAACCTACAAAATAAAGAATATAAAATACGAAATAAGCTAGAATATAATGCTCAAACCCGCCAGGCGGGTTTTTTTATGAGAAATCAGGAATTGGCTAAAGTTTTCAATGATATGGCAAGATTTTTGGAAGCCGACGGCGTGGCTTTTAAGCCCTATGCGTACCAAAGGGCAGCTTTGTCTTTAGAAGGCCTGAGCGAGGACGTGGGCGACATTTATAAAAAAGGAGGAGTTAAAGCTTTGCTGGAAATTCCCGGAGTTGGCAAAGCAATTGCTGACCACATAGAAGAATATTTAAAAACTGGAAAAATAAAACATTATGAAGATTTTAAGAAAAAATTACCGTTGAAATTGGATGAGCTGGTTAGGGTTGAAGGGATGGGAGTGAAAAAGGCAAAAATATTATATCAAAAATTGGGAGTTAAAAATTTAAAGGATTTGGAAAAAGTTGCTAATGCCCACAAAGTGGCTCCCCTATTTGGTTTTGGAGAAAAAACAGAAAAAAATATTTTGCAGGGTTTGGAATTTTTAAAAAGAGATAAAGGCAGGTTTCCAATTGGGCAAATTTTGCCTACTGCCAGAAATGTTTTGGAAAAATTAAAAAGCTTGGAAGAAGTTGACCAGATTAGCTTGGCGGGATCTGTAAGAAGAAGAAAAGAAACAATTGGGGACGTGGACATTCTAGTTGTTTCTAAAAATCCTGCCAAAGTTATGGATTTTTTTGTGAAGTTGGACGGAGTAGAAAAAGTTTGGGGCAAGGGCGGAACAAAAGCTTCGGTTAGGATAAGAGAAGGATTTGATATGGATTTGAGAGTTGTAAAAAAAGAAAGCTATGGGTCTGCTTTGCAATATTTTACCGGCAACAAAGACCATAACATTATTACAAGGAAAATTGCTATTTCAAAAGGTTTAAAGCTTTCTGAATATGGAATATTTAAAGGGAAAAAGCAGATTGCAGGCGAGACAGAAGAAGGCGTTTATAAGGCAATTGGGCTTCCGTATATTGAGCCCGAGCTTCGCGAAAATGAAGGAGAAATTGAGGCTGGTTTAAAAAATGAATTGCCAAAAATAATAGGATATAAAGATATTAAAGGTGACTTGCACTGCCACACAACAGCTTCCGATGGAGAGAATTCAATTGAAGAAATGGTTAAAGCGGCAATAAATATGGGATATGAATATGTTGGCATTTCAGACCATACGAAATCTTTAGGAATAACGCATGGCTTAAACGAAAAACAACTTTTAGCCCAGAATAAAAAAATAGAACAATTAAATTCGAAATTCAAAATTAGAAATTCGAAATTTCGCATATTGCATGGATGTGAAGTTAATATAATGGCAGATGGCAGTCTTGATATTAAAGATGAAGTTTTAGAAAAACTGGATTATGCAATTGCCAGCGTGCATTCAAATATGAAAATGGAAAAGAAAGAAATGACCCAAAGAATAGTAAAAGCAATGCAAAATAAAAATGTTGATATATTTGGGCATCCAACAGGAAGACTGATTGGGAAAAGAGATGAGTACCAAATGGACTTTGATAAAATTTTGGAAGTTGCCAAAAAAACAGGAACAATTTTGGAAATTGACTCTGCCCCGGAAAGGCTTGATTTGAATGGTTTTTACATTAGAAGAGCAAAAGAGGCCGGAATAAAAATGATAATAAACACAGACGCTCACCAAAAAGAGCAATTAAATTTTATGGAATATGGAATTGCGCAAGCACGAAGAGGCTGGTCCGAGAAAGAAGATATTATAAACACGAATTCAGTAGAAAAATTATTAAAGTATTTTAAGTAATGCCGAAAGAAAAATCTGCAGGAGCTATAATATATAGAATGGAAAATGGTGTGCCGCACTATTTACTTTTGCATTATGCACCGGCTGAAAAGGGGAAAAGGGGGCAATGGGGTTTTGCCAAAGGCCATGTTGAACAAGGAGAAACCGAAACAGAAACCGCAAAGCGCGAGATTTTTGAGGAAACAGGAATTAAAGACTTAAAAATAATTTTGGGATTTAAGGAATTGGAAAAATATTTCTTTAGGAGAAATTATGGTCTGGCGGGTGAAGCCAGAAAAAAAGCTCCATGGGTTTTTAAACTGGTTGTTTTTTTCTTGGCAGAAACAAAAACAAAAGATGTTAAAATTTCCGACGAACATATTGATTTTGTGTGGTTGCCCATTAAAGAGGCAATTAAAAAAACAACATTTAAAAATTCAAAAAAATTATTAGAAAAAGCAAATGAGTTTGTTTTATCTATAAAATAATTACAAAACAAAAACACCCTTTCGGGTGTTTTTTAAATTACTTGGCTTTAACTTCTTCTACAATTTTTATGAAAATTTCTGGGTGCTCTTTTGCCAATTCTGACAAAACCTTCCTGTCCAGTTCAATTTTTTTAATTTTTAATCCGTTTATCAGCCTGCTGTAAGTGATTCCGTTTGCTCGGGATAGGGCGTTTATTTGCAGGTTCCACAAATTTCTGTATGTTCGTTTTTTTACCTTTCTGTCTCTGTATGCATAAGTCCAAGCATGCCTTAGCGCGTCTTTTGCTAATTTGAATTTTGTTTTTCTGCCGTTTTGAAAACCCTTGGCATGTTTCATTAAATGCTTTCTGTGTTTTCTTGCTTGTACGGCTCGTTTTATTCTGCTCATGTTATTTTGTTAAGAATTTTTTTAATCTTTTTGCTTCGTTTGGAGCCAAGGCAACCCATTTTCGGCCCTTTCTTTTTGCTTCGCCGGTTTTTTTTGCCCGGTTATGGTTTTGCCCGGTTGCCCTTCTTAAAATTTTTCCGTTTTTGGTTATTTTGAACCTTTTAACTAAAGCTTTTTTTGTCTTGTTCATGTCTTTATTATTGCTTAGAGACAATCATTGTGAATCCTCGGGGCTCACGCTTTAATTCTCTCTCGGTTTTAATTGGTATTAATAAATTTAATTTTTCTAAAAATAATTTTACTTTGTCTGTGGCAAATTGCCCCATTGCTTTTTCTCTGCCCCTAAGCGCCATATTAATTTTTACTTTATCTCCTTCGTTTAAAAATTTTTCCGCCTGTTTTGCCCTTGTTTCCATGTCGTGCGGTGAAATTTTAAAGGTTAATCTTATTTCTTTTAATTCTCCACCCCTGGGTTTGGACATTTTTTTTTCTTTTTTCTGTTGCTGGTAAAGAAATTTTCCGTAGTTTGCAATTCTGCAAACAGGAGGCTCAACTTTTTCTGTGACCTGAATTAAGTCCAAACCCTTTGACTTTGCCAAATCAATTGCCGAAAATATATTCATAACTCCCAGCTGTTCTCCAGTTTCAGAAATTACCCTAACCTCTTTTGCCCTTATGAAATTGTTGATTAATATTTTGTCCAATGATTTATTTTAATAATTTAATGGTGGAGATGGCGATGTTGAAATCGCGTCTGAAAAGTTTTCTAAAGCAATTCTACAAGTTTAGCTAGTTCTGTTTTTTAGGATGTCAAATAAAGAAATAGCAAAATTTTTAACATCTTATCCTTTTTATTTTGGAAATCTGCCAAGGACTCAGAATTCCTATCCTAATAATATAACACCTCAGGTCCATTTATTAGGAGTCAATGGTTGAGATGCCGCATTAAGCGAAAGCTAATGCTGGTTGTCTATTAAATAAATTAGTAGCAATTATGTTTTTTCCCAGAAGATTTATAAGCCCTGAGAAAGCTTAACTTGCCTTGTTTTAAAGAACTAGTCATCGAAACAATCATCCCCGTGATAATTCGCGATTAACCTCTCGGTCGACATCCCGTTTTTTAATTTTCTCCTTTTTGTCGAATTTCTTCTTTCCGCGGGCTAACCCGAATTCGAGTTTTATTCTACCATTGTTCTCATAAATTTTCAAGGGTATTAAGCTAAAACCCTTGGTTTTGGTCTTGCCCGCCAAATAATCTATCTCTTTTTTGTTTAAAAGAAGTTTTCTTTGCCTTTCTTCATTATAGTCGGCTCCAATGTTGTTTGGCTGGTATGGAGGCACTTTTACGCCGGTTAAATAGGGCTCTGACCTGTTAAAAACAACATAAGACCCGGACAAATTGATGTGCCCGGTTTTTATTGATTTAACTTCCTGGCCAAACAAAACCATCCCGGCTTCAAACTTCTCTAGGATTTCATAGTTAAACCCCGCCTTTTTGTTTTCACTGAATATCTTCATAATCTATACTTTTATACTATCATACTAACATAAAAATTTATCATTGACAAGGTGTATAAAATATGCTACTATATTTATAGTTCTTCAACTAAGGTCGCTACGCCAAAAAGTAGCAAAGGAGGATATATGCGACTCGCTTTAGTACAAACTCAAGGGAAATTCTACGTTTCAATTGTTACGGGAGAGGGTGGTTTAAGCCCCGAGCTTGAGCTTGGTGCAGTAATGCCAGACGAAAAAATCGTCGGCTTTGTCGAAGTCGAACTTGATGAAGAGCTCGAGAAAACCTACAAGGCGATACGGGCCCTTGATGAAGTTATCGCTTGTCCTGAAGTCAGCATATTCAGACTCATCGATGAGGCAGTGACCGCGGCCTTCAAAGCTGGCCAAGAACATCACTCGTAATAGGACTAAGTAGACCTACTGCTTTTATACCGACATGTCGAAAGACCTCTGTCGGCTTTTTTATTGCTTTCAGCTCTTTAAATTTTGAGTAAAATAAGCTAAACTATAAATAATGAATAAAGAAACTATTATAATTTCATTGGGTGGGTCGTTGGTGGTTCCAGATAATATTGACCTGGGATTTTTGAAAAGTTTTAAGCATACTCTTCAAAAATATATCGGAAACGGCCCTTCGACAGGCTCAGGATTTAAATTTTTTATTATAGTTGGGGGAGGGAAAGTTGCCAGGAATTATCAAAATGCTCTTTTGGAGTTTGGCGGGCAAAGCAAAGACCGAGATTGGATTGGAATTAACATTACAAGGCTTAATGCTGAAGTTATAAAGCAAATGTTTGTTGGTAATGCTTATCCAAAAGTTATCACCGACCCAAATATAAAAGTAAAAACCAACAAAGATGTTATTGTGGGAGCCGGCTGGAAACCCGGCTGGTCAACAGACTACGACGCTGTGCTAATTGCAAAAAATCATAATGTAAAAACCATAATAAATCTTTCAAACATTGATTATGTTTATGATAAAGACCCAAATCAGTTTCCCGATGCCAAAGCATTAAAAGAAATTGATTGGAAAAGTTTTGAAAGAATTGTTGGAGACAAATGGAACCCCGGGCTTTCAATGCCGTTTGATCCAAGGGCTTCAAAGCTGGCTTCAAAATTAAAGCTGAAAGTTGTTATAATTAACGGAAAAAATTTAGACCGCCTTGAAGATTGCTTAAATAACAAGCCATTTGTAGGCACTATTATCCAATGATAAAAGAAGAAATCAAAAAAATAATTGAGAAAGTTATTAAAGGAGAAGTCCTGAACTTTTCTGTTGAAACTTCAAGCCATGCAGATTATTCAAGCAACGTTGCGTTGATTTTGGCGAAAAAAGAAAATAAAAATCCTCGCGAAACGGCAGAGCTGATAAAAACAGAAATAGAAAAACAAAAAAATAAATTATTTTCTAAAATAGAAGTTGTAAATGGGTTTATTAATTTTTATCTTTCAGAAAAATATTTAAAAGAGCAGGTGCAGAAAGTTTTAAAAGGAAAGGAAAAATTTGGGAGCTCAAATATTGGGAAAAAACAAAAAATAAATGTGGAGTTTATTTCTGCAAATCCCACGGGGCCTTTGACACTGGGCAATGGAAGAGGCGGATTTGGTGGAGATGTTTTGGCAAAGGTTTTAGAAAAAGCCGGATATAAAGTTTCAAGAGAATATTACATAAATGATATTGGCGCTCAAATTACAAAGCTGGGACATTCAGTAATTGGAGACGAAGAAGCGGTTTATTCCGGAAAGTATATTGAGGATTTAAGAAAAGAAATTGTAGGACTCCCGAAGTCCTACAATTTTAAAGCTGAAGAAATTGGTGAAAAGGCAGGAAAGATAATTTTAGAAAAAATGATAAAGCCGTCTGTGAAAAGGATGGGCATTAAATTTGATACCTGGTTTTCTGAAACAACTTTGTATAAAAATGGCGTAGTGGACAAAACAATCGCAGAACTCACAAAAAAGGGTTTTGCTTACGAAAGCGAAGGCGCTTTGTGGTTTAAATCATCTGAACTAGGAGACGACAAAGACAGGGTTTTGATAAGAGAGGATGGGGTTAAAACCTATTTTGCCTCAGACATTGCCTATTTAAGAAATAAATTTGAGCGAGGCTTTGACAAATTAATAATATTTTTAGGAGCAGACCATTACGGCTATGTGGCAAGGTTGAAAGCTGCTTGCCAAGCGTTGGGTTATAACAAAGAAAATGTTGATGCAATTGTTTTGCAATTGGTAAAGCTTTTTGAAAACGGCAAAGAAGTGCGCATGTCTAAAAGAACAGGAATTTATGTAACCATTGACGAATTAATTGACGAGGTTGGCCTGGATGTTGCGCGTTTTTTCTTTTTGCAAAGGTCTTTAAACACGCATTTTAATTTTGATATGGACTTGGCAAAAGAAAAGTCAGACAAAAACCCGGTTTTTAAAGTGCAATATGCTTATGCCAGAATAAACAGCATTTTTGCAAAATCTAAAATTAAAGCAAAAACAAATAATTTGGATTTGTTGAAAGAGCAAAGTGAATTAGAATTGATAAAACAATTAATAAGATTTCCGGAAATTATTGGAGACAGCGCAAATGATTATCAACTGCAACGTCTGCCAAATTATGCAATTGAACTGGCAGATTCATTCCATAAGTTTTATGAAAAATGCAGAGTTGTTACTGAAGATAAAAAATTAACAGAAGCCCGCTTGTCTTTAATATTGGCAACAAAAATTGTTTTGGAGAATGCGCTGAAATTAATGGGAATATCAACCCCTAAAGAACTAAAAAGAAATGAAGCTAAATAACAAATATTATATAATGCGGCACGGGCAGGCAATTTCAAACGTAAAAGAGCTTGTATCCTGCTGGCCGGAAAAATTTTATAATCCTTTAACAAAAATTGGCAGGCAGAAAGCAAAAGAAACAGCCAAAAAGCTTAAAAACACCTGTGCTGAGCAGGGTCGAAGCATTGATTTAATTTTTTGTTCTCCGTTGCTGAGAACAAAAATGACAGCTGAAATTGTGGGAAAAATTTTGCATATAAAGCCAAAAATTGATAAAAGGCTGAGAGAGCAAGGGGCAGGAGATTTTAACGGGTTGCCTTTTATGGGGATGAGTATTTTTTTTGGCGAAAGAGGTTTGAGAAGGTTTAAGATAAGGCCGAAAAACGGCGAAACATACATTGAGATTAAAAAACGAATGGTAGATTTTTTGAAAGACACAGACAAAAAATACAAAGGTAAAAATATTTTAATAATCAGCCACGAGCTTCCAATTCTTTTTTTAAGTTGCACGGTCAAAGGAATACCAAACAAAGATTTTTATTTAAAAAGAGAGGAAATTGGCACAGCAGAACTAAGACAACTAAATTAAACATATGCCGTATAATTATTCTGAGGAGGAAAATAAAATATTAAAATTTTGGCAGGAGAATAAGATTTTTGAGAAATCTTTAGAACAGACAAAAAACAAAAAAGCTTTTGTGTTTTATGATGGTCCGCCATTTGCCACAGGAACTCCGCATTATGGCCACTTGCTTCAAAGCGTGGTTAAAGACGCAATTCCCCGGTATAAAACGATGCAGGGTTTTTATGTTGAAAGGCAATGGGGCTGGGATTGCCATGGTTTGCCAATTGAAAACATTGTTGAAAAAAGCCTTGGCACAAAATCCAAAAAGGATATTGTAGCCATGGGAGTCAAAAAATTTAATGATTTGTGCCGTGAACAAATTTTTACTTTTATTCACGAGTGGGAGACTATAATACCACGATTCGGCAGATGGGCTGATATGAAAAACCCATATCGCACTATGGATTTTGAGTATATGCAGGCAGAATGGTGGGCATTTAAAGAATTATATAAGAAGGGGCTTATTTATGAAGATTACCGGTCGCTTCATATTTGTCCACGGTGCGAAACAACATTAAGCCAGGGTGAAGTTGCAGAAGGCTATAAAGACATAAAAGATTTGTCGGCAACATTAAAGTTTAAAACAAAAGATGGTTATTTTTTGGCTTGGACTACAACTCCTTGGACTTTGCCCGGCAACGTTGCATTGGCAGTTGGCGAGAAAATAAATTATGTAGTTGTGGAATTTGAAAATAATAATTATATTTTAGCAGAAGAAAGAGTAAAAGATATTTTTAATGAGAAGGAATATAAAATTGTAAAAAATATTTTAGGGAAAGATTTGGTTGGGCTGGAATATGAGCCATTGTTTGATTATTATATAAAAAGTGGAAAGGTTTATTCTGCTGATTTTGTGAATACACAAGATGGAACAGGAATTGTTCATATAGCACCAGCATTTGGAACAGACGATATGATACTTGGCAAAAAAGAAAGCTTGCCATTTGTCCAGCACGTAAAAATGGACGGCACATTTAAAGAGGAGACTGGCGAGTTTGCCGGGCTTGATTTAAAGCCTCGGGCAAAAGATAAGCCCGAAGAAATTCGCGAAGCAGATTTGACAATAGTAAAATATTTGGAAGAAAAAGGATTGTTATTTAAATATGAAAAATATGAGCACAGCTACCCGCATTGCTGGAGGTGTGATACTGCTTTGTTGAATTATGCTACAAGTTCGTGGTTTGTTGCAGTTGAGAAAATAAAATCAATATTGTTGAAGACCGCAAAAAAAATACACTGGGTGCCAACGCATATAAAAGAAGGAAGATTTGGCCAGTGGTTAGAAGGAGCCAGAGACTGGTCTATTTCACGCCAGCGTTTTTGGGCAAATACAATTCCTGTGTGGAGATGCCAAAAATGCAAAAAAGAAATTGTTTTTGCGTCGGCAGAAGAACTTGAGAAAGCCAGCGGAATAAAAGTTGTTGATTTGCATAAAGATGTTGTTGATGAAGTGGTTTTTGATTGCAGTTGTGGCGACAAAATGAAAAGGGTGCCCGATGTTTTGGACACTTGGTTTGATTCTGGGTCGGTGCCATTTGCCACCAAAAAGCATATTCCGGCAGATTTTATTGGAGAAGCTCAAGACCAAACAAGGGCTTGGTTTTATTACCAGCATGTTTTGGTTGGAGCTTTATTTGGCAAGGAAGCATTTAAAAATTGCATTGTAACCGGAATTGTTTTGGCTGAAGACGGCAAAAAAATGTCTAAAAAGTTAAAAAACTATCCAGATCCAAAAGAAGTAATGGAAAAGTATGGAGCAGATGCAATGAGGTTTTATATGTTGAGCTCGCCTGTGGTGCAGGCAGACAATCTGGCGTTTTCTGAAAAAGGTGTTGCCGAAATTGCAAACAAAAATATCAGCAGGCTTTACAACGTTTTATCTTTTTATCAGCTTTATGCAGACGGCACTCCGGCAAGCAATAAAAGCAAAAATTTGCTTGACCAATGGATAATATCTCGACTTAACGGGTTGATAAAAAATATTACAGAGGGTTATGAAAGTTACAGATTAGATTTGGCTACACGACCATTGACTGACTTTATTGATGACTTTTCTGTCTGGTATTTAAGGAGAAGCCGAGAACGCTTTAAGGAAGACGGGCAAGACAAAAAAGACGCATTGGCTACCCTGCGATATGTTTTAAATTATGTATCTTTATTGATGTCTCCGGCAATGCCATTTTTTGCAGAGGAAATTTATCAGCAGGTAAAAACAAATGATACACCAGAGTCAGTGCATTTATGCATCTGGCCAGATGTGGACAAAAAGAAAATTAATAATGACCTGGAAGAAAAAATGAATGAAGTGAGAACGGTTGTTAACTTAGCTTTGGCCGAAAGAATTGCAAAAGGAGTTAAAGTAAAACAGCCGTTGGCTTTACTGAAAATAAAAAATATAAAAGCTAAAATAAAAAATGAAAATGATTTGTTGGGATTGGTAAAAGATGAAGTGAATGTAAAAGAAATTATTTTTGATGACAAAATTGCAGGCGAAGTTGAGCTGGACATAAATCTTACAGAAGAATTAAAAGAAGAGGGAACATTGCGGGAAATTATAAGGGCAGTACAAAACCAAAGAAAAGAACAAAAATTGGTTCCGCAAGATAAAATTTCTGTTGAAATGTTTGTCTCTGAAAAAGAGAAATTGATTATAGAAAAGAATAAGGAATTTTTGCTGAAAGAATTCAGAGCAGTGGAAATTTTTGTAAAAGATGAAAACGTTGAAGCCGACAAAACAAAAATAAATATTATTAAAAAATAAAAAATATGGATAATCAAAAAATGGGATCAAAAATACCGCAAACTCCGCAAAAATCAATGCCAAGCCAGCCGGCAAAGCAGGACGGCTCAATCTTCGGTGGAAAGCCGGAAATTTCAAGAAAGGCATTGGAGCAAAAAATGAGAACAGATGCCGGAGTTTGGCAGGCTGAGAGAAGTGCGGGGCTTAACTTGAGTCCGGCGCAAAGAGCAGAATTGATAAAAAAAGATATTCCTCAAGTTTATGGCTCTAATGTTTCTAAGACAGATTTGAACAGAAGCATTGCAGGGCTCAATAAAAAATTGCTTGGCGCCAAAACTCCAAAAGAGCATGCAGACATCAGGAAAGAAATAAGTTTTTTCAAAAAAATTGGCGGGATAAAATGACGACTCGCTATAAAACAAGAGCTTTTGTTTTTAAAAAGAATGATGCAAATGAATCAGACAGGGTTTTTTCTGTTTTTACAGACGACTTTGGAAGATTGGATATTTTTGCCAAAGCCATAAGAAAAAATGCTTCAAAATTAAGAAGCGGAATTGATATTTTTTTTGTGTCGGAAATAGAATTTATACAGGGCAAAATAAAGAAAACCCTCACGGATGCCGTGGCAACTAAAAAGTTTGGCAATGTTTATTGTGACTTGGAGAAGTTTGAAATTGCCAACAAAATAGCAGAAGTTTTGGATAATTTTGTAAAAGGCGAACAAAAAGACAAAGATATTTTTAATTTATTAGACGAAACAATTGAAAGATTAAATGGGCAGGTTAAGAACAAGCAATTAGTTTATTATTATTTTTTGTGGAATGTTTTTTCTTTGCTGGGGTACCATTGCGAAGTCCAGAATTGCGCAAATTGCCATGAAAAATTAAACCCGCGCAGTATTTATTTTTCTGCTAAAGAAGGCGGCATTATTTGCGAAAAATGTTTTAGCAACGACAAATCAGCAAAAATAGTGAATTCAGACATTGTAAAAATATTAAGGATTATTTTATCAAAAGATTGGCAGACATTGTCTAAATTAAAAGTTGAACCGGCTTATCAGAAAATGCTGTCAGAAATTTCAGAAAATGCTTTTAATTCGTTTTGTCCATCTTAATTCTAATTTTAGTGATATAATAAACTAATAAAAAATATGAACAAAAAAACATTTTTTATAATATTTGGGGTTATAGTGGTGATTTTTGTCGTCTTTTTGTTTTACAGGGAAGGGATGTTTTCAAAGGAAATTTTAAAAGTTGAAATTTTGGGGCCAGACAATGCCAAAATAGGAGATGAAATAGAATATACTGTGCAATATAAAAACAACGGAAATTTTGTTTTGCAGAATCCAAAGCTGACTTTTGTTTTGCCGGATAATTCTTTGACTGAAGACGGCAAAACAATAATTGTCCAAAGTCTAAACGACATATATCCTGGAGACCAGGAATCTGTAAAATTCAAAGCTCGGCTTTTGGGCAAAGACGGAGATTTGAAAACCGCCAAGGCATCTATTTCCTATATACCAAAAAACATAACAGCTACTTATGAATCAAATACCACTTTTATAACCAAAATTGACGCAAGCCCGATTACTTTGGATTTTGATTTGCCAACTAAGGTGGAGCAGGAAAAAAGTTTGCAGTATTCAATAAATTATTTTTCAAATGTGGATTACCCGCTGGAAAACTTAAGCGTTAAAATTGATCCTACGCCCGGTTTTGATTTTGTTTCTTCAGACCCTAAATCTTTGGATAATTCAGAATGGAAATTGCAGACTTTGAATAAAGCGCAAGGGGGAAGAATAAATATTACGGGAAAAGTTTCCGCCACTACCAATCAGAATTTGACTTTTTCAGCTTCGCTTGGAATGTGGCAAAAGGGAAATTTTATTGTGATAAAACAAGCCAGCGTTGAGGTTCAGGTTATACAGCCGTTGCTGTTTATTTCTCAGCAGGTTAACGGTTCGGCCTCTTATGTTGCTTTACCTGGCGAAACCTTGCATTATAAAATTTTTTTCACCAATATAGGTTCTACCCCGTTTGATAATTTATTTTTGGTGGCAAAGCTTGATAGTCCGGCATTGGATATGTCTACAATTCAACCAGACGAAAATGGTAAAGCTCAACCGGATGACAACATGATTGTTTGGGACCACAGCCAAGTTCCGCAATTGGCGCATTTGGATGTGCAACAGGAAGGAGAGGTTGATTTTTCGGTAAAAGTGAAAAGCAATTGGAATCCTTCCGGCTCGGATGCAAGCAATACAACCATAACCGATGAAATTAATGTTTCGCAAATTACCCAGAAGTTTTCAATAAAAGTGAGTTCCGGACTGGTGATTTCTCAAAAAGGATATTACCAAGATTCTGATATTCCAAATTCGGGACCTACCCCGCCAAAAGCCGGTCAGGCAACCACGTACACTATAAATTGGGAAATAAAAAATTATTTTAATGATGCAAAAAATGTAAAAGTAAAAGCAACTTTGCCGAAAAATGTTAGCTTGACCGGACAAATTATGCCCCAGGATGAGTCGTCGAACTTTTCTTATGACTCGGCCAGCCGTGAGATTGTTTGGTCCTCTGGCGACATCCTAGCCGGCACAGGAGTGAATGGAGACCCGGTAACTCTTTCTTTCCAGGTTTCCTTAACTCCGGACAGTTCGCAAAAAGGATCTGTTGCTTCTCTTATTGGCCCGGCTCAAATTTCGGGAGAAAACCAGTTTACAAATACAACGGTTACATCTCAAGATTCTGGAATAAATACAAGCCTACCCGATGATTTTTCCAATTCTGGCGGAGGTATTGTCCAATGATAAAAAATAAAGTAAAATAAATTATTAAAAATTTTAACCAATAAAAATATGATACCGTGTAAAATGTTTTTTACAAAAGGCGTAGGAGTCGCCAAAGAGCAACTTATGTCTTTTGAGATGGCTTTGCGAGATGCCGGAATTGAAAAATTTAATTTGGTTTCGGTTTCAAGCATTTTGCCTCCAAGATGCGAAAGAATTAAAAAAGAGGAAGGCATTGAATACTTAAAGCCAGGAGAAGTTGTTTTTTGTGTTATGGCAAGAAACGCGACAAATGAGCCAAACAGATTAATTGCAGCTTCGGTAGGATGCGCGGTTCCTGCAGAAGAAAATCAGCATGGATATTTATCAGAGCATCACCCTTTTGGAGAAACCGAAGGAAAAGCATCGGATATGGCTGAAGATTTGGCGGCGACAATGCTGGCGACGACTTTAGGCGTTGCGTTTGACCCTAACTCAGCTTGGGATGAGAAGGAAAAAGTTTTTAAAATGTCAGACAAGATTGTCACGACAACAAGCATAACGCAGTCAGCTCAAGGCAACGAAGACGGCTTGTGGACAACAGTATTGGCATTGGCTGTTTTTATACCGCCTGTGGGAAATCCTTAGAATAATATATTTATGAAAAAAGAAGAAAATAATTCAATGGAAAAAATTGTATCTTTGTGCAAGCGACGGGGTTTTATATTCCCCGGCTCTGAAATTTATGGCGGTTTGGCAAACTCGTTTGACTATGGGCCCCTGGGAGTTGAGTTGAAAAATAATATAAAAAATATTTGGTGGAAGCGTTTTGTGCATAAAAGAGATGACATGGTTGGAATTGATGCGGCTTTAATTATGAATCCAAAAGTTTGGGCCTCGTCAGGCCATTTGAAAGAGTTTGCTGACCCATTGGTTGAATGCGAAAAATGCAAAAGGAGATTTAGAGCTGACCATGTAAATTCAAAGAAATGCCCTGACTGCGGGGGAAAATTGGGCGAACCGAGACAATTTAATTTAATGCTAAAAACTTTTTTGGGCGTAACCGAAGACAGCGCAAGCACCGTGTATTTTCGTCCTGAAACTGCGCAGTCGATGTTTGTTGATTTTAAAAATGTTTTGGATACAACAAGAAGGAAAATTCCTTTTGGTATCGCCCAAACAGGAAAAGCTTTCAGAAATGAAGTTACTCCAGGAAATTTTATTTTTAGAACTCGTGAATTTGAGCAAATGGAAATTGAATATTTTATTCCAGTTCCTAAAAAAGATGCTGATTGGGAAAAAGTATTTGATTATTGGCAAAAAGAAATGTGGGATTGGACGGTAAATGATCTTGGCTTAAAAAAAGAACATATTCATGACTGCGAATGCGAGCCAGAGAATAGGGCTCATTATTCCAAAAAAACTATAGATATTGAATATGACTTTCCTTTTGAAAAAAGCGAGTTGTATGGTTTGGCCTATAGAACAGATTTTGATTTAAAAAATCATTTTGAGGAACCGCCATACGAGGACGCAGAATCCGGCGAAAAATTTTATCCGCATGTTATTGAACCGACTTTTGGAGTGGATAGGTCGGTTTTGGCGGTGCTTTGCGATTCTTATGTAGAAGAAAAAGATAGAGTTGTTTTAAAGCTAAAACCAAGTTTGGCTCCATATAAGGTGGCTGTGTTTCCGCTTTTAAAAAACAAGCCTGAATTAGTTGCAAAAGCAAAAGAAGTGTACATCCAGTTGAGGAACCCTTCGATAGGCTCAGGGTTTAATGTAGCCTTTGACGACAGGGGAAATATTGGGAAACGTTATTACAGCCAGGATGAAATTGGAACTCCGTTTTGCGTGACAATTGATTTTGATACTTTGGAAAATGACGACGTGACCGTGAGAGACCGCGACACAATGAAACAGGAGAGAATAAAGATAAAGGATTTGATAGATTATTTAAATGATAAACTTTGTTGAAAAAACCGAAGGTCCTGAGCCACGTCGAAGGATTGCGGCGATTGTGCCGGCATATAACGAAGAAAAAAATGTCGGGAATGTTTTGAAAGTTCTTTTAAGCTCGAAAGATTTGGATGAGGTAATTTTGGTTGATGATGGCTCGACTGACAAAACCGCAGAAATTGGAAAAAACCTGGGAGTTAAAGTTTTGAAGTTATCTGAAAACAAAGGCAAGGGAAACGCAATGAAACAAGGCTTGAATGCAACCAATGCTGAAATTATTGTTTTCTTTGACGCAGATTTGATTGGTTTATCACAAAAACATATTTATTTGCTTTTGGAGCCAATGGTAAAAGATAATGCTGATATGTGTGTTGGAATAAGAGACAGGTTTTTTGGGTTTCCTAAACTGGTTGTAAAAATTGATCCTTTGTTGGCAATTGGAGGAGAGCGGGCAATTAAGCGGGCTATATTAGAAGACATTCCGGAAAAATTTATTCAAAAATTTGCAGTGGAGCTGGCGTTAAACCATTATTGCATAAATAAAAAGTTGCTCGTAAAATATGTAAAATTGCCCAAGCTCTCAATAATAATTAAAGAAAAAAAATACGGGTTTTGCAAAGGCTTTATAAGCCGTGTAAAAATGGTTGGGCAAATAATAAAAATAAGATTACAACTATGTATAAAAAAACAACTTTAAGCAACGGACTAAGGGTTATCACAATCCCGATGGAAAACGCCAATTCTGTCACGGCTTTAATTTTGGTTGGCACAGGGTCAAAATATGAGACAAAAGACATAAATGGGATTTCTCATTTTTTAGAGCATATGTTTTTTAAAGGCACTCAAAAACGGCCGAATACTTTGAAAATTTCAGAAACCTTGGATTCGGTTGGCGGAGAATACAATGCTTTTACTTCAAAAGAAATTACCGGATTTTGGGCAAAAGTTGATAAATTGCATTCTGACATTGCTTTAGATTGGATATGCGATATATTTTTGAATTCTAAGTTTGATGAAAAAGAGATGGAAAGAGAAAAAGGAGTAATAGTTGAAGAGGTAAACATGTATTTGGATACGCCGATGGCTTACGTTGGAGAACTTTTTGAAAAACTTTTATACGGCGACACTCCTGCCGGCTGGCGAGTTATAGGCGAGAAAGAAAACATTTTGGGCTTTAACAGGAAAAAGGTTTTGGATTATTATAACGCTCATTATTCTCCATCTAATATAATTGTCTGTGTTTCGGGAGCTGTGAATTCAGATAAAATGGAAGAAAAAATAAAAAATTATTTTAAAAATTCAAAGGACAGCAAAACTGGGCAAAAAATTAAAGTAAAAGAAAGCCAGTTAAAACCTGAAGTTTTATTGCATCACAAAAAGACAGACCAGACGCATTTTTGTTTGGGAGTCAGGGCTTATGATTTGTTTGATAAAAGAAAATATGCTTTAGCTTTGTTGTCTATAATTTTGGGAGGAAATATGAGTTCTCGGCTTTTTATAAAAGTAAGGGAAAGGAACGGTTTGGCATATTCAATTCATACTTCAGCCGATAGCTCCACCGACACCGGATATTTGGTAACGCAGGCCGGAATTGACCACAAAAATTTGGAAAAATCTGTAAAATTAATATTGCAGGAATATAAAAGTATGAAAGATAAAAAGATCACGCAAAAAGAATTGCAGAAGGCAAAAGATTATTTAAAGGGCATTACATCTTTGTCTTTGGATTCTTCAGACAGCCAGGCATCTTTTTACGCAGTGCAGGAATTATTGGAAAAAAATATTCTGACTCCGGAAGAAAAGTTTAAAAAAATTGACGAGGTTTCGGTTGATGACATCCAGAAAATTGCAGAAGACATATTTTTGCCCGAAAAGCTTAATTTAGCCATTATTGGTCCGTTTGAAGAAAAGGAGAACGAAAGATTAAGACAATTATTAAAGATTTAATAAATGAGCAAAGAACAAACATTAGATATTTCTTGGGAAACTATTATAAAAATATTTATAGCGATTTTTATTTTTTACATTATTTATTTGGCCCGGAACATAGCACTTTGGCTGTTTTTTGCTGTAGCAATTTCTATTTTGCTGGACCCGGCAATAAGCGCTTTAAGGAAAAGGCACATACCAAAAATTATTTCCATACTTATTGTTTACCTTTCTATTTTTGGAATTTTAGGGCTTTTAATTTACCTTTCAGCTCCAGTTTTTATTTCTGAAATGGGCCAGTTTTCCCAAAATTTACCAAATTATTTCAGCCAAATTAGCCCGGTTTTAAACCAGGTTGGGATAGATACTGCGCAAAATTTTAGTGATTTGTCAGAAGTGCTTACGGGATACGTGCAACAAAATTCTCAGGGTATTTTGAAGGCGCTTATGATATTTTTTGGCGGTTTGGCTTCTACAATATCTATTTTAACCATGGCATTTTTTCTTTCTTTGGAAGAAAACGCACCAGAAAAAGTTTTGTTGCTATTATTCCCGCAAAGATATGAAGACCAGATAAAAAACATTTTTGAAAGAGTCCAGAAAAAAGTTGCCGGCTGGTTTGGAGCAAGGTTACTGGCGTGCTTGTTTGTTGGAGTTGCCTCGTACATTGTGTTTTTTATATTTGGGATAAAATATGCTTTTATTTTGGCTTTAATTTCCGGGTTTTTGAATTTTGTGCCATATATTGGGCCATGGATAACCAGCATTTTGTTGATTGTGCTAGTTGCTGTTTCTTCCGGCTCTTGGATGATGGTGCTTTATGTTTTGATTTCAGTAACATTGGTTCAGGAGGTAGAAAATAAGCTTTTAACTCCGCTTTTAATGAAAAAAATGACCGACATTCCGCCGGTTTTGGTTTTGGTTTCTTTATTTTTGGGAGCCGAAATTTTTGGATTTTTGGGAATGATTTTTGCCGTGCCTGTTTTTGGAATTATTTATGAGTTTACAAAAGAGTTTTTAGAAAAGAGGAGAGTTGGGGAAATAGAAGAAGAATAGCGCTCGCTATATTCTAAATAAAACTATAGAAATTATAATTACTACGACTTGAGTTGAAATTCTCCAGAAAGTGGAGATTTTTTCTTGCCCTGAGCTTGTCGAAGGGTTTTCTTTTAGGAAATGGATTTTTTCTATGTGAAATTTTTGGAGAGGTTCTAAAATTTTGTTTGGAAAAAGAGTATTAAAAACAGTTAAGCCGTCCGGCAGTAAGGCAAAAAAGGCGCAAATATAAATAATAGGATTATTCTTAGATAAGATAAATATAAGTAAAATTCCCAGACAAAAATCTAAAATTACTCTTAAAATGTCCGGTAGGGCTTTGTGCCATTGTTTTTGTTCTATATTTTGGATATTATACTCAATATGGGGGAGGAGGTCTAAAAGGTAATGGCTTATAAAGGCTAAAATAATAGCCAGCCAAACGTTGTTTACCGCAGACCCGATTGCCGTTCCAAATAAAAGATGGACTAACAGAATCATAAAAAAAGTGTTAAGATTATATAATTTATACATTATGACAAATAAAAACAAAAAATTCTATATCACCACCAGCATTCCCTACACAAATGCGCCTCCGCACATTGGCTTTGCGTTGGAGGCAATTCAGGCAGATGTTTTGGCAAGATATCATAAGTGTTTAGGTGAAGATGTTTTTTTCCTGACCGGCACAGATGAACACGGCATTAAAACCTTAAGGGTGGCGAGAGAAGCGGGCCGTGACCCAAAAGATTTTGCCGATGGAATTTCTGGCAAATTTAGAGAGCTGACAAAAATTTTAAATATATCAAATAATGACTTTATAAGAACCACAGATGAAACAAAGCACAAGCCAGCAGTAGAAAAGCTTTGGAAAAAATTAGATGAAGCAGGCGATATTTATAAGAAAAAATATAAAGGTTATTATTGCCCAGGATGCGAGGCATTTAAAACAGAAAAAGAAATAGTTGATGGCAAGTGTCCTATACATTTGAAAGAGCTGGAATTTGTTGAAGAAGAAAATTATTTTTTTAGGCTTTCAAAATATACTAAAGAAGTGGAAGAAAAAATTAGGAGTGGCGAAATAGAAATTATTCCCGAGTCTAGAAAGAATGAAACTTTATCAATGTTGAAGCAAGGTATGGAAGATGTAAGCTTTTCCAGAACAAAAGATAAATATTGGGGGTTTGAAGTTCCGGGAGACCCAGAACAGGTAATGTATGTTTGGTGCGACGCTTTGCCAAATTATATTTCGGCTATTGGATATGACAATGAAACAGAGCAATTCAAAAAATATTGGCCAGCAGACGTTCATTGTTTAGGCAAAGATATAATGAAGTTTCATACCATATTTTGGCCAGCAATGCTTTTGTCGGCTAAGCTTGCTCTCCCTAAAAAGATTTTTGTTCATGGATTTATAAATGTTGGCGGGCAAAAAATGTCAAAATCTTTGGGAAATGTAGTTGACCCTTTTGAGCTGGTAAACAAATATGGAGTTGATGCAGTTAGATATTATTTGTTAAGAGAAATCGTCTCTGCAGAGGATGGTGATTTTACATACGAAAAATTTGAGCAAAGATACAACGCCGATTTAGCCGGCGGTATTGGCAATCTGGTAGCAAGAACATTGGGAATATCAGACAAAATTTCGAATTTTGAATTTCGAATTTCGAATAAATTTTCAAATTTAGAATTAAAAAAACAAATTGAAAAAACGCAAAAAAATTATAAATTAGCCATTGAAAGTTTTAAATTTAACGAAGCTTTAATTTCTGTTTGGGAAATAATAAGTTTTTGCGACAAATATATAAATGAAGAAAAACTTTGGGAAACCCCTTCGACCAGCTCTGGGCAGGCAAAAAAAATGGAAGTTATTAATGACTTATTTTTTGCTATAAAAGAAATTGGAATTTTGCTGGAACCATTTTTGCCACAAACTTCAGAAAAAATAAAAAAAGTAGTTGAAAAACCCTTCGACTCCGCTCAGGGCAGGTCAGAAATTTTATTTCCGAGACTAGAAAACAAAAAATGATAACTGATACGCACTCACATTTAAGCTTTAAAGCCTATGATGCAGATAGGGAGGAGGTTGTAAAACGCACGAAAGAAGCGGGGGTGGTTTGTATTGATGTTGGAACAAAATATGAAACTTCAAAATTGGCAATTGAGTTGGCTGAAAAGAATGAGGGAATTTATGCTGCAATTGGAATGCATCCGATTCATATAAAAACAGATTTGATGAAGTTAAAAATGGACGAGGAAGAGGGCGCATTTGAACCGCTTGGCGAGGAATTTGATAGGCAAAAATATAAAGAGCTTTTGAAATCGCCGAAAGTTGTGGCAATTGGAGAAATTGGTTTGGATTATTATTACAAACCAAAAGGAGCTACAAAGCAGGAAAAATTTAAGCAAAAGCAAAGAGAGGTTTTTATTGAGCAGATTGATCTTGCAGTTAAACGAGATTTACCTATTATTATTCATTGCAGAATGGCGCACGAAGATGTGCTTGATATTTTGGGTAGATTTAAAGGGCTTGCTAGTGTTAACGAATTGCGCGGAGTGATTCATTGTTTTACTGGAAGCTGGGAGCAGGCGCAAAAATATATGGATTTGGGATTTTATCTTGGTATCAATGGAATTATATTTAAATTTGATATTGATGAGGTTATTAAAAAAGCTCCTTTGGACCGACTTTTAACTGAAACAGATTGTCCTTACCTTGCTCCACCTGAAGCTGGAGAAAAAAGAAACGAGCCAATTTTTGTAAAACATGTTATCCAGAAAATTGCAGACTTACGAGGCATGAGTTTTGACGAAGTTGCAGATGCCACCACCCAAAACGCTAAAAAATTATTTAATATTTAATTCGCGCAGGTTAATACTCATTAACCCGAAATATTTTTAAAAAGTATGTAAAATAGGTGGTGTCAGATTTTATGCTATCGCTGGAAATGTGATGGCAGTTAAATGTGCAATAAAACAGCGCGGGACCGAAGTCTCGCGCTTTGTTCACCGCCGGGTCGAAACCTCGGCGGTTCTGTTTGGGAGGGGGCTCCATTATACAAGTAGTTGAACCCTCCAGTCATTGGCCTCTGCGTCGGCGAGCATTTGCTTTTGTGTACGAGGTTTTTTGAACGTATCGTGGACGTCCCACGCACTTCCGTTTCCTCCCGTAACAAATAGATACTCGCCCTTTTCCCAGCTTGGTCGAAAAGCGACCAGTCCAGTGCCTTTTTTCAAGGCGTCAACAGCTTCGTTCGCTTTCATGTGTTACCTCCCTTAGTTGTGTTGACTGAATATTATCATATTTGTTGATTATGTCAAGACTTTAAAACAGGTTAAAGCGGTGTTATTATGTAATAATATGATTAAATATAATCCTAAAAAAATAGAGCAGAAGTGGCAGGATGCTTGGTATAAATCAAGTGTTTTTAAGGCGAAAAATGGCTCTAAAAAGAAGAAATGCTACCTTTTGGTGGAGTTTCCATACCCTTCGGGAGTTGGGCTTCATGTGGGCCATTGCAGAAGCTATACTGCCTTAGATGTGGTTGCCAGGAAACGCAGGATGCAGGGATTTAATGTTTTGTACCCAATGGGCTGGGATGCTTTTGGTTTGCCCACAGAAAACTATGCCATTAAAAAGAAAGTACACCCGGCTGTGGTTACAAAAAAGAATACAGATACATTCCGCAGGCAAATGAAAAGCTTGGGCTGGTCTTTTGACTGGAGCCGTGAAATTAACACAACAGACCCCAAATATTATAAATGGACGCAGTGGATTTTTATTCAGCTGTTTAATAATGGATTGGCTTATAAATCTAAAATTGATATTAATTGGTGTCCTAAAGATAAAATTGGTTTGGCAAACGAAGAAGTCATTGATGGAAAATGTGAAAGGTGCGGAACAAAAGTTGAAAAAAGAGAAAAAGAACAATGGATGATAAAAATTACAAAATATGCAGACAGGCTGATTAAAGATTTGGATAATGTAGATTATTTGGAAAAAATTAAAACTCAGCAGAAAGATTGGATTGGGGAAAGCCACGGAGCTTTGATTAAATTTTTTGTTGAAGGAGTTGAAGAACATATTGATGTTTTTACAACCAGAGTGGACACAATATTTTCCGTAACATTTTTAATTGTGGCACCAGGTCATAATTTTATTGATAAATATAAAAGCAGAATTGAAAACATTGACGAAGTTTTAAAATACAGGGAAGATGCAAAAAATGTTTCTGACATGGACAGGACCAACCAGGACAAAGAAATTACAGGAGTGCAGTTGAAGGGAATTGTGGTAAGAAACCCTGCAACCAATGAAGAAATGCCGGTGTGGACTGCTGACTTTGTTTTGGAGCATTATGGCACGGGAGCTGTTTTTGCCGATGCGCATGATAAAAGAGATTTTAAGATGGCAAAAAAATATGGCATACCTTTGAGAACTTCTATTAAGCCAGATGATGAATTATTAATGCAGAAAGTTAAAAATTTAGAGGAATGTTTTGAAGAAGAGGGAACACTTTATAATTCACAGCAGTTTGATGATTTAAAATCTGCAGAAGCCAGGCCAAAGATAATTATGTGGCTGGCTGGTAAGGGTTTAGCCCAACCAAAAGTAAGTTATAAATTGCGTGACTGGGTATTTTCACGACAGCATTATTGGGGCGAGCCAATTCCAATGATTTTTTGCAAGAAATGCGGGTGGCAGGCAGTTGCTGAAAAAGATTTGCCAATTGAATTGCCAAATGTAAAAAAATATAAGCCAACAGACACAGGAGAGTCGCCCTTAGCTTTAATTGATAAATGGGTAAATGTAAAATGCGAAAAATGCAAAGGCCAAGCCAAACGAGAAACAGACACAATGCCAAATTGGGCAGGCAGTAATTGGTATTATTTAAGATATTTAGACCCAAAAAATAACAAGGAATTGGCAGATGGCGCGATAACAAAATATTGGATGCCGGTTGATTGGTATAATGGCGGAATGGAGCACACAACTTTGCACTTATTATATTCAAGATTTATTTTTAAATTTTTGTGGGATATTAAAGCCGTTCCCACAATTGTGGGGCCAGAGCCTTATAAAAAACGCACTTCACATGGAATGGTTTTGGGCGAGGGCGGAATTAAGATGTCAAAATCTAAGGGAAATGTTATAAACCCGGATACAATTGTAAAGCAATGGGGAGCCGACACTTTGCGCATTTATGAAATGTTTATGGGGCCTTTTGAGCAAATGATTCCTTGGGATACAAAAGGAGTTGTGGGCTCGCGCAGATTTGTTGAAAAAATTTATAACCTGGCCGGCAAAAAAGTTGCTGTTAAAACCAGTGAGAGCTTGGAAAAGATTTTACATAAAACAATTAAAAAAGTTTCTGGAGATATTGAGCTGATGAAGTTTAACACAGCTGTAAGCTCTATGATGGAATTTGTGAACGCATGGCAAGTTTCAGAGGAAGGGCTGGACAAGAAAGGTTTGGCAGACTTTTTGAAAATTTTATCTCCTTTTGCTCCGCATTTGGCAGAAGAAATTTGGAGCGGAATGGGATTTAAAGAAATGTGTTGTGAACAAAAATGGCCAAAATATGATGAAAAATTAATTGAAGAAGAAAATGTGCTTTTGATTGTGCAGGTAAACGGCAAGGTAAGAGATAAGATTGAAGCTAAAGCCGGCATTGCACAAAAAGATGCAGAAAAATTAGTTTTGAAATCTGAAAAAATAAAAGCCTTAATTGGCGATAAAAAATCTGTAAAAACAATTTACGTGCAAAACAAATTAATTAATATAGTTATTTGAGTTTTGTATGAAAAGCAAAAAATTAAAAAATAAACAACTTGCGATATTTGAAGGTCAAAAAATACGCAGGCTTTGGGATGAGAAAAAAGAGAAATGGTATTTTTCAGTAGTAGATATTATCCAAGTTTTGACTGATCAAACAGATTTTAAGTTGGCAAGAAATTATTGGAAGGTATTGAAAAATCGCCATAAAAAAGAAGGGTTTCATTTGGTTACAAAATGTAACCAACTCAAAATGCCGGCCTCTGATGGAAAATTGTATTTAACCGATTCTGCTGATGCAGAAACATTATTTCGTTTGATTCAATCGGTGCCAAGCCCAAAAGCCGAACCAATAAAACTTTGGCTGGCTCGGGTTGGCTATGAAAGAATTCAGGAAACAGCCGACCCTGAAAAATCAATTGACAGAGGAAGAAAAAATTGGCAAAGAATGGGCAGAAGCCAAAAATGGATTCAGCAAAGAATGATGGGCCAGGAAATTAGAAATAAATTAACTGATTATTGGAAAGACAACGAAGTCAAAGAAAAAGATGAGTATGCCATTTTAACAAATATTATCCATCAAGAATGGAGCGACTTATCGGTTAAAGAACATAAAAAATTGAAAAATTTAAAAACACAAAATTTGCGAGACCATATGACAGATGCCGAATTGGTTTTCACAGCTTTAGCAGAGCTTTCCACACGAGAAATTGCTGAGACCGAAAAAGCAAAAGGATTTGAAGAAAATAAGATTCCAGCCCAAAAAGGCGGACGTATCGCCAAAAATGCGCGATTAGAATTAGAAACCAAAACCGGCAAAAAGGTTGTCAACGGACATAATTTTTTACAAACGCCTGAAGCTATAAAAAAATTAAAATAATTTTCGTTATAAATAAATTAATCAATATTATTATATAATACTTTTTATTAATTTGTGTTAAATTAAATTTAACCCATCGTAATTAGAAAGGAAAAATCATGTCAATAGAAAATCCAGGTTTTGAAAAAGATTCAGAGCCAAAACAAGTTGGTGAAGAATCAGATGCAGATAGGCAACGTAGATGGGACGAGTTGCTAAAACAAGACGATGAAAGACGGGCAAGATTATCTCCAAAAGACCTTGCTAAAGAAAATAGGAAAGGAAGGTCAAAGACACTTGGTGAATTATCAGAAGTAGAGTTGGCGCGACATTATGCTGAAATGGGAGAACAAACAAGAAGATTTAATGAGAAAAGACGCAAAAATATGTCTCCAGAACAACTTGCTGAAGATAACAGGATACATAAAATAACAGAAGAAATCTTAAGGCAGGGGTCAAGAGAAGGGTGGGTGCCCGATGAACAATCAACTAAGGAAGATTTAAAAAGATTGGCTGAGAAATTAGCTTATGAAGCAGATAATGATAGAGGGAGAAAAACTTTCGAAATCATTAAACATTTAGATAACCCTGGAAAAGAGGACTGAAAATAGTTTAGTAAATAAAAATAAATTTATGAAGAAAATTTTATTGGGGAATGAGGCAATAGTTAGGGCGGCGTTGGCATCGGGCGTTTCTTATGTTACCGGATATCCCGGATGCCCATCGGCTGAAATTGGAGACGAATTTGGCAAGATTGCCAAAGAAAACGGGGTTTATGCAGAGTACGCTACAAACGAAAAAACAGCTTTGGAATCTGCCATTGGAGCAAGTTTTTCCGGTTTGAAAGTTTTGGTGAATATGAAGAGCTTTGGAATTAATGTGTGCTCGGACGTTTTGTTGCCATTGGCCTACACCGGCACAAAAGGCGGAATGGTGATTGTGGTGGCAGACGACCCTTCCTGCTGGAGTTCGGCTCAATCTGAGCAAAATTCCAGAATGTATGCTTATTTGGGCCATATTCCAATGTTAGAGCCCGCAGATCCGCAGGAATGCTACGACTTTACAAAAATTGGTTTTGAAATTTCTGAAAAATTTAATATGCCGGTAATTTTACGAACTGTTACAAGATGCGCGCACCAGCGGGCAGTTGTTGAGGTGGATGAGCCCCACTCCGTTGAAACTCCGCGGGGTGACTTCGTCAAAAATCCGCATCAGTATTCTACAATGCCACCAAGAACCTTGGAAATGAAAAAAGAGCTTTTGGAAAAAATAAAAAAAATACAGGCATATGCAGAAAAGTCTAAAATCAACAAAATTGTAGGACTCCCGAAGTCCTACAATTTGAAGGTTGGAATAATAGCTTCGGGAGTTGCAGGTTTGCATGTTATGGAGGCTTTGGAAGAATTGAAATTGGATTTGCCGGTTTTGCAACTTGGATCTTTTTATCCTTTACCAAAAGAAAAAATTATAAAGTTTATAAAACCATTAAAAAAAGTTTTAGTTGTTGAGGAGTTGGAAGGATATGTTGAAAAAGAAATTGCTGTGTTGGCAAAAGACGCAAACGCAAAAATGGAAATTTTTGGCAAAAATGTTTTGCCAATTATTGGAGAATTGAGCGCTGAAAAAGTTTGTGGCGCTTTGTCAAAAGTAGTGGGAATGAAATTTGCCGAATTTAAAACAAAGAATTTGAATTTGCCAAAGAGAACAGCAAGGCTTTGTGAGGGTTGCCCATATTGGTATATTTTACCAACCATAAAAAGAATTGCCCCGGAAGGCACAATTTTTGGTGGAGATATTGGGTGCAACATGATTGGAGCTTTGCCTCCTCATTCAATGTATGATTATTTGTTTTGCATGGGCGCGTCTATAGGTGTTGCCCACGGCATTTTAAAGGCCGAAGGCCCTGAGCGAAGCCGAAAGGTTATATCTTTTATGGGGGATGGCACATTTTTTCATTCCGGAATTGCAGGAATGGTTAATGCTGTTTACAACAAATCAAACCCTTTGATGATTGTAATGGATAACAGAATTACAGCAATGACCGGGCACCAGCCAAATCCCGGGATGGGAAAAAATTTGATGGGAGAAGAAGCCCCAGAACTTTCAATTGAAGAAATTGCAAAGGCTTGCGGAGTAAAAAACATAAAAGTTTTAGACCCGATAAATCAAAAAGAACTGGAAGACGTTGTTAAAGAATTTTTAGAAAAAGAAGAAATTTCTTTGATTGTTTGCAAAAAAATCTGCGCTCTATTATTAAAAAAACAAACAGCAGAAAAACATGACCAATAAAATATTTAATTTGATAATTAATGGAGTTGGCGGCCAGGGAGTTATTACGCTGTTAATTTTGATTGACCAGGTAGCTATGAATGAAGGATATGACGTGAGGTCTTCAGAATTGCACGGACTTTCGCAAAGAGGGGGAAGCGTGGAAACGCATATTAGGTTTGGCAAAAAAGTAAATTCTCCTTTGATTGCAAACGGCAAGGCAGACTTGATACTTTCTTTGGAAATACTGGAGGGCTTGCGCGAAACAGAGAAATCTGGAAAGCAGACAAAATTTTTGGTTAATGATTATTTTTTGCCGTTTTTAGGGTCTTTGACGGCAGAGGAAATTAAAAAACAGCTTGGTTTGATTAAAAATGAAACTTATATAATTCCAGCCTCAAAAGACTGCAAAGAAAAACTGCAGAATGAAATTGTTTGCACGCTTTATTCTTTGGGGTATGCTGTTGCCAAAAATTTAATTCCAATGAAAAAAGAATCTGTGCTGAAAGCAATTGACCAAATGGTACCGGAAAAATATAAAGAATTAAATATTAATGCATTCAACTTGGGTTATGGCAGTTAAAAAAGTTGTTATAGCCGCTGCGGGTCAGGGGACTCGTATGCTTGAATTATCTAAGGACAAGTCAAAACACTTAATAGAGGTTAATAACAGGCCGTTTTTGGCATATTTGATTGACAGCCTTTTGCTTGCCCAATACAAAGAAATAATTTTAGTTGTTGGCTTTAAGGTTGAATTAATGAATGACTTTGTAGAAAGCTATTTGCCCCCAAAAGGAATTAGCAAAGATGATTTTAAAGTTTCTCTTGTGAACCAGTGCGATATTTTAGGCCCCAAAGAAAAAGAGTATGGAACTGCCTGCCCTATAAAATGCGTAAAAGATATTGTTGGAGACGAAAATTTTCTTTATGTTTATGGAGATAATTTATTTTCTGTTGAAGATTTAAAGTCTATGAACATAGATGATGAGTTTTGTTATATTGCGGGGTTAAAGCAAGAACACCCTGAAAAATATGGAGTTTTGATTGAAGATGGAGATGACTTTTTGGAAAAAATTATTGAAAAACCAACAGAGTTTGTGGGAAACCTGGTAAACGCCGGGCTTTATAAATTTACAAAAGACATTTTTGAAAAAGTTTTAAAAATAGAAAAATCTGTCAGGGGAGAGTATGAAGTTACAGATGCTATCTCACTTTTGGCAAAAGAAAAAAAAGTAAAAATTAAAAAAATTAAAGATTGCTGGCACGACTTTGGAAATCCAAATGACATTCAAAAAATATCTAAATTTTTAAATGGAAATACTTAAGAAAAAAAATGCAAATATAAAAAAAATTGTTACTGCCCTAGAAAATGGGGCAGTAGTTGTCTGCCCCACAGATACGGTTTATGGTTTTTTGGCAGATGCGACAAATAAAAAAGCAGTTGATAGAATATATAAAATAAAAAAAAGAAGCAAAACAAAACCATTACCGGTTTTTGTAAAAGATTTTAAAATGGCAAAAGAATTGGCAGAAATTGATGAAAAGCACGCTAAAGCTTTAAAAAGTAAATGGCCGGGAAAATACACATTTATATTAAATAAGAAAAAGGTAAAGCTTTATGGCACAGATAAAAATACAATTGCCTTAAGAATTCCAAAATATAAATTTTTGAATGATTTGTTAAAAAAGATTAATAAACCCTTGGTTCAAACTTCGGTTAATATTTCAGGAAATTCTACACTGGCAAAAATTAGTGATATAATAGAACAATTCGGCAAGTATGATATTATAATAATAGATGCAGGGAATTTAAAGAAAAGCAAACCATCAAAAATAATAGATTTAACAAATAATAATAAAATAATAAGAAATTAACATTAAAAATTTTCGTTATGGCAAAATTAAAAAAACAGGATCCGCAAATTGATAAATTAATAAATTTGGAAACAGAAAGGCAGAAGACATCTTTGGAAATGATTCCTTCTGAAAACCATTCTTCGCCGGCTGTCAGGGAAGCCTTGGGGTCAATTTTAACTGACAAATATGCTGAAGGTTACCCCGGCAAAAGATATTATGCTGGCTTGAAATATTATGACATTTTGGAAGATTTGTGCAGAGACCGTGCAAAAAAGTTGTTTAAAGTTGCTCATGCCAATGTCCAGCCATATTCTGGAAGCCCGGCAAATGCTGCGGTGTATTTGGCAACTTGCGAGCCGGGAGACACAATAATGGGAATGGCTTTGCCAATGGGCGGACATTTAACGCATGGGTGGAAGGTTAACTTTTCTGCCAAGTTTTATAATTCTGTTCAGTATGGAGTGGACGAGAAAACAGGGTTGCTGGATTATGAAGGGATGGAAAAGTTGGTGAAAGAAAACAAACCAAAACTTATATTTGTGGGCGCCACAGCTTATCCAAGATTGTTTGATTGGAAAAGATTGGGAGAAATTGCAGACTCTGTGGGAGCATATTTGGTTTCTGATATTGCGCATATTGCAGGGCTTGTGGCAGGTGGCGCGCATCCAAGCCCGGCTCCTTATGTGCATATTATTACAACAACAACGCATAAAACCTTGAGAGGGCCAAGGGGCGGAATGATTATGGTTACTCAAAAAGGATTGGAAAAGGACGCAGAACTTGCCAAAAAAATTGATAAAGCAATTTTTCCGGGGTTTCAAGGCGGGCCTCATATGCACCAAGTTGCCGCCATTGCAGTTTGCCTGAAAGAAGCTTCAACTCCGGCATTTAAAAAATATGCAAAGCAAATTGTGAAAAATGCAAAAGCTTTGGCTGAAGAATTAAAAAAACACGGATTTAATTTGGTTTCCGGCGGAACCGACAACCATTTGCTTTTGGTGGATTTAAGGAACAAAAATGTTTCGGGTCCCGAAGCTCAAGACTTGCTGGAAGCTGCAGGAATTACAATCAATAAAAATACTATTCCTTATGACCCGGCTCCGCCGTTTAAGCCTTCGGGAATAAGAATGGGTACCCCTGCAATTACAACAAGGGGAATGAAAGAAAAAGATATGAAGCAGGTAGCAGGCTGGATAAATGAAGTTATTTTGAACCCAAAGTCTGTTAAAAAAGTTAGAGAAGAAATTAAAAAGTTCTGCAAAAAATTCCCATTGCCAAGTTAATAAAAAAGCCCCGATCTGGGGCTTTTTAGTTGTTCACACTGAACAAAGTGAAGTGTGCCGAGGGAGGGACTTGAACCCTCAAGCTTTTAAGGGCACCGGATTTTGAGTCCGGCGTGTTTGCCAATTTCACCACCTCGGCATTTTATATTTTTAGCACGTTTTGTGATAAATTTCAAGGCTATTCCCAAGAAGCATCAATTACTTTTTCAGGATATTTTTCTGATATTTTTTTGAAATTATTGCAGGAAATTTTATGCAAAACAGCAGACCTGCTCTGGGCAAGATAGGCTGAAACCTTATCTCCCGGCTTTGGATTACAGCATTTTGCAATGTGAATTAGCATTCCCTGTTGACCGGAAAGATAAATTTGTTTAACATTTCCTTTTTTTACATTTTGTTTTTCTTCCTGCCTTTTTTTTGAGGCCTCGGAAATTTCTGCAATTTTCCTTTTTATAAAGTTTGGCAAAGGAAATTGGAAATTGGATTTTTGGTCGGTTAGTCTGTTTATGTGAGACCGCGCCAGAGAAGTTTTTACAAATCTTAGCCAGTCTTTTGAAGGAATTTTATTTTTACTTGTGACAATTTCCACCGTGTCTCCATTTTCTAAAATGTGGTTAAGCTGCACAATTTTACCGCCAATTTTTGCTGACTCGCAATGATTTCCAACATCTGAATGCACAGCGTACGCAAAATCAACAGGAGTTGAATCTTTTGGCAAAACAATAACATCTCCCATTGGGGTGAAGCAAAAAACCTTGCTTGGGAAAAAATCTATTTTGAAGTTTTTCCAAAAATCAGAAACGTCTTTTACCCATTCAAAGTTTTCTCCTTCTTTTTTGAGGTCAATTTTTTCTTTGTAAGACCAGTGGGCGCACACTCCGTATTCGGCTTCTTTGTGCATTTCCTCGGTTCTTATCTGCACTTCTGTTGTTTTGTTTCCTTCTGAAAAAATGGTGGTGTGTAACGATCTGTAACCATTTAATTTTGGATGCGCTATGTAATCGTTTATTTCGTCAGAGATTGGTTTGAAATGTTTGTGCACCACGCCCAAAATTTTGTAGCAACTTTCAATGTCTGATGTGATTATTCTTAAAGCAAGCAGGTCGTATATTTCATCAAAATTCATTCCGTGCCGCAGCAATTTTTGATAAGTACTCCAATACGACTTTGCCCGATAGTTTATATCTAAAACTTTTACTCTTTCTTTTTTGAATATTTTTTTTAGATGGGGTATGAATTTTTTTAAGTATTTTTCTCTTTCTTCAAATTGCTCTTTAATGTTTTCTTTCAGCCATTTGAATTTGGCAGGAAATAAAAAAGAAAAAGCCGTATCTTCAAGGTTTCTCCTTATTCCTGACAATCCTAATCTGCTGGCAACGGGCACAAAAATTTGCAAGGTTTCAAGGGCAAACAATTTTTGCTGGTCTTCGGGCAAGCTATCCAGAAAATTTAATCCATCTTGTCGTGAAACAAGTTCTACCAGCACTACCCTTAAATCTCCGGCCAGGGCTAAAAACATTCTCCTTAAATTTTCAATTTTTTCTTTAGTTAAAGTTTTTTTATCTTTTAGCCCAAGTGACAAAGAATATTGTACCTTGCTGATGTTTGAAATTTTTTCTATCATTTGGCTTAGGTCTTTGCCGAATTTTTTTTCAATTTCCTTTAATTCAACTTTTTTTGTAAATCCGGGAGTGTCATCAAGCACATCATGAAGCAACCCCAGAGCGATTGTTGAGGGGTCGAGGTCCATTTTGCCAAGTTCTAAAGCCACTCTTGTGGCGTGAACAATATAATTTTCTCCGGAAATTCTGTATTTGTCTTTGTAGGCTTCTTTTGCAAATTCGAAAGCCGACTCAATTAATTGTGGGTCTGAGCTTTTGTCTGATATTTGGCGAATTATTTTTTGCGTATCACTTGGCATAGTCGCACTCTTTGTTTGAGCATTTGATTGTGCTTTTATTTTTTTGAACTAATATGGAATCGCATTTTGGGCAAAACTCATTTACGGGCTTGTCCCACAAAGCAAAGTCACATTTTGGAAAGCTATTGCACCCGTAAAATATTTTTCCACGTTTGCTTTTCCTGGCAACAATATCTCCTTCTTTGCATTTTGGACATTTTATTCCCAAATCATTTTTTTTGTCTTCTATTGATTCTGTGTGCTTGCATTCTGGGAAACGAGAGCAGGCATAAAATCTTCCAAATCGGCCCATTCTTTCAATAATTTTAGAGCCACATTTCGGGCATATTTTATCTGTTTCCTGAGTTAGGTCGGTTTTTACCACGTCTTTATATTTTTCCGCTAAAATTTTGGCAAAAGGACCATAAAAATCTTTGCAGACTTTTTCCCATTTGTCTTTGCCTTCGGCTACTCCGTCCAGTTCTTCTTCCATTTTTGCGGTAAATCCAATGTCGACAATTTCCGAAAAATTTTCCACTAAAACATCATTGACTATAAACCCCATTTCGCTTGGAAAAAATCTTTTTTGTTCATTTTTTGAAACATAATTCCTGTCTTGTATGGTAGATATGGTTGGCGCATAAGTTGACGGCCTTCCTACGCCATTTTTTTCTAAAGTTTTTATTAAGCTGGCTTCGTTGTATCTTGCCGGAGGTTCTGTAAAATGCTGAATAGAATCAAGTTTTACAAAATCTAATTTGTCATTTTTTTCCAGGTCCGGCAGGTCTTTATCTTCAAATTTTGTTGGGTAGACTTTTAAAAATCCGTCAAATTTCATTGTAAGCCCGTTGGCTCGGAATGTGTAATCATTTGCGCTTATGTCGGCTGAAACAGAGTCAAAAATTGCTTGAGTCATTTGGCAGGCAATAAATCTCTGCCAAATTAAGGTGTAAAGTTTTAATTGCCTTGCGTCTATGCCCTTTAATGATTCTGGAGTTCTGTCTGCGTAAGCAGGTCTTATGGCTTCGTGAGCTTCTTGAGCTCCTTTGCTTTTTGTAATATATTTTACCGCTTTGCCGGCCCAATAATTTTTGCCATATTCTTTGGTTATAAAATTTTTAGCAGACTCCAAAGATGTTTCAGATAAATTTAAAGAATCTGTTCTGTGGTAAGTTATATTTCCTTCTTCGTAAAGCCTTTGAGCAATCGACATTGTCATTTTTGCCGGCCAGCCAAATCTTTGGGACGCGGCCTGTTGCAGGGTGCTGGTTGTAAATGGGGGAGCAGGGTTTCTTTTTGTTTCCTTTTTTTCTATTGACTCAACAATATAATCTGCATTGTTTAAATCCTGCAAAATTTTATCTGCCTCTACTTTATTTTTTATTTCCAGCTTCTCAATTGCTTTGTCGCCTTTTTTAATTAAAGAAGCAGGAAATTCTTTGTCAGACCCGCCTTGACTCGGCGAGGCAGGTTTTTTCAGCAAAGCTTCAACGCCCCAATATTCCACTGCAATAAATTTTTCAATTTCTCTTTCTTTTTCCACAATTAGTTTTACCGCAACCGATTGCACTCTGCCGGCTGAAAGTCCTTTGGCAACTTTTTTCCACAAAAATGGCGAAAGTTTGTAGCCTACAATTCTGTCTAAAACGCGCCTTGCCTGCTGGGCATCAACCAAATTCATATCAATTTTTCTTGGAGATTTTAAGGCATGGTTAATTGCAGATTCTGTAATTTCGTGGAATACAATTCTTTGCGGGTCTTTTAATTTTAAGGCTTCCTGCAAGTGCCAGGCAATTGATTCACCTTCGCGGTCTTCGTCGGTAGCCAGTATGGTGTTTTCAACTTTTGCCATATCCTTTTTTAATTCGGCAATAACTTTTTTGGCTTTTGGAGGAATGACATATTTTGGCAAAAAGTTTTTTTCAACATCTACTCCAAGCTCTCTTCTTGGCAAATCTCTTACATGACCAAAAGACGACTTAATTATAAAGTCGCTTCCTAAAAATTTTTGTATTGTGCGGGCCTTTGTAGGTGACTCAACTATAACTAAACTTTTTTTCATTGGTTCTGTTTTTTAATTTTTTTAGCTTACCTTATAATAACATAAAATTTTATTGTTTGAATTTTTCGATGGCTTCAGAAATCATTTGGCTGTATAAATTTAAACCGATTTTGTTTATGGCGCCAGATTGTTCACGGCCTAAAATATTGCCAGCTCCCCGCAATTCTAAGTCTCTTATGGCAAGCCTGTAGCCTGAACCCAATTCTTGCGAGTCTTCCAAAGCTTTTAATCTTTCTTTAACCAAAGGAGTTAGGTTTTTTTCTAAATACATAAAATAGGCATAACTTTTTGTGCCGGACCTTCCAACTCTGCCTCTTATTTGGTGAGCCTGAGACAACCCAAGCCTGGTGGCGTCTTCTATTATAATAGTATTTACGTTTGGAAAGTCCAATCCGTTCTCTATTATTGTTGTGGCAACCAGCACATTTGTTTTTTCTTTTTGAAAATCATCCATTATTTTTATCAGTTTACCTTCTGGCATTCTGCCGTGGATTAGGCTAATTTTTGCATTTTTACAAAGTTTTTTTAATTCATGCGCCCTTTTATCTATGCTTTCAACTCTGTTGTGCAAAAAATAAACTTGGCCTTTTCTGTTTAACTCTTCGTTAATTATTTTTTTTATTGCTTTTTCTGAATATGGCAAAATTTCTGTTTTTATTGCCTGCCTGCCAACCGGCGGAGTTTGCATTAAGCTGATGTTTTTTAAAGATGAAAGCGCCAAATAAATTGTGCGGGGAATTGGAGTGGCCGACAAGCTCAAAACATCTAGGCTGGCTTTTATGCTTCTTAACCTTTCTTTTTGTTTTACGCCAAATTTTTGCTCGTCATCAATTATTAAAAGTTGCAGGTTTTTAAACTTTATATTTTTTGACAAAAGCTTGTGCGTGCCTATTACAATGTCTATTCTGCCGTCTTCTAAATCTTTTATAACTTTTATTTCTTCTTTTTTTGATTGAAGCCTTGAAAGCTCGGCAATTCTTACGGGTAAATTTTCAAACCGCTTTTTAAAGTTATTATAATGCTGGTTTGCCAAAATTGTGGTTGGGCAAATTAAAGCTGTCTGCCTGTTGTTGGCAACAGCCAACAAAGCGGTTCGCATTGCAACTTCGGTTTTGCCAAAGCCAACATCTCCGCAAACAATGCGGTCCATTGGTTTTGTTTTTGATAAGTCGTTTTTTATGTCTTCTATTGTTTGGATTTGGTCTGGAGTTTCTTGAAAATTAAAACCGTCTTTTAACTTAGACTCCATTTCTGAATCTTCTATATAAGGAGGTCTTTGCGCGGTTTCTTTCTGGGCATATAACTGCAGAAGCTCTTTGGCTAATTTTTCAACTTCTTCTTTTACTGCTTTTTTTGTTTTTTGCCACAAAGAAGAACCAAGCCTGGAAACCTTTGGGTCTTGAAAGCCAAAATACCGAGACAGCTTTCTTTCAAGTCCTAAAGGAACATATAACTTATCTTCCTGCGCGTACTCTAAAACATAATAACTTTGGGATTCTTCTATTGTGGTATTAAATTTTTCAATGCCTATAAATTTGCCAATTCCGTGGTCTAAGTGAACTAAATAATCTCCTTCTTTTAATCCCTTTAATTCAGAATATATTTTTTGAGATTTTAATCTTTTTATTAGAATATTTTTTGATTTTTTTTCGTCGGCAACTTTTATGTCTAAAATTTTTATTTGGTCTACTTCGTTTCCCAAAAAATCCAGCCTTACGGCATTTGTTGTGTTGATGGGGAAGACGTCAACAATTCCTCCGCGTTGTGAAAACTCTCCTGGCTCTGAAACCTTAAAAACTCTTTCATAACCCATTTCGTCCAGCTTTCTTAAAAATTGCGAAAATTGAAAGCTGTGATCTTTTTGCAAAAAAATTATATTGTCTTCAAAAAAATTTTGAGTATGTCTTGCTTCTAATATTCCTTGTAGATTTTTTTGAAACCAAAAACCCTCCTTTTCCAAAAAGTAGGGTGTGATGCCAACGATTAATAGCTGATTTAAATTTTTATCGTCCATCTTTAACTAAAAATACAATAGTGTAACGTAAAAGTCAAAACATTGACAATAATTGATAGAGGGTGTATAATTAATAAATAGTAAATTGGCACATTTATAATTTAAAAATACTTGTTTTTGCCATGCCAGAAAGAGATTTGAGAAACAGATAATTTTCTGGTGTGGCAAAGGGTTGCCACAGTATGCGTTGAGCTTGCTCTGCCTTGTGGCGAGAGCAACAGTAGCCGCAAAAAAGGTTCATACAATGAAGGACAGGATGAGTGTTGAGCAATTGGGAGAAATTTTGATGATGCTTTTCAAGGCATTCATCAAGATGAGTGTTGAGGTGGTAACAGGGAAGATGGATTGGGACGTATCCTGTGCCACTGCTCAACAAATCGTGAACGACAGCCAGGATGATTTCTTTGGACGTTTCCTTCAGTTTCTGGCCAAAGGTGGGCGTGTTGGCGGTATTCTCATGAAGATTGCGACGGCGTCGGTCGATGGCGCGAAGAAGTTTATCGCCAAAGACCATCTCGCAGAAGCTAACGTCGGTTGGACTAACGACGTCTTCAAGGAACAATTCCTCAATCTTGTGGAAGAAAACGTTCCTGACGCCACGCTCGCGATTCATCGGTTGGAGTTGGACTCCAAAGACCCACAAATCATCGCTGAGTTAGGCGATCTTGCCAGAGCTTACCTCGCTTACCTATTTTGCCTGATTAAAAAACAGGCACATGGAGAAGAGGGCAAATTGCTCGTTAATGGGCGTGCGAACGTCATGCATATCTCAGGAAAAGACGGCAATGTCTGGGCTGTGATCGCGAACTGGAACTCTGTCAATCGCTATTGGAGCGTGCACGCCTACTCTGTTGAGAATCCGGACGTGTGGTTTGCTGGCAGCCAGGTCCTCTCTTGCGATTCTTGACTCTAAAGCCCTTCGGGACTTTGGACTCTCAGAATCTATGGCTCTCTGAAACTTTGAAAAGTAAAGGAGAGTCTTTTTATTTTCACAAAAAAATGTAAAATAAATCTAAGGATAGCTGAACGTGGAGGTTAAGGCTTTTGCGTAGCGCCTTGAAATTGTATATTGCAGAATTGTTGCGGACAAGTCTTCAACAAGCGTCATTATGCAAGTTTCTAAAAAAGAAAAGAATCGGTGTAGCGCGCTGGAGGACTTTTATGTCCCAAATAAGATACAGTCCCAAGAGTATTCAAAGGACAGTGGTTGTGATGGCGTGTTGCATATAATCGGTCTGGGCTGTGAACGCGAACTGGAACTCTGACAATCGCTATTGGAACGTGAACGCCAACTCTGTTGAGAATCCGAACGAATGGAATGCCGGCAACCAGGTGATCTCCAGCTAATGTTTTCTTTTGCTAAATCTTGCAGTTCTTTCAATATTGCGGTGCATTTCAATCCACTTTTTGTACATCACTTTACATTTTTCTAAAACAGGCAAAAGTTTAGGGGGGGGGGCTTAAAAGCTGGCTTTTATTATTTATATTTTGACTATGAAAAGTATTTTGAATCATAAGGTTTGATAAAAAACGGGAATACGAGAAAAATTCAAGCGCAAATTTTTAATTAAATTTGTTCATTGTTTTTTCTAAACCCTCTTTTATAAACATGTCTAAAGCTTCTGTTATTTTTTCTATCGTTTCATCCAATGTTTTTTTCTCTTCTGCTGAAAAGTTTTTTAAGACAACTTTCATGGCGTCGGTTTTTTTATTGCCTGCAATTCCTATGCGAAATCTTACTAAGCCGTTGTTGCCAATGCTTTTAATTATTGACTCAACGCCTTTGTGGCCGGCAGAACCGCGTTCTTGCACGATTTTGATTTTTCCAACAGGAAGATCTATATCGTCGTGTACCACGACGATAGAATTTCTAATTTCGAATTTCGAATTTCGAATTAAGGATTTTACTGCAGAACCGCTGTTATTCATAAACGTTTGAGGTTTGGCGAGCAATATTTTTTCTTCTTCAATAATTCCTTCTGAAACTAAAGAATTAAATTTTTTGTTTAACTTAAACTCCGGGAAATTATTTTTCTCTGCAAAGCTGTCAACTGCCATAAATCCAACATTGTGGCGGGTATTTTTATATTGTTTGCCCGGATTTCCCAGGCCAATAATAATTATCATATTTTGTAATTATAGCATTTGACATCAATTTATGAAAGAGCTATGATATTAGTTGTCAACAACCCATTCAAGAACCGAGAGAAAGGCGGTTGAATGGTCAGCTCATTTCCAATTTTGTTTGTAGAAACAGGGAAAACACAACAAAAACGAAGAGGGAAAAGAGTATGCTTAACGCGACAATGCAGTTGCCAGAGGACCAAGTACGGTTTCTACGGAAATTTCAAGTTCCCCCGAATGCGCATTCTGACGCCATCGCAAAACTGGCGAGAATCTTCAACGCTCGCTATGGCGGGGAACACATCGGACGGAAGGGAATGCGGAAGTTGCTCCTGCAGGTTTTTAGGGATCAATCCCCCGGCAACGGCAAAAACGGCAATGGCAATGGGCATCATAAGCCCAAGTGCAGGAAGCAGTCCCTGCGCTTGCGGCGGTAGTTGCATTTGTTGTACCTGTTTCAAGTTTGAGGGGCTCTAGCACATGCTGGAGCCCGACTTTTTTTCTATATTTGGACTATTTATAAAGGGGTTGTAATTGCCTAAAAAGTGTGATAAAATAAAACAAATTTATGGATAGTGAAACTAAACAAGAAGCTGGCAAGGTAAGGAAATTTGTAAGGAAATATTCGCCGTTTGTTTTGGAATTGGTTAAAATTGCCATTATTGCTTTTGTTATTGTGGCTCCAATAAGATATTTTTTGTTTCAGCCGTTTATAGTCAGCGGAGCATCAATGGCGCCGAATTTTGCAACAGGAGATTATTTAATTATTGATGAAATTTCTTACAGATTTGCCGAACCGCAACGGGGAGATGTAGTTGTTTTTGATGCCAGTTTTATAAAAGGCTATGAAGGCCAGCGCTTTATCAAAAGAGTTGTCGGGCTGCCCGGCGAAACAATTAACATAACAAACGGCAAGGTTGAAATAATTCAAGACGGAAAAACAACTATTCTAAATGAAAAATATTTATCGCAAATCGGAGGAGACATTTTAAAAACTTACGGATATGTAAATGTCACCTTAATGCCCGGACAATATTTTGTTTTGGGAGACAACAGGGAATATTCTTATGATTCAAGAATGTGGGGAGTTGTTTCAAGGCAATATATAATTGGCAAGGCAGCTTTGAGAATTTTTCCAATAACAACCATATCAGAAATTAATCGGCCAACATACTAATAAAAAATATGAGCAAATTAAGATATCAGAATCTAACAGGAATGCATGACGTCTTGCCAGAAGACCAATTGTATTTTAAGCGCGTGCAAAAAGTTGTTGAAGCGGTTGCCAATTCTTACACCTTTGATAAAATTGAAACTCCAATTTTGGAATACGCGGAAGTTTTTCAAAAGGCAGTGGGAGACGACACAGACATTGTTGGAAAAGAAATGTACACATTTCGCACAAAAGGCGGGGACATGGTTTCTTTGCGACCCGAAGGCACAGCCCCCGTGATGCGCGCATATTTGGAACACGGAATGCACAACTTGCCACAGCCCGTAAAGCTTTGGTATTTGGGGCCATTTTTTAGGTATGAAAGACCGCAGGCAGGAAGATTTCGACAATTCCACCAGTTTGGATTTGAGGCAATTGGCGACGCAACTCCTTCAATTGACAGCCAAATAATTCAAATGAGTTATGACGTTTTGAAAGAATTGGGATTTAAAAATTTAACAATTGAAGTGAATTCAATTGGAGATTCTGAATGCAGGCCGTATTTTAAAAAGATTTTGACAAACTATTTTAAATCGCGCAAATCGTCTTTGTGCGCAGACTGCCAACGCAGGCTGAAGGAAAACCCTTTGAGAATTTTAGACTGCAAAGAAGAAAAATGCCAAAGAGTAAAAGCCAATGCCCCGCAGATAATTGACCACCTTTGCGAAAAATGCCACGCGCACTTTAAAGAAGTTTTGGAATTTTTAGATGAGCTGGAATTGCCATATACTTTAAACCCGTATTTGGTGCGAGGCTTAGATTATTATACAAAAACGGTTTTTGAAATTGTGGAAACTTCTGAAGATGGCAAAGCCCTGGGCACGTTGTCCGGCGGAGGAAGATATGACAACTTGGCAAAAATTATGGGAGGCAGAGATACAGCCGGCTGCGGGTCGGCTGCCGGAATTGAAAGAATTATCAGCTTGATGAAAGCCAGAGAAATGAAAACCGGAAAACAGGAAGAAAATCCAAAAATATATTTGGCTCAGCTGGGAATTTTGGCAAAAAGGAAAAGTATGAAATTGTTTGAAGAATTTAGGGCCGCAAAAATTCCGGTGGCTGAATCATTTTCAAAAGATTCTTTAAAAACCCAATTAAGAAACGCCAACAAATTAAACATTAGGTGGGTGCTGATTTTTGGGCAAAAAGAAGCATTAGAAGATTTTATTACTTTAAGGGATATGGAAACAGGAGTCCAAAAAGAAATAAAACTTGACAAGGTCGTAAGCGAAATGAAAGCTAAAATTAAAAAATAGAAATAAATGTATACCCTTCCATTTCGGCATAAATGCCTCAGTGTCAGGGTGATTTATTCACTTCGTTCATAAATCATGCCAGTACAAGTTACAAAAAAAGACAAAGAGACTTCTCAAAACTTGGGACACCGTTTTACAAAAACTGTGAGACAATCGGGTGTTTTGCTTCAGTTAAGAAAAACAAAGTTTTTTAAAAGAGCAAAATCTGATTTGGTTAAAAAGAGGTCTGCTTTGAAAAGAGTTGAGAGAAAAATTGCAAAAATCAAAGCAGAAAAACTCGCAAAGCCTAAGTAAATGTTAAAAGAGAAAATACAAAAAGAAACTATAGAAGCAATGAAAAGCAAAGATAGCTTTACTACCGGTGTTTTGCGTATGATGTCGGCTGTGATTCTTACAAAAGAAAAAGACAAAAAGTTTAAGGAAAAGTCTGAAACAGAAATTCAGCTTTCTGACGAGGAAATAATAAGTGTTTTGGCTTCGGAAATTAAAAAAAGAAAAGATGCCATTGCTTTATACGTGCAAGGCAACAGGCCGGAATTGGCCGAAAAAGAGCAGAAAGAAATTGATATTATAAAAAAATATTTGCCAGAACAATTGTCTGACGAAGAATTAAGAAAGCTGGTGGCAGAATCAATTGCAAAAACAGGAGCTGTAGAAATTAAAGACACAGGGAAAATAATGGCAGACCTGATGCCACAGGTAAAAGGCAAAGCCGACAACTCGGAAATTTCTAAAATTATAAAAGAACTGTTAAGCAAATAAAAAATATGGAAGAAACACAAACAAAAATGCTTTTGCCGGTTGTAGAATTATTTAAAAAAAGTTTTGATGCTTATTACAAAAAAATCTGGACATATGCTGGCATAATATTGTTTGGATTTATTGGCGCTTTGGTTTTGTTGCCAGCCGGCTTGATTGGATTTTTAATAAGCTACTGGCCGTTTCAAAGGCGCGACTTTAACATAACCATAATTTTGGTTGATGTGCTTTTGGGGCTGGTTGGAATTTTAATTTGCATAATTTTTTCATTGTGGTCGAAAACGGCATTGTACTGCGCGGTTAAAGACACAGCATTAAAATTTAAAGCGTCGTTGGAAGTTGGATGGCAAAAAATTGCATCATTTTTTTGGATTTCACTTTTGGTGGGCTTGGCAACATTGGGCGGGTTGATTTTGCTTATAATCCCCGGCATCATTTTTGCCATTTGGTTTTGCTTTTCTATGTTTGTTTACATTGACGAAGGCGCAAAAGGAACAAGTGCCTTAAAGAGAAGCAAACAATTAGTGCAAGGGTATTGGTGGCCAATATTTGGCAGACTGGTGGTAATTTTTGTGGTGGCAATTTTGCTTTCGTGGATTAAATTCTTTGGCACAATTATAAACATATTCTTTGTTGCTCCGTTTACCATTGTATTTTTATATGCTTTATACCAAGACCTCAAACGCGTAAAATCCTAACCAAAAAAGTTAAGGCCAAAAACCGCCCTTCGACTTCGCTCAGGACGGTTTTTGTTTGGCTGAAAATTAGGGTAAATGTATAGGTTTATTGGCACCTTGTATAGGTTTAAAAACTATGATATAATACAAATAAAGATTAAAACTATGGAAGAAAAAGACAAAAATTTAATAACAATAGGTGAAGCAGCCGAATTGCTGGGAGTTACAATTATGACATTGCGTCGCTGGGATGAAAGCGGTCGTTTGCTTTCAGTTAGAGATAAACCGGGCGGTCATCGTTATTATCGCAAAGAAGATATTGATGTTTTCTTAAATGATTTATTCCAGCTTGCTAAAGACTGGGCAGTTTTAGAAAAAGAAATACCCGAGCAATTTTATTGCCAAAACAGCGGAGTTTTTCAAGCTCGCATAACAAAGATGGAAACGCTGATGATTGAAAATAAAGATGCAAAACCATTGTTCTCTTTATTGACATCTATTGCCGGAGAGATAGGAAATAATTCATATGACCATAATCTTGGTCAGTGGCCAGATATTCCCGGAATTTTCTTTGCGTATGATTTGAATAAAAAACAGATTGTATTGGCGGACAGAGGAGTGGGAATTTTAGAAACATTAAGAAAAGTAAAACCAGAATTAAAAGACCATGCTCATGCATTGCAAACTGCATTTACCGAGATAATCTCCGGTAGGAAACCCGAATCAAGAGGTAATGGATTAAAATATGTTAAAAGCGTTATTTCAAAGAATCCAATTAGTTTGATATTCCAATCGGGCGACGCAAAATTATTATTAAAAGGCAATAGCGCGGATATTGTTAGTGAAGATGCATCAGAAACTGTCCGTGGATGTCTTGCCTTAATAACTTATTAAAATTATGAAAATAGAATTAAAAAAATTTGGCACAACACTTATCTCCCGACAAACGGGTAGGGAAGCTTTTTCTGCATTGCAATCACTCTTAAGAGACGTGAAAGAAACCGAAAGTATTGAAATTGATTTTTACGGCGTGTTAACTTTTTCTCCTTCTTGGGGAGATGAATTTTTAACTCCTCTGTTAAACACTTATGGGGATAGATTAACCTTGGAAAATACAGAAAATCCTTCTGTGCAGGCCACCTTAGAAATTCTGCAAAAAATTGTTGGTAAAAACTTTAATAGAAAGTAAGAAAAGTAAAAGCTGAAAGTCGCTATAATATGAAGATAAAAGATTTGCCGAAAATTGAAAGACCAAGAGAGAAGTTGATTGCGAAAGGCGAAGAAAATTTGAAAGATAAAGAGCTTTTGGCAATTTTGCTTGGCACGGGCGTGGAAGGTAAAAATGTAATTGAAGTTGCAGAACAGATTTTGGCAAAATATCCTATTAAAAATTTTTTACAATTAAAATACGAAGATTTAACAAAAATAAAAGGAATAAACTCGGCTAAAGCCTGTATAATTTTGGCAAGCCAAGAATTGGTAAAAAGAGCTTTGGATGTTAGGGATGAAAGTCTGCCAAAAATTAATTCAGTTGAAGATGTTTTGGCTCAAGTTGTTTATATGCGAGACAAAACAAGAGAGCATTTGATGGCGCTTTTTCTTAATGCAAGAAACGAACTTTTACATAAAAAACCAATGTTTATTGGCACGTTAAATGCAAGCTTAATACATCCGCGAGAAATTTTTCAGGAAGCGCTAAAACAAAATGCCTGCTCTGTAATTTTAGCCCACAACCATCCGTCGGGGGATAACGAGCCGTCAGAAGACGATTTAGAAATTACAAAAAGAATTATTGGAGCCGGCAAAATTATGGGGGTAGATGTTCTAGATCATGTTATAATAGCTAAGGGTAAAAAACCATTTAGTTTTTCGGAAAATAAATTAATATAAAATATGGCAAAAGTAAAAGTTAAAAATAAAAAAGCTTTAAGATTGGCAAAAGAAAAACTTCGTGGGGTTGTTAGTCTTAGCAAAACAAAACACGGAATTATAGCCAAAAAATGGCCAAGGAAAAAATCAAAAAAAGCTTTATATGAAATCCAGAAAGAAATAATTAAAAGCAAACTATCTAAAAATCAAGGAGTGAAAGATGCGGTTTTGGAAGAACTAGTTGAAACCAAAAAACATACACAACCCGATGTTACCGCAACAAACCACAAATTAATAGTAGGCAACTGTATGAGTATGGCAGAAATACCAGATGGTAGTGTTCACCTAATGATAACCTCGCCGCCTTATTTTAATGCTCCCTTTGATTATAAGGGCTTATTTAAGAGTTATGAACAATATCTAGGAGTGCTGAAAAGTTTTGCCGAAGAAACATATAGAGTCTTACAAGATGGGAGAATCGCCGTTTTGAATATTGATGATATGTTGATTGATGGCGAGAAATATCCTATCGCCGCTGACGCGGTTAAAATTTTTCAACAAGCAGGTTTTAGATATAGAGATAAAATCGTCTGGAAGAAACCCGATGGTTATTTAAGAATTAGTCGTCGGAGTGGAGTTATTTTACAGAATCCTTATCCTATGTATTTTTATCCTGACAATTTATTGGAAAGTATAGTAATTTTTCAAAAAGGTAGATTTGATTATCGTTCAATATCTAAAGATGTCCGAGAAAAATCAAAAGTGGACACGAAAGAGATTCAAAAAAATAGATGGTATATGACTCTTTGGGAAATGAACAATGTAATGCCTGGTTCATCATTGGAAAAAGATATTGCGGCTTTTCCCGAAGAATTACCTTATCGTGCGATTAAACTTTTTTCTTACAAAAACGAAACAGTGTTAGATCCTTTCGCTGGTAGCGGTACGACGATGAAAAAAGCTCGCGAATTAGGAAGAAATAGTATTGGTTTTGAAATAAAAAAGTCACTCGTTTCAACCATAAAAACAAAATTGGGTTTTGGTGATGCACAAAAAACTTTTTTTGCTAACCAAAACGACAAATTAGAAATTATTTATCGTGAAGCAGACAAATATGGATATATTAGCTAAAATTAAAGGAATAAAATATAAGCCACTACTTTGCCGTAAGTTAGAGATTTTAGATTTAAAAGATTTACGAAAAGGAATGTCCTCTTTTTCTTCTTTTATTTTAAAAATTGATAAAGAGAATCAAGTTGCGATGAGCTGGTGGGTTTCAGCAAAACGAACCCGTTCCTATCCTTACGCGAGAGTCTATGATACTTTAGGGTTTTCTGGGAAAAAAATTACGGTTATACCTGTTTTTAAAGACGAGGGGCTGGAAGGCGATAGAGATTTTTTACAATGGGATACAATTTCACTGATGAGTTTATTGGGAATTTATGTAATCATCGCTTATTATAATACAGCAGAAAAGAGTAAAAGATATAAGCAAAAAATTACAAATCAACGTTTCGATATTGACTATATTAAAACACAGCTTGAAAATATTTTATCTTATCAATCAGATGCTCTACACTGGAATCTTGCTCATATCGACAAAATTGGGCAAATCGGAAAAAAGGCATTGGAATCCTATGCTGGAATTTCTAAAAAATTAAAAATAGAAATGCACTCACGTCAAACTGCCGAAAAAAGAATAAACGAACTTTTAAAAGGTAAAAATAATTTTATGGAATTATCTCGGATGTTGGCAAAAAAAGCCCAAGGGCGAGAGCGTTTAATCATACAACCAAAAGAAAACTTATCTGGGGAAAAAGCAATAATTACTATAAAAAATTATTTAGGTGGATATTATTTTTTCACTGTTGATGAAGCGAAGATTAAGGATGATAAATTATTTTTAGTAGAGGGGAAACATAGCAAAGATGGCACATTACCATCCATAGAGGATATCAAAGATGGTTTGTTAAAAATGATTTTATTCACCAACCTTGAAGATGTGAAATTTAAAGATAAAAAATATAACTCAATTTCAGCTTTGAAACTTACCATTGGATCAAAATTTGATGAAAGTAATATGACAAAATCACAGAAAGAAATCATAGAATTATTAAAAGAGGAGGCGAGCACCAATAATTTTAAAGTTTTATTTAAATAAAAATATGAAAAAATTTAATTTTGAAAAAGAGTTAAAATTTATTAGCTTCGAAAAAAATAAAATTTTAGATAAAAAAAGCACTCAATTTGAATTACTAAAAGTAGCGCAAGCCGTGATGGTTGATTGCGTAAACCCCGAAAATATTAAAATGGCACCGTTTTATCAGATGATTTATTTAAAAACAAAGAATTTTTATTTAGAGAATAAATTTAAAATGTTGACAAAAATTGATTGAGAAATAAAAAAATAGTGGATTTACCTCTATTATGGATTATGGCTTGCTCGAAAAATTAAACTGGTACCATTTTATTTTTATGGGTTTTGGAGGATTGTTTATATTATCAGATTATTTTTTAGAAAATAAATTATTTGTTATGCCACAAATTGAATGGAGTTTTGTAGCAGATACTATTTCTGTATTCGTTAACGTTATAGCAATTATTGTTGCTTTTGGGATTTATTGTGTTAGCGTCCAAAGGGAAAAACAAATAAACAATGAATTGGAAAAACTTCTTATAACTGAATTATTCAATAATTTACTCTGTATAAATAGTAATTTAAAAAAAATAAAAGATTGGAGAGAAACCCATCAGGATGTCCATGGGTTTTGCTATATTTCAAATGATATTTTTTACTCATTGATCCATTCAAATCGAATCGTGGTTGTAAAGAATAAATTTGCTTTATTAATAAGTTTTTATCATTGCGATCAAACAATTAGAAAAGTTATGAATAAATCTGACCAAATATCAATTAATATTATGATGCTATCGCAGGCATTCGCAACAATGTTATCTGTATCAGATGGTAGTGGGTCATTAGTTGAAAACACTTTTATTGAAATGAAAAAATATCTCAAAGAACTGTTCAAGAGTTGGAATAAAGAAGCATACTACCTAAAATGGCAAGATACAACATTAGAAGAATATTTGCAGTCCCAAGATTATAAAGAAAAATCTGAAAATATAGTTGAAAATTTAAGTCCTCAAACTTATTAGTATTTTTTTTGGATTCGAGTAAAAGGGGGTAAAAAGGGGTAGGAGCCTTTTAATAAAGATTAATTGAGAAATAATTTTTTGGCAGGACCAGTCTTCGCCAAAGGCTTCGGCGGGACAAGGAACTACGCCTGGAGCGCCAGGAGGGGCTGGGGCCGTTTTACCCCCTGAAAGTGAGAAACTGCCGGCAGGCAGGTTTTTTGTTTGACAAAATGATAATTAGTATTAGTATATAAATAAGTTAAGTTTTGTTTCGTTCTGTTCGTTCACAACGGCTCAATGAGCCAACATAGAAAGGGAAAGTCATGAAAAAGATTATGGCGATGGTAGCAGGATTGTCAGCACAACAAGAAATGGGGAAAATGGCCAGGCTTGTCGCGGAAGCCATTGTGTCTCAGGAAGACATGGAGTTGTATCCTTATGCGCTTTCCGAAGAGAAAGGAGTTACGCTCATCGCAGATGAGAGGTCGCCGGAAGCAGTGCGTTTGATTCCAACCGATGAACATACAGACTTCTTACGGAGTCGTAAAGATATTGACATGGTTGTTGATTTCACACAACCGAAAGCGGTCAACCGCAATGCCGAGCTGTATTGCCAAGCGGGAGTTCCCTTTGTTATGGGGACAACCGGCGGAGACAGACAAAAGCTGGAGGAAACGGTTAAGAAGTCCTGTGTCTCGGCTGTTATTGCTCCAAATATGGCCTCGCCAGTTGTGATGTTTCAGGCGATGTTGGAATACGCTGCCAAGAATTTTCCGAATGTGCTTGAAGGCTGGCAGTTGCTCATTGAAGAAAGCCACCAGGCTGGGAAAAAAGACCCCAGTGGGACGGCGGTGAGCCTGCTGGAATTCTTCGCGGCGCTTGGAATGCCGTACACAAAAGAACAGATTGCAGACAACATGGTGCGAGACCCTGTGGTCCAAGAAGTGAAGCTTGGCGTTCCAAAGAAATATATTGGTGGCCACGCGTATCATACCTACACAATGATGTCTCCGGACGGCACCGTGAAACTGCAATTCACATACAATGTGTTGGGCAGAAACGTCTATGTGGACGGCGTGTTGCGGGCGATTCGGTTTCTCGCCAGACACAAAGTTGAAAAAGACATCTTTACAATGGCCGAAGTTTTGCAAGGGTAAAATAGCCGAACTTTTCGGTTTGCCATGGCGCTCAGTGAAATGAGCGCTTTTTTATTGTTTTGTTTATTGTGGAATATTTGGTATAATTGACAGAATGATAGAGATAAATAACCTCACCAAGTTTTCTGTGGATAAGAAAAGTTTTTCACAGGTTGCAAAAAAAGTTTTATTAGGCGAAAATAGAGAAACGGAAACGCTATCTTTGGCTTTTGTGGAAAAAGCCGAGATTGCAAAGCTTAATAAAAAATATCGCGGGAAAAATAAACCTACCGACGTTTTATCTTTTTTGTTTAACGAAAAAGATTATTTAGGCGAGATTGTGATTTGTCCGGAAGTTGTAAAAGAAAAGAAAGAAAAAATAATGGAAGTTTTTGTTCATGGCATTTTGCACTTGTGCGGATATGACCACGAGAAAAGCAGAGCAGAAGAAATAAAAATGCAGGAGAAAGAAGAGAAGTATTTAGAAATTTTGAATTTTTAATTTCGAATTTCGAATAAAACCAGAATTTCGAAATTAGAATTTTAAAATTTAATCGAAATTCAAAATTAGAAATTAAAAAATAGCATTATGGCGAAAGCCGACATTGTCACAGGTTTAGATATTGGGACGCACAGCATAAAAGCTTTGGTGGCTCAAAGAAATGGAAACGACTGGGAAGTTTTGTCGTATGCGGAAATTCCTTCGTTTGGGCTGAGAAAGGGTGCTGTGGTTTCTGTGGAAGAAACGGCAAAAAATGTGCAGATGATAATTTCGGGAATTGAAAAAGACTGCAACAGGAAAATCAATTCTGTTTTTGTGAATATTGGCGGAAACCATTTGTATGTTACTCCTTCCGACGGAATAATTTCTGTTTCTAGGGCAGACCAAAGAATTTCAAAAGAAGATGTTGAAAGGGTTTTGCAGGCGACAAGAGCAATAAATATTTCCAGAAATGATGAAGTTTTAGACGTTATTCCCAGAGAATTTATTATTGACGACCAGAAAGGGATAAAACAGCCCGAAGACCTTACCGGCGTAAGATTGGAAGCAAAAGTTTTGCTGTTGTGCGTTTTTTCTCCTTATTTTATAAAGCTTACCCAAGCTGTTTTGGCTGCAAAATTGCAGATAAATGATGTAATTCCTTCGCCTTTAGCAGCAGCCAACGCTGTTTTGACTCCGCAACAAAAAGAACTGGGAGTGGCTTTAATTGATATTGGGGCTGCAACAACATCTTTGGCAGTTTTTGAAGAAGGCGAGCTGATGCACTTGGCTGTTTTTCCAATTGGCTCGGCAAACATTACAAACGACATTGCTATTGGTCTGAAAACAGACGTGGCAATTGCAGAATCAATTAAAAAACAACATGGAACTTGCATGTCTTCAAAAACAGAAAAAGGATTGGACCAGTCGAAAAAGAGAATAGAAGTTTTTGACAAATCAGATTCTTTGAGTTTCACAAAGAAAAATTTGGTGGACATTATTGAGCCGAGAGTTTCTGAAATTTTGGACTTGGTGCAAAAAGAGTTGAAAAAAATTAACAGGCAGGAGTTGTTGCCGGGAGGAGTTGTTTTGACAGGCGGTGGAGCTAAAATTCCAAAAATAAAAGAGCTTGTGAGAGAAACATTGAATCTTTCCTGCGAAATTGGCAGGCCGAAAGGCATTATAGGGCTTCAAGAAGACCCGGCGTTGGCAACTGTTGCGGGATTGGCTTTGGAAGGGGTTGATTCTGGCTCAAAAGATGGTATATTAGGACTTACCAAGGGATGGGGCTCTGGATTTAGAAAATGGATCAGAAACTTCATCCCATAAAAGGATAAAGTTTTTATGAATCCAAAAATTAAAGTTATTGGAGTTGGCGGGTCGGGGTCTAACACGGTTTCACGAATGGCTAAATTGGAAATGCAGGAGGTTGAATTGCTGGCGGTAAATACAGATGCGCAAGCTTTGCACATCTGCCGAGCCGACAAAAAATTTTTAATAGGAAAAAATCTTACCAAAGGTCTTGGAACCGGAATGGACGCTGACCTGGGCAGAAAATCAGCCGAAGAATCTAAACAAGAAATTTTAGAAAACTTAAGAGGGGCAGATATGGTTTTCGTCACTTGTGGGCTTGGCGGAGGCACCGGAAGCGGAGCTGCGCCAATTATTGCCGAGATTTCAAAAAATCTTGGCATTTTAACTGTTGCTGTTGTTACGACTCCTTTTTTCTTTGAGGGTGAAGAAAGAAAAAAAGTTGCGCAAGTTGCTTTGGAAAATTTAAAAGGAAAAGTTGATTCTTTGCTGGTTATTTCAAATGACAAGCTTTTGAAAATAGTTGATGAAAAAACCACGGTTACAAACGCGTTTTTAATTTGCGACGATGTTTTGCGCGAGGCTGTGCAATCAATTACCGATTTGATTTTGGTGCCGGGAATTATAAACATAGACTTTGCGTCGGTTTTGTCTATTATGAAAGATTCCGGGCACGCATTGTTTGGCACAGGAAAAATGATGGGAGAAAACAGGGCGGTTTTGGCGGCAGAAAAAGCAATCAGCTCGCCGTTGCTTGATTTTTCAATTAAGGGGGCAAAAGGAGTTTTGTTTTCGGCTTCGGGAAATGATGTTACTTTAAATGAAATTCAGGAAGCGGCAAACGTTATTACAAAAAATGTTGATTCAAAGGCTCAAATAATCTTTGGCGCAGTAAAAGACAGCACGCTTAAGAAGGGAGAAATAAAAATTACCGTAATAGCCACAAAATTTTAACGTTTTTAGTTTATCCACAGATTTTAGGCTTAAAACGGGATTTGACAGGGTTTTTAGTTAGAGTAAAATGTAGTATATGGAAAATAATATAGAAAAAATTAGGAAGAGAGACGGAAGAGTCGTTGATTTTGAAATAAAAAAAATTGAAGAAGCAGTTCACAAAGCTGTTGTTGCCGCAAACCAGGGAGACGGGGAAGTTTCAAAAAGAGTTTCAGAAAAAGTTTTGAGCTTGCTCAATCGCAGGTTCAAAAAAAGTGAAATTCCGACAATTGAGCAAATTCAGGATATTGTTGAAGAGGCTCTGATGCTGGAAGATTTGGTTGAAACAGCCAAGGCATATATTTTATACAGAGAGCAAAGAAGAACAATTAGGGAAGCGTCACAAGCGGTTGACGAATCTTCAGAAAAAATTGACAGCTACTTAAAAGAAATTGATTGGCAGGTAAAAGAAAATGCCAATATGACTTTTTCTTTGCAGGGGTTAAACCAATATGTCGGCTCGTATATTTCAAAAAAATATTGGCTGAATAAAATTTATCCAAAAGAAATTCGCGAGGCTGCAGCCAACGAAGATTTTCACATTCACAATTTGGAATTGCTGGCTCCTTATTGCGCCGGTTGGGATTTGTATGATTTTTTGGTGAAAGGATTTGGCGGGGTTTATGGAAAAATAGAATGCAGGCCTCCAAAACATTTTAGAACTGCGCTGGGGCAATTGGTAAACGCGCTGTTTACTTTGCAGGGCGAAACAGCAGGGGCAAACGCCATTTCAAATTTTGACACTTTGCTGGCTCCGTTTATCAGATATGATAATTTAAATTACAAGCAGGTAAAGCAGTCGATGCAGGAATTTTTGTACAATTGCATGGTGCCTACAAGAGTTGGCTTCCAAACTCCGTTTATAAATGTTTCTTTGGACATTAAACCGCCTTCGCACTTGGCAAAACAGCCGGTAATTATTGGGGGCGAGGCGCAAAATGAAACTTATGGGGAATTTCAGCCGGAAATGGATATGTTTATAAAAGCTTTTTACGAGGGTTTAATGGAAGGCGACGCATCGGGAAGGCCGTTTACTTTTCCAATTCCGACGGTTTCTGTTGGAAAAGATTTTGAATGGGACAATCCGAATTTGACAGCAATGTGGGAGGCTACGGCAAAATATGGAATCAATTATTTTTCAAACTTTGTTAATTCAGACATGAGCCCGGATGATGCAAGAAGTATGTGTTGCAGGTTGCGCCTGGACAATAGGGAATTATACAAAAGAGGAGGCGGGTTGTTTGGTTCTTCGCCAAAAACAGGAAGCATTGGAGTGGTAACAATCAACTTGCCGAGAATTGGATATACATCAAAAACAAAAACAGAATTTTTTGCCAGGCTGGCTCATTTAATGGAATTGGCAAAAGAAAGCTTGGAAATTAAGAGAAAAGCTTTGGACAACTTTATGGAAAAAGGGCTTTACCCGTATTCAAGGCATTATTTGGAAGATATGAAAAAAATGAGAAATACTTATTTTGGAAATCATTTTTCAACAATTGGAATTTGCGGAATGAATGAATCTTTGCTTAACTTTTTGGAAGAAGACATTACAACTCCAAAGGGAAGAAAATTTGCAATTGAAATTTTGGATTTTATGAGAGATACCATGATTAAATTTCAAGAAGAAACAGGAAACTTGTATAATTTGGAAGCTACTCCGGCAGAAGGCACAAGCTACAGGCAGGCAAAAACCGACAGAGAAAAATACCCAGATATTATTACAGCCGGCACAAAAGAAGTTCCTTTTTACACCAATTCAAGCCAGTTGCCGGTTGGATTTACAGATGACGTTTTCCAAGCTTTGGATTTGCAAAATGACATTCAGACAAAATACACCGGCGGAACAGTTTTGCACATATTTTTGGGAGAAAATATTTCAGACCCCAACCAGGCAAAAAATTTAGTCAAAAAAATATTTGAAAATTACAGCCTGCCGTATATTACTTTAACCCCGACATTTTCAATTTGTCCAACGCACGGTTATATTTCCGGCGAACACTTTGAATGCCCGCAATGCACCATAAAACAGCCATGTGAAGTTTATTCAAGGGTTGTGGGCTATATTAGGCCAGTTCAACAATGGCATAAAGGTAAACAAGAAGAATACCAGCAAAGAAAAGAGTTTGCTTTTCCAATGGAAACAATAGCTGCAACTTTAGAAATTGTTGACGAGCAAGTTAACCCAATAATGGCAGAAAAGATTTAATTATAAAATATAAAAAACTCCCTTGCACGCAGGGGAGTTTTTTTGTTAGTATTAATTCATGATTATAGCTGGACTTCAAAAAACAACTTTAATTGATTACCCGGGGAAAATTGCCTGCATTGTTTTTTTGGCAGGATGTAATTTTAGATGTCCTTGGTGTTATTCTTCAGAATTGGTTTTGCCGTTAAAAATTGCAGAGCAACCAAGAATTTCAGAAAAACAATTTTTTGATTTTTTAAGGGAAAGAAAAGGATTGCTGGACGGTGTTGTAATTTGCGGAGGAGAGCCGACAATAAACAAAGATTTGCCGAGCTTTATAGAAAAAATTAAAAATTTGCCCTTCGACCTTGCTCAGGGTGAGAGATATTCTGTGAAATTAGACACAAACGGATCAAATCCTGCAATGTTAAAAGATTTGGTTAGGGCAAGTTTGATTGATTATGTTGCCATGGATATAAAGGGACCTGCTGGAGTATACGAAAAAATTATGGGCGAGGGTGTGAAAATGGAAGATATTAAAGAGAGTGTTGAATTTTTAAAGCGAGGAAGCTTGGATTTTGAATTTCGCACAACCGTGGTGAATACAATTCATACAAAAGAAGATTTTGTTAAAATTGCAAAATGGATTGGAGAAAAAAACGTAAAATATTATTTGCAGAAGTTCAGGGCAGAAAAAACAATTGACCCTGATTTTGAAAAAATCCAGCCGTTCAAAAAAGAATTTTTAGAAGAAATTGTTAAAGAAATTTCTCCATATTTTAAAGATTGTAAAGTAAGAGCTTGACAAAGACTCATTATGGGTGTATAATTAATAATTGGTAAAGATTGTACATTTATAATCAAATACTTGCGAAACTAGCAGTCGTAGCCAAAAGATACTGATGTTATTCGGTGTTTTCTGGCTATGACTGCTAATAGTGGCAGTCAAACAGCCTGTCCTAACGGCGGGCAAAATAGAAAGGAGATTGTCATGGGTATTGTACTCACTGGCGATCAGTATTTCAATGTTGATGGGAAGTTAGCGGAGATCAAGCGGCAGATGAGGCAACCCGGAGGCTATCCGTATGATCCGGAGGGACTGAATAAGTTTCTCCAGCGGGCAGTTGAAGGAATGTTCATTGAGCCACGGGAGTTTCCCGTTTGGCGGACCATCAAGCTCGGTGTCGGGTTCAAGGACGCCAACGGTTTCCGCGAAGCCATGAAGAAGGCCGGTATGAATATCAGCGACTGGGCTGACGACATGCTTAACAAGGATGCTTTCGTCGTCTCGGCCACGGAAATGGAAGTTGACCTGGTCCGAACCAGCGTCGCAGAACTCGGCTTCACGGAAGCCACTCGCCGTGACAGGATTTACGAGCGAGCCCTCGGGTTCGGACTGGAGTTGTGCGGAACGGAAGACGGACCGCAACTGCGTCGGCAGTACAAGGATCAGCCCAAAGGTGAATGGCTCAGAATTTGCTCTGAACCCATTCTCGATTCGTACGGCGACCTGCTCGTGTTCAGCGTAGAGCACGGGGGCGATGGCGTGTATCTCGGCAGCGACTATGCTAATCCCGGCTATCTCTGGAGTCCAGGCGCTCAGCTCGTCTTCCGCCGTCCCCGCAAGTAATCTCAAGTTGCCTCTGGGCACTTGGAACCCTTGTCCTTCATCGGACACATGGTTTCTTGAACCCTTGGCGACACAGGCCTCTCGGCGCATTTTGCAAAGTTTGCAACTTGTATCGAGGGGTTCTTTTTTTATTTCAATATGATAGAATATGTTTAGGATAGTAGGCGAATATGTCTGCGGTTACGGCTTCAGGCTGCCGAATTCTGAATTTCAGGAAAGCGCAGAGTCACAATGGTCAAGGCTTTTGTGAGAGTCGCTCCTGATTTGCTAAAAATAAAGATTACTTGGTGTAAAACGTTAAGGCATAAAGATGCCGAATAATATACAGCTCTGAGAGTATTCAAGGGGCAGTGGCACAGATGACGTTTTATACATTCTCAATTCGAACGGCAACCTGAACGTGTTCAACGTAGAACACGATGACGATGACGTGTATCTCAACAGCAACTATGCTAATCCCGACAATCTCTGGAATCCAGACAATCAGCTCGTCTTCCGCCGTCCCCACAACTCATCTTTGTTTTTCCCATCTATAAAGATGGGTTTTATTTTATAGCTTTAATCCATCCGCCCAGCATTTTTCCAATTTCATTTAGCTTTTCTGACAAAGCAACATATTTTCTATTATCCAATGATTTTATTTCCCAAGATACCTGCAAAAAGAATTTAAGAGTGTCTAATTTAAACGAAGCATTTTTTAAAGCTATAATTTTTTCTGTCTTGTCTGAATATTCTGCTCTTATTATTCTCTCTATCACATCTAAAAATAAAGAATCAATTTTTGACCCGATAGTATAGCGAGAATCTTTTGGAAAATTAGGCAGAATTGTATGCCATAATTTATAATAAGAAACTAATTTTTGTGTTAAGCTCAAATTAAACTGCTTGGGGGGGGGATTAGAAGAAACGTTTTGATTATGAAAATTTTGACTCATAAATATGAAGACATCATAAGCGTTGAAAATATTCTGGAAGCATGGCAGGAATTCCTGCTCGGCAAAAGGAATAAACCAGATGTTCAAGAATTTTATCTCCGCCTGATGGATAATGTTTTTGATCTACACAAAGATTTAACCCATCATACATACAAACACGGCGGTTATCAACAGTTTAAGATAAATGACCCCAAATCAAGGACAATACACAAAGCCAGCGTCCGTGACAGATTATTGCACCACGCAGTCTACAGAATATTATATCCGTTCTTCGACAGAACATTTATTTATGATTCTTTCTCTTGCCGAAATAACAAAGGCACACACAAGGCATTAAGCGGGCTCAGAGAATTCAGTAATATTGTTTCAAAGAATAACACAAGAACTTGCTGGATTTTAAAATGCGATATTAGAAAGTTTTTTTCTTCGATTGATCAAAATGTATTAATTAATATCCTACAACAATATATCCCAGATAGAGATGTCATTGATTTATTAGAAGAAATAATTTTCAGTTTTAAACCAAACGGTTTACCACTGGGTAATTTAACATCTCAGCTTTTTTCTAATGTGTATATGAATGAATTTGATCACTTTGTAAAACATAAATTAAAAGTAAAATATTATATAAGGTATGCAGATGATTCTTTATTTTTTTCAGAGAATAAAAGAGATTTAGAAAAAATAATTCCTGAAATAAAATGTTTTCTGCAAGACAGATTAAAATTACAAATTCATCCCAACAAAATTTATATTAAAGCATTACATTCTGGTATGGATTTTCTCGGTTGGGTAAATTTTAAAAAACACAGAGTTTTAAGAGGAACAACAAAAAGGAGAATATTTTGGAAATTAAAACATAATCCAAATATGGAAACTCTAAATTCTTATTTAGGTCTTTTAAGCCATGGCAAGACTAAAAAGATTAAAGATAAGGTTCTTAAATATTATCTTGAAGATTATTGATGATTTGTTTATGTTATTATAGAATAATGTAAATTTCTATGAGTCCATCTAAGATATTATTTTTCCTTTGCATTTCGTTTGTAGTTGGAATATTTTTAGAGTCTGTAATTAAAATACCACAAATTTTTGTTTGTGGGTTTTTAGTTTTGGGCATAGCAATAACGCTCGGCAGCCAAATTTTTTCTGCGGCTCAGCCTGTGTTCCCGGATCCCTTCGCCTCGAAAAAATTTGCTGCCTCGCTTTTGGGATTTTGTCTACTGGTGTTTGCAATAGGAGTTTTGCGGGTGCAGATTTCTGAGTTTAACATAGCAAATGATAAATTAAGCAAGTTTAATGGAAAAGGGCAGATTACCTTAACTGGTACAATATCTAATGAGCCAGATGTTAGAGACACGTCCCAAATGATTAAAGTAAAGATTGAGAACAGCACAGTTTTAGTGACGGCTAAAAGGTATCCTGAATATAAATATTTAGACAAAATAAATCTTATAGGAAAATTGGAAACCCCAATGGTGGCTGAAAATTTTAATTATAAAAATTATTTAATGAAAGACCATATTTATTCTGTAATGGCTTTTCCAAAAATTGAAGTTGTCTCAATAAAACATCAGCATAATATTTTCTCTTATTTGTATGAGAAGATTCTATTTTACAAACAAAAAATAAGGGACAGCATTCAGCATAATTTTTCTCCGCCTCAGAGCTCAATTTTAAAAGGCACAATTTTGGGGGATAATGGGGCCATGACCAGCGACCTAAAAAGCAAACTTAATATTACCGGGCTTCGCCATGTTATTGCTGTGTCCGGTACGCACATTGTTATTTTGAGTTCTATTATAATGTCTTTGCTGTCGTTTGCAGGATTTCGGAAGGGGCGGGCATTTTATATTGCCATAATTTTTATTTGCATCTTTATTATTTTAACCGGTTTGCCGTCTTCTGGAATTCGAGCGGGAATTATGGGAGGGCTCTATCTCTTAGCTCAAAAATTAGGTAGGCAAAGCAACGCATCTCGCGTAATAATAACAGCCTGCGCAGTAATGCTTTTGATAAACCCTTTGCTTTTGCTTTATGACGTTGGGTTTCAACTTTCTTTTTTGGCGGTAATGGGTTTAATTTATATTGAGCCTTTTATCAAACTTTTGATAAAAAAAATTGCTAAAGATAGGGCGAAAGAATTTGTTAGTATTGTCTCCACAACTTTTGCAGCGCAAATTTTTACTTTGCCGATTATGATTTATAACTTTGGCAACATATCTTATGTTTCGCCAATTACAAATCTTTTAGTTCTCCCCATTGTTTATTGGCTTATGGTTTTTGGATTTTTAGCATCTATTGTTGGAATTTTTTCTAATGTTTTAGCCTGGATTTTATCAGTGCCTTGCTGGATTTTATTAACGTATTTTGTAAAAGTTATAGATTTATTTTCACAGCCGTGGATGGCAAAAAGCATCACAAACGTTTCCTGGATTTGGGTTTTAGCTTCTTATTTAATTATTGGATTTGCTGTTTGGCTTTTAAACAAAAAGTATAGCAAAAATTTTTTATAAAAGATATAATATAATAATGGAAAATAAATTAAATCAACAAAAATCTTGGGTTATTGCAGCCGACATGGGATATGGCCACCAAAGAACAGCTTATCCATTGCGGGATATTGCTTTTTCTAATAGGGTTATACGAGCCAATAATTATGTTGGCATACCCGAAAAAGACATGGCCACCAAAGAACAGCTTATCCATTGCGGGATATTGCTTTTTCTAATAGGGTTATACGAGCCAATAATTATGTTGGCATACCCGAAAAAGACAAAAAGTTTTGGCAGCAAACACGTTCCTTATATGAGTTTATTTCAAGGTTTAAAAGGATTCCTCTTTTGGGGGATTTTATTTTTTCGGTTATGGACAGGTTTCAGAAAATTTTAATTTATTATCCTAAAAGAGATTTATCCCGCCCAGATTTTTCTTTAAAGGAAACTTTTTATTTTATAAATAAAGGGTGGGGGAAGGACTTAATTGAAAGGTTGAAAAAAAATCCTCTGCCTATAATATCAACTTTTTTTACGCCGGCTTTTATGGCAGAAAAATTTGATTACCCAAATAATATTTATTGCGTAATATGCGATGCTGATATCGCAAGGGCGTGGGCTCCACTAGAGCCTCAAAAAAGCAGAATTAAATATTTTGCATCAAACACATGGACGCGCGACAGGCTGAAGCTTTATGGAGTAAAGCCGGAAAATATTTTTTTGACAGGATATCCGTTACCAAAGGAAAACATTGGAGAAAATTTAGAAATTTTAAGGGACGACATGAGAAATCGGCTTATAAATTTAGACCCGCAAAAAAAATATAGGAAAATATACGAACCGCTAGTTAGAGACGTTTTGGGCGTTTTTCCGGAAAAATCAAACCATCCTCTGACAATTATGTTTTCTGTTGGGGGGGCCGGCGCACAGAAGGAAATACCATTGGAAGCAATAAACAGCCTGAAAGAAAAAGTCAAAGCTCAAAAATTGAGGTTTATAATTGCCGTCGGCATCAGAGAAGAATTGAAAAAATATTATGCAGAAAACATTAAGGGGTTAAAGCTGGATGGCTGGATTCATGTGTTGTCCGGCAAAACAACAACCGAATATTTCAAAATTTTTAACGAGGCCTTAAGAGAAACAGATGTTTTATGGACTAAACCCTCCGAGCTTTCTTTTTACGCAGGCTTGGGATTGCCGATAATTATAGCTCCAATAATAGGCTCACAGGAAGATTTTAATAAAAGATGGTTATTGCATGTGGGAGCCGGAATGGCGCAGGAAAATCCAAAATATGCAGAGCAATGGTTTTATGATTCGTTAAACGCCGGCGACTTGGCAGAATCTGCCATGCAGGGTTTTATGGAAATAGAAAAAAAGGGAACATATAATATAGAAAAAATAATAAATAATGGTTAGAAAAATTTTAAAGATAACTATTTTACTGGTTGCAATAATTGTTGTAATGTCAACTGCTGTTTTTTGTTATTTTTATGTCGGGTCAGCTCCCACTTCAAATAAAATTACGTGGGGCGTTGATTTTTCCCAAATGCAGGCAGAGTCTTTGGGCCTAAATTGGAAAGAAACTTATTCGGCTATAGTTGACGACTTGGGAGTCAAAAATATAAAACTTCACACCCAGTGGGATTGGGTGGAAGGCAAACAGGGCAAGTATTATTTTTCAGACATTGATTGGCAATTGGCAAAAGCCAAAAGCAATAATGTAAAAATTATATATGTTGTTGGAATGAAAAGTGGACGATGGCCGGAATGCCATGTTCCTGTTTGGGCAAACAATTTGTCAGAACAACAACAGCAAGAGGAATTGTTGGCTTATATAAAAAAAGTTGTTTTAAAGTATAAAGGCAATGATACAATAATTAACTGGCAGGTGGAAAACGAACCTCTTTTTAAATTTGGTCATTGCCCAAATTGGTATTATAAAAATGATAACTTTTTGAAAAAAGAAATTGATTTGGTAAAATCTTTAGATGGGTCAAGGCAGGTTATAATTTCTGATTCTGGCGAGCAATCAAGCTGGTTTGGCGCCGGAAAAGTTGCAGATATAGTCGGTATCACCATGTATCGGGAAGTTTGGGCGCATATAGTTGACGGCTGGGGATTTTATTTTAAATCATTTTTGTCGCCGGTAACTTATTGGAGAAAAGCATTTCTTATCCAAAAAATATTCGGGAAAAATGTTATGTGCATAGAATTGCAGGCCGAGCCCTGGGCTTCAAAACCTTTCAACGACGTTCCTTTACAAGAGCAGGCAAAAAGCATGAATCCTGTAATTTTCAATCAAAATGTTGAGTATGCAAAGCAAACAGGATTAGACAAATTCTACTTTTGGGGAGTAGAATGGTGGTACTGGATGAAAACAAAAAATAACCAACCTCAGATTTGGAACGAAGCCAAACAATTATTTCAAAAATAAAAATTATGCTATCAATAATTATTCCGGCGTTGAATGAGGAGGAATATTTGCCTTTGCTTTTAGAGTCCATAAAAAAACAGGATTTTAAAGATTATGAAATAATTTTGGCTGATGCCGGGTCAAAAGATAAAACTCTGGAAATTGCGAAAAAATACGGCTGTATAATTGCGCCCGGAGGTTTGCCTGCAAAGGGCAGAAACGAAGGCGCCAAAATTGCCAAGGGCGAAATACTATTTTTTTTAGATTCCGACACTATTCTGCCTGACAATTTTTTTGAGAAAGCTTTGTTGGAATTTAAAGACAGGAATCTTGAACTTGCCAGTTTTTGCCTGGTGCCTCTGCCAAAGAGCAGGATTTCTTCTTTTTTTATGAATATTTTTTATAATCAGCCGATTGTTTTATTGGAAAGCGCTTTGCCTCATGCGGCTCTAGGCATTTTAATCAAAAAAGACCTTTTTGATAAATTGGGAGGCTATGACGAAGATGTAAAACTTGCTGAAGACCATTATTTAGCCAGGCGCGCCCAAAAATTATTTGCAGTCAAGCCGGGAATTATAAAATCCACGGAAATTTTTGTCTCAGACAGGAGATTCAGGACAGACGGCTGGATTTCTGTCGGCATAAAATATTTGTTGTGCGAACTGCACCTTATCTTTTTAGGTCCGGTAAGGTCTGATATTTTTAACTATAAATTCGGCCATTATAAAGACAAGACCAAAAAGTAATTTTTTTACGTATAATATTTATGTATAATTTGCCAAAACTTGATATTAACAAAACAAAAAACAAAACCATAAAAGCCATAAAAAGCAGAAATTTTCAGTATGTTATTCTTTTGATTATTGCCGGCTGTATTGTCGGTTTTTCCGTGACTTTGTCGGCTTTGCATTATTTCCCATTGCAAACTCAGGCGTTTTTCCAATATTTTAAAATGTCGGAATCGGAATTAGTAAAGAGCCAGCCGCCTGCAAACGCATACACTTCAAATGTTTCTTATGAGCAGGCGATAATTGACGCAGCAAGAAATGTTTCGCCTTCGGTGGTTAGCATTGTCATTTCCAAAAATTTGCCGGTGTACGAACAGCAATGGGTGAATCCTTTTGGAGATAACAATCCTTTGGGAGATTTGAGCCCGTTTAGCATCCAAATTCCCCAGCAGGTGCAGAAGGGAACAAAATATCAGGAAGTTGGCGCCGGCTCTGGCTTTATTGTTTCTGCAGATGGCTTGGTTTTGACAAACAAGCATGTTGTTTCAGACAACAAGGCAGATTACACGGTTTTGACAAATGACGGGCAAAAATACAAAGCTAAAGTTTTGGCTTTAGACCCTGTGCAGGATTTGGCCGTGATAAAAATTGAAAACCCTTCGGCAAGCTCAGGGCAGGCATTCAAGCCGGTAACTTTGGGAGATTCTTCGGGAATTCAAATTGGGCAGACTGCCATTGCCATTGGAAACGCTTTGGGCCAGTTTTCAAACACTGTTTCTGTGGGAGTGGTTTCCGGGCTTGAAAGGACAATTTCGGCTTCAGACCAATTGAATTCAATGTCTGAAACTTTGGAAGGAATTATTCAGACCGACGCGGCGATAAATGCGGGAAACTCCGGCGGGCCTTTATTGAATTTAAAAGGCGAAGTTATTGGCATTAATACCGCAATGGCATCGGGAGCCCAGGATATTGGCTTTGCGCTTCCAATAAATATTGCCAAAAAAGATATCAGCCAGGTTGTTGCAACAAATAAAATTGTTTATCCGTTTTTGGGAGTGAGATATGTTTCGGTTGACGCAGAAATCAAGAAAAAATATAATTTGTCAGTGGATTATGGCGCGCTGGTTTTGAAAGGACCGAATGGCGAGCCGGCTGTGGTTTCAGAATCTCCGGCTCAAATAGCCGGAATTAAGGAAAAAGATGTTATTTTGGAAGTCAACGGAGAAAAAATTACCGCAAAAAATTCAACGGCAACAATAATCCAAAAATATAATGTTGGCGACAAAGTTACTTTGCGCATTTTGAGAGACGGCAAAGAGCAGGACATAACTGCAACATTAAGCTCGAGAAGTTCGTAAAAGGTTGACAACGCCTTTTGCTTTTGGTAAATTAAATTATAAATATGAATCAAACTAACTGCGCATCTAACTGGTTTTTCTTTTTTAGCTTCTATCAGAAAGAGGTTGGTTTGAGCATTCTAAGTTAAAAAAGAATCAAATTAGAAATTTCAAACGAGCCCCTTTCCAGAGGCTCGTTTTCGTAATTTGATGTTACGGAAAGTAGCACATTGAATTTAGGACAAAGAGGAAGAGAGGTGAGACAAATGAAGAAAGTAAGCCAATTACCAGTTTTTCACAATATTGAGGGTGTTCTGTGTATATCGTCTGTTGAAGCAACTTTGCGCCTGCAGGTGATTCGAAAAGTCGTTTGTTGCGCGTTAGGCCCATTGGGTAATAACATTGAGCAGGCGGCTCATTTGTGGCTGGAGCGGTTGGGCATTGCGGACAAGGGCGAAGTGGTTCTGCGGGACACACCCGAAGAATGTCTTGCCTTGGCACGCACTATCACGGATGATGGCGTCGTGGCTGTGTTCTGGACCTGTGCCGTTTACGCACACGAGAATGAGTTTTTCTTCGGCAACCCCGACGTTTACCCGTTCTACTTCCAGCAGGAAATACCGTTGGACGAGATGCAGTTGACCACAAGGTCGGAAATGAAAGATCTAATAATCGATGGTGAAATACCTATCGGTTGGCAGGTCGCTTCACATCCAAGTCCGGCACCGTTGATGAACGATTCACGTGCCGTGGTTGTGTTGCAGAACAGCAATGCGGCTGCTGCCAAGATATGCGCCGAAGGCGGGACAGAGTTGTGTATTACCACGGAGAAAGCTAGAAGGATCTACGGACTTGTGAAAATTCACTCGTTCGGTAGCCCTAATATGGTCTTCTTTGGGGGCATCACACAGCATGGCCTCGATCAACTCAAAAAAGCTTATGAAGAAGAGCCTTGGCTCTAGGCGATAGGTAATCTTTGTCCAAGGTCGGGAACGTGATTCGCTTGCGAGTCACGTTCCCGACAGAGTATAATAAACAAATAAATTTATGAAAAATGCAATTATAGGAGCAAAAGGAGAAATGTCACACAATCTACTTTTGCCATTATTAAAACAACTCGGTCCGGTTTTAGAAGCAGACAAGAATAGTTCTGCTGAGGAATTGGCAAAAATATGGCAGGCAGATGTGATATGGCTTGCGATTCCGCGAGATTCAGCAGATGATATTTTGAAAGATGTGAAGCTTGATTCTGAAAAATTAATTATTGATATTTGTTCTATTAAGAGGAATTTATCAAAAGTGATTGCACAAACAGGCGCTGATTTTTTATCTTTGCATCCTTTGCACGGACCTTATGTTCCTTTAAATGGACAGAAATGGGCGATTATTAAAAATGACGAAGTTTTAGAAAACCCTTCGGTAAACTCAGGGCATGGAAATAAAAACGCAAAAGAAATTTTAGAATTTTTAAAAAAACAAGGGATTAGTTTTGTAGAAGCACAATCAGAAGACGAACATGATTTTATGATGGGTATTACTTTGAGCATTCCGGAATTTTTTACAATTATAATTGATGAATTGATAAATAAATATACAAAAGAAAATAATCAGGAAAAACCGGATATGAGAAAAATTATGGAATGGGCGGTTCCTGCATCTAACGCGTTTTTTTCAGCATATGTGCATTCAATAAATAGTTCAGCCGGCTGGTTAAGAAAAGATTTAGTTTTAGGATCTTACGGAAATTTAATTGAATCGGCAAAAAAGACAGCCGAAGACTTAAGTAAAATTTCAATAAAAGAGATAGAAGAAAAATTAATTAAGCAAAAGGAATTTGTAGATGGTCTTCCCTTAGAAGAAAGGAAGAGAATTCGCCAGTGGATAGATAATTGGTTTGTTGATTCAACACAAAAAATATTTTCTTTTCATCAAAAAAAATCTGTGAAACCAAGATTAAAAATACAATTTACAATAGATGGCGCTCAGGAAATTTTTCCAACAGGACCCAAAGGGTACCCCGGCAGAGTTTCAGTTGGCATACATGGAATCGAAGGATGTTTTACTCATGAATCTGCTTTAAGATTGTGCGAGGACTTGGGAATTGATTCTTCAAAAATAGATTTTAAGTATTTAATTGATGCAAAGGGAGTTATTGGGGCAGTTGATAGAGGAGAAACAGACAGAGGAGTTTTTTGCGTGGCTAATTCGGGGTCTGGAGCTTATATTGAAAGTATGAAAATGATGGGAGAATATAATTTCGACGTTTTAGCTTTGTATGGAATGGAAATAATGCAGTGTTTGATGGCAAGGCCGGAAGTAAAAGATATCTCTGAAATAAAAGAAATTTTTGCTCATCCTCAGGCAATATCTCAATGTGAAAGAACATTTGCAGAAAAATATCCGGAAATAAAACTTATAAAAGGAACTGATGCTGATGATACAGCTTTGTGCGCGAAAAGAATAGCAAACAATGAATTTCCAAAAACAACAGCAACTTTGGCTTCACAAATTGCAGCCAGGCTTTATGGACTTAACATTTTAGAATATGGAATGCACCATGACCCTTTCAACACAACAACAATGCTGGTTATAAAGAAAAAAAGTTAAGCCTGTTTATTAAAATATCTCTGTTTTTATCACTCTTGACTTGAGAGTGCTATTGATTTAAAGTTAAATTTGAGCTAAAATAACTTTATAAAACGTAATATAAATATTATGAATGGAAATAATTTTACCAATAAAGCCCAGGACGCGCTAATGCAGGCACAACAACTAGCCCAAGAAAAAGGACAATCTCAAATTGACGCCTTGCATTTGCTATATGTTTTGCTAACTCAAGAGGGCTCAATTATAATCACAATTTTGCAGAAACTTGGAATTGACGCAGATTTGTTGCTAAAAAAAGTTGAAACGCAAATCTCAAGAATTCCCCAAATTTCAACTCCCCAAGCTTTTGGCCAGTTTTATTTAACTCAAGACATGGCAAAAGTTTTAGACAGGGCAAGGCAGGAGGCAATAAAAATGAATGATGAGTTTATTTCAGTTGAGCATTTGTTTTTGGCGTTGGTTGACACAAAGTCCGGAGCTAAAGATGTTTTAGATAAAATAAATTTTTTGGGCGGAGAAGGAAATAATTTAAAAAATTCAAAGTTAGATTACGAAGCTGTAATGAAAGTTTTGTCGCAAATAAGAGGCGGTCAGCGCATTACAGACCCGGAACCCGAATCAAAATATCAGGTAATTGAAAAATATACTAGGAATTTAACAAATCTTGCTGCTGCCGGAAAAATTGACCCAATAATTGGCAGAGATAATGAAATTCGCAGATTGATGCAAATAATTTCGCGCAGAACAAAAAATAATCCTGTTTTAATTGGAGAAGCCGGAGTTGGCAAAACAGCAATTGTTGAGGGTTTTGCCCAAAGAATTGCCAGGCAAAATGTGCCAGATTTTTTGAAGAATAAAGAAGTAATTTCTTTAGATTTGGGTTCTATAATTGCCGGCACAAAATACCGAGGCGAATTTGAAACAAGAATTAAGGCTTTGCTAAAAGAGCTTTCCCGGTCTGCTGGAAAATATATTTTGTTTATTGACGAGCTTCACACTTTGGTGGGAGCGGGAGCCGCAGAAGGCGCAATTGACGCTTCAAATTTGTTGAAGCCCGCGCTTGCCCGCGGAGAATTAAGGGCAATTGGAGCTACAACCATAAAAGAATATCAAAAATACATAGAAAAAGACGCTGCGCTTGAAAGAAGATTCCAGCCAATTTTTGTGCAAGAACCCAGCATTGAAGATGCTGTTGCAATGTTGCGGGGAATTAAAGAAAAATATGAAGTCCACCACGGAGTGAAAATAAAAGATTCGGCAATAAAAGCTGCTGTTGACTTGGCTTCGCGGTATATTGCCGACAGGTTTTTGCCCGACAAAGCAGTAGACTTAATGGATGAAGCGGCTTCGGCTTTAAGGCTGGAAATTGAATCTGACCCGCAGGAATTGGAAACATATGAGGAAGCAATTATGAAATTGGAAATTGAAAAGCAGGCTTTGAAAAAAGAAAAAGGAAGCGAGAGAAGATTGAAAGTAATTTCCAGAGAATTGGCAGACCTAAATGAAAAAACTCAGGCTTTGCGGTTAAAATGGGGAGCTGAAAAAGAATTGATAAATAAAATAAAAGACATAAGGGAAAAAATTGACAACTTATCTTACCAGACAGAAATTGCTCAAAGGGAAGCGGATTTGGAAAAAGTTGCTGAAATAAAATATGGAAAAATTCCGGAATTATTGAAGGAATCTTCGGCAATTGAACAAAAGTTAATAAAAATTCAAAAAGAGCACAGATTTTTGAAAGAAGAAGTCACAGAAGAAGAAGTTGCCAAAGTTGTTTCGCGCTGGACAGGCATTCCGGTTATGCGCTTGATTACCGAAGAGGCAAAAAAACTGGAAGCAATGGAAGATACTTTAAACAAAAGAGTAGTCGGCCAACAGGAAGCAATTTCAGCCATTTCAAGGGCAATAAGAAGGGCCAGAGCCGGAATTTCTGAGGAAAATAAACCCTTGGGCTCATTCTTGTTTTTGGGGCCAACCGGAGTTGGAAAAACCGAAACAGCCCGCGCTCTTGCAGAATTTTTGTTTGATGACGAAAAAGCTTTAATAAGGCTTGATATGTCTGAATATATGGAACGGCATACTGTTTCAAAAATAATTGGCTCGCCTCCAGGCTATGTTGGCTACGAGGAAGCAGGCCAGCTGACCGAAAAAGTCAGAAGAAGGCCATATTCTGTTTTGTTGCTGGACGAAGTTGAAAAAGCACACCCTGATGTTTTCAATATTTTGTTGCAAATTTTTGAAGACGGCAGACTGACAGATTCCAAAGGCAGAATGGTTTCTTTCAAAAATACAATAATTATAATGACTTCAAATTTGGGTTCTGACTACATCAACAAAATGTCTTCGCTTGGGTTTACCGGAACCGAAGCCTTGGCAGAAAGGGAATCAATGCGAGAAAAAATATTTGACACTTTGAGAGACTCATTCAGGCCAGAATTTTTAAACAGAATTGACGAAATTGTCATATTCAATTATTTAAAGAAAGAGCAAATCAAAACAATTGTGGATTTGGAATTGGCAAAAGTTGAAAAACGATTGGCAAATAAAGAAATCAAAATTGAAATTTCTGAAAAAGCAAAAGAGCTTTTGGTAAAAGAAGGCTTTGACCAAAATTTGGGAGCCAGGCCGTTAAAGCGAGTTATCCAGCGGTTAATTTTAGACCCTTTGTCAATTAAAATTGTCACAAGTGAAATTTCGGCAGGAAGCAGAATTTTAATTGACGAAAAACAAGGCCAAATAGTTTTTGACACACTAAAACAACTTCCAAGGATGCAAAACTCTCAGAGATTGGCAAAATCAAGAAAATAGTATAAAGCAAAAAATCGCCCTCGCGGCGATTTTTTGCTATAATAATTTAATGGAAAATCTCTTTGAGAGAAATAAGATATTTTTAGGGATAATAATTGGAGCTATAATAATTGGCGGGTGTGTTTATTTCGGTTTGCAAAATTCACAAGTTGCAGTTGCGCCGAATGACTATTCTAATGTTCTCAAGAACAATGGAATAGCCGAGAACACTGGCGCGTGCGGAGCTTCTGATAATACAATTATAACAAAAGTAATTGATGGCGACACGGTTGTTGTTGAGGGCGGTTTTCATGTTCGGCTTTTGGGAATGGATGCAGATGAAAAAGGCTATCCTTGCTATGAGCCCGCCAAAAACCGGCTTGAAAATTTGGTTTTGTTAAAACAAGTAAGACTGGAAAAAGACAAAACAGATTTAGACCAATATGGCAGATGCTTGCGATATATATTTTTGGGCAATACAAATATTGATGTGCAGTTGGTAAAAGAAGGCTTGGCAATTGCGCGTTTTTACCCGCCCGATATAAAATATAAAGCAGAAATTACAGAAGCTGAAAAATCAGCGCAAGAAAACAAAGTAGGTTGCAAATGGTCTGAATAATTCATGTTCGCAAAAAAGCCGATTTTTTATTTTTTAATAAGTTTTAGCATAACTTTTATTGTTGGTTTTTTTGTTTGGTCGGTTTTTGTGGATTTTCCTGGCAATTTGGTTAAGCCGGTTTTAGCGGAAATAAATTCAAAGTTTTTTACAGCTTCTATTCTGCCGGATTTGTCGATAAATTTAACAGAAGAAAAGCCGACTGAACAAAATTTAGAGCCGGCAATCGATTTGGCAACAGATATTGCAAATCAAAATTTAGTTGTGTTATCAGGCGAAGACGAACAAGACCAATTAGACAATATCCAAGAAAAATTAGATATTATAAAGCAGAAAGTGCAGGCGCTTGTTGAAGAGCAAAATCAAAATGACCAAACAGGTAAATTAGACGAAGATAAAAAGATTGAGGATAAAAAAGAAGAGGATTTAAAAGAGCCAGAAAAAATTGAGGAAACATTTGTTTGTACTGGGCAAATAAATATAAATACAGCTTCTGCAGAAGATTTGGATAAGATAACTCAAATTGGTCCTGTGACAGCTGAAAAAATAATAGCAGCTAGGCCATTTTATTCGCTTAATGATTTGTTAAAAGTGAGTGGGATAGGTGAAATAACTTTGCAAAAAATAATTGAGCAAAATTGCGCCTTTGTCGAATTTGTTTCGCCGCCGCCCGCGGGCGGCGGCGATGGCGGAGGTGGCGGCGATTCCGCGCCAATTGCTTATCCAAAAATTTTAATTTCTGAAGTTCAAGTTGCAGGAGTTTCAGACGACAAGCAGGAATTCGTGGAGCTGTATAACCCAAATTTTTCAGACATTGATTTAACCGGTTGGTATTTGCAAAGAAAAACAGCTTCGGGTTCAAGCTGGTCAACATATGTTCCTGCTAATTTGTTCGCCGACAAAACAATTTCAGCAAACGAATATTTTTTAATTGCAAGAACAGGGTATTATTTAGACTCAGCAGATGTTTTTACGGATAATCCCATTACAAATGACAATTCTTTTGTCTTAAAAAATCCAAATGGCGAAATTTCCGACAAATTAGGTTTTGGAAGTGCTTTAGATTTTGAATTGTTGTCTACAACCAGCCCAAGCTCTGGCCAAAGCATCGGCAGAAAAGTTTTGTCTGACAACACAGAGCAGGACACAGATGACAATTCAGCTGATTTTGAATTGCAAAACCCGACTCCAAAATCACAAAATGTCACTTATGTCGAACCGATTCCTGTTCCTATTCCTCCGCCAGAAGAAAGCGAGGAAGATAAAACTCCGCCGAGTATTATAACTTATACAATTAGCAATACAACTATTACTCCAGATAATAGTGCGACAATAATTGGTTTGGCTTTTTCAGAGAAAGTGAATTATGAAATAGATATTTTAGATTCAGATGGGAATATGGTTAAAGGGTGGTCTGGAACTGCAACTAACCCAGATAAAAAAACATGGGATGGGAATAATGAGTCAGATTTTGTCCCTAATGGAATTTATACGATAAAAATTTCAGCAACCGATATAGCAGGAAATAAAATGTCTGACGACACTAGCCAAACAATCGCTGTTGATAATTCTGCTTAGGCAGGCTATTATTCATTTATGGATTTAGAAAATTTGGAAAAAGTTTTACAAGCAGAGCCTAAATACCGCTTAAAGCAAGCAAACGAGGCGGTTTTTAAAAATTTCATTTCTGATTGGTCAGAAGCGACTTTTTTTACAAAAGAATTGCGGGATAAATTAAACAAAGAATGCCCGCTGAAAATTGAGGCTGATTTACTAATTTCTGAGAAAGAAGATTCTATAAAAGCCAAAATAACTTTAAAAGACGGGTTCAAAATTGAATCGGTTTTAATGCGTCATTCAGATGGCAGAAATACTGTTTGCGTTTCCTGCCAGGTTGGGTGCCCTTTGGGATGTTTGTTTTGCGCCACAGGAAAAATGGGTTTTAAAAGAAATCTGACAACAAATGAAATTGTCGAGCAAGCGATTTTCTTTAATCGTTACTTAAAGAAAATCGGCCCGAGCGACCGCAGTCGCGAGGGGTTATTCCATGGGGTCACTAATGTGACTTTTATGGGCATGGGCGAGCCGTTTTTAAATTATGACAATGTATGGGGGGCTGTAAAAATTTTCAACGATTACAAATATTTTAACATTGGGGTAAGGTCTATTTCCATTTCAACTGCCGGAATTATTGAAGGCATCAAAAAATTAAGTGAAGGTTTGTCCCGCGAAGCGGGATCCCGCCATGCGGGACATGTTAACTTGGCAATTTCTTTGCACGCTCCAAACGATAAACTGAGAAGGGAACTTATGCCAATAGACAAAAAATATCCTTTGCAAGATGTTTTGAAAGCAGTTGACGAATATATTAAAGAAACAAACCGAAAAGTAATGTTTGAATATGTTTTGATTAAGGGTGTGAATGATTCAGATAATAATGCCAAAGAACTGGCAAAAATAATGGATAGAAAATTATATTTTGTTAATTTGATTTTGTATAATAAAACCCCGCAAACGGGGCAGGCTGGAAGTTTTGAGCCTTCCGATACAAAAAGAGTCCAAGCTTTTCGCGCAATATTGGAAAAACTAAAGATACGATACACTCAAAGATACCGGTTTGGCGACGACATTCAGGCAGCCTGCGGACAATTCGCAACCTCAAAATAGTTATGATATAATTACAAAAAGTGTCCGCGCAAAAAATGCGCTTTACTTTTTGTATATTTTTTGTTAAATTTAGGGATTAAATGCTATGGAAAATAAGTTTCTAAAATTAACAAACACGGTTTATAAAGTGCTGGAATTTTTTCCAGAATCAGATCCATTGAAAAACAGGGCAAAAGACAAAGCTTTGGCAATAATGGAGCATTTGATTTTGCTCAATGAAACCAGTGGTTGGGCGTCTTTTCAGAAAGAGAAAATAAAAACTCAGCTTTTGGAAGACATTGATATTTTTTTGGGTTATATTTGGATTGGCAAAACTCAGGGCTGGCTGAATTCATCAAACTGCCTTATAATTTCTAATGAATACGAAAAAATAAAAAAAGAAATTGAGCCGATTCTTGAATTAACAAAAAAATTGCCTGTTTTTCAAGAAAGCGCGCAAATATCATTTAAATCCGTATTAAATGATATGGAGCCAAAAACTCCTGATTTTTCTATGTCAGACAGGCAAAGAAAAATTCTTGAATTTTTAGAAAATAACGATAAGGCGCAGGTTATGGATTTGCAGACAATATTGCCCGACATTACAAAAAGAACAATAAGAAGGGATTTGGACGAGTTGCTCGAGTCAGGCAAAATAGTAAGATTAGGGGATTTTAATCAGGTAGTTTACAGGGTAAAGAGATAGGACACGTTAGGACAAATATAATAGATAGGACATTTTGCTTTAAAATCGTTGACTTTTTATCATTTTCAGTGTAATATTAAACCTTATTAGATGGATAGTTTAAACGAACAATTTGGTAAGATTTACGACCAATATATTGATAAAATATACAGGTTTGTTTATTTGAAGGTGAATTCCCAAGAGGTAGCAGAAGATATCACATCTAAGGTATTTATAAAAGGTTGGGAGTCCTATCAAAAACAAGGTTCTGATATTAAAAACCAAAGCGCCTTTTTATACCAAATAGCCAGGAATGCGGTTGTAGACCATTATAGAGAGAAAGGTAGGGATAGGACAATATCAGTTGATGCCAGCCCACAGATAGCCGACCCTGGGACAAACGCCCATAATAAGGCAATTTTAAGCGCCGACATTGAGGTTGTGAAAAAGGCCATCAAAAAGCTTAAACCCGAGCATCAAGACATAATTATTTGGCATTATTTGGAAGATATGCCAATAGACAATATAGCCCAATTATTGGGCAAACCGGCAGGCACAGTAAGGGTAATGTTGCACAGAGGATTAAAAGATTTGAAAGGATTTATAAAGGAATCATAATTTGTAACAAAACAGCTCTGCCAAACGTCATACTTATACAAGGAGTACAATGACTAAAACAACAGAAAAACAACTTATAAATTCACTAAAACAGCTGAAAGAAATCAAGCCCAGAAAAGAATGGGCTGTTTTACTTAAATCGCAGATTTTGACCGAACAGAAAGCAATTGCAATTCCGGCAAATCAGGTTGGGATTATGAACGTCATACAATCATTGTTTTTTCAGAGAAAATTTGCTTATTCTTTTGCAGCTGCTCTTTTATTGATTGCCGGGGTTTTTGGTTTTGTTAAATATGCAATGCCGGGAGATTTGTTATTTCCAGTAAAGAAAATAGCCGAGCAATCGCAGGCATCTTTGGCAGGACAGACAAAATTAAATCAGGATGTTGCAATTTTAAGCAGCAGGATAAATGACTTGGCTAAAGTTGCCAAGGAAGGTAGGACAGACAATATTCCTTCGGCAATAAGCGAGATTAATGCTAATATGTCCCAACTGGCAAAAAGTTTGAAAAAGAATCCGGTCAAAGACCCGCAGACGCTTAAAGAAATTGCAAACAGCCTGAAAACATTAGCTGATGTGCCGGGAACGGATTTGAGCGAAAATTCAGACGTGAAAGATTTGTACCAAATAGTAGCGCAGAGCCAAATTGCCGACTTGCAGAAAACAACTTTGACAGACAGCCAAAAGAAGACATTAATAGATATTGAAGATTTGTATAATCAGGGGAAATATACCGACGCGCTGGAAAAAATCTTGCTTATAAGCAAGTAGTTTACTTTAACATTTGACGAGCCATTGTTCGTGATTAGTACGTAAAATCGCGAGCGATAAGGTCGACAGGCGAGAAATAAAAAAATAAAAATTAACAAAAAAATAAACACAAAAATGAGTATAAAAACTAAAATCTTATCGATAGTTCTTGGATTGTCATTGGTTGTTATGCTAGTACCTGCCGGAGCTTCAGCCGCTGCTTTAACAAGCGCGCAAATATCAGCAATAATCAGCTTGCTTCAATCATTTGGAGCAGATGCTACAACTGTTGCTAATGTTACAGCTTCATTAAATGGTACAGCACCAGTAACACCACCGGCAAACGCAGGAACTGGCACATGCTCAGGGGTTTCATTTACCCGCAATTTGACAACTGGTTCAATAGGAGCAGATGTAAAATGTTTACAATCGCTCTTAAACACATCAGCTGCAACTCAAGTTGCATTGACAGGCGCAGGCTCACCTGGCCATGAAACAACTTACTTTGGTCCAGCGACCTTAGCAGCTGTTAAAAAATACCAGGCAGCCAACGGGATGACACCTGCAAATCAGGTTGGTCCTATGACAAGAGCAGCATTAAACGCAGCTCTTGGAACAACCGGCGGAAACACCGGCGGAGTAATTATCCCAACAGGCGCAGGATTGGCGGTGCAATTAGCATCCGACAACCCAGCCCCGGGAGTATTGGTTTCTGGTTCTACCAGCATTTCAGCTACTCCATCTCAAGCAGCAGCTGACTTAGCCCACTATACTTTCGTAAACGGAGATAATGCTCCGGTGAAAGTAACTAACTTGAAAGTAACAAGGACAGGAGTTGCAGCAGATGCCACTCTTGAAAGCGTCTATTTGTATAATGGCGCGCATAGATTGACAGACGCTGCCAGCGTTTCTTCAGGATTAATAACTTTCAACGACCCAACTGGATTGTTTACAGTTCCAGCTGGAGGTTCCATTACAATAAAAGTAGTATCTGATATAGCTTTAGGTTCAGCTGGCCAAACAGTTGGCGTGGCTATTAAAGCTTCTACTGACGTTACAACAAATGCAAGTTCTGTAAGAGGAACATTCCCACTTGCAGGCAATGTAGATATGATTGCCAGTGCCACTTTAGCAAACGTTAATTTTGCCGGCGCAGCGCCAACTCCTGTTTCAGGAGCCGTTGACCCTCAAAATGATTATGTTATCTGGCAAAACAGTTTGACCGTAAATACAAGAGCTGTAACTTTTAACCGTTTAGCTTTGTATCAATTGGGAAGCGCTTCAGCAACAGACATAGTAAACTATCGACTTAATATCGATGGCGTAAATGTCGGTTCAGCTGTAGCACAGGCAGATGCTAATGGATACATTACATTTGACCTGTCATCTGCTCCTGTTGCATTACAGACAGGAACAAGAGTTGTCAAAGTATTAGCAAACATTGTTAACGGCTCTTCAAAGACATTCGCTTATGCTGTGAGAGTTTCTGCTGACGCTGTCTTCGTTGACAGCCAAATCGGCGTTGGAACAGTCCCAACAGTTACTGATTCATCTATTGCTTTCACGCAAAGAAAGAGTTGCGCGACAACCGCTTGCTCAATTAACTCCGGCACAGTCACATTTGCCAAGAGAACAGATTCTCCATCTGGCACAGTGGTATTGGGCGCTCCAGGAGCTACTTTGGCAAAATACGATGTCTCCGCAGCCGGCGAGCCGGTTAAAATTTCCAGCTTGTTTGTTGGAATCGTTGATTCAACAACTGCCGGTGTAGCAAACTTCAGAAATGTCACTTTGTATGCCAATGGCGTGCAAATCGGCACAACTCAAACTGTTACAGAAGGCGATGTCACAACAGGTAAAGAATTTACCTTAGGTTCTTCATTAATAGTCAACCCAGGTTCTCCAGTAATATTGGAAATCAGGTCAGACATTAAAGAATACTCTGGTACTACACCCGATATTGTAACCAATGGAGACGCCATATACGCCACTATAATAAAAGGCTCTTCAAACGCAGAGGCGCAGGTTTCAAAATCAGCTGTTTCCACACCTTCAGCTAATGTAAATGGAAACACATTGACAATCGGTCAAGGAGCTTTGACATTGTCAAAATACACTGCTTACACAAGCCAATCAGCTGTTCTTCCTGTGTCAAATTACAAATTAGGTGATTTCACATTAACAGCCAACACAACAGAAGCAGTCAACATAAATGATATTGAAGTTACCTTAAACTATGTTTCTGGCGACACAACCAATCTTTATGTTAAAGCAACCAAGCCAGACGGATCTACTCTTATCACACCGGTAAAAGCAACTGTTTCTACTTTAACGCCAACATGGGCAGTTAATTACCAGATATTACCAGGACAGACATGGGATATGTCAATTTATGGAAACGTAGGAACTGCAGCTGGTTCTACTTCGGCAGTAGCCACCACAGGACTTTATGTTTCTGGCATTACTGCAAATTCTTCGCAGACTGTTACTGGCGGAACAATAAACGTCTCTACAACAGGTCAGACAATCACATGGACAAGTGGCACATTTACACCTACCTTTGCTAACGTTCCTTCAAGCATTGAAATAGTTCCTGGAGGCGCGCCAATATTAGCAGGAAGGTATAAATTCACAGCTCAAAACGATTCTTACACATTGACTGCATTGCAGTTTTCCGTGCCTAGTATATCTTCAAACGTTGGAGAATCAGGCATTATTAACTCAGCTGAGTTAAGAGATGGAAGCACTGTATTGGCAACTCAAGCCTTTGCTTTCCCAAGCGGAACCACTACACCTACAAATGATACGGCATACTTCGTTCTTCCAAATGGAGGCATTCCTATTGCAGCAGGTTCAACAAAGTATATTGACCTATACTACAACTTGGGAAATCCAGTCATTGTAAGCACTGCCGCAAACTGCACAGACCTTCAAACTGTCACGCCTACATTAACTTATGTTGAGGCGTTGAACAGCACAGGCGCAGTTAAAGGCGGTGGAACAAAATACGGCAACTTGACTTCTGCTACTGGCATAACTATTGCAACAACTAACGGCACAGCCGGATTAGGAAATGCCATTGCTGTTGTGAAGTCACAGCCAACATTGACACAGCATGCTATTGCCGGAACTAACTCCAGCGGCGACCAGGAAATTTATAACTTTACTGTCGCAGCCGGAAACCAAGGTCCTATAACATTGAAGCAATTGAAGTTCAATATATCAGTTACAAAGAACGCAGGCACACCGGCATTGAACACCTTCAAGTTGTACGAGGACGGAGTTCCTTTGACAATGGCAGCTGACAACACAGGTTCAACCGGAGTTGCAATTTCTGACGGACTGGGTTATTCCATCGTCAGCACAGCAACTTCTGTAACTGCAACAGCTACTGGAACAGTAACTTTGCCAGTTTACGTTCAGTTCTTAACTGAAAAGGAAATTGGACAGGGCTCAAGCCATACATACAGCTTGCACGCCACTCTTTCAGGGTTCTCGCAGTCAAGCGGAGCCAAAGACTCTGTTGTTACCCAGTTAGCAAACGATACAACAGCCAGCTTGAATTATGCTATCGCTTCATCCAAGAGGTTTATGGATCAAATGAGCGGCACTTACCTCTATTCGTTGCATACTGCAACAGGAGGTTCCGGTTCAGGCACAGTTTACAGCGTAATCTGGTCTGACGAAGGATCTGCCAGCCACAGCGATTCTGTGACCGCAGGCACAGGCGACTACTTAAATGGTTACCTATTGCCAGGCTCTCCTCTCGGAACATCAGTCATCTACGCTAACTAATATCCTCGCTTTGCTTGTGACAAAGTTAGAGAGATAGAACTAAAAACCGCCCAATGGGCGGTTTTTAGTTTGCGCTGACTATGCTGATTATTTAGAATAATTATCTACTTGCTGATAAGCCATTTTAGAAACATTTTTTATGAAGTTTTCAATGGCAGGAATGTCAGAAGAGCTTTTTGTCATAACGCATAAAAGATACGGGTCGTTAATGTGATAAACTATTCCGCAATCGTGGAGCTGTCTTTGAATGATATTATTTGTGCTTCCGTCTTTGACGCTGAATAAGCCGAATTTATGGGAAACAACAACATTTTTAGGAACGCCGGCCGATAATCCGTTTTTATAATCTATTTCGCTTAAAAGCTGGAGCGATTTTTCCGATGATTCTTTCGGCAGATAAGTTGCGTTATATAAAATTCTGAATAAATAAGAAATATCTTTCGTGGTCATTGTGTTTGATTTTTGGGAATCCTCGGGAAAAGGTATTTGCAGGTCGCTGAATAATGATTGGGCGGTAGTGTCATTTATTAAATTGATAAGCAGATGGGCAGAGATGTTGTCTGAATACTTGATCATTTTTTCAATCAATTCATTCACGGTGTACACTCCGCCAATTTTAGCATAATCTTTGGGTTTTATCTCCTGGCTGGAATTGAGGTCTTCTCCTCCTGAATATTTGATTTCTTCTGAAAGAATTGCAGGATTGATTTCAGCCATTTTATAAATCATAATCATAACAGAAATTTTGGTCAAGGATGCTGGTTCGAATTTTTCGTCTTTGTTTATGTCTATCTTGCCGTCGGTTTTCAAATCCTGAAAAAAAATGGAAGCAGTGTCTATTTTGCCTGCTGCTTTCTGCTTATCTATGAAATCAGTGAGTTCTGTTTCCAGCGGCTTTAATTCCGGATATTTTTTTTCAGGGTTGGTGTCGCATATTAAAAGCGGTTTTATGTATTCAAATCCGGTAAGACGCAGAGGCGCTGTCCGGGTGGGTCCTTTGCCAAAATACATGTCTCTGACAATCCATCCGATAACAAATGAAACAATTAGCAGAGCCAAAAAGCCGATGGCGAGCGCGATTTTTAATTTTTTTTTCATTTTAGTATTGGTAAGAATCGTTTAAGAATTTTTTCGCGTCATTATTTGAAGGCGAGATGTAAAAGGCAATCAGAGCTTCTCCTATATATTTTTCATATCCGCTCACCTCATTATAATACTTTTTTGCCAAAGCAAGATGGTAATTGGAATCTGTTGGCATTTCAAGTGTATATCCCAATTGGCTTAAAAAATTATTGACGTTGTCTTTTGACTCTGGGGAAATATAAAGAACTTTTATCGCTTCTATGGTTGCCTCGCGGGGCCTGTTGAGCTGGCCGTATAGCATCGCCAGGTACGAATGGAATTCTATGTTGCGCGGTTTTACCATAATGAATTGATGTAATGTTTTTGCCATTCCTTCATAGTTTTTTATATTAATATAGCCGTTTATAACCATCTGCAGAAAAGACGGAGCCACATTGGAAAAGCCTGCTGTTTTGTCTATGGCCGTGGTTACATCTTCCTGCGACTTGTCAAATTTTTTCAAATATATTTCGGCAATGCCCCTTATCCAATAGCAGTCGTTCAGGCTTTGGTCTAAAGCAACGCACTTTTCGCCGTTTTGTTCCATTGCCTGATAGTTTTCTGAAACAAGATATTCTTTTCCTTGTTCAATCAATATTTCCTGGTGCTCCGGAGCTAATTTATAAGCTTCTACAAAATAAGAATCTGCGTCTTCTAAAAGCGATTTTTTTGCGTTTTCATCTTTTTCAAGAGCCGCAATAGCAGTATCAAATCCGCCTAAGTATATCCAGACACGGCTGTAAAGAGGCCTGATTTTTGTCACTTCTTTCATAATTTCAACTCCTCTTTTAGCATACTCCAAATTTTTTTCAGGATGGACAGCAAGGCAGGATTTTGTAAAATCAATATATTCCATTCTGGAGTATGCGTCTAAAAAACTATGGTCTTTTAAAGAGCTGTCCATTATTTGGAAAGCAAAGTCGCAGTTGCCGACGGCAACTAAATCGCCGGCAACATTTATTTTGCTGTTGATTTGAAACGGCTTAATATTGTCCTGCCACAAAAATATAACCAGCAGGAATAATAGCGCGAACATGAGCGCGGATTTCCACCATATTTTTTTCTGTTCTGCGCGTTTTTGCGTTTCGTTTACAGAATTATTTTGTGTTGTCAAATGCAGAGAATAGCCGATTATCAGAAAAAATAAAATATAAGTTGAAAAAGTGTCAAAACCGAAAAAATTAGCAACAAAATAAGCAATTAAGGTTGATTGCAGTCCGTGGATAATTAGCTGCTGGCTGTTTTTTAATTTTTGCAGCTGCCAGAATAAAGTTATAAGCAAAGCCAAATAGGCTATTGCCGAAGGAATTCCGGTTGAAGCTGCGGTGTCTAAAATAATATTGTGGGCTCTGTCCCACCAGCCACCCCATTCTTTTGATATGTAAGGCAGGGAAGGGTCATAATGTTTGTCAAAGCCAATGGCAAGGTTTTCCGGTCCCCAGCCCAAAACAGGCTTCTCCTTTATTTCTCTTATGACCACTTGCCATGCGGAAAATCTTGGGTCGTTCAAAGCTTCTTTAATTGACAGCCTGTAATAAACCGAAATTAAAAGCCTGTTATTTTGCACAAAATCAGGAGGCTGTTTTAATGTGTTAACGTAATAAACAATGCCGGTTCCGACGATTATGGAAATTAAAAGCGCGATTTTTAAAAACAATAATTTTTTATTTTTTGTCGCAGGATAAAACAAAATGAAATAAAGCGCGCCGATTAAAACAGCCAGATAGGCGGCTCTGGAGCCGGTCATCAAAATTGTGTATAAAAATAACAATAAAGCAAAAACATAGAATATTTTTTTATTCCGCGTTTTTTCTCTGATGGCAGAAGCCGATGTTATAAAAAGCAGGAGAATCAGATAAATGCCCAGAATTATCGGGTTTCCCATGGTGGATGCCGGACGCCCAGCTACTGACGTAAACACATTGTTCAGCAAGCCGTAAAGCTGGATTATTGCAATAATGCAGACTAAAACTCCTGCAATAATGGAAATATCCCAGAATTTTTTCCATTCTCCCGGTTTTTTGAAAAGCAGAAAAGACAGGAATCCGAATGCAATATAAAAAACAAGATTGACTGCTCCGCCCGAACGGTAAGGCGAACCCCATAAGCTGAAAGTAATGTCCTGGGAAAATAGCGTGGCAAGCAGTAAAAAAAACAAAAATATCGATAACGCCCAGATTATTTTATTTTTTTTAATGCCCGGCAGTTCCAGTTCGCTTTTTTTGTAAAAAAGCTGGTATATGAATAAGAAAATAATTGCGGACAATACAATTCTGAATATTATGGTTTTTCCCCAATCAACTGGAAAAAACCACGGCGGAAGGTCCAGAAGAGGCAGAAGAAGAATTAAAACAAATCCGGAAAAATAAGCATAGCGCAATATGCTGTTTTTGTTATTGATTTTCATGCAATTTTATGATACAAATAAAAAACCAAAAAAGCAATGAGAAAGGTGATTATAACATCCGGATACTTCAATCCTCTCCATATTGGCCATATAAATCTGATAAGAGAAGCCAAAAATTTAGGCGGTTTTTTGATTGTTATTGTGAATAATGACGAGCAAGTCAAGCTAAAAGCAAGCGTTCCTTTCATGGAAGAACGAGAACGCATTGAAATAATAAAAGCTTTAAGATACGCAGATGAGGTTATGTTGTCAATTGATAAAGACACTACGCAGTCGGAAAGTCTCAAATTTATAGCTCAGAAATATAAAGGTGATTTATATTTTGCCAAGGGCGGTGACAGGAATGCCGGCAATATTCCGGAAAGCGAAAAAAAAGTCTGCGAAAAATTTAACATTAAAATAATTAACGGAGTGGGCGGAGGCAAAGTCCAGAGCTCTTCCTGGCTTTTAAACAATGCTTCCGCAAAATTAAAAAAATAAATTATGAAATCTTTGCAAAAAATAGGCATCTTGGGATACGGCGAAATCGGCAAAGCGATTTCTAAATTTTACAATAATCCTAAAATAAAAGATTTAAAGCGCGATGACGGGTTGGCAGGAGTTGATATTCTGCACATTTGCATTCCTTGGAGCAGAGATTTTGTAAAAATTGTCAAAAAAGAAATAAAAAAAGCGAATCCTAAATTGACGATAATACATTCAACTGTCGCGCCCGGGACGACAAAAAAAATTGGAGGAATGATTGTCCACAGCCCGGTCAGGGGAGTGCATCCGAAACTTTTTGAAGGCATAAAAACCTTTGTGAAATACATTGGCGCTGATTCTGAAAAAGCAGGGAAAATGGCAGAAAGCCATTTGAAATCTTTAGGCATCAAAACAAAAATTTTTTATCCGTCAAAAACAACAGAAGCCATAAAGCTTTGGGACACAACCCAATACGGCTGGCTGATTGTTTTAAACAAAGAAATGAAAAAATGGTGCGATAAAAATAAAGTTGATTTTGAAGCTGTTTATGCAGACGCAAATAAAACTTATAATGAGGGATATAAAAAGTTGGGAAGAGAGGAAGTTTTAAGGCCTTATCTAAAATATGTTCCGGGAAAAATTGGCGGGCATTGCGTAATTCCCAATTGCCAAATTTTAAAAGACGGCATCGCAAAAATAATTTTAAAAAGAAATGAATCGTGTTAAAAATATTCCAAAACCTGAAGAATTTATTTCTGAATAATATTGGGGTCAGGCAGACGATTGTCAAAAATACTTTTTGGCTGGTTTTGGGCGAGGTATCGGTAAGAGTTTTAGGATTTATTTTGGCTGTTTACATTATCAGAATGCTGGGAGCTACAGAATACGGCAAATTTATTTTTGCTTTTTCTTTTGTTTCCATAATGGCTATTTTTTCAGACCTCGGCATTATTGATGTCTTCACCAGAGAATTTTCAAGAAGCAGGGAAAACGAAAAAAAATTCGATTCTATTTTCACGCTGGAAATAATTTTGTGCGCGCTGGTTTTGACTGCGACATTCATAATCTCTTCTTTTATAACAAAAGACCTCCTTATCAGAAGGATTATGTGGATTTTAATTGTTTACGTTTTAAGCGCCAATCTGTTTTCAATGACTTTTATTTTTTTGCGGGCGCGCCAAAAAATGGAATATGAAGCGGCGATAAAAATATTCCATGCTGTAGTCAACGCAATAGTTGTTTTATTCATTATTTTCAATATTCCTTCGGCTGTAAACTTAAGTTACGGATATATGTTTTCAAACTTAGCCGTGATGTGTTTTGTTCTTCTGCTTTTCAATGTCCTTTTTCACCGCCTGTCTTTAAAATGGGAAAGAAAATCGTTGGATATTTTAAAAATTTCCTGGCCTTTGAGCCTTGGTTTTACGGTCAGCTGGATTTATATATCGATAAGCTCGGTGATGCTCGGCTTTTTCGGATTGATTATAGAAAATGGCTGGTACAGCGCCGCTTCCAAAATTGCGCTGGTCGCCATAGTGCCGGCTGATTTGATAATCAGGAGCTTTTATCCGGCATTGAGCAATTTTTTTGTTTCTTCAAAACAGAATCTCCAAAAAGTTTGGGAATATTTGATGGAGTTGATGATTCTTTTGGCATTGCCTATAATAGCGGGAGGCATAGCATTATCCGGCAGTATCATAAGATTTTTTTATGGTCCTAATTTCGGCCCGTCGGTTTTAGCCCTGCAACTTTTGATATTCGTGGCGGGCATCAGCTTCATAAATTATCCTTACAGCGTTATTCTGATAGTTTCAGACCATCAGAAAAGAAATTTTGGTCTGATAATTGCCGGAGCTGTTTTAAACATAATATTAAATTTTTTATTCATTCCCGTCTTCGGTTTTTATGGGGTTATAATTTCCACCATAATTTCATGCTTTGTTGTTTTGGCTTCAACCATATTCCTTTCCAGAAAATTGGCGCTGATCAAGTCATTCAATAAAAATCTGCTTAAAACAGCATTGATCTCCTTATTTTCCAGCCTTGTAATGTATTCTGTCATTAGTTTAAAATTTATCAGCGGGCTTAATGTTATTTTTGTTTTTGGCATAGGAGTGTTGGTTTACGGATTACTGTTGCTTGTTTTTTACAGGATTATTTTTCCTGAAAAATTATTGATTTTTAAAAAACTGAAATAAAAATGAATAAAAAAGATTATTTCAGGGATATTAATTTTCAGGAAAAAAGGCTTAAAAAAGGCATTGCCAAAATAACCGGAAGAAAAAAAATTATTGAAGCGTTTGAATTGGCAAGAGAGCATCATAAAAATCAAAAAAGAGACGAAGGAGACCCATATTTGATTCATTTGGTCAGAGTTGCAAATACATTGATATTTGATTTGAAAATCAGAAAAGCAGATGTTATTGTTGCTAGCCTGTTGCACGATATCATAGAAGACACGGATATTTCGTTTTTAGAAATTAAAAATAGGTTTGGCGGCAAAATAGCCCGATGGGTTTTGGCGCTTTCAAGAGACAAAGCCAGAGAAACAAAAGAAAAGAAATTTGAAGAAACCATTGCCGGACCGAAAGAAATAATAATTATAAAAGCCTGCGATGTTCTTGATAATGTTAAATCTCTTAAATATAGAAAAGACCGCAAGGAAAGATGGCTTAGGCATTTGAAAGAAGCGGAAAAAATTTATATCCCTTTTGTGGAAACTATCGGAAACAACTGGCTGACAAAAGAAATAAAAGCTTCTTATAAATATGAAAAATTTAATTAAAAAATTCTTTTCGCGGGAAGGAAGCATTTCAAAGAAAACAATTCAGGGAACATTTTGGCTGTTTGCTTTCCGCATAGTTGACCAATTTTTCAGTTTTATCCAGGCGATTATTCTTGCCCACATTATTTCTCCTGAAGATTTCGGATTATTTGGAGTAGCTTTTATAGCCGTATCTGTCTTGGAATCTTTTTCGCAGACCGGCATCGACCAGGCAATCATACAGAAAAAAGATTCTGCAGAGTCTTATTTGGACACAGCTTGGATTATCCAGATAGCAAGGGGCATTATTTTAGCCACAATTTTGATATTGATAGCGCCGTTTGTGGCATCTGTTTTTAACGCTCCGCAAGCGGCTTTGATAGCGCAATTCGTGGCGCTTTCAATATTAATCCAGGGATTTGTAAACATAGGCATTATTTATTTCGGCAAAGACCTTGAATTCGACAGATATTTTATTTATCAGCTTTTCGGCACGGCAATTGAATTCATAGCAGTCGTGTCGGCGGCTCTTGTATTCAGAAATGTCTGGGCTTTAGTCATTGGACTGATTGTCGGCAACTTGGTGCGCCTTGTTGCTTCTTACGCGCTTCACAGCTATCGTCCGCATTTTAAGTTTGATTACAAAAAAGCCAAAGAGATGTTTAATTTCGGCAAATGGATTTTTTGGTCTAATGTCTTGAATTTTTTCTTGTTGCAGGCAGACAGCATTTTCGTGGGCAGATTTCTTGGAGTCTTGTCTTTGGGATTCTACCAGGTGGGATACAAAATTTCAAGCATAACTTCGGCAAGCATTGTTTCAGGAGCCATTTTTCCGGCTTATTCTAAAATCCAGCACGACATTAAAAAAATGGCCGGAGCTTACTTGAAAACAATCAAATTTTTATTATTTATTTTCGCGCCGATTTCCAGCGGAATAATTGTGATTGCCTCAGAGTTTACGTTTCTTTTTTTGGGCAGGCAGTGGCTGCCAGCAGTGACTCCAATGAGATTATTATGCCTTGCCGGGCTTGTTTCCATATTCGACGCCGCCAGTTCTCCTGTGCTTAAGGCTCTAGGACAGCCGAAAATACAGACAAAATATAGCGCTGTCCAGCTTGCAGTTTTTTTGATTCTGCTCTATCCTTTAATAAAAATGTGGGGAATTTCAGGAGCGGCTTTGGCTGTTTTAACCAGCGCTGTTGTTTATGTTTCATGCATAGCAATTACTACAATAAGCATTATAAAATGCAGATGGTTTGATTTTTTGAAAGAAACATTCATACCACTTGCCAATTGCGCGTTTATGGTGCTGTTTGTTTCTTTTATGAAAAATTTTGTTGGGAACAATTTTGCAGGATTTTTCATTCTGGTGATTTCGGGAATAGCTTCTTATTTCTTTTTTGTATTCATTTCAGACAAGTTTTTAAATTATAAAATATACTCTGCCATAAAAGAAAGCTTTTTGGTATTGGTCGCTTAATGCAAATTATGAAAAAAGAATTAAAAAACATAAAAATTCTGGCTACGGTGGGGCCAAGCTCCATAGATAAAGAAATATTGCAGAGAATGGAATCTGCCGGAGTTGATATTTTCAGAATTAATTTGTCTCACACAAAAGAAAAAGATTTCAACGGAATTTTTTCAAAAATATCTTCTAGCGTTAAAAAAACAATATGCGTTGATTCTGAAGGCGCCCAAATAAGAACCGGCAAAATGAAAAACGGTCAGGCCTTTTTGGAAAACAACAGCGTTGTTTCGCTGAGCGATTGCAATGTTTTGGGAGACGAAAAAAACATTCCTTTATACCCCATAAGCCCTAAGAATTTGTTGAAAGAAGGAGATATTCTTTATATGGATTTTCATAATGTTATTGTTCAGGTGATTGAAATATCTAAAGGCAAAGTCAAAGCGCGGGTTTTGGAAGGAGGAGTTGTCGGTTCAAATAAGGGCGTTAATTTGGACAGGGACATTAATTTGCCGGCATTTACAGAAAAAGACATGGCTGTTTTTAAAATGGCAGAAGCAAAAAAAATTGATTGCATTGCCCTGTCTTTCTGCTCAAAAAAAGAAGACGTGGAAAATTTGAGGAAAATATTCAAATATCCTATTTTTGCAATAAGCAAAATTGAGAGCAGGAAAGGAATAAATAATTTGGAAGAAATATGCAAAGTAAGCGACGCCATATTGATAGACAGGGGAGACCTTTCGCGCGACGTGCAATTGCAGAAAATCGGGTTAGTCCAGAAGCATATTTTAAAAACAGCCGGAAGCTTTAAAACGCCTGTTTATGTCGCCACTAATTTGCTGGAAACAATGATGGAAAATTTCCAGCCCACAAGAGCGGAAGTAAACGACATTACCAACACATTATTGGACGGAGCCCAAGGGCTTGTTTTGGCCGCAGAAACAGCTATTGGCAAGCATCCTGCAGAATGCGTCAGAATGGTTAAAAATATAATAGAGGAAGTCAAAAATTACAAACAAAGCGAAAAAAATAATTACCTTAATTCAATTTTCGATTATTCTTTGATAGAGCCTCATGGCGGAATTCTGGTCCAGAATATAATAAGCCTCCAATCAATCAAGAATATAGGAAAATTAAAGAAAAAAATAGTTTCAGACCAGGCTATATTGGATTTGGTGCAGATTGGCGAAGGCGTTTATTCGCCCTTGAGAGGTTTTATGAATTACAAGGAACTGACTTCGGTTTTAGAAAATTATAAACTGAAAAATGGAGCTGTTTGGACTATGCCGATTTTATTGCAGATGGAAAAAAGCGACATAAATTTTAAAGAAGACGAAAGAATTATTTTGCAGAATAATTCTGGCGAGATATGCGGAGCAATGGATGTGTCGGAAATAAAAAAAATAGATATCAAAAAAATAGCCGAAAAATGGTTTGGCTCAAAAGATGACAATCATCCCGGCGCCAGTAATTTTAAGAAAAAAGGAAATTATATAATTGGGGGAGAAGTTTTTCTCATCCAGAGGCCTGCTTCCTATGCCCAGCTTTATAATTTGACTCCAAAGCAGACGAGAGAAATTTTTGGAAATTTCGGCTGGCAGAAAATAGTGGGTTTTCACACAAGAAATGTAGTCCACAAAGGGCACGAATTTATACAAAAAGAAGCATTGGCAAAAGTCGGCGCGGACAGCTTATTTATCAGTCCGGTTGTGGGGCCAAAAAAGGCAGACGATTTTACCGCAGAAGCTATTATTGGCGCTTATGAAATTATGATAAAAAAAGGATATTATAAGCCGTATCCTGCAATAATAGGCTCGTTTGCCACTTATTCAAGATACAGCGGTCCTAGGGAAGCGGTATTCACCGCTCTTTGCAGAAAAAATTTCGGCTGCAGCCATTTTATAGTCGGCAGAGACCATACAGGCGTTGGCAATTATTATTCTCCCAACGCTTCCCAAGAAATATTCAGCAAGATAGGCGACATTGGCATTATTCCTTTGTTTTTTGATGTAGCTTATTTTTGCAGAGAATGCGGCAAAGTTGTTGACAAATGCAGGCACAAAGAGAAATCAAAAATCAGCATCAGCGGGACAAAAGCCAGAGCTTGCCTTTTGAACAATGAAAAAATACCGGATTATCTTATGAGACCGGACATTGCAGAAATGCTGGAAGACATGTATAAGAATTCAAAAAATAAATTATTTGAAACCGGGCAATAATTATGGTAATTTGGCTTACCGGGCTATCCGGGTCGGGAAAATCAACTTTGTCAGCTTGTCTTAAGGAAGTTTTGGAAAAAGCCGGCTTTTCGGTTTTTCAGCTTGATGGGGATATCTTCCGGGAAAAAAATAATAAAAAAAATGAATTTGCCAAAAAAGATATTTTAGATAATAATTACAATATAATTTCTTACTGCCAAAAGGCAAAAAAAGATTATGATTTTATAATAGTGTCTGCAATTTCTCCTTATCAGGAAACGCGGGACAAAGCGCGCAAAATTTTTAATAAAAAATATTTAGAGATATTTTTGAACTGCCCTTTGGATATTTTGATAAAAAACGACATTAAAGGATTATATAAAAAAGCAAAAACCGGAGAAATTAAAAATCTGATCGGATTTTCAGAGAATTCCCCATATGAAATTCCAAAAAATTCTGATTTGGAAATTATGACAGATAAAGTTTCCATTGAAGATTCTTTGGGTGAAATAATAAAAATTTTAGAAAAAAAATATGAAATCAAGCTCTAGCGACAGGATAATTTTAATTTCAGATTACGGAAGGTCTGGCCAGGGGTGGCTGAGCTATATGCTTTGTTATATTTTGAATGCCAGATACATCGAGCCGTACAGCTTAATTCGCGGAAAAGACTGCTCTTTTTCAGAATACATAATAGAAAATACAAACGGCAATATTCCCGGCAGAAAGAAAACCCGGTATGATTTGGTGGTTAAAACCCATAACCTGCCCATAAGAGAAGCAAATTTTTCCGGCAAAGTTATTTTTTTGACCAGAGACCCGCGCGACGTGGCTGTTTCAGCTCTTTGGTGGCATAAAAACGGAGCTAAATCCGCAAAATGGAAAAATATAAAAGGCAAAATATTTTGGACAATAGCCACCAAAATCAGGATAATAGATTATGTTTTGACAGCCAAAGGCTGGACCAGCTATTATTCATCGCAAGGAAAAAATTTGCCTTTCCATGTAAAATATGAGGATTTGTCCGCTGAAACGAAAAAAACGCTTTTGAAAATTTTGGACTATATTAACGTTAGCGCAGAATATAATATTATAGACGAAGCAATTGAAAAATTTTCTTTTGAAAAAATTACCGGAAGAAAAAAAGGGCAGGAAGACAAAAAAAATTCTGAATTCAGAAAAGGGATAGTGGGAGATTATAAAAATTATTTTTCAACATTAGAATTAAAGATATTCGGGCTGATTTGCGGAAAAACCGCAAGAAAAGCCGGATATAAGCTCTGAATATGGCTAATTTTCAAAAATATGCTGATTTTTATGATAAAGTTTATGAGAATAAAGATTATAAAAAAGAGGCAGATTTCTTAAAAAATGTTATAAAAAAATATTCTTCAATAAAAGTTGGAAATATTTTGAGTTTGGGTTGCGGAACAGCAAGCCACGATATTATTTTGGCAAAATCCGGATTCAAAATTTTGGGAGTGGATAAATCGCCGAAAATGATTGAAATTGCAAAGCAGAAAGCCAAAAAAGAAAATGCGGATATCAAATTTAAAATAGCGGATATTTCCAATTTCAAGGCTGGTGGAAAATTTGATTTTGCGATGGCTATGTTCAATACTTTAGGCTATATGGCGGAAAACGAAGCTATGGAAAATACGATTAAAAATACAGGACGTTTATTGAAAAAGAATGCCTTGTTTGCTTTTGATTGCTGGTACGGGCCGGCTGTCTTGAAAAATCGTCCGGAAGACAGAGAAAAAACAATCGGCGGATTTATAAGAAAGACCGGGCAGAAATTAGACATAGAAAAAAGCATTGTCGATATAAATTTTAAAATTTTTAAAGATGGAATTATAAAAATAAACGAAAACCACAAAATACGATTTTGGTATCTGCCGGAACTGGAATATTTTTTTGCAAAAAACGGGTTTAAAATAATCAAAATCTGCAATTTTATGGATTTGAATTCAAAAATTTCAGAAGATAATTGGAACATATTTATTGTTGCCAAAAAAATATAGCAATCATGAAAAAGAATATAGGAATTTTATTTTCAGTTTCAAGGAAGATGGGCGTTTTTCAGTATGGGTTGAGCATAATCGAGGGGTTGATCAATTATTGCGGTGATTTTAATTACACTATTTTGTATTTTGACAAAGAATCTCCGAAAGAATTTTTAAAGGCAAAAAATCTTGATAATGTCAATTTTATTCCGCTTGACGGAAGCCAGAACAGTTTTATGGGAAAAATAAAAACAATAATCAATGTTTTGTTAGGCAGACCCTTTTTTGCGCCGAATAAAAAAAATAAAGATACTATAAAAAATTCCGGCATAGACCTTTTGATTATCCCTTTTCCTCTTTTGTTCGGCTTTGAAAATAAAATACCCTATATTGTTTCCATTCCCGATATTATGCATAAGTATTATCATAATTTTCCAGAATATAATTTCAAGGCAAGAATAAAAAGGGACATTGTTTACAAATGTTCCGCTGAAAATTCGGTTTTGAGCGCAGTGGAATCAAAACAGGGGGCTGATGACTTGAATAAATTTTATAAAATTCCGAAGGAAAAAATTATGATTGCGCCTCTTATTCCGCCAGGATATGTCTATGAACTAAAAAATATGGATGAAAAAGTTGTTGACAGCCTGCTTTCAAAATATAACCTGCCTGAAAAATTTATTTTTTATCCGGCCCAATTCTGGTTCCATAAAAATCATTTGAGGCTGATAAAATCCTTGAAAATAATAAAAGACAAATATAAAGCAGAGGTAAATTTAGTTTTGGCGGGAGACCCGGGAGCAAATAAAAAAAATTATTTAAAAGTTATGGAGTTGGCGGAAAAATCAGGAATAAAAAATCAGATTTTTCATTTAGGATATGCGCCAGACGAGGAAATTGTCGCGCTGTATAAAAAATCTTGGGCATTGGTTTTTCCGACGCTGATAGGCCCAACCAGCATTCCGCCATTAGAGGCCATTGTTTTAGGAACGCCAGTTTTATGCTCGAATCTTTTTGCGATGCCAGAAGAGGTTGGCAATGCCGGTCTTTTATTCAACCCTTTTTTACCCGAAGATATGGCGGAAAAAATTTACCAGTTGTGGACAGACGGCAATTTAAGGGAAAACTTGGTTAAAAACGCCAAAAAAATGGCAGAAGGCATAACCAGGGAATCGTTTACAAACAAGTGGGAAAATGCTATAAATGAAGCATTAAACCTATGATTCCTGTCAACGAGCCATTATTCATAAGCGATGAAAAAAAGTATTTAGCCGAATGCATTAATTCCGGCTGGATTTCTTCTGAAGGCCCTTTTGTGAAAGAATTTGAAAATAAATTCAGTTCTTATATCGGCAAAAAATACGGGGTTGCTGTTTCTTCCGGAACAGCCGCTTTGGAGGTGGCTGTCGGCGCTCTTAATTTTGCGCCGGGTGACGAAATAATATTGCCGTCTTTTACAATAATAAGCTGCGCCTCGGCCGTGGTTGCCAATGGGTTGGTTCCGGTTTTTGTTGATTGCAAAGAAGATACATGGAACATTGACCCTGAAAAAATAGAAGAAAAAATCACCAAAAAAACCAAAGCCATAATGGTTGTCCATATTTATGGGTATCCATGTAATATGGAACCAATTTTGAAAATAGCCAAAAAGCGCAAATTAAAAATAATTGAGGACGTGGCAGAAGCGATTGGTGCAGAATATTACGGAAAAAAATGCGGAAGTTTCGGCGATATTTCCTGCTTCAGCTTTTATGCCAATAAAATTATAAGTACCGGAGAAGGAGGAATGGTTCTGGCTAATGACAAAAAATATGCCGAGCGGGCGGAGCTTTTAAGGAATATCGGCTTCATTGAAAAAAGAAGATTTTTGCATGAAGAATTGGCGAGGAATTACAGAATGACGAATATGCAGGCGGCAATAGGAACAGCCCAGCTGAAAAACATTGAAAAACTGATAAAAATAAAAAGGGAAAACGGCAAAAAATACACAGAAAATCTGGAAGGAATCAGCGGGTTGCGCCTGCCGGCTGAAAAAGAATACGCCAAGAATGTTTATTGGATGTACGGAATCGTTTTGGATAAAAAAACCGGATTTAACGCCGAATCATTTGCTGAAAAATTGCTGGAAAAAAGAATAGAAACAAGGCCGTTCTTTTATCCTTTGCATCTTCAGCCTGTCTGGAAAAAAATAAATATCAAAATAAAAAAAGAAAAGCTTGCTGTAACGGAAAATATTTCCAGGCAGGGGTTATATCTGCCAAGCGGGCTGGCTTTGAAAAAAGAACAGATTGAAGCAGTGTGCGATGCGATAAAATTCATATTAAAATAGAAATATAATTGTCATCTTAAAATATTATGGAATTCGGCCGTGTTTTAAAAACATGCAGAATGTGCGGGGGAGAAAAATTATATAAATTTTTAGACCTCGGTTTTACGCCTCCTTCCGACGCGATTATTTCTTTTGAGGATCTTTTAGAGCCTGAAATTTTTTTTCCGCTGAATGTTTTGCAGTGCGAGGATTGCGGACTAACTCAGCTGGGATACGTTGTTAATTCAAAATTGCTCTACGGAAGCAAATATAAATATGAATCTTCCATAACCGAAACAGGCAAAAAGCATTTTTTTCTGATGGCCGATTCCATTTGCAAAAGATTCGATTTAAAAAACAAATCTTTGGCAGTTGACATAGGCAGCAATGTGGGAGTTCTTTTGGAAGGCTTCAAAAAGAACGGCATGGAGGTTTTGGGGATAGACCCTGCGGTGGAGATATATAAAATTGCCAATGAAAGAAACATTGAAACCTGGCACGAATTTTTCAATCCTGCGGTTGCTGAAAGGATAAAAATTGAAAAAGGCAGGGCAAAAATAATCACAGGCACAAATGTTTTCGCCCATATCGATGACAAAGAAGGACTTTTGAAATCTCTGGATATTTTGTTAGAAGAAGACGGGGTGTTTGTTTTTGAGGTTCCTTATTTGGTTGATCTGATAGAAAATTTGGAGTATGATACGATTTATCTCGAGCATTTAGAATACATTTCCGTAAAGCCTCTGATAAATTTTTTCAAAAAGCATAATTTTGATGTTTTTGATGTTGAAAAATATGACATACATGGAAAATCAATCAGGGTTTTTGTCTGCAGAACCGGAAAAATTCCGATATCGGGCAATATTGAAAAATTCATATTGTTAGAGAATGAAAAAAAAATATATAATAAAGAAACTTTAGACGAGTTTGCAAAAAAAGTTGCTTTGCACAAGGAAATGTTGATAAATCTTTTAAGGGACATTAAAAAAGACGGCAAGAAAATAATAGGCATTTCAGCTCCGGCCAAAGGAAACACGGTGCTGAATTATTGCAAAATCGGCGCAGATTTGATTGATTATATTGCAGAAAAATCTCTTATAAAAAAAGGAGGATATACTCCGGGAATGCATATTCCTATCGTGGGAGAAGAAAAAATTATGGAAGACAAGCCGGATTACGGCATTATCTTCGCCTGGAATTTTGCCGAAGAAATAATCAGAAATAACGAAAATTTTTCAAAGGCCGGAGGAAAATTTATTATTCCAATACCGAGCCCGATAATAAAATGAAAAAAGTAATTGTCAAAAAAATAAAGCCCGCATTTGAAGACAAAAGAGGGTCGATATCGGACTTATTGAATGAAAAAATAAATCATGTGGGGCTTATTGTCACGAAAAAAGGATGCGTAAGGGCCAACCATTACCATAAGCTTTCTACGCAGTATAATTATGTTCTCTCCGGAAAATTCGAAGTTTTTTTCGCAAAAGCAAGCAATCCTTCAAATGTCAAAAAAATAATTTTAAGGCCCGGAGAGCTTATAATAATACCCCCGATGACAATTCACAGATTCAAAGCAATTGAGAAAACAATTTTGCTTGATTTGATTTCCGAATCAAGGGCGGGCAGAAAATATGAAAGCGACACAGTAAGAGTTCCTATTATTAATTAAATTTTATGGAAAAAAAAGCTTTAATAACAGGCATTGCCGGGCAAGATGGTTCATATCTTGCAGAATTTTTATTATACAAAGGATATCAAGTGCATGGCATTATAAGATGGGACAGCATTTTCACGACAGAAAGGATAGACCATCTTTATCAGGATCCGCACGTGAATAATGTCAAATTATTTTTGCACTATGGAGACCTTTCAGACACCGGAAATTTGGAACGATTGATCAACCAGATAAAGCCGGATGAAATATACCACCTCGGAGCAATGTCGCACGTCAAAGTAAGCTTTGATATGCCAGAATCAACCGTAAACATAGACGGCCTGGGAACGCTGAGAATATTGGAGGCAATTAAAAATTCCAAGCTTCCGATAAAATTTTATATGGCGTCGTCCTCTGAAATGTTTGGCAACAACGCTCCGCCCCAAAATGAGAACACTCCTTTTCATCCTCGAAGCCCTTATGCCTGCGCAAAAGTTTTTTCTTTCGATATAACCAGAATGTATAGGGAAGCTTACGGCATTTTTGCCTGCAACGGCATTTTATTCAATCACGAAGGATGCAGAAGGGGGCCGACGTTTGTGACAAGAAAAATTACTATGGCCGTAGCAAAAATTAAGGCAGGGTTAGAAAAGAAAATTTATCTTGGCAACATTAATGCCAAGCGCGATTGGGGTTTTTCCCAGGAATATATAGAAGCAATGTGGCAGATATTGCAGCAGGACCAGCCGGATGATTTTGTCATAGCGACAGGGGAAAGCCATTCGGTGAAAGAATTTTTGGAAGTGGCATTCCAATATGCAGGATTAGGCGATTTTAAGCAATATGTTGAAATTGATGACAGATATTTCAGGCCGGCAGAAGTTGAAAATCTTATCGGAGACCCTTTGAAGGCAAAAAACAAATTGAATTGGGAAGCGAAGATTAAATTTGACGAGCTGGTAAAAATAATGGTTGATTCTGATATGAGGCGCTTGAATTTGGCTGCTCCGGGCGAAGGCGACAAAATAATAAAAGAAAAGTTTCCGGATAAATGGTGGAAAGTAGATTGAACTTTTAACTAATTAAATTATAGATTATGGAAAATAAAAAAAATAATTGGTTATGCTCGTTTGAAAAAAATGTCTATTCTCAAAACGGGGAAGACGGCATTTTGGAAAAGATTTTTGAAATAATAAAAAGCGATAATAAGCAGTGCGTGGAGTTTGGAGCGCTGGACGGAAAATTTTTAAGCAATACTTATAATTTAATTGAAAATAAAGGATGGTCGGGCGCGTTAATAGAATCTGATGAAAAAGAATATGAAAAATTAACCGAAACTTATTCTGTAAAGCCCCAAAATATCTGCCTGAACAGAAAAGTTAATTTTGAGGGCGAAGATACATTAGATAATATTTTAAAAAATACTCCGACAGATAAAAATTTTGACCTTCTCAGTATAGACATAGACGGAAATGATTATCACATTTGGGATTCCTTGAAAACATATTCTCCGAAAGTCGTGGTTATAGAATTCAATTCAACTATACCAACAGATATTTATTTTGTTCAGGAAAGAAATTTGGAAGTCAATCAAGGGTCGTCTTTATTTGCGCTATCTAAATTAGCTAGAAAAAAAGGATATGAACTGGTGGCTGCCACACTTTGGAACGGCTTTTTTGTGAAAAGAGAATTTTTTAATCTTTTTGAAATAAAAGATAATTCTCCAAAGGAAATTTTTAAAGATACAAAATATCAGACCAGGATTTTCCAATTATACGACGGGAAAATAGTTGTGGACGGCTATAAAAAATTATTTTGGCACGGCTGCGAAATGAATTTTAAAAAAACTAATCCTTTGCCGAAATTTTTCCGGCAGTATCCGGGAACAATGAGCCCTTATAAATTTTTCCTTCTTAGGATTTGGAGAAAGAGTATTAAGATTTTAAGATTTTAGATATGGAAAAATCAAATAAAAAAAAGACATTTTTAATAACCGGCGGAGCTGGGTTTATTGGTTCGCATTTGTGCGAAAAACTAATCGGAAAGGGCAGTAAGGTTGTCTGCTTGGACAATTTAAGCACCGGAAAACTTGAAAATCTTTCTTCTCTAAAAAATAATTCTGATTTTGTATTTATAAAAGGCGATGCCAACAAAATAAAAGAAATCGCGCCGGTTTTCAAAAAATATAAATTTGACGGAGTTTTCCATTATGCGGCTATGGTGGGCGTGAAAAGAACCATTGAAAATCCTCTGCTGGTGCTGGATGACGTCGAGGGCATCAAAAATATTTTAGAATTGTCGCTGAAAAATGGCAGGCCTAAAGTTGTATTTTCATCAAGCTCTGAAGTGTATGGAGAGCCGAAAGAATTGCCCGAGCGCGAAGACGGCTCTGTCAACCCTAAAATTCCTTATGCTGTTGTAAAGCTTTTGGGAGAAAAATTTTTGGAATCATATTGGCAGAAATACGGATTGAAAACATGCGCCTTGAGATTTTTTAATGTCTACGGACCTCGCCAGGAAAGCAGCGATTATGGTTTTGTCGTCGGCATTTTTGTAAAGCAAGTTTTAGAAGGGAAATGCCCCACTGTTTTCGGCGATGGAAGCCAGACAAGGGATTTTGTTTATATAAAAGACAATATAGAAGCGTCTGTAAAAGCAATGGAACTGGACAGTTCCAACGGGGAAGTTATTAATATCGGGACAGGAAGACCCCTTACAATATATGACCTGGCGAATTCAATAATTTATTATTCTGGCCAAAAAGAAAAATTAAAGCCAAAACTGGTGGAAACAAAAAGAGTTGATATAAGGCATAGATTTCCTGAAATAGGAAAAATGGTTAAAATTTTAAAATATCATCCTGCGGTTTCTCTTGAAGAAGGGCTTTTAAATATCATATCTTATTACAAGAATTAATATGATAAATCTTAAAGATAAAAAAATTTTAATAACAGGCGCGGGCGGATTTTTAGGAAAGCGCTTGGTTGCCAATTTGTTGGAAAAAAGAAAAGTTTTGGAAAAAAATTTGTTTTTGCCGTCGATTGAAGAATTAGATTTGAGAAAATGGGAAGACTGCGTAAAGGCGGTAAAAGGTAAAAATATTGTAATACATCTTGCCGCCAAGGTGGGCGGAATTGGGTTTAACAAGGCAAAACCCGGGGAACTTTTTTACGACAATATTATAATGGGGGCCCAGCTGATGGAAGTAGCCCGGCAAGAAGGCGTTGAAAAATTTGTGGCGCTTGGAACAGTTTGCGCTTATCCAAAATTTACGCCCGTTCCTTTTAAAGAAAAAAATTTATGGAATGGATACCCCGAAGAAACAAACGCGCCTTACGGGCTGGCTAAAAAAATGCTTTTGGTGCAGTCTTTGGCCTATCGGGCGCAATATGGATTTAATTCAGTATTTTTATTGCCCCTGAATATGTACGGTCCCGGCGACAATTTCAATCCTGAATCTTCGCACGTCATAGCTGCTTTGATACGAAAAATTTACGAGGCAAAAAGAGACGGAAAAAAATATATTGAAGCCTGGGGAACAGGAAAGGCCACCAGGGGATTCTTGTATGTTGAAGACGCGGCTGAAGGAATTATTCTGGCAACGGAAAAATATGAAAAATCAGAGCCTGTGAATTTGGGTTCTGATTTGGAAATTTCAATAAAGGATTTGGCGGATTTAATTTGCAGGTTGATGAATTTTAAAGGAAAAATCAAATGGGATAAAACAAAGCCCGACGGCCAGCCGAGAAGGTCGCTTGATACGTCTCTTGCAAAAAAAGAGTTCGGCTTCCTGGCAAAAACTAATTTCAAAGCCGGTCTTAAAAATACAATTGAATGGTATGAAAAAAATGTCTGAAAATCTGCTTAATATTATAAAATTCGGATTTAAGTCTCCGGAAAATTTTAGAGTTTTGGCAGGCAAAGCTGTCGAAAGATTTTTTGATGAAAAAGGCAGTTTGTCTAAAGAAGAAAATTTAAAATGGATTAAAAAAAATTGCTCTGATTATTCAGAAATTTTTAGAAATATAAATAATAAACTCTGGGAAGAATCATTAAAATGCGCGTCAGAGCTTAAGTTAAAAGCAAATAATGTTTTGCCGGAAATCGGTTATGACCTTGGCGGAGGAGGCATTTACCCTGTGCTTTATTTTTTGACGAAATTGAAAAAACCAAACCGCATATTCGAGACCGGCGTGGCAGCCGGTTTTTCCAGTCAAATGTTTTTGAAGGCAATTTATGAAAACGGGCAGGGAATTTTATACAGCAGCGACCTTTTATATTTCAGATTGGCAGAGCCACAAAAATATGTCGGCATTTTAGTGGAAGAAAGATTCAAAAAAAACTGGAAGCTTTTTATAAAAGGAGATGAAATTAATATTCCAAAAATAAAAAAAGAGATTGGCAAAATTGACATATTCCATTATGATTCCGACAAAAGTTACAGAGGCAGGGCTTTTGCGGTAAAACAGCTGGAAAAATTATTTAATGCCGGCGCTGTTATAATTTTTGATGATATCCAGGACAATTCTCATTTTTACGATTACTTGCGGAAAAAACAAATTGATAAATTCCATATTTTTGAATTTGAGAATAAATATGCCGGAGTCATCGGCGATTTATGACGATAAGCGTTTGAAATATTTTTTTGAGATATTTTCCAAATCCGGCATTAATTCCCAAAAACATAATGATTCTCAGCATTGAAACCTGCATTCTTTTCAACGTGATATTTTCAAAAAAAGCCAAAAAAATGCTCAACTTAACCGGCTGATTTATTATTTTTTTAGCCGCAGTTATATCGTCTTTCATAAGAAAATTGAGCGCCAGCAAAGTGTCGTCGAAATTTTTTTGATATTCATATTGCCTTAAAAATTTATTTTCGGCAGCCAATGATTTTTTTTCCAGATAATAATCCATTACTGAAAAAAAATCAGATCTTTTATTCCGCAAGCGCTGGTAAGCCCGCCCTCCGCCTCCAACCCTGTAATCTACCAGCCTTTCATCAAGGATGCCAATGGAATATTTTTCCGCTATTCTTAGCCACATTTCAAGGTCGGCCGATGTGCGGAATCTGTCTTCATTAAAAAATCCTGAGGTTTCAAATGTTTTTTTTCTTGCCAAAAAAGCCGGAGTTTCTAAAAAAGTATTTCCATTATAGAGAAGGGCGTTGAATATTTCTGTAAAATTATGGATATTTTTTTTGCCGAGGATTTTTGGAATTCTGGTTGTCCTGATTATTTTATCATTGTTATTAATAAGATTCACCATTGTAAAAACAGCTCCAGCTTCAGGATTTTTGATTAAAAAATTTATCTGTTTTTCGAAAACATCTTTATGATAAATATCGTCGTCGTGGCAGAAAGCGACAAATTCGCCGTTTATCAGCCCGGATTTGAGACAGGTGTTGTAATTCTCATAGCATCCGATATAGTCTTGGTCATCTAACAAGGGCTTTTCATTCCTGCGGTATATTATTTTCGGATAATCTTTTTGGAAATGCTTTATAATTTCCGGCGTGCTGTCATCTGAATAATTGTCAGAAATGATTATCTCGGAATCAGAATAAGCCTGGCTTAAAATGGATTTTAAGGTTTTTTCAATGAATTTTTCGCTGTTGTGGCAGAGAACGCAAATTGTCAGCAATGGTTTTTTCATTTTATGATTTCCCGCATTAGTGTTTCTGCAAAATATTCTGCGGTGAACGGATAAAATTTTTCGCTTCTGATGAAGTTTTTTATCGCCTCTAAATATTCGGCGTATTTTTCATTGCTCATATTTTTGAGATATTTATACAAGTCTTCGTAGCTGTGAAAATTTCTTTTGTCGATGAAAGTATTTTCAGGAATGTGGTCTGTTATATTCGGAGCGCCTAAATATACTGGCACGCAGCCGGCAAAAAAGCAGTCAATTATTTTTTCGGTAATATATCCCGGAAAACCTTCTATATTTTCATAGCATATGGAAAATTTATATTTTTTGTAGGTTTCATTCTTTGACTTGATTTTTCCTTTGTAAGAAGGATAATTCGGCGCCAGCATTTTTGCCAGAAATGCAAGACGGTTCAGCCTGGCTATATTTATTCCTAAAAAATTTCCCTGAAAATTATATCTGTCCCATCCCATGCCGAAAAGGTCGAAATCTTCAGGATGATTTTTTTCAAACCAGCGAATGGCTCTTATTCTTTCAGAATATAATTCTTTGGGGTGGGGAGTAAGCTTATTGCCCGATATTACAGCGCACAGTTTTCCTTTTTTGTTTATGTCAAAATCCAATTTTTCCGGGATTTTATGGCTGTAATTTATTTTGAAATATTTTTTGTTGTCTACCAGCTCGTCTGTCCATGTAAATATTTTTTTGAAATATTTGTGGTTTTTCAAGTCTAAATTATCCGGTTTTATCAAAGGCGATTCAAAAATAAGAAGATACATATTATCGCGCCCTAATTTTAAAAGCTGCCTGAAATATTTGTTTTTTAAAGTGGGGAACTCCAAAAATACTACAGCATCAAAATTCTCAATATTATCTGTGTCGATGGTGGCTGATTTGTGCCCCAATTTTTCAAGTTGCTGAGCCAGATAAAAAAAAGGATACATCAAATTATCCCCTATGGTCGAAGAGGGGTCTGTAAGCATTTTATTTTTATTGTATAAATTATGGTTGCTGTAAAATCCTATATACATTTTTTTTCTTCAAAAAACTTTTTAATAGTTTTTGCTATGTGATTTATCTGTTCCTTGCCGATTCCGGGATAAACGCCTATCCAAAACAGGTCATCCATCACGATGTCGGTATTCTTTAATTTTTCATGGACTCGGCGCTTTATATTAAGATAAGCGGGCTGTTTCAAAAGATTCCCTCCAAAAAGCATGCGGGTTGCTATTTTATTATTTTCCAAATAATTTACGATGTCGTTTCTTGTAAAACAAGCTGTCTTTTTCACTAAGATGGGAAAACCGAACCACGAAGGCTTGCAGTTTTTTTCTATTTTCGGCAACAATAGATATTTTTGGTACGGCTCCAATATATTGTAAATTGCATCAAAATTTTCTCTTCTTTTTTCAATGAAAGAAGGAAGTTTTTTTAATTGGGCCAGCCCGATTGCCGCTTGAAGGTCGGTAATTTTAAGGTTATATCCGATATGCGAATAAATATATTTGTGGTCGTAGCCGAAAGGCATTTTTCCCAGTTTCCATCCGAATCTTTTTTTGCAGGTATTGTCGCATCCCGATTCGCACCAGCAGTCCCTGCCCCAGTCGCGGAAAGAAGAGATTATTTTTTTCAGTTCAAAATTATTTGTCACAATCGCTCCGCCTTCGCCCATAGTCATATGGTGGGCAGGATAAAAGCTGAACGTAGAAATATCTCCAAAAGTGCCGGTGTATTTGTTGTTATATTCAGAGCCCAAGGCGTCGCAGTTGTCCTCGATAAGCCAGAGATTATATTTTTTGGCTATTTTCAAAATTTTTTCGATATTAAAAGGGTTTCCCAATGTGTGGGCTATGAAAATTGCTTTTGTTTTTTTGGAAAGCGCTTTTTCAATTTTATCTGCATCAATGTTGTAGCTTCCCAATTCAATGTCGACAAAAACCGGCGTCAAGCCATTCTGGATTATCGGATTAAGCGTTGTCGGAAAACCGCAGGCAATTGTTATGACTTCGTCGCCCGGCTTTAATCTTCTTTCTTTGAGCTTTTTTGAGGTAAGGGCAGAAACAGCCAAAAGATTGGCAGAAGAGCCGGAATTAGTCAGCAAGCAATGTTTTGCTCCTAAAAAATCGGCAAACTCTTTTTCAAACTTGGCGGCATTTTTTCCGGTTGTCAGCCAGAAGTCCAAGGAGCTGTCAACCAAATTAACCAGCTCTTTTTCGTCATAAACTCTGCCGGCATAGTTTATGTAGGTTTTGCCAGGCAGGAATTTTTCTTTCGGCCTGGCAGAATAAAAATCTTTTACTTTTTTTAATATCTCTTTTTTTATTTTTTTTTGCATGCGGATTTTTATTTTTTAAGCTTGTTTTTTATGGATTTTAATTTTTTGACAATTGTATTTGGTATGAAAAAAATCAAAGCGGTTGCAAAAACATAAATTGGATAATTATAAAAATTTTTGTAAATCAGTTTTAAGTTGGAAAACGAGCATTTCAGGCCGTAGCTTTTTGCGCTTAAGATAGCTGTCGGCAGGCTTTTTGCTATTATTAATTTTTTAGTGTTGATGAATTTTTTGCTATATCCGTAATCGGTTAATTTATCTAAAAGTTTTTTAAAATTTACCGAAACAAGCAGGGCGGTTCCATTTTCATTCCATCTGTAATCTTGGCCTATGAATGCTAGAGGATAATTTATATGAGCCAGCGGCAAGTCAGACCGGGCAATCATTTTCAGGATAATTTCATAATAAGCCCAAAGCTTTTCGTAATTATTCCTGTCAATTTCAAGCCATAGTTTTTTGTTAAAAATTAAAATTCCAAAAATGCCCTGGCAATAGCCGTCAGACCAGAATTTTTCCGGAGAATCGAAGTACATAAGAAGCTTTTCGTCTATATTTTCAATTTTTTTGGCGCAGGCATCCAAGTCGATAAAGGGATTAAAATTTATAGTTAGCAGGGACACGGGTTTTTTTTCCAACGAGCTTATTATGAAATTCAGCCCGCCATTTTGTATAAAATCGTCGTCTCCTATGGTCCAGCAATATCTGCCTTCTGCCTTCAAAACAGAATTTATCATATTCTCGTCGGGGCCCAAATTTTTTTCATTTCTGAAATATTTTATGTTGTCCCATCGACTTTGGTATTCTTTTGCCAGATTTTCGGTGTTGTCTTTGCTGGCATTGTCGGAAATAACTATTTCAATTGAATCTTTTATTTTTTTATCGCCAAATTGGCGGACAATATTATCAAGGCATTGTTTCAAATAGTCAGCTCTGTTGTAAGTTGGTATGCAGATGCTTAATAAATATTTGTCTTCCATGTTTATTTTATGTTTATTTGAGAAATCAGGGGTTTGTAATAATCAAACATTTTTTTTATGGATTCTTCAAAGTCGGCACATTTAAAATCGGGAAATTCCGATAAGAATCTGGAAACGTCGCAGGTGTATTCATTGTTCAAACCGCTGTTTTCCACCAATATTTCCAGATTTTTGCCGGATATTTGCAATATTTTTTTGGCGATTGCCATCAAATCAATCTGTCTGCCCGAGCCTATGTTGTAAAATTTATGTTTTGCTTTTTTTTCTATAAGGCAATCGACAGCTTTAGCCACGTCTTCTGCACAAATATAATCGAAAAATACATTTTGGTTTATGGCTATGGGTATATCAAGCAGGACTCTGCAGATGGCATTTGAAATAAACCGCGTTTCATATTGTTCGTATTTTCCAAATACTCCAAAAAGCCGGATGTGGGTGATAAAGTCTGTTTTTTCGGCATATTTTGAGCAGATATATTTGTAGAATCCGTATTGGTCTTCCGGAATATATTTGTCAAAATCATCTTCTTTTATTTTTACAATCGGCCTTGTTTTGCCATATTCTGCGCCAGAACCGAACATTATCATTTTTTTGTAAAAGGGTTTTGCCCTCAACAAATTAAAAAACATTTTCAGATTTGCAGAAATTGCGTCCGGCGGTTCTTTTTCCCCCTTTATTCCGCCAACATTTGCTGCGTGCAGCACAATATCAACTTTTTCTTTTTCCAAAAAATCATATACCGCCTGGGCATTTGTCAGGTCGAGTTCTTTTGCAGACGGCGACACAAAATTGTATTTTTCGTTGAGGCATTCTAATATATTTCGGCCTATGAATCCGTCGCCTCCTGAAAGGAATATTTTTTTGCGGTTGTCAGCCATTTCAATTATTCTTCAAGGGCTTAATAATCATTTCTTTTTTGAATTCTTCCCTGTCCAAAAACGGATACATATCTTCCAAAGGTTTTGAAACCATGGCGCCGTCAGGATTTTTTTCCGAAGCGACAGCTGGAATAATTTCCTGATTTTCAGGACTTATTATTTCGCAGATAACAGGGCCTTTATATTTTAAAGTTTTATCAAGGGCAGCGCCCAATTCTTTGTTATTTTTTGCCCGGACGAATTTTATTCCATAAGCCTTGGCGATTTTTTCAATATTCGGGAAAGAAATTCCGGAATTCTTATCTACTCCGATAAAACGGCTGTTGAAAAATTTTCTTTGCGTAAATCTGATGGAAAGGTATCCTCCGTTGTTAATCACAAAAAGTTTTACGGGCAACTTATAATGGACCAAAGTCTGCAGTTCCTGAATATTAAGCTGGAAAGAACCGTCGCCGGTTATGCATATTGTTCTTTTGTTTTCCAGTCCAACGCTTGCTCCAATGCCGGCCGGCAGGCTGTAGCCCATGGTTGCCAATCCGCCGGAAGTTATATACCTCATTCCTTTTTTTATTTTTATTCCTTGCGAGCCTACGTAAAAAACAGAGCCTGCATCTGTTATGACCACGTCATTTTTTGAAAGTTTCTGCGAAAGTTTTTCTAAAAAATAATAAAGGTTGATTTTATTTTTTAATTTTTTATATTCCGGCAGGCAGACGGGATATTTCTTTTTCCAGCCTGCGCATGTTTTCAGCCAGTTTTTGTCAAAATCAAAGTTTTCTTTTTTTGAATTTTTTAAAAGTTTTTCTAAAAATTCTTTAACATCGCCCTTTATCAAAGTGTCAATTTTTATGGTTTTTTTCTTATGCGAAGACATATCAATGTCCACAACAACAATTTTGGCGTCTCTGGCAAATTGGCTATATTCATAATTGACCTCTGCCACGGGCAAACTGCTTGCGATCACTATCAGCAAGTCAGAATTCTGCACGGCTAAATTTCCCGACCTTGTTCCTTTGATTCCAATTCTTCCCGAATAGCAGGCATGGTTTTCTTCAATCAAATCAACTCCAAGATAAGTTGTGACCACGGGTATTTTATATTTTTTGGCAAAATCAGACAATTGGCTTTTAGCTCCCGAAATTCTTACTCCGTATCCCGCCAAAATTACAGGTCTTTTTGCTGATTTGAGATATTTGATTATTTTTTTAATGTCGCCGTCTGATATTTTATTTTTTTCTTTGGGAGCATAAAAGCTCTTCAAGTTTTTTTCATCAATTTCAGCTCCCTGGACGTCAAGCGGAATATCCAGCCAGACAGGGCCTGGCCTGCCTTCTTTTGCAAAGTAATAAGCTTTTTGGAGATGATATTTGATATCATTCGGATTGTCTACAAAGGCAGAATATTTTGTGACCGATTTTATGACAGGTATTATGTCTATTTCCTGCACGCCCACTTGCCTGAGCCCTGGAATTTTTGCCATGCGCACAGAATCTTTTCTTTTTGCCTGGCCGGAAATAAAAAGACAGGGCACAGAATCCAGCCATGCGCCCGCAAGACCGGTTAAGGCATTTGTCGCGCCGGGACCTGTGGTAAAATATCCAACGCCCATTTTTCCTGTAAGCCTTGAGTATGCTTCAATTGCCATTGATGCGGTTTGTTCATGATGGACGCAGATTTTTTTCAAATTTTTATTGCAGGCAAGGCCGTCTGTGAGATGCATTATTCCTCCGCCAGAAAACATAAAAACATGCTTTGTGCCGTTTTCGTAAATAAATTTTGCTATGTAGTCTGCTACGCGCATTTGATTATTTTTTTAAAACTTTTTCCAGCCTTTTGAGGCCTTCTTTAATATTTTCAATGCTTGTGGCATAAGTAAGCCTCACATATCCTTTTCCATATTTCCCAAAATTAGTGCCGGGCAGGAGCGCGACTTTAGCTTTTTTTAAAGCAAAATCGGCAAATTGCTCTTCAGTCATGCCTGTTTTTGTTATGTTGCAGAATACATAAAAAGCCCCTTCGCTTTTCAGGCAGCTCAAGCCCGGAATTTTATTCAGTCCTTCGACGAGCGTGTCTCTTCTTTCTTTATATATTTCCATCATTTTTTTAATTTCAGACTGGTCTCCGTTTATGGCGGCGATTCCTGCTCTCTGCACAAAAGGAGAAACGCACGAGCACAATGTCTGCACCAACAGCCCCATTTTTTCAATGACTTTTTCAGGACCGATGGCAACTCCCAATCTCCAGCCTGTCATTGCAAATGCTTTGCTGAATCCGTTTATTACAATTGTTGTGTTTTTGCAGGCATCATTTTTAGAAGGGCTGTAAAATTTATTTTCGCCGTATATCATTCTAGAATATACTTCGTCAGAAAGCAGATAAATGCCGTTGTCTTTTGCAATTTTATAAACTTCGTCCAGCTCTTTTTCAGTCATTACAGAACCGGTTGGATTGTTTGGAGAATTGATGATGATAAGCTTTGTTTTTTTAGTAATGGCTTTTCTTACGTCTACCGGATACATCCTGAATTTATTTTTTTCTTTTAACGGAACTCTTACTGGCTTTACTCCGCAAAGTTTTATTACAGAATAATAAGTGGGGAATCCGGGGTCTGGCACAATCACTTCTTCGCCGGGATTTACCAAGCAGGAAATGGCAAGATAAATTATGATATTTGCGCCGGGCGTTATAAGAACTTGGTTTAAAGACGGCTTGAATTTTCTGGATATCAAAGTTGTTTCCCTTATTGCTTCTCTCATATCGTAAAGCCCCATTGAATTCGCGTAATGGGTTTCTCCGTTTTTTATGGATTGGCAGGCAGCTTCTGCTATGTGTTTTGGCGTGTCAAAATCAGGGTCTCCTATTTCAAAATGAATGATATTCTCTCCGCGTTTTTCCAGTTTCTGGACCTTGTCCAAAACCTTGAACATTGGCTGGCCTTCTATGTTGTGCGCAACTTTTGAAAGTATTGACATTATTTTTATTTTGTATATAATATATTAGTGAGATTAGTGTTTAGTTTTGTCCTTTGTTAATTTGTACAACCCTTTTGAAAGGAGGGAGAGCAATGAGAAGGTCGGATTTGATACGGGGATTGCAGGGAATTAATCCCGCAAAGCCCTATGGCACAGCGTTATTCGATGCGCTAGCCAAGGTTACTGTCAGCGTGGCGGTGGAGGCGGTCTGCCTTCAATTGAAGAGGAAGGAGATTGTCGGAGTTTGTTGCGAAACATCTCATGGTCTTGTTCAAACAGATGATGCAAGCTATAACATCGTAGAGGTGTATATGACTCATCGGCCTCCTGACGATACCGCATACCCCAGCGAATGGCACTGCCCTGGTTCGGTTCTTCGTTCAGGAGAAGACATCGAAGACGTCTTCAATCGCCTTGTCGACAAGGAGTTCGGCGGCGGAACGATTCAGTCGGCGCGTTTCGTTGCCAACGTGAATAATCCCAACGAAGCTCGGGGACATTTCCTTTCGCTGGTCTATCTTTGCTGTCTTCAGGCGGGCAGAGCTAGCGAGATGAAAGGGATGTGGTTCCCTGTGGACCAGCTTCCTACAAAGACGATTGCAAGCCATCGGCGCAGGATTATTCCCGCGGCGCTCGGCGCATTCGTTGCCGAAAATATTCAATGTGCATAACCCAACCCATTTGGGTGAGCATGTGGCGCATTACCCAATGCGCCTTTTTTTTATTTCAGTATACATTTATTTTTTTAAAAAACAATTAAGATGTTTGGATATTTTTTTTATTTATATTTTTTCCAATCGGCAGATAATTTGTTTTTCCTTCAAATTCTTTTTTGTCAAAAAATCCGCGTCCGTCAATCAGCAAAGGATTTTTTGTTCCATTTTTTAAAAGTTCCGGAGTTATATTCTTAAATTCTTGCCAGCTGGTAACCAACAGGCAGGCATCTTTGCCTTTTATGGCGTCATCCAAAGAATTTGCAAATTTAAAATTCAAGCCCGAAAGAGGGGATTTGATATTATTTGAATTTACTATGGGGTCATAAACAGAAACTTTTGCTTTTTTGGAAATTAATTCTTTTATTAAAGAAATTGCCGGAGATTCTCTGGTGTCGTCAGTGTTGGGCTTGAAAGCCAGCCCCAAAACAGCAATTTTTTTATTTTCCAATGTCCCAAGATTTTTTTCAGCCAGGCTTGAAAGCTGCAACGGCTGTTTTTTATTGACATCCAAAACCGCCGATAAAATAAGAGGATTGTAATTTTTCTTTTTTGCGAAAGCGGCCAGCGCCTTCACGTCTTTGGGAAAACAGCTGCCGCCGAATCCGCAACCGGGCCATAAATAAGTCAAAAAGTTTGGGTTGACTCTTTTGTTGTTTAAAATAGGATTGAATCTTTTGTCCAAATGAACTCCTTTCAAAACTTCAAAAGCATCGGTTCCGGGAGTTTGCTGGCAGATATTGGCAATTTCATTGGAAAAGGAAATCAAAGTTGCCAGCAAAGCATTGTTTGTATATTTGATCATTTCGGCGTTATTGAGAGAAGTTCTCAATATGTCTGTCTTGAAATTCTTATAAACCTCTGCCAATTTGTCTCCGCTTTTTTTGTCCAGCTGGCCTATTACTATCCTGTCGGGGTTCATAAAATCATAAACAGCTCCGCCTTCGCGGAGAAATTCCGGATTCATGCATACGCCGAATTGCCCGACGTTTTTTTTCGAATATTTTTCTATCAACGGAATAACAATGTCCTGGGTTGTTTCTGGCACAACCGTGCTTTTTACAACTATCAAATGGTATTTATTTTTCTGCAGGAGGGCAATTCCTATCTGGTGCGAAATTTTTTTGATGAAAGACAGGTCAATTCCGCCGTCATTTTGGCTTGGCGTGGGCACGGTTATAAAAGTTATGTCGCTGTTCAAAACAGCAGATTTTAAATCAGAAGTTGCCGATATTAATTTTTTGCTGGACGCTTTTTTCAGCAATTTATCCAAATCTTTTTCGTAAATCGGCGATATCCCGCTGTTTATTTTTTTAACTTTTTCTTCATTTACGTCAACGCAAAAAACCTCGTGTCCCACAGAGGCAAGCCCAACTCCTGTCACTAACCCCACATAACCTGCGCCAATGATTGATATTTTCATAAGTTATAGGCTAATTTATACCAGTCTATGCTTTTTTTAAGCCCAGTTTTTAAATCTGTTTTCGGCTCGTAATTCAAAAGTTTTTTTATTTTAGCCAAATCAGGCAGACGGCGGTGCGGATTATCTTTCAAATAGTTTTTGTCTTTGCTTTCTCTGCTTATTATTTCAATTTTGTTTCCTGAAATTTCTTTTATGGTTTCTGCCAATTTTATCATTGATATTTCTTCTGCGTCATTTCCAACGTTAAACGGTTCGCCGTTGAAATCTGATAATAATATTTTAAAAAAGCCGATTATCGCATCTGTGGCATAACAGAAAGACCTTGTATCTTTTCCGTCGCTGTACATTATAATGGGTTCGTTATGCAAGACATTGTTCATAAAATCCGGAATGACTCTTTTGTCGTCCAATCTCATGCCGGGGCCGTAAACATTGAAAGGCCTGGCAATTTTAACAGGAACATTGCGCTGGTTGAAAAAAGCAATGCACAGCGTTTCGCCCAATCTTTTCGACTCGTCGTAGCAAGCCCTTGGCCCTGTAAAAGAAACGTTTCCCTTATAGGTTTCCGGCGTTGGAATATTTCCTTCAATCGGGTCTCCATAAGTTTCGCTGGAGCTGAAATAAAGGAAGCTTTTTATTTTTTTTTCTGCGCCCAGTTCCAGCAGATTGCGCGTTCCCAAAACATTGGCGTCGATTGTTTCTATGGGATGAAGCCGGTAAAATGTCGGAGAGGCAATTGAAGCGGCATGAATTATGAAATCTATAGAGTCGGCATATTCAAAAGGCTTTGAAATGTCATGCTTTATGAATTTGAAATATTCTTTTTCAAGCAAGCGCGATATCCTATGCTCGTCTCCGACAATTAAATTATCCAAACATATTAAGTTGCAGGGTTTTTTGAAATGGTTTTCATTAAGAAAAGAAACAGCGTCTAAAATATAACTGCCGATAAATCCGGTTCCGCCGGTAACCAAAAGAGTTTTTCCTTCCAACTTTTGTGCAATTTTTTTTATGCTATCTGTTATTTCTTTTATGTCCTGCTCTATTATTTTGTCCATAATTTTAGAAAATTAATAAAGTTTGTCCGTAAGAAGGTGTTCGATGCTTATTCCTGCGTAATAATTTTCCAGCCCCCTTCCAATGTCTATTAACTGGTATCCTTTGCCAGCCATGTCATGTATTATTGTTTTTGAAAGCCCGGCAGACATCAGTATGGCAAAATTATCTTTCGGCAACCCGCTTTTGTCAATAATATTAATAATCTCATTTTGCATCCTGAATCTGTCTTCATAGGTATTTTTTTCTCCGCAAGTAACATAAAGATATTCTTTTGACGACAATTTGGAATCCATTATTTTTTTCTTGTTTTCTTCATTTGTCGCTATTATCACTTTTTTGTTTTTTATGTGCGGCAATATGAATTTTTCAAACCCGCCGTCTTTGTAAAAAGCAAACGCGTCAAAATATTTCGCGTTTTTATTGAATATCATCTCGTAGGTGATTTTCATCTGCCGGCATACTTCAAAGCGGTTTATTTTTTTCAATTCTGCATTCGTAAAATTGACGGCTTTGGGAATTCCGATTATGTATTTTGAATCGTCGCTGTAATTTTTGATAATTTTCAAGAAGTCATTTCTTATGGCGTCGCTGTAAACTTGCGGGCTGTTGCTGGGTGTGGGCAAAAAATGCACCAGGCTTATTTCTCCGTCTCCCAATCTGAGTGCAGGCTTGCCTGCTTTAATTAAATTGGCAAATTCTTCATCTGTATAAAATTTGCACTTGTTATGGTAATTATCAGTAAAATACCTGTATATGTAAAAAAATAAATATTTGGTGTCTTTAAACAAATATCTTCTGCCTGCGTTATATGAGCGGATTATTTTTTTAATTATGTTTTCCATATTTTCCATTTCGGATCTTTTTCCCAAAGTTCGTTTAGAAGGAGAAAATCTTTATATGTGTCCATTCCGTACCAAAAATTTTCGTGTTTGTATAAAGCCAGCTGTTTTCCAGGTATCAGCCTCATTAAAGCATCTTCTATCATATCGCCCGGCTTCAAATAATTTAAAAATTCCTTGTTAAAAACCATAAAACCGCCGTTCACATAATCATAAAGCATGGGTTTTTGGGCAAATTCGGTAACCATATTATCATCCCCAGAGTTTACCAATCCCCATCTGGAATTGGCAGGATGGACCCCTGTGATAGTTGCTATTTTCCCATGGCTTTTATGGAATTCTACCAGCTTTTTGATATCAATGTCAGCAATGCCGTCGCCGTAAGTGACCATAAAAATATCCTCATTTATGTAATCTTTCAGTTTTAAAACTCTTTCTCCATGGGGAGTTTCCAGCCCTGTCTCTGCAAAGATTATATTGAAATTATCGCATTCTGAGCCATTGTTTAAAAAATTGGTTATTTTGCCCTCGGACTGCTTGAAAAGGAAATCGTGAGTGTAATATTTCTGCCTTAAAAAATAATCTTTAATATAACTGCCCTTGTAGCCCAAAGCCAAAACAAAATTGTCATAGCCGTGATGGTTATATATTTTCATAATATGCCAGAGAATCGGCTTTCCCCCTATGTCTACCATGGGCTTTGGCTTAAACTCGGTTTCCTCCTTCAAGCGGGTGCCTGTCCCTCCGCACAAAATAATGGTTTTTATCTTTGGTTTTTCATCCTCCATTTTATTGATTTTTTCTTTTATGTAAGTTATAGTATAATATAATAATTTAACCATAAATGCAAGCCTTTTCGGGCAGTATTTTTATATTAAAATGCCTCTGAAAGAAAGACGTACTATTGCTTTTTTCTTCCCTTCTTTTGAAATCGGGGGAGCCGAGCGGAATGCTTTAAACCTTCTCTGCTCTTTAAATGCCAAGGATTATGCCTTTTCATTAGTTTTGGCGGAAAAAAAAGGGGGATTCGTTGACAAAGTCCCTAAAAATGTTATTATAACCGGTCTTGACGCCAAAGGATATTTAAGGACATTTTTAAATTTGAAAAATTATTTAAAAAATAACCAGCCCGATATTTTAGTGTCTGCTTTTCCGCATTTCAATATAATCTGCATATTGGCCGTAAAATTGTCAAAAGCCAAAACAAAAATCGTCATTACAGAACACATTGCCCTGCTTTCTCTGCCTAAAATTGCAAGCTCTCCTTTAAATAGTTTCGTGTCGCGTTTTTTCCTTCCCGTTTTCATCAGGCTATTTTATTTAAAAGCCGACCAGGTAATTTGCGTTTCCAAAGGAGTGGCAGAGGATATTTTAAAAATTGCGCCTGTTGAAAAATTAAAAGTTATTTACAACCCGATAGTCAATGATAATTTAATTAATTTGTCAAACGAAAAAGTCAGCCATAAGTGGCTGATAAATAATGATATTCCTGTTGTTGCGGCAGCCGGCAGATTGGCAAGCCAAAAAGATTACCCGATGCTCTTTAAAGCGATTGAAATAGTGCTTTTAAAAAAATCGGTCCGCCTGATTATTTTAGGTGAAGGACCGGAAGAATTAAAACTGAAAAAAATGGTTGAAACTTTGGGGCTGTCAAAAAATGTTGATTTTTTAGGATTTCAAAGCAATCCTTATAAATATATCAAAAAATCTTCTGTTTTTGTTTTGTCTTCTGTAGCAGAGGGTTTTGGAAATGTTTTGGTTGAAGCAATGGCGTGCGGAGTTCCTGTGGTTTCAACAAGATGTCCTTTTGGTCCCGATGAAATTATTGAAGACAACAAGAGCGGAATTTTAGTTCCGGTTCAAAATCCAAAAGCATTGGCAGAGGCTCTTTTAAGAATTTTGAATAATAAGGCTTTGGCAAAAATGTTTTCAAACGCAGGCAGAAAAAGAGCAGAATTTTTTTCTGTGGAAAAAAGCGCCAAAGAATACGAAAAAGTTTTCAATCGGTTATTAAAATAAAAAAAATGATTAACACAAAAAAAATATTATTTCTGGTGGCAATAGTTTTGCTGGCGATTTTTTTCATATCTTTTTTTGACAAGGGATTGGCGGTCGGTCTGCTTATAGCAATTTTTTTGACTGCCACAACTTTTTGCGTTTTATACAAATTGGGCGTAAAGGACAGGGAATTATATATAATTATTTCGCTATTTTTTTTAGTCCATTTGTCTGTTGTCCTGTTTATTTATCTTACAGGATTCCAGCCGTTTTCAGGAGGAGCTGATTATGACGGCTACCATCACAGCGCGGTTGAAATAGCGCAAAGGTTCAGGCATTTTAATTTTTACCTGGCTGATTTAGATTTGCTCCATTATTTTCCGGTGATAATAGGATTGGTTTATGCGATTTCTCTGCCAAAAATGATTGTCGGCCAGCTGTTTCTTGTTTGGATAGCCGTGTTCTCCGCTATTTTTTTATATTTTATAATTTTGGAAATCGGTGGCAGCAAAAAAAGCGCTTTTTTCATATTGCTGATTTTTTCATTTTATCCGAGCTTCCTTTTTTTCAGCAGTTTATTGCTCAAAGACAGCTTGGTTGTTTTGCTGTCTTTAGCCGGGCTTCTGCTGTTTATAAAAATGATGAAAGATTTTACAGCGCTTAAATTTCTGGCGTTTTTTGCCGTCTTAACCTGCCTTATACATTTTCGTTTTTATATCGGGTTTGCCCTGATGTTTTCTTTTGTAGCCTGCTGGTTTTTCCTGGTGAATTTAAAATTTGAAGAAAAAATTGTTTATGGATTTGCCGTTATTTTTCTTCTGGGTTTTTCTCCATATTTGGTTGGGTGCGGTTATTTTGGAGCAATTCCAATGGAAAGTTTTTTGAATAAAGATTCAATAACTAATTACAGGGAAGTGGCATATGCGCCGATTGAAAATTCCAATTGCGCAGAAAACGGAAGATTGACGGAAAGCGGAAAAATTTCTTCTTGCCCTGCCTCTGAAATTTCCGGGACAAGTTCTTCGTTCAATCTTGAAACTGGTTTTGGCAATAAATACAAATTCATAACAAATTACGCAATATCTTTTGTTTATTCTTTTTTAGGGCCTTTCCCATGGCAGTTAAAGCAAAAAAGCCATTTATTTTTTCTTTTAGAAACTATTCCCTGGTATTTTATAATTTTTCTGATTTTGCGCGGAATGGCAATGCGCATAAAAAAGAATGGACTGAAAAACTTTTTCAAAACATACAAATTAGCATTGCCATTGCTGGTATTTTCTTTGCTGGCATTATCTGCGCTTTCTCTTTTTATAAATAATTTTGGCATAATTGTAAGGATACGGATGCCTGTTTTTTCAGCTTTGATGTGCCTTTTGGCTTTGAACAATAACGCATTTGAAAAATATGTGTGGAATAACCGGAATATACAATTATAAAGGGCAGAAAGTTGATGCCTCTTTGCTGGAAAATATGACTGATATTTTGGGCCACAGGGGTCCGGATGATTCTGGCATTTATATAAAAAACAACATTGGCTTGGGCCACAGGCGATTGTCTATTATTGATTTGTCTCCTTTGGGGCATCAGCCGATGTCAAACGAAGACAAAACTTTGCAAATTGTCTTTAACGGAGAAATATATAATTTTCAGGAAATAAGAAAAGTTTTGGAAAATAACGGCCATAAATTCAAATCAAAAACAGACACGGAGGTAATTCTGCGCAGTTACGAGCAATGGGGAATCAATTGCGTTGAAAAATTCAACGGAATGTTTGCCTTTGCTATTTTTGACCAGGCAAAAGAGCGTTTGTTTTTGGCGCGCGACAGGATGGGAGAAAAACCTTTATATTATTATTTTGACGGAAATAAATTTGTTTTTGCGTCGGAAATAAAAGCAATTTTACAAGACAAATCAATAACAAGAACCATAGACAACCAAGGGTTGGTAAATTATTTTACTTTCGGACATTCTATTGCGCCCGACACCATTTACAAAGGAATCAAGAAGCTTCTGCCGGCGCATTATCTTATTTTTAGAAATGGCAAAATTGATATTAAAAAATACTGGGATTCTTTGCCGGCCGGTGATTCAAAAGATAAGGGCGAAGAATATTACAAGCAGAGAATAAAAGAGTTATTTGAAAATTCGGTGAAAGAACGTTTGATATCAGATGTTCCTTTGGGAGTTTTTTTGAGCGGCGGAATCGATTCAAGTTCTGTTGTGGCAATGATGGCGAAAAATAAAGTCAGCCCGCTGAAAACTTTTTCAGTAGGATTTGATTTGCCGGGGCGCGAGTTTAACGAATTAAGCGACGCAAGAATTGTTGCAGAATATTTCAAGACTGATCATAATGAAATAGTTTTAAAGGAATCTGACTTGATGGGAGCAGTTGAAACGCTTGTGTATCATTTTGACGAGCCGTTTGGAGACGCCGCCGGCTTTCCTGTTTTTTTCTTGAGCAAGTTTGCTAAAAATAATGTGACAGTTGCCCTGACAGGAGAAGGCGGAGACGAAATTTTTGGAGGATACCGCAGGTATGCGGCAGAAAAAAACAGGCAGAAATTATTATTTTTTAATTTTATTTCAGGCAATAATTTGCTGAAAAAAACAATAAATTCCCTGCCGGGATTCAGGAAAACCAAAAAATTTGCCAATTCAGCCGGCATAAAAGACGACTTGAAAAGATACGCCAGCTGGGTTAGTTTTTTTTCAGATGAAATGAGAAATAATTTGTTTAAAGAATCTTTACAGGAAGATCCTTTAAAAATGTATAAGCAGTATTTTTCCGAATCAAAATTATCTGATTGGCTGGACAAGATTATGTATTTGGACCAGAAAATTATTTTGCCCGATGCTTATTTGGAGAAAGTCGACAAAACCAGCATGGCCTTTGGTCTTGAGACAAGAGCGCCGATTTTAGACAAAAACCTTGTTGAATTTGCAAATTCTGTGCCGTCAAAATACAAGATAAAAGGCTTTGAAACAAAATATATTTTCAAGGAAGCGATGAAAGATTTTTTGCCAAAGCAAATTATCAATAAAAAGAAGCATGGTTTTAGCGTTCCTACTAATATTTGGTTTCGCGGAAAATTGAAAGATTATTTGTTTGAAATTATTTTTGATAAAAAAACCAAAGAAAGGGGATATTTCAATTATAAATATATTGAAAAAATTTATGAATCGTATCAGCGCGGTAACCAGCCACTTGATTCCCAATTCTGGCTGCTTTTGAATTTTGAGCTGTGGCACCGCCGGTTTATGGATTCACCGGTTAAAAATTAATAATAATTATTTTATGAAAAAATATTTAGTTACGGGTGGAGCCGGATTCATCGGTTCCAACATCGTAAAAAAACTTTTAGAAAAAGGGGAATTTGTCAGAGTTGCAGATAACTTGTCTACCGGCAAAAAAGAGAACATTGAAGAGTTTTTTGATAACCCGAATTTTGAATTTATCGAGGGAGATTTGACAGACTTGGATATTGCCAGAAAATCAGTGAAAGGAATAGATTTCGTTTTACACGAGGCGGCGGTTCCTTCGGTGGCAAGGTCTATTGAAGACCCAATAAAATCAAATGATTCGAATATCACATCAACCCTTAATTTATTGGTTGCAGCAAAAGACGAAGGCGTCAAAAAATTTGTTTATGCGTCTTCTTCGTCTATTTACGGTGATAATCCGGAACTGCCGAAAAGAGAGGATTTTCCGATAAAGCCGATTTCACCTTATGCTTTGACAAAATATGCCGGAGAAAGATATTGCCAGATTTTTTGGCAGATTTATAAATTTCCAACAATTTCTCTGCGCTATTTTAATGTATTCGGGCCAAGGCAAGACCCAAAATCCCAATATGCGGCGGTTATGCCGAATTTTATTTTTGCTTTTCTTAAAAACGAAAGGCCGATAATTTACGGAACAGGAGAACAAAGCCGAGATTTTACTTTTGTGGAAAATGTCGTCCAAGCAAATATATTGGCAGCCAATTCAGGAGAAGGCAACGGAGAGGTTTTGAATATTGCCTGCGGAGACCAAACTAGCCTTAACCAATTGGTAGATTTGTTGAAAGAAATAACCGGCAAAGACATTAAAGCAGACTATCAGAAAGAAAGGCAGGGCGACGTTCTGCATTCAAAAGCCGACATTTCAAAAGCAGAAAATATCATTAATTATCATCCGATAGTCAACTTTAAAGACGGATTGGCAAAAACATTTGAGTGGTACAAGCAAAATGAAAAATTATAAAACAAAAATTTGCATAATTTTAGGCACTCGGCCTGAAATAATAAAAATGGCCCCGATTGTCAGAGAATGCCAAAAGAAAGGGCTGGACTATTTTATTTTGCATACCGGACAGCACTATAGCCAGAAAATGGACGAAATATTTTTTAAAGATTTAAACCTGCCTGGGTCAAAATATAATCTTAAAACCGGCGGACAGCCATACAGAAAACAAGTGGGAATAATGGTTAAAAACATCACGGCGGTTTTGTTGAAAGAAAAGCCCGATGCAGTTGTTGTGCAGGGAGATACAATATCGGTTTTAGCCGGAGCTCTTGCCGCCAATAAATTGGGAATCAAGCTTGTCCATCACGAAGCCGGCTTAAGAAGCCACGATACGTCTATGTTAGAAGAAGTGATAAGAGTGATTGTAGACCACATTTCCGACCTTCTGATGGTTCCGACTGAAGACGCGTTAAAAAATTTACAGCAAGAAGGCAAAGATTTGGGCAAGGTTTTTGTAACGGGAAACACAATAGTTGACGCGGTTTTACAAAATGCAAAAATAGCGGATAAAAAAACAAAAATTCTTAAAAAATTAAAATTAAAAAATAGAGATTATTTTTTGACAACTTTCCATAGGGCGGAAAATGTGGACAAAAAAGAAAGGCTGGAAAAAATATTGAAAGGGCTGGAGCTGGTTTTTTGCAAATTTAATATTCCAATAATTTTTCCGATTCATCCGAGAACCAAGAATAAAATATCAGAATTCAAACTGGCGCTTCCAAAAGGCGTTTTTGAAACAGAGCCTGCCGGATTTCTGGAATTTTTGCAGCTGGAAAAAAATGCGAAACTTATATTAACCGATTCCGGCGGAATACAGGAAGAGGCTTTTATTCTGGGAGTTCCATGCGTTACTTTGAGAGACAATACGGAAAGGTCGGAAACAATAAAACTTAAAATGAATATGCTGGCAGGGACAAATCCGAAGAAAATTTTGGAAGCCACTGAAAAAATGATTGGCAGGAAAATAGCAAAAGGCGACAAAAAAAATCCTTTCGGCGATGGAAAAGCGGCAGAAAAAATAATTAGAATAATCCTTGAAGAGCAGAAATATGAATGAAAATTTTTTAGTTTCTATAGTTTTACCAACTTGCAACGGCAGCAGATATTTAAAGCAGTCGATTGACAGCTGCTTGAACCAAACATATAAAAATTTAGAGCTGATTATTGTCGACGACGGCTCTTCTGATAACACGGCAGATATTATTAAATCTTATTCTGACAGAAGAATAAGATATTTTAAGCATGAAAAAAATTTAGGTTTGCCTGCGGCGCTTAATACCGGTTTTGCAAAATCTGCAGGAGAATATTTGACATGGACGTCAGATGATAATTTTTACGCTAAAAAAGCTATCGCCAGAATGGCTGAGGTTCTGGAAAAAAATAAAGATATAGGTTTTGTTTATGCCAATTTTTATTTGATTGACGAGGCAGGAAAAATATTGAAACCATTGAGAGCCGGTTCGCCAAAATCCCTGGATAATAATAATTTTATAGGAGCTTGTTTTTTATATCGCAGGGAAGTTTACGAAAAAATCGGCGAATATGACCTTAAATTACGGCTGGCAGAAGATTATAATTATTGGCTTCGCATTAGGCAGAGTTTCAAAATGAAAAGAATAAATGATTTTCTTTATTATTATCGCCATCACCAAAACAGCCTGACTTCGTTGAACAAGCTTGCAGAAATTGCCGCGCAGGTCCAAAAGGCGGGGAGAGGTTATGTAAGCTGTTCTGCTGAATATTATCATCAGGGAAAAGTATTTTTTTACAAAAAAGATTATAAAAGCGCTAAAAAATCCCTGATAAAATCCGTTGCCTCAAAGCTTTTTAATTTTGCCTCGTGGAAACTGCTGATTTTCGTCTGCCTGACTATTTTAAGCCCAGCTTTTGCCCGAAGAATTAAAAAAATAAAAAATTAACGAAAATATAAAATTGTGGGTGAAATAATCCGAAAATTTAAAAAATTTGGAAATAAGGCATTCAGATATGCAATTACAAAAATATGTCCGTTTTTTTATTTGAAATTTTTTTACAAGAAAAATGTTGGCAAAATGCGCTGGAACGGGAAAAAATCATGTTTGAGCCTGTCTTTTGACTGCGATTACACAGAAGATATTATGGCGATACCACTTTTGCTAGACATTCTTTCGCGCTATCCGTTCAAGGCATCTTTCGCCAGCGTGGGCAAACTTATAGAAAAATATCCAAAACAGCACAGAAGAATTATTGAAGAAGGCCATGAAATAATAAATCACACTTATACTCACCCAAATAACGAAGAATTGAATCCGGGCCAGAAATTTAACGAGCTTGCGGCAAGCCAGCGGATGGAAGAAATAAAAAAATGCGATGAAGTTTGCAAAAATATATTAGGCTATGCTCCGATGGGATTCAGAACTCCGCATTTTGCAAATTTGCACGGAGAAGACGTTTACGGCATTCTTTGCAATCTGGGATATAAATATTCTTCTTCTGTGTCCGCCATAAAAACATCCAGTTGCGGTCTGCCGTTTATGAAAAATGAAATAATGGAGTTTCCATTAAGCACTTGTCCCAAGCATCCTTTTGCAATTTTTGACACTTGGCATTCCTTGGAAAGAGGAGACGGGGAACACAAAAAAAATGGGGAATTTTATAAATTATTCAAAAAATTGATGGATATTGGAATAGATTCCGGTTCGTACATCAATTTATATTTTGACCCCCAAGATATTGCAGGTAATGAAGATTTTAAGCTGATGCTGGATTATATCGCAGAAAAAAAAGAAGACATCTGGGTGGCAACATATAAGGATATTTTTGAAAAAATATATGCAGGAAAATGAAATTGAAAATAAAATAATACGGAGATTTGATGAATTTTCTCATATTTTTCTAGAGGAAATAGATTTGTCTGATTTTAGGATTAAAAAAATATTAAAATTTCTTGGCAAGCCGTCTGATGGAAAAATTTTAGACGTAGGATGCGGCAAAGGAAGATTTTGCAGAAAAATAAAAGATTTCGGATTTATAAATATAATTGGCGTCGAACCATCGAAAGAGCTGATTAAGGCGGCAAGAAAAAATAATAAGGATATTGAATTTGTTCAGGCAAGCGCCGGCAATCTGCCATTTATGGATGACGAGTTTGATTTTTTAATTTGCATTGAAGTCTTGTCGCAAATTCCCAACACAGAAAAATCAATTAAGGAGATGGCTAGAGTTTTAAAGAGAAATGGGGAAATAATTATTATAGATAAAAATAAGGCATCTATCCACCCTAAATTTTTCTTACCTTTGATGTTTTTTAAAAAATACATGGAAATTTCTAATAAGTGGTTTTATCCGAGGGATTTTCAATTCCGAGAAAAATGGTTTTTCCCATGGGAGATAGAGAAAATGCTTAAAAAATACTGCCGAAAAACAGAAAAAGAATATCTTATGGACAACAAGAGAAAAATGTTTGGCTTTTTGCCATTTTTAAATTTGTTTATCGCATGGAGAGGAATCAAGCAATAAATATGAGAAATGAAAATAATATGGAAAATGTTTGGGACAAGATTTATAAAAATTATGAAGGGCCGGATGCTATAAACAAATATATATATTCTAAATTAATAAAAGTTTTGGAAAAATATATAAGCCCTAAAGACAGCATTCTTGAGGCGGGTTGCGGTTCCGGCTATGTAGTTTCATATTTTCAGAACAAAGGGCATTATTCAGTAGGGCTTGATTGCAACAGCCAGCCTTTAAAAATAGCAAAAGAAGTGTTTGGCGCAAAAAATTTAAAAAAAGGAGATTTGTTTGATTTGCCGTTTGAAAATTCGTCTTTTAACATAGTTTGGAATGAGGGCGTGCTTGAACATTTTAAAATGTCAAAATCCATCGAGGCGGTCCGCGAGATGGCCAGAGTTTCCAAAAAGTATGTCATAATAGATGTGCCCAACCGCTACAGCCTTTTTGTCATTTCCAAAATATTGGCAAAAATTGCGGGAAAATGGCAGTATGGCTATGAAGAGTCGTATTCAGCCAAGCGCTTAAAATGCTTGATGGAAAGAGCCGGATTAGAAGTTGTCGGCATCCACGGAGTATATTTGGCGCCTCAAATGCGCGTTTGGAAAAATTGGAAATCTATGAAGGCTCTGTTCTTTTTGACAATTCCTCTGCCCGAAACCGCAATTATAAAAATTTTAAACGCAATCGGAAAAATAGAAGACAATCATCCGGTTTTTTCAAGATTTTTTAGCTTTCATTTAATTATGGTCGGACAAGTGAATAAAAAATAAAATGAAAATAGTAATTTTAACCGCTGTATTCAAGTCAGAAAATAAGCGCGGAATTGAAGTTGCAACCTACAATACTGCTAAATATTTGGCAAAAAAAGGACACGAGGTGCATGTTATAGCTTCCGGCAGAAAAGAATTATTCAAAGAAACCGTTGAAGCCAATTTTTATGTCCGCAGAATTTCTTATCCTAAAATACCTTCTTTGGGATTTGTATATTTTTGGCTGAAAATTCCATTTTATATAAAAAATATCAATCCCGATATAGTGCATTGCCAAAATACGCAAATGGGCATTCCAGCTTTATTGTATAAAAAATTTTTTAAAACGCCGTATGTTGTTTTGGGCCACGGATCTGATATTTATTTGGATTGGAAATTAAAAAAAATAATCAACAAGCTTGTTTTTGGCAATGCCGACAAAATAATTGCTTTGACCGAGGATATGAAAAAAAATATACAAAAAACCTGCAAAAAAGAGGTTGTTGTCATTCCCAACGGCATAAGCTTGGAAAATTTCGAGGGCTTGTCGAAAGAAGAATCCCGACGCAAATTGGAAATCGGTCCCGACGAAAAAATTGTTTTTTTTGCCGGCGGGCTTCATGCTGTCAAGGGTTTGGAATATCTGATAACGGCTTTCAAAATTATAAAAGAAAAAATGCCGGAAGCAAGATTAATTTTAGCCGGCGAAGGGACAGAACGCCGAAAATTGGAGCGCCTTGCTAGAAGAAATGATTTAAAAGAGCAGGTGAGTTTTATAGGCAATGTTCCAAATAATAAAATTCCGGGTTATATGATTTCTTCCGATATTTTTGCCCTGCCCAGCCTGTCTGAAGGTTTGCCGATTGTTATTTTAGAAGCCATGGCGTCTGGTTTGCCGATTGTCGCATCCAGAGTGAGGGGAATTCCAGAAATATTGAAAGACAAAGAAAATGGTTTTCTGGTCGAGCCGAAAAATCCGGTCAAGCTGGCTGAAAAAATTTTATGCCTGCTTTCTGACAGCGAGCTGAGAAAACAAATTTCCTTGAAAAACAAAGAAGCAGTTAAAAAGTATTCATTGGATTCAATAACGGAAGAATTATTAAAAATATATTCTTTATGCTTAAAAAAATCAAAGAAGCCGGAAAAAAAATTTATAGAAAATTAAGCCCGCTGTTTTCAGAGGAATTTCTCTGGCATTTGGCGCAAAAATTCGAGAAAAGATTTTGGAATAAATGGTTTAAAAAAAATTTGCGCACAATGGATAAGCAATGGCTTGATATTGTTTCAGAATTTTTTGAATTGAAGGAAACAGATGATTTCAAAAATAAAATATTAGTTGATATTGGAGCTGGCCCCATAGGAATTTTGACAAGGCTGAATGCAAAGGAAAAAATTGCCGTCGACCCGCTTCCCATTGATTCTGTTGACAAGTCGATTAGAAGGATTAAGTCTCCGGGAGAAGAAATTCCCTTAAAATCTGATTTTGCAGACAATGTTTTTTTGTATAATGTTTTACAGCATGTGATTCGCCCTGAAAAAGTTTTGCAGGAAGGCACGCGTATTTTAAAGCCTGGCGGAAAATTTTACATACTTGAACAGCTGAATCTTCCCAGAGACCCCGGGCATCCGCATTCGCTTAAATTGGAAATGTTTGACAAATGGATTGAAGAAAATAATTTTGAAATAATAAAAAAAATAGTCAAAAACAATCACAGCTTAGGATACAATCTTCCCGCGCCGGGGACGGGATATGTTGTTCTCTGCCTGATAGTTGCCAAAAAATAAATGTCTTTTAACCAAGCTGAAAAAATTAAAATCTGCCATGTTGCCTCAGCCGATATCACGGTGAAGTTTTTACTTTTGCCTCAGCTGAAATTTTTGCAGAAAGAAGGATATGATGTTTATGTTGTCTGTTCTGAAGGCAAGTGGAAAAAAGACATAGAAGCTGAAGGAATAAAGGTAAAAAACATAAAAATAAGGAGAAGAATAACTCCTTTTTCGGATTTGGTTTCCCTTTTCCGGCTGTTTTTATATTTTAAAAAAGAAAAATTTCAGATAATCCACACGCACACTCCAAAACCCGGCCTGCTTGGACAATTGGCAGGAAAAATAGCAGGAGTTCCCATTATTATAAACACTTTGCACGGGCTTTATTTCTCAGACAGGACGCCGTATTTCAAGCGCAATTTTTATACTTTCATTGAAAAGACAGCCGACAGTTGTTCTGATTTGATTTTTTCCCAAAATAAGGAAGATATGGAAACGGTTATAAGAAAAAAAATAACAAGCCCAAAAAAAATAAGATATTTGGGGAACGGAGCCGATATTGAAAAATTCAATTCAAAAAGATTTTCAGAAGATTTTATAAATAGGAAAAAAGCAGAACTTGGATTGAATCCCGATTTTAAAATTATCGGCACAGCCGGCAGATTGGTTAGGGAAAAAGGATATTTTGATTTGTTTTCAGCTTTCAAAAAGGTTTTGGAAAAATTTCCCAAAACCCTTCTTTTGGTCGTGGGTCCCGAAGACCTGGAAAAAGGAGACGCTTTTGACCCAAAAATCGTCAAAAATTACGGCATTGAAAATAATGTGGTATTTTTGGGAGAAAGAATCGACATTGACGAATTGTATCCTTTAATGGACGTTTTTGTTTTGGCATCATGGCGCGAAGGATTTCCAAGAACCGTGGTTGAGGCAATGGCGGAAGAGAGGCCAATAATAACCACAAATATCAGAGGATGCAAAGAAGCTGTTGAAAATAATAAAAACGGAATTTTAATTCCGCCGCAAAATCCGGAATCGCTGGCAAAAGCCATAATTTTTATGCTGGCAAATCCCGACAGGGCAAAAAAAATGGCTGAAAACGCAAGAGCAAAAGCCGAAAAAGAATTTGACGAGGAGATAGTTTTTTCAAGAATAAAAGAAGAATATAAAAAATTGGCAGACAAAAAAATATGCAGGAATAAAAAAATAAAAATTTGCCATGTTACGACAGTCGACATTACCGCCAGGTTTATACTTTTGGACCTGCTTAAATTTTTGAAGAAAGAAAATTGCGAGGTTTCCATAGTTTGCTCTGAAGGCAAATGGACAGGATTTTTAAGAGAGCAGGGCTTTTCCGTTTATAACATTAAAATGCTCAGGCGCGTCAGCCCGTTGGCGGATTTTATGCCTTTCATAAAATTATTTTTATATTTTAGAAAAGAAAAATTCGATATAGTCCATACCCATACTCCGAAAGCCGGATTTCTGGGAAGAGTGGCGGCAAGATTGGCCGGAGTTCCGGCAGTGGTCCATACTTCCCACGGCTTCTATGTGGGCATAAAAATACCCGCTTGGGTAAGAGTTTCCATATTGTCTGCTGAAAAATTCGCTTCTTATTTTTGCGACTTGATAACTTCTCAGAACAAGGAAGATATCAGTTGGGCGATTAAAAAAAAGATTATAAGCAAGAAAAAAATCAAGCTTTTAAGATATGGAGTTGACATATCCCGATTTAATTCTTCAAAATTCGATAAAAATTTTATTTTAAATAAAAAGAAAGAGCTGGGAATTGAAAATAAAAAAATAATAGGAATGGTGGGTAGGTTCGTCATAGAAAAAGGATATTTAGACCTTTTTGAAGCTTTCAAAATAGTCAAAAATAAAATACCCGGCGCAAAATTGCTTTTGGTGGCGCCGTTGGACAAAGAAAAAGATGATGCTTTAGACAAATCTGTCTTGAAAGAATATGGAATTGAAGAAGACGCGGTTCTTTTAGGATACGAGCAGGAATTGTCAAACATAGAAGAAATTTATTCTTTGATGGATGTTTTTGTCTTGCCGTCTTACCGCGAAGGTTTTCCTTACAGCATTATGGAAGCTTCTTCTTTTGCAAAACCTGTAATTGCAACAAATATAAGAGGATGCAGGGAAGCGGTGGAAGACGGAATAACCGGCATTTTGGTACCGCCGGAAAATCCTGAAAAACTGGCTCAAAGCATTATTTATCTTTTGAACGACCCGGCAAAATCAGAGGAGCTGGGAAGCAATGGAAGGAAAAAAGCCGAAAAAGATTTTGATGAAAGGATATTTTTTGATAGAATGGAAAAAGAATACGAAAATCTCTTAAATAAAAAACTGAAATGACCGGGCAATTAATTTTAAAGCGGATTTTTGATTTTTCAATCGCGCTGGCAGGATTGATTTTATTGTCGCCGTTATTTTTATTGATTGCTGTTTTAGTTAAAATAGATTCTGCCGGTCCTGTTTTTTTTAAGCAGGAAAGAATCGGCAAAAATGGAAAAGCATTTTATCCGTTTAAATTCAGGACAATGGTGGAGGGAGCCGTAAATAAAGGATTGGGCATAACTGTTTCTGAAAATGACGAAAGAATAACAAAAATCGGCGGATTTTTAAGAAAGTGGGGCATTGATGAATTTCCGCAATTGATTAATGTTTTAAAAGGCGAGATGAGCCTGGTGGGTCCCCGCCCGACTCTCCGCTATCAGGTTGAAAAATATAACGATTTTGAAAAAAGGCGACTTTTGGCAAAACCGGGACTTGCCGGCTGGGCGCTGATACACGGCAGAAATTCTTTGACATGGCAAGAGAGAATAAAGTATGATGTCTGGTATGTCGACAATTGGTCGGTTCTTTTGGATATTAAAATCATATTTAAAACATTTTACTTGATTTTTATTAAGCAGGAAGGAGTTTACGGCAAAGGAGGAGTAAACGACCTTTTTAATTGAAGGAGCAAAAATTATGGAATACAAAAAATTAGTGAGAGAACACTATAAAAAAGAAGCCGAAAAAGACCAACTTTCCATCAACAGCACAATGGCTGATTTGAATACCAGAAGATTGGAAATCAAAAACATTGTTGCTTTTTTAAAAGCCAATAAAAAATGCCTGGAAGTCGGCTGCGGAAACGGAGCTGCTTCCATAGAGATTTCCAAATCCAGAAAACTGGATTTATTGTCGGTTGATTTTTCTCCTGAAATGATTGCTTTGGCAAAAAAACAGCCGACATTCGGCGCCAAAGGAAAAATAAAATTTCAGGAGGAAGATGTTTTGGAATTAAAATACAAAAATATTTTTGATTTTGTTTTTACGGAAAGATGCGTAATCAATTTATTAAACCAAGACGACCAAAAAAAAGCGCTGAAAAATATGGCAGACGCCTTAAAACCCGGCGGAAGCCTGATATTGCTTGAAGCGTTTGACGACGGCTTTCAAAAGTTAAACAGCGCCCGAAAAAATTTGGGTTTAGAGCCCATTGCTCCAGCTTACCATAATTTGTATTTGGATAAAGATTTTGTTATTGGATATTTAAAAAGCCAGAATTTAGAGTTTGTGAAAGAAAGCAAATTTTTAAGTTCTTATTTTTTCGGTTCGAGGGTTATTTATCCTTTTTTTGCCAAAGCCGTCAAAAAAGACATAAAATATAACACGGCTTTTTCCAGATTTTTTTCTTTTCTGCCTTCTTTCGGAAACTATTCGCAAATTAAAATTTTATTATTCAAAAAAATAAAAAAATGAGCTGGAAAATACCATTGTCAAAACCTGATATTTCAGCCAAAGAAATAAAAGCAGTAGAAAATGTTTTAAAGACATCTTATTTGAGCTTGGGAAAAAAATATTTGGAATTTGAAAAAATGATGGCAAAATATGCCGGAGTGAAATATGCGGTTGCGACAAACAGCGGAACCAGCGGTTTGCATCTTATTATAAAAGCGCTGGGCTTAGGAGAAGGGGACGAAGTCATTACAACGCCGTTTTCTTTCATTGCTTCTTCAAATTGCATATTATATGAAAAAGCAAAGCCGGTTTTCGTTGATGTTGACGAAAATACATTTAATATTGATGTTAAAAAAATAGAAGAAAAAATTACCAAAAAAACAAAAGCTATTTTGGCAGTAGATGTTTTTTCCCAGCCGGCTGATTGGGACGAATTGAAAAAAATAGCAAAAAAACACAAACTTTTTCTAGTTGAAGATTCTGCGGAAGCATTGGGGTCGGAATATAAAGGCAAAAAATGCGGAAGCTTCGGCGACGCAGCTGTTTTTGCTTTTTATCCAAATAAGCAGATTACAACCGGCGAAGGCGGAATTATTTTAACCGACAATAAAAAAATATATGAGATGGGCAGAAGCATGGCGAATCAGGGCAGAAAAGTTTCAAATGGAAAATGGTTAGAGCACGTAATGCTGGGATATAATTACCGGCTGGACGAAATGAGCTGCGCTTTGGGAATATCGCAGATGCAGAGGATAAATGAAATCCTGAAAAAAAGAAAAAATGTTGCAGAATTATACAATAAAAAACTGAAAGGAATAAAAGATTTGGAAATTCCCTGCATTAAGCCGGAAAATAAATTGAGTTGGTTTGTCTATGTTGTAAAATTGTCAGAAAATTTTTCCGGCGCAAAAAGGGACAAAATCATCAAAAAAATGGCAGAACAAGGCATACAATGCTCTGATTATTTTCAGGCGATACATCTTCAGCCGTTTTATAAGAATAATTTTGGCTATAAAAAAGGGGATTTTCCTGTTGCAGAAAACATAAGCAAAAGAACGCTGGCTTTGCCTTTTTTCAACAATTTAACGGAAAAAGAAATTGATTTTGTTGTTAAAAATTTAAAAGAAATTTTAGAAAATGCTTAATCTTTTCAAAAAAACAAAGCTGACAAAAACTATTTTTTTTGTGTTGGCAGATATTATTTCTATAATTATTTCTGTATGGCTGGCTTTTCTTTTGAGGTTTGACTTTTGCATACCTTCGCAATATATTCCGTTTATTTATAGGATGATAGGTTTGGCTATTATTTTTATACTGCCTGTTTTCTATTTTCAAAAGCTTTATTCTTTTTCATGGTCTTATGTTTCAACCAATGAATTGATTTCCTTGTTCAAAGCCGTAACGATTGCCTTCATATTTTTGTCAGTGGCTATTTTTGCTTCGCATTATTTTCCGCACTTCATAAATTTTCCGCGTTCTGTGATTTTTGTAAGTTATTTTTTGGTTTTTATCTTGTGCGGAGCTTCAAGATTTTCCAAAAGAATTTATCTGCGGGTTATGGGCCAGAACAGAATGTTTAAAAAAGAGAGGACTCTGATTATTGGAGCAGGCGACGCCGGAGAGCAAATTTTAAGAAGCATTATTTCTTCAAGCAAAAACCCTTATTATCCGATAGGATTTATAGACGATAACCCCATAAAAAAAGGAGTTGTGATACACGGATTGAAAGTTTTGGGAAAAATTTCCGATATTTCTATTATCGCAAAAAATTTACAGATAAAGCAGCTGATAATTGCCCTGCCTTCAGCCGACGGAAAAAAAATAAGGGAAGCGGTTGAAGCGGGGAAAAAAGCCGGCATATGGAAAATAAAAATTGCTCCGCCTTTGTCTGAAATAATAAGAGGACAGGTGTCTTTCAAGAATCTTAAGGACGTGGAAGTGGAGGATTTGCTGGGCAGGGAGCAGGTTAATTTGGATACAAAACAGATTGAAAGTTTTATAAAAGACAAATCGGTTTTGATTACAGGCTCGGCAGGCTCTATTGGTTCGGAATTATCGCGACAGGTTGCAAAATTCAGGCCAGAATTGCTTTTGTTGCTAGACCAGGATGAGACAGGCATTTTCAATATTTCAAAAGAATTGGAGAATAATTTTCCCAATTTAAAAATATGCAACTTGATAGCAGACATTGCCGACGCAGAAAAAATAAATAAAATTTTTGAAAAGTTTAGGCCTGAAATTATTTTCCACGCCGCCGCCTACAAGCACGTTCCGCTAATGGAGGAAAATGCCGACGAAGCCGTGAAAAATAATATTTTCGGCACGAAAAATTTGGCTAAAGCCGCTGTAAATTACAATGCAAAAAAATTTATTTTTATTTCAACTGACAAGGCGGTAAACCCAAGTTCGGTTATGGGAGCCACGAAAAGAGCCGGCGAGATGGTCTGCCAATTATTTAATGAAAAAAACAAGACAAAATTTATTTCTGTAAGATTTGGAAATGTATTGAACAGCAGGGGAAGCGTTATTCCGATATTTAGGGAGCAAATTAAAAGAGGCGGGCCCGTGGAAGTCACTCACCAAGAAATGAAAAGATATTTTATGCTTACCTCCGAGGCATGCCTTTTGGTTTTGCAGGCGTCGGCAATGGGGCAGGGCGGAGAAGTTTTTGTTTTGGATATGGGAAAGCCCATCAAAATTTTGGATTTGGCAAAAGAAATGATAAAATTATCAGGACTGGTCTTAGACAGGGATATTACGATAACTTTCACTGGAATCAGGCCCGGTGAAAAATTATTTGAAGAAATGCTTACCGCAGAAGAGGGAACTTCCGCCACCCAGAACAATAAAATTTTTAAAGCAAAGCTGTCTGCCATAAATTTTTTTGAACTTGAAAAAAATCTGGAAAATTTGGAAAATATCTTAAAACATGACTTTGAGCAAGAAAAAATAATAAGCGCCTTGAAAAGCTTTGTTCCGTATTATAGAAATTAATATATGAAAACTCATAAAGATTTTAAAAAAATAATTTTGATTGCCGCAATCCTGCTGTTTTTTGTTGTGGCATTTTCCGTAAAAGCCGTAAATGTGGGAGACAGCGTCAGTTTTAATGTAGACAAAAATTTTGACGCCTCTGCCCGCGCGCAAATAACAGCCACGCTGGTTAAAACCGGCAACAATCTTTATTTTTATGTTGAAAAAACATGGTGGGACGCCCAGCCTCAGGCAAAGCAGTCGGAAATTTTGGCTGGTTTAGACAGCTTATCATCTGAATTTGACAATAAAATTTATCCGACTTTGACTTCTGTTTTCGGTTCAGAATTCAAACCCGGAGTGGACGGCGACAGCAGAATAACTGTTTTGTTTGAAGTAATGAACTCCAACGAAGGCGGATATTTCCGCACAACCGACGAATACATAAAGCTCCAACTGCCAAATTCCAACGAAAGAGAAATGGTTTATCTGTCTTTAGACCATTTTTCCGACTCGTATTTGAAAATTTTTTTGGCGCACGAATTTGTCCACCTGATAACTTTCAACCAGAAAAACAAAAATTTTAATGTTGAGGACGATACATGGCTTAATGAGGCAAGGGCTGATTATTCTTCGACAATTCTGGGATATGATGACAGATACGAAGGCTCCAATTTACAGCAAAGAGTCAATGATTTTGTAAAAAATCCGTCAGATTCAATAACCGAATGGACAGGCACAAAATATGACTATGCCTCAGCCAGCTTGTTTATGCATTATTTGACAGACCATTACGGAATAAACATTTTGATAGATTCCTTAAAATCAAAATACGTTGGCATTGACAGCATAAATTATGCTTTGCAGAAGTCAGCCTACCAAGATACTTTTGCGCAAATTTTTACCAACTGGACAACAGCTGTTGTTTTGAATAATTGCTCAATTGGCCAGAAATATTGCTATTTGAACCAGAATTTGAAAAATTTGCGGTTAAGCCCTTCGCTTAATTTTTTACCACTGACTGGAAATGTTTCTTTGTCTGTCACAAATGTCACAAAAAGCTGGACAGGAAACTGGCTGAAATTTATTGGCGGAAACGGAGATTTGAAGCTTGATTTTTCAAGCTTGAAGGGGTTGAGCTTTCAAATTCCGTATATTATAGAAGACTCGGCAGGAAGCTATGCGGTAAAATTTTTGGCGTTAGATGAAAATGAAAAAGGAGAAATAAACATAAGCAAATTCGGCTCTGACTACAAATCTTTGGTTATTATTCCGTCTTTGCAGTCGCAAATTTACAAATCGGACGACTTGGAGCCGACATATCCGTTTAGTTACACAGTTTCGGTTACAGGTTCGGCGCAAGTTGCCGACCAGGCTTTAATACAGCAACTTTTGAATAAAATTGCCGACTTGAAAAAACAAATAGCCGAAATACAAGCTCAAATTGACAATGCTGGCGGGCAGAATTATTGCTTGCAATTAAACAGCAATCTTTATTTTGGGATTCAAAGCAATAATGATGTAAAATGTTTGCAGAATTTTTTGAAAAATTTGGGAGCAGACATTTATCCTGAAGGGCTTGTAACCGGAAATTTCGGCAGTTTGACTAAAAATGCTGTAATAAAATTTCAGGAAAAATACGCTTCTGAAATTTTAATTCCAAGCGGATTAACAAAAGGCACAGGTTATGTTGGCCCCGCAACAAGGGCAAAAATAAACAAAATTTTAGCCGGAACATAATAAAAAAGTTATCCACAGGTCAAAAATTTGCTTCAGCCCTTGCATTGCTATGCGGGGGGGTATTATTAGGGAATAATAATTAAAACTAATTTTAAATTTGCAATTTTAAATTTTAAATCAAATCTAAGTGTCTAAATGTTTTAAACATTTGAAAATTAGGTTTTTCAATTAAAACTTAAAATTTGTTATTTAAAATTTTAAATCATGAAGATTAGATATTTTTTGCTCACAGCTGTTTTAGCAACAGCAATTTTATGTTCGGCTCCAGCCGTGGCTTCAGCCGCAGGTCTGTCGCAAGATCAGATAAATGCGGTAGTCGCGTTGGTAAGGTCATTTTTAGCAGATCCTGTTACTGGTGTTTTGTCTGCCGATAATGCCGCAATAATTGCTAACGTGCAAACCACGTTGAATGGCGGAACTCCAACAAACCCGCCAACAGCTTGGTGCCACACTTTTAATGTTTATTTATATGCTAATGCCACGGGCGTGAGCCAAGAAGTTGCCGACCTTCAAACAGCTTTAACAAAAGAAGGATATGATTTGACTGGAGATGATAAAGGCACGTTTGGAGAATCAACAGCGGCTGCGGTAGTTGCTTTTCAGGGGAAATATGGAATTAGGCAAACTGGGGCAGTTGGTCCGCTCACAAGAGCAAAATTAAATTCATTGTATGGTTGCGCAACCACAACCCAGCCGTCCATCACCTCAATTTCACCAACATCAGGACCTGCCGGAACCGTTGTAACAATAACCGGAAGCAACCTTGCCAGCTCAACAGGAACAGGCAGTTATATCAACTTCAACTCCAGCACAGTGCCTGCCTACGGAACAACCAGCTCTGCAGTTGTATTCACCGTGCCCACATCCACTCCTCTTGGTTCGTATCCTGTAAGCGTGACTAATTCCGGCCACTACACCAGCAACGCAATCAACTTTGCAGTTGCATCGGCAGCCGTAGCTCCAACCATCACCACCACCAATTTGTCGGTTGCAGTTGGCGGGCAGATAACTTTGTCTGGAACCAATCTTGGCACAGTAAACACAATCAAGGTTGACGGCTCAATGGTTAATGCCTACAACCTCACTCCAACCGCCAGCACAATGTTATTTACATTGCCAGCCACAATTACCGCAGGCAGCCACACTCTCCAAGTGTGGAACAACACAGGCGCCAGCAACACAATTAACTTTACGGTCACCTCGCCAACTCCAGCGTCAACAATCACCGTCACTTCACCGAACGGAGGGGAAACTTGGCAAGTAGGAACGACGCATAGAATCACATGGAATTCGACCGGAGTTCAGAAAGTTAGAATTTATATTTATGTAACAGATGTTTCAAATCTTGGTTCGGGTTCTACAAATTACGTAGTGCCTAATAACGGGGTAATTTCTGCAGTTCAAGGTTACTATGACTGGACAATCGGCTCTGAAATGCTTCCTTTGCAATCAACTTTGCCGCATAATTACAAAATCAGGGTAGATAGCTATGACAATGGAGATAACGATACATTGAAGGACTCCAGCGATAATTATTTCACCATCACTGCGGCGAATACTTCCGCAGCTCCAACCATCACCACCACCAATTTGTCGGTTGCAGTTGGCGGGCAGATAACTTTGTCTGGAACCAATCTTGGCACAGTAAACACAATCAAGGTTGACGGCTTAATGATTTCCGCCTACAACCTCACTCCAACAGCCAGCACAATGTTATTTACATTGCCAGCCACAATCACCGCAGGCTCGCACACTCTCCAAGTGTGGAACAACACCGGCGCCAGCAACACAATTAACTTTACGGTCACCTCGCCAACTCCAGCGTCAACAATCACCGTCACTTCGCCAAACGGAGGAGAGCAATGGATCCAAGGTTCAACACACAACATAACATGGAATACAACAGGATTACCAAGTTCAGCTACAGTCACTATTTATTTAGAAAATCTTTCAAACGGTTCTATGAATGCAATAGGGACTGCTTCAGCAAACGCAGGTTCTTACTCGTGGGCATTATCATCAACAGCCGTAGGAAGTATGTATAAAATTTTCGTAAACTCAGGAACTGTTTATGCTGATGCAAGCGACAATTTTTTTAGCATTATTTCGCAGACAAATGTCAACCAAGTTCCAACTGGATATTTAGACGGAGTTATAAACACAACTTATGCCGGATGGGTGGCTTATGGCTGGGCAGTCGACCCAGATGCTCCTTCAGCTCCGGTTACAATTTATGTTTATATAGACGGTAATTCCACAACAGGCACATATTTAACTCAAATGCCTGCTAATGTTGCCAGCCCCGACGTAACTGCCATTTATCCTATGTATACAGGAAACCACCGCTTTGTTTATCCAATTCCGGCAAAATACGCCGACGGCAAACCGCACACTCTTTATGTTTACGCCATTGATTCAGCCGGCGGGACAAACTTCTTGCTTGTGCATTCTCCAACAACCTTTACCATAAACAACACAGCTCCCGTCAGCTTAAATGCCAACAATCTGCTTTTGGCATCAATTTCCGACGCGCTTTCGGCAATGGCATCAACAATGAATCCCGACGCGCTTTCAAAAATATTGGCGCAGCTGCAATCAATAGTGAATAAATAATAATTTTAAAACCAGTCCCAAACAAGTGGGCTGGTTTTATTTTGCTTGATAAATACCAAATTTTAGTTTATAGTTAAGAAAAAATATGGATGATAAATTCAAGCAAATAAAGATAAAAAGAGCGCAGAAAAACGATTTAAAGAAAATAGCTGAAATTGCTTCAGATTGTTTTTCGGGCCTGAAAAATAAAAAAGACGCCATAAAATGGATAAAATGCAATTTTAACGCTTTTCCAAGAATGCAATATTTTGTTGCAAAAAATCAAAAAGAAATTGCAGGCTATGTTTTGTGGATGGAAAAAGGCGGTTTTAGGAAAGAGTCGGTTTTTGAGCTTGAACAAATTGCCATTAAAAAAACATTTCAGGGGCAGGGCATTGGAACTCAGCTTGTTGAAAAATCTCTTTTGGAAATTAAAAATTACCTAAAAAAAAGGAAGTCGGTTTTGAAACTGGTTGAGGTAACAACCGGCTCTGAAAATCTGGCGCAAAATTTATATAAAAAAGCATTGGGAGCCAAGCCTGAGTGCGTTGTTAAAAATTTATTCCGCGGAGATGAAATTATTATGATTGCAAGGTATGGAAAATAATGTTTTTGAAAAACTAAAAAAACAACTGCCGGAAATCCAGAAAGGAGTTCTGCTGAAAAACTACACTACTTACAGAATTGGCGGGCCTGCCAAATATTTTTTTGCTGTAAAAAATAAGGAGGATTTAATAAGCGCGATGAAACTGGCAAAAAAATTCAAATTGCCGGTTTTTATTCTGGGAGGCGGAAGCAATCTTTTGGTTTCAGACAAAGGGTTTTCAGGTTTGGTTGTAAAAATAAATATTTCAGATTTGAATTTAAAAGGCAATAAAGCTTTTGCCGGAGCCGGCGTAAATTTAACAAAATTGGCTTACACTTTAGCTGAAAACGGGCTTTCCGGGTTTGAATGGTCTGCCGGAATTCCCGGAACAATTGGCGGAGCCATCCACGGCAACGCCCATGCCTTTGGCACAAAAACGTCTGACTTAGTGGAAAGCATTGAAGCTGTAGATTTAAAAACCTTAAAGCTGAAAAAATTTACAAACGCCCAATGCCAGTTTTCCCTGAAAAACAGCATTTTTAAAAAAAATAAGAATTTAGTAATTGTTTCTGCTGTTTTAAAATTGAAAAAAGAGCCTGCCGAACAGGTGAAAAAAAATATCAAAGAATTTTTGGAGCACAGAAGAGAAAAGCACCCAATGAATTTTCCGTCAGCCGGGTCAACGTTTGTAAACCCAAGTTCTGTACCTGCATGGTATTTGATAAAAAAAGCCGGCTTGTCCGGAAAAAGAATTGGAAACGCGCAAATTTCAGAAAAACACTGCAATTTCATTGTTAACTTGCAAAATGCCAAGGCAAAAGATGTTTTGGCTTTGATAAACTTGGCAAAGAAAAAAGTAAAAAAAGATTTTGGAATTTTACTTGAGCCGGAAATACAGCTGGTAGGTTTTTAACCAACCTAATTAGTTTTTCAACGCGTAGTATTGGTATATTAGTAAAAAATTAGTAAATTAGTAGCCCATATGAAAATAATAATCAAAACAAAAAATTTAGAGCTTACAGACGACCTGCAAAGTTTTATTGAGAAAAAAATTTTTTCTCTTAAAAAATTTATAAATATATTGAAATATCCGGATGAAGGAAAAACCTTGGCGGAAATTTTTGTTGAGGTGGAAAAAGAAACAAAGCATCATAAGAAAGGAAACATATTTTTAGTAAAATCAAGAATTTATTTGCCGGGACGAGAAATTATTTCGCAAGCAAGAGGAGAAGATTTGTTTAAAGCCATTGTTTCAGCTAAGGACGAGCTGAAAATGGAAATTGAAAAATATAAATTTAAAAAAATTGATAAAAACCGCCGACAACAAAGAAAAAACAAAATATGAGGTATCAATTTAATCGATTAGATTTTGAAATATTTGTTGACAAGTTAAAAATATAGTAAAATAACAATATAGCAATAATCTTTCATTAAGTTATGGTTGAAACCTCAAAGACAATAAAAACAAGCGCATTTTTGTTTTGCGCTGTTTTTTTGTTTTTAGGATTGGCCGGGCAAGCTTTTGCCGCCACTTATTACGTGGCTAAAACTGGCAGCGATTCTGCCGACGGCTCGTCGGGTAGTCCCTGGCTGACCATTCAGCATGCCGCCGATACGGCGGTGGCCGGAGACACGGTAAATGTGCTTGAAGGGACGTATTCTGAGAAAATAACTTTTAAACATAGTGGCACCGCCGGCTATCCCATTATTTTTCAAACCGACCAGACTAATCCGGCGATTATCGATGGCACCGGCGTATCCTTCGATGTTTACGGTAGCCTTGTTGGGATAAATAACGCCAGTTATTTCACGCTTTCCGGGTTTAAAATACAAAATTCTATGGCCACTGGTATTGACATCGTTGACGGTACGCACGACCAGTTGTTAAATCTTGATATTTCCAATTCCGGCGGCGTTTTTCCCGCCACCGCACAGATTACCGCCGATGTCAGCGGCCCTGATAAGCCGCCGGCTTTTTCGGTCATATCGGGTTGCAAGGTTCATGACAGTCCGACCGGCGGTATCGCCATATGGGGCGTTTCAAATGGTTATTGGCTGATTGAAAATAATGAAGTTTATAATAATGCCGGATATGCCAACTGGGATGGCGTTCAAGTTGAAGCGACTGGCTATACGACGCATCACATAATTATTAAGAATAATTTGATTCATGACAACGCCACCTGGGGAGGAACTGAAGGCGGTTCGGATAATTTAGACTTAACCGGTGGTCGCCTGAATCATCATTATTTGGTGGAAGGCAATTATATTTACGGAAGCGCAGGGTCATTCAAACTCCATAGCGGTCGCTCTTCCTTTTATGCGCCAGGAGTTTCCTCTTTTCACATCGCCAGGTTCAATCGATTGACGGGGATAGGATATGATTGCTATAATTTTCCAAATCCAATAGTTCTCTATAACAACACCTTCGTAGATGCCTTACAGTTCGTGCATTTTTCCGGCAACGGAGGGCCGGCGATTGACACCATGGGCGACTCAACTTATACCGGTGGCGATACCGGCAGGATGAATTGGAAGAACAATATTTTTTTTCAAGAGACATCCAATTATGCCAATGCTCTCTTTACGCAACCCGCCGATGCGACTCTGAGTGTTACTTACGCGTCGGTGCGCATGCAGCATAATCTTTATCGGTTTTCACACAACGCGATTACTTGGGGCTCTGTTTATTCAAGTTGGGCAATAGATGCAACTAAATTTGCTGCCTTCCAAGCCTCCGGCGCCCCGGATTATCCCGACACCGGAAGCATTCTCACCACCACCGATGCTTCCCAAAACTTCGTCGGTTACGCCACCAAAGACTACCACCTTACATCCACCAGCCCTGCTATTGACGCAGGCATGGCTTTAACCACCGCCACAAGCTCTGCAACCGACTCCACAACATTAGTCGTTGACCGAGCCAGC
>JAPLZF010000015.1 GCA_026395175.1 Candidatus Staskawiczbacteria bacterium | reverse complement strand
AGTTTGCTTCCAAAGATAAATGAATTGGTAGCTCAAAGCACAGGAGTTCCTTGTTTTGTGGCAGAAGAACCGCTTTTCTGCGTTGTGAAGGGAACTGGAACAGTTTTGGAAAACTTAGAAGAGTACAAAAAAGTTGTAATGAGCAAAAAATAGATGATTGCGAGTCATAAAAAACAAAGGGAATTTTTGGAGAATAAAATAAAATCAAATCAGCTTTCGCATGCGTATTTGTTTTCGGGAGCAAAAGACATCGGCAAAAAAGAATTTGCATTGGAATTAGCAGAATTGGTTGGGTGTAAATTTCCGGATTTATTGATCATAGAATCTATCAACAGCACCTCGTCTATCAAAAATAAAAAAGACAACTTGGAAATTGATATAGACCAGATAAGGAATACGCAAAATTTTTTGAGCTATAAGCCATACAACAACGGTTTTAAAATAGTAATTGTAGATAATGCCGAAAGAATGAATGTTGAGGCACAGAGTTGTTTTTTGAAAACACTTGAAGAGCCAAAAGGACAAACATTGTTAATTCTAATTTCTTCAAAGCCCGATATGCTTTTGCCCACAATTATTTCAAGGTGCCAGCAAGTTAAATTTTTTAAGCAAAATAATTTGCCGGTAAATTCAAAAAAATTGGAAAAAGAGGAAGGAATTTTAAAAGATTTAATGCCGATAATCAATTCAAGCCTTGCAGACAAATTTAAATATGTAAAATCAATTGATTTTGAGAAACAGGACTCACTGGAAATAATAGAAGTAATGCAAAAATATTTCAGAAAGCAATTATTAAATAATTTTTCAGATAAAAAAACCAAGAAATTTTTAGAATTGTCAGAAGAAATTAGCAAAAAGTTATTTTTTACAAACGCCAGCCCAAAGTTGGCCCTAGAAATATTATTAATGGAATTATAAAATATGAGTTATAAAGATTTTATAAATAGTGTGAAACCGGAATTTGAAAAAACTTTCAAGTTTTTGGAAGGAGAGTTGGCAAAAATAAGAACCTCGCGAGCTTCACCGGCTTTGGTTGAAGACATAGTTGTTGACGCATTTGGTCAAAAGTTTCCTTTAAAACAACTTGGCTCAATTTCTACTCCGGCAACAAACCAGCTGGTTATACAACCTTGGGATATTTCGTATATAGAACCAATAGAAAAAGCAATTGCGCAGTCGGGATTGGGAATGTCTTGCGTTGTTGATAAAAATTTAATCAGGTTAAATTTGCCACAGCTTACAGAGGAATATAGGAATTCACTTGGAAAAATTTTAAATGAAAAAGCAGAACAGGCGAAGCAGGCAATGCGAAGGCAAAGGGAAGATTGCTGGAACAAAATTCAGGCCGCTCAAAAAGCAAAAGAAATTTCAGAAGACGATAAATTCCGAGGAAAAGACGAATTGCAGAAAGTTGTTGACGACTATCAAGAAAAAATAAAAAATTTAGTTGAGAAAAAGAAAAACGAACTTATATGATATCTTCAATTTTAATTTTAGTTATCGCCTTTGCCAGTTTGATAATTTTAATGATTATCCACGAGTTTGGGCATTTTATTATAGCTAAAAAATTTGGAGTGCGAGTTGATGAGTTTGGAATTGGATATCCGCCAAGGTTATATGGGAAAAAAATTGGCGAGACTATTTACTCAATAAATCTTTTACCACTGGGCGCTTTTGTGCGAATTTATGGCGAAGAAGGCGGGCTGGACGATTACCGAAGTTTTACAAGTTTGAAAATTTGGCAAAGAGTTTTAATTATTATTGGCGGAGTTGCCGCGTTTTGGATTGCCGCAATAATTATTTTTTCTGTTGTTTTTGCAATTGGAACAGATCTGCCGGTTGGAGACCAAGATGTCCAAGGGCTTACAAACGCGCAGGTAAAAATAATTTCGGTTTCAGAAAATTCTCCGGCGGGGCAGGCAGGAATAAAAATTGCCGACACAATAAAAGCCATTAAGGTTGCAGGCGTGGATACAAAAATAAATAAGGTTGCAGATTTCCAAAAAATAACACAAGACAACAAAGGAAAGGAAATAACAATAACAATTGAAAGAAACGGCAAAACTTTTGATGTTAATCTAACTCCAAGAATCAATCCTCCTGCCGGACAAGGCTCAGTTGGAATTGGGTTGGAAAGAATGGCAACTCTTATTCAAAAAACAGCATGGTACATGGCTCCGGTGCAGGGGGTTATTTACACCTGGCAGACAACTGTAAACGCGTTAAAGGGCCTATATGTCACCTTATCTGGGCTAATTGGCGGGAAGGGCGCGCCGGAAGGAGCCAGTTTTGCCGGGCCTTTGGGAATTACAATATTTTTGGCAAATGCGGCAAGCTATGGAGTTGGATTTTTCCTGTATTTTATTGGAATGATTTGCGTTTTTATTGCCATATTTAATTTGTTTCCAATTCCGGCTTTAGACGGCGGAAAATTAGTTTTTTTGTTGATTGAAAAAATAAAAGGCAAACCTGTTTCGGTAAAAGTTGAGCAGGGGATTACACTGGTATTTTTTGCAATATTAATTTGTTTGTCGCTTTTTATTACAATAAAATTCGACATTCCGCGTTTTACAGACTTTTTAAAATCATCATTACAAAAGTAAAAAAAACAAAGAGGGACATGCTATTCCAAAGTTCTCAAGAAGTTTGGAATAAGTATTTGGTGTGATATAATAATATAATAATTTTATGACCACAGATAAAAGTTATTATCAACTGGAAAGAATTGTAAAGGGCGTTGCAAACCATCGTCGCATTGAGATTTTAGAATTGCTAAAAGCAAATCCTGAATTATCGCTGGAATCTATTTCTAAAAAATTAGATGTTAATTTTAAAACCATATCCGAGCATATTAAAAGGTTGGCGACAGCGGGGTTTGTCATAAAACGTTACGAAGGTCATTTGGTGCGTCATAAAATTACTATTAGGGGATTGGCTATTCTTAAGTTCTTGAGAACATTGGAATAGTAAAAAACATAAATAATCAAAAATAAATTATGAAAAAATATTTTAAAATAATAACAACGATTTTAATTTCATTAGTTTTGCTTTTGGGCATTTCTGGTTTTGCTGATGCTAGAATTGCAAGAGTGAGGGGATATGTGAGGAAAAGCACAGGAACATATGTCATGCCCCATTACAAAACAACTCCGAATAAAACTAAATTTGATAATTTTTCCACAAAGGGAAATATAAATCCATTTACAGGCAAGAAAGGAACAGTTAATCCTTTCAAAATAAAATTTTAAAATTTATGAAAAATTTTATAAAACAAAATTGGTTTAAAATTATAGCAATAGTATTTCTTTTTGGAGCATTGGCTAATAATCCTTACAGTTATTATCAATTATTAAGGTGGGTTGTTATGATAGTCGCTGGTTACACGGCTTACAACGCCTATAAAGATAAAAAGAATAATGAGGTGTGGATTTTTGGTATAATGGCAGTTTTATTCAATCCAATAATTCCTTTTTATCTTCAAAAAAATACATGGCAACTAATCGATATTGTTTCTGCTATTTTATTTTTAATATTTTTATTTAAAAAATATGATAAACAAAATTAAAGATTCGTTATACAGTATATTGGGAATAGGTGTTTTTATTTTGGTAATCATCGGTTTTGGATTACTAATTATCGGAGGAGCTAAATTATTTGAAATTATTTATCCATTTTTAGAAAATGTGTCATCTTTCGTTTGGGGCATAGTTTGGTTATTGATATTTTTATCTATAATTCCTCGATTTAGAAATTTTACTGGCAATGGTATTATTATTGGCACATTTATTGGTGGTGCACTACTTTGGTTTGAATGTTTTTATATCACATACTCTTTGTGGGGATTAATTGGTATATTTGTCGGAGTTTTATTTATGGGCCTAGGAGTATTTTTTACCGCAATTTTGGCATTATTATTCAGCGGGCAGTTTGGACCAGCTTTTCTTTTTATTTCCTCATTACTTTTGATTTATTTGCTTAGGCTGTTTGGTGTTTGGATTATATCTAAATACAAACCTAGAAAGCCGAAATATTCAATAGAAATTGAAGAATCATTAAAGAAACTAGCCGAGGAAAATAAAAATTAATTTTTAAAAATATGCTTCAATCAAAACTTTTTTATAAAACAATTAAAGAAAAGTCCTCTGATGTGGAATCTATTTCACACGATCTACTAACGAGAGCTGGATTTATAGACCAGCTTATGGCTGGGGTTTACAGCTTTTTGCCTTTGGGATTTAAAGTTTTAAAAAATATTGAAAATATAATTAGGAAAAATATGGAGTCTGCCGGCGGACAAGAAATTTTAATGCCTTCTTTAAATCCAAAAGAAAATTGGGAAAAAAGCGGAAGGTGGACAGACTTAGACATACTTTTTAAGTTGAAAGGAGCAGGCGACAAAGATATTGCTTTGGCGGCAACACACGAGGAAATTGTTTCTCCTTTGGTTAAAAAAGTTATTTTATCATATAAAGATTTGCCAATTTATGTTTTTCAAATTCAGAATAAATTCAGGAATGAATTAAGGGCAAAGTCGGGGCTTTTAAGAACAAGAGAATTTTTGATGAAGGATTTGTATTCTTTTCACACAAGCCAGGAGGATTTAGACAAATATTATGATAAAATGATAAAAGTTTACTTTAATGTATTTAAAGAATTGGGAATTGGAAAACAAACTTATTTGACATTAGCTTCCGGCGGAACATTTTCTAAATATTCTCATGAATTCCAAATGGTTACAGACGTCGGAGAAGACACAATTTATATTTGCCAAAAATGTAAAACAGCGGTTAATAAAGAAATAAAAGCAGAAACTTTAGCTTGTCCAAAATGTGGCTCCAATAATTTTGAAGAGAAAAAAGCAGTTGAAGTGGGGAATATTTTTAAGCTGGGAACAAAATATTCAGCTCCTTTTGATTTAAAATTTCGCGATAAAGACGGAACAGAAAAATCTGTAATAATGGGATGCTATGGAATTGGATTGGGCAGGGCAATGGCTGGTATTGTTGAGGCAGGCCATGATGACAAAGGAATCATTTGGCCAAAAGATGTTGCTCCATTTTTAGTTCATTTGATTTCTATTGGCGAGGGGAAAGTTAAAACCACAGCTGAAAAAATTTATCAAGAATTGCAAAAAAATAATATTCAAGTATTATATGATGATAGGCAGGACAAGTCGGCCGGAGAAAAATTTGCAGAAGCCGACTTGATTGGAATTCCATATAGAGTTGTCATTTCAGAAAAAACATTGGCGAAAAATTCAGTTGAGTTGAAAGAAAGGAGCAAGAGTGCAGTGAAGTTAGTCAAAATTAAAGATTTAATAAAAACATTAAAATAATGCCGAGAAGAACATTAAACAAGATTTTTTCATTTTTGTCTGTGGACATGGCAATTGATTTGGGCACTGCAAATTCTTTGGTTTATGTAAAAGACAGGGGAATAATTATAAACGAGCCGTCGGTGGTGGCTGTAAATAATAAAACAGGCCAAATTTTGGCTATTGGAGAGGAAGCCAAAAAAATGGTGGGCAAAACACCGAGTTATATTTCTGCTACAAGGCCGTTGGTTAATGGAGTCATTTCTGACTTTGAAGTAACCGAGCAAATGCTGAAATATTTTATTGAAAAAGCAGCAGCTTCCGCTAAAAAAATATTTGGAATTGCCAATATGCCAAGAGTAATTATTGGAATCCCTTGCGGAGTTACAGAAGTTGAAAGAAAGGCAGTCAGAGACGCGGCAAAAAATGCCGGAGCCAGAACCGTTTTTTTGATTGAAGAACCTTTGGCTTCTGCAATTGGAGCAAAATTAGCAATTCAGGATGCCGGAGGAAATTTTATTGTTGACATTGGCGGAGGCACAACAGAAGTAGCTGTCATTTCTTTGGGAGGAATTGTGGCATTTCGCAGTTTGAGAATTGCCGGAGATAAATTAAATGATGATATTATACAATTTGCGCAAAAAGAATATAAACTTTTGATTGGTGAAAGAACCGCAGAATTGATTAAAATAAATATTGGCTCGGCAATGCCTTTGAAAGAAAAAAATGAAATGGCAATGCGTGGCAGGAATTTGGTGACAGGCCTGCCCGAAGAAGTTGTAATTTTTAATGATGACGTGCAACGCGCTTTAGACCGCTCGGTAAAGCAAATTATTGCGGCAATTAAAGTAACAATTGAAGAAACTCCGCCGGAATTATTGGCAGACGTGATGACAAACGGAATTTATTTAGCGGGCGGAGGCAGTTTATTGCGAGGACTTGATGTTTTAATTTCTAAAGAAACAAAAATGCCGTGCAAAATAATTGACGACCCTTTGACATCGGTTGTAAGGGGAGCTGGCATTGCGTTGGAGAATATTGAAACCTTGGCAGAAGTAATGTCTAAAGACGAAGAAGGCGAAGCCTACACATAGCCAATTTTAAATAATAAGGTATCCCGTTTCGCGGGATATTTTTATTTGGTTATCATATGATAACCAAAAGAAATTAGGTTAATATAATGTTAACTTGAAAAAATGCAAAAAAAGAGCCGTCGAGCGAAAATGAATTCGCACGACAGCCTATTGTCCTCGCCGAAGCGAGAACCCGATGTCAGTCAGGATATCTCCTGTTTGTCCACGTTCCGGCTTCGGGGTAAAGAGTATTCCGACATGGACCATGGTGTTTTTGTGTCAGATTACACCGGACCGTGACGCTGGGGTTTATATTACCGCAAAGTGTTACCCCGCATGAACGTTGCCCTTTTCCGTCTTTGAGCGTGTGTTGATGCTTTTGCTTCATCCTTGTCTCCTTTGTTGTGCCGCTAACCTCACGACGGGTTAAATTCACAGAGAAGCGTTTGTGGATGTCGTGTCCCGCATCTTGTACCGGCGAAACTCGCAGAATGCAATGGCGGTTAGGGTAACCATAGCGAAGAGTAATGCGACCCCGCACATGCACAGAAGCCACACCGGAGGCATCTGTCGAAGCCCGCTTGGCTGGCTCATCTGGTACTCCATTACGCCGACAAGGCAACACACTGTTACAGCGCCAAGGATTATCGTTGCCATGCAAAAGCCCGGCATGTACTTCTTCATCCAATTTGGAATGTACGGCTTGTCGTCCATATGTTCCTCCTGCTACGTTTAGCTTTCGCAGGGCAGTAGCGCCCAGTTGTGAAGGTTCGGTTAAAACTTCGTGATAAATAATAATAGGATATAAAATTGTTTATGTCAATCTTTTCATTGGCAAAAAAATCTGTTATTATAATTTAATGATTTCTAAAGAAGAGGTCTACCCAGTCAAATAATTTTGGCTTTGCCAAAATTAAAATCCGAAGGATTTTATTTGACCGGGTGAACATATAGCAAAATTGATTATGATATCTAAACAGGAGGTTGAGCACATCGCGAAGCTAGCACGTCTTGAATTGACTGAAAATGAAATAGAAAAAATGCAGAAAGACCTGTCGGCAATTTTGGATTATTTTGATTTGCTTAAGAAGGCTCCAAAACCGGAAACTGCACAAATTTTGCTCGAGCAAAAAACGTGTAGTGGCGGTTTGCGAAAGGACGAAGTAGAGAGAAGTGATATTGCTAGTGGAATAATTGAAGCATCGCCGGATAAAAAAGACGGCTACATTAAAGTTAAAACTATTTTATAATGCAGGATTTAACCGAACTTACAATTAAACAGGCGCACGAGGGATTAAAAAATAAAGATTTTACTTCTGTTGATTTGACAAAGGCTTATTTGGAAAAAATTAAGAAAAGCGATTTGAATGCTTATTTGTCAATTACAGAGGATTTAGCGTTAGAAGAAGCAAGAAAAGCTGATGAAAAAATAAAAACAGGAGAATTTTCAATTCTTTGCGGAATTCCTTGCGCAATAAAAGATGCAATAATGGTTGAAGGGCAAAAATGTACAGCAGCCTCAAAAATTTTAGAAAATTATGTAGCCCCGTATGATGCAACTGTTGTAAAAAAATTAAAGGAAGCGGGAGCTGTGATTTTAGGAAAAGGAAATACAGATGAATTTACAATGGGAGGAAGCGGAGAAAATTCTGCATTTGGCGCAACAAAAAATCCGCACGACAAGACAAGAGTTGCCGGAGGCAGTTCTTCGGGCCCTGGAGCTGCTGTGGCGGCAAATGAGGCCTGCTATGCCTTAGGATCTGATACAGGAGGCTCAATTAGGATGCCATCTTCTAATTGCGGTATTGTGGGCTTAAAACCAACCTATGGAGCGGTTTCAAGGTATGGACTAATTGCTCATGCATCATCTTTAGACCAAATTGGACCGATGGCAAAAAATGTTGAGGATTGCAAAATTATTTTTGAAGCAATTTGTGGAAAAGATTCAAAAGATGCAACTTCTGTTGATTATAAATTCGAGGAATCTGACATAAATTTAAAAGGTTTAAAAATTGGAGTTCCAAAAGAATATTTTGCCCTTCGACACGGCTCAGGACAGGTAAAAGGATTGGACCCGGAAGTTGAAAAAATAGTAAAAGATGCAATTAAAAAAGCAAAAGAAGCCGGGGCTGAAATTAAAGAAATAAGTTTGCCCAATGCAGAATTTGCTTTGGCTTGTTATTATATTATAGTTCCCTGCGAAGCTTCAGCTAACTTGGCCAGGTTCGATGGAATAAGATATGGATTGTCAGAACAAGATGGTAACTTATTAGATGTTTATTTAAAAAGCAGAGGGAAAGGATTAGGTCCTGAAGTCAAAAGAAGAATTCTTATTGGAACTTATGCTTTGTCGTCCGGATATTATGACGCATATTATAAAAAAGCTCAGGAGGTCAGGCAATTGATAAAACAGGATTTTGCAAAAGCCTTTGAAAAGGTAGATTTAATATTTTGCCCGGTTTCACCGGTGCCGGCAATTAAAATTGGAGAGAAAACAGATGATCCTTTGGCAAACTATTTAATGGATATTTATACAATTTCTGTAAACTTGGCAGGTTTGCCGGCATTGTCTTTGCCAGCCGGAAAAGTCGGTGGCTTACCGGTTGGTTTGCAGATTATCGGAAATCATTTTCAGGAAAACAAGATATTGAGCATAGCCTCGCAGATGGAGTCGTAACTATTGACATAATCTGTTAACTTTGCTATCATCAAACCATTCGGACAGTTGGCAGAGCACTCCCACAACGCACAGCAGCATAATCTATTACGCGAGGAGAATGCTCTGTACGTATCATAGTGTAATCGTCCAGCTTCGATTGTGAGATTTCGTTAGGGTGCAATGCCCTACGAGCCTATCGCGGGATAGGTAAATGCGTGCGAGGTATAGAGAGCCTCCCCCAGTTCTCTGGTGCCGAACAACCTTGCATACAAATCTCCTCTGCCAACTGTTCCGTTTTGCTCTTTTCCACTTTTTTTCGCCACGGGACGATATCCCGCAAAGAGATGACAGCGACAGCCTGTAATGCCAAAAAGAAACAGGAGGCCGACAGCAACGGGCGGTCTTGCTAGCCAACCAGCTTAGGCTGGTTATGTCCCGAAAACACATCTCATAGGCGGGTCTGAAACCAAATACAGACCCGCTTCTTTTTTTGTTTGCATTTGCAATGTGTCGATTTTTTTGGTAAAATCTTAAATAATATGGGCGCGTAGTTCAGTGGTAGAACGCTGTCCTGATAAGACAGAGGTCGAAGGTCCGATTCCTTCCGCGCCCACAAGTATTATTAAAAATAAAAAAAATGTTTACACCAAAAACGTACACAGTAGAAAGCGTAACATCCGGACATCCGGATAAAATGTGCGACCAATTTTCAGACGCCATATTAGACGAGTGCTTGAGGCAAGACCCAAATACAAGAGCCGGCATTGAAACATTTGGAAATCATGGGATGCTGATTATTGGCGGAGAAGTGACAACAAAAGCAGAATTTAATGCAGAGGGAATTGTAAAAAAAGTTTATAAAGATATTGGGTTTGAACAGGATTTTGTGACAACAATTGGAATTATCAAGCAGTCAACGGATATTGCCATGGGTGTTGATACGGGCGGAGCAGGCGACCAGGGAATTATGTATGGATACGCCACCGACGAAACTCCGGAATTTTTACCGGTTTCAATTGTAAAAGTCCATGCGTTGGCAAAAGGTTTGGAAAATTTAAGAAAAAGCGGGGAGGTTAAGTGGATAAAACCGGACGGCAAAACGCAAATTACTGTTTTTGAGGACAAAATAAAAACTGTTTTAATTAGCACCCAGCATGCCGATTCTGTGAGCAACGAAGAAATAAAAAATACTCTGACGGAAAAACTGATAAAACCGATTATTGGAGATATTTCTGATATAGAAATTTTAGTAAACCCCACCGGCAGGTTTGTAATTGGCGCCGACGGTTTTGAAGCAGATGCAGGGTTAACCGGCAGAAAAATTATGGTTGATACCTATTGCGGGCTGATTCCTCACGGTGGTGGCGCATTTTCCGGAAAAGACCCAAGCAAAGTTGATAGGTCTGCAGCTTATATGGCAAGGTTTGTGGCAAAAAATTTGGTGGCAAACGGATTTGCCAAACAATGTCTGGTTTCTGTGGCTTATGCAATTGGCAGGGCAGAACCTTTAATGGTTTCCGCGCAAAATGAAAAAGGAGAAGATTTGTCTGAAATTGTAAAAAAGAATTTTGATTTCAAGCCTCAAGCAATAATTGAAAGATTAGACCTGCGAAAACCCATATATTTGCAGACCTCGGCATACGGTCATTTTGGAAAAGAAAATCTTCCATGGGAAAAAGTTTACCCTGTCAAATAGCGCTTTGCGCTAATTTTGACTTTGGCAAAATTATTTGACAGGGTGAATAGACATAAAATAAATTTTGGCTTATAATAAATAAAAAATATGATATTCTCTAAATTAGATAAAAAAGTTTTGATAATTTTGATTGCATTGGTTGTTGTTATTTTATTGGCTGGTTTTGCAATTTATAAATATACCGGCAATTCTGGAATTAAAACGCAGAATTCTGCAGGCGGAGCGCAAACGCAGACAGAACAAACGCCAGAAAATAGTTCTGCCGGTCAAGATAATGCAATAATTTCTGCTCCGCAGGTTCAAATACAAGCTCAGGGAGAAAACGGGGGAGGCTCGTTAAGCATTTGTGTGGATAAATGCGGAGACGGCGTCTGCCAAAAAACAGATCCAAACTGCGATGCTAATAATTTAAGCTGCATCTGTCCGGAAACTTTAAAAGAGTGTCCGCAAGACTGCAAGCAGTGAGAATTATCGAACTGCTGCAAATAATAAAATGAAATACAATAATTTATACAAATTTTTAGTAAGTATAATTATTTGCGAATTGGCCGGAGCTGTCGGAGCCGGTTTTACAACGCCCGAAATAAACAATTGGTACCAAAGTTTGAATAAGCCGGGGTTTAACCCGCCAAATTGGATTTTCGGCCCGGTGTGGACGGTTATATTTGTTTTAATGGGAATTTCTCTGTATCTGGTCTGGTCTGAAAGGTTTCTTGTGAATAACAAAATTAATTTTAAAGGCAGAAAGCCATGGAATAAATTGTCGCAAAAATTTTTATCAGGCAAGTGGCAGAAAGCAAACATTATTATAATTTTTGCGGTTCAGCTTGTCCTTAATATTTTGTGGTCAGTAATATTTTTTGGAATGCATTCGCCCGGAGTTGCTTTTTTTGAACTGCTGATGCTTTGGGTTGCAATAATTTATACGATTATTAATTTTTACAGAGTTTCTAAAACCGCGGCTTATTTGTTGCTTCCATATATTCTGTGGGTTTCGTTCGCCGGAATTTTAAATTATTTCATTTGGATAGCAAATATTTAATATGAAAAAAATATGGCGGCAGAAGTTAAAATTTTAATTGAAGGCTATACCAACGCTGATTCTGTAATTGGAATGGGCGAAGAAAAAACCAGGCCCACTATTTCATTAGTTCGCGACGGCGATATTGTGATGGTGGTTGACCCCGGAGTTTTGGATAACCAGCAGATTTTAGTTGACGCTTTAAAAAAAGAAAATTTAACAGTCCAAGATGTTAATGTTGTTTGCATTACGCATTCGCACATAGACCATTATAGGAATATTGGGATGTTTCCCCATGCCAAAACTTTGGAATATTTCGGTTTGTGGAATAAACAGACTGTTGATGCTTGGCCTGAAAAATTTACAAGTAACATACAGATTTTGCACACTCCCGGACACGATTACACCGGAATTACGCTTTTGGTTACTACTGAGCCCGAAAGCAGGCACCCCGGAGTTGTCGCAATTTGCGGAGATGTTTTTTGGAAAGAGAATTATCCCAGAGACCCGCGCGATGACGCTTTCGCTTCAAATCCTGAAAGATTAAAGGAAAGCAGGGAAATGGTTATGAAAATGGCAGACTGGATTATTCCGGGCCACGGCCCGATTTATAAAAATGACAAAAATGCTGTGTTGTTGGAAGAGGAAGAAAGCTTAAGAGAAGCAATAAAAAACGAAGCAAAAATTGCTGTAACGTGCAAAAAATGTCACAGGCAAATGAGCCAAAAAGATAAATGCGAATGCCGTCCGTATCTTTGCTTCCATTGTTGCGAATGCGGCATGGATTGCGGAGCTTGTAGCTGTAGCCATAAAAGATAGTTCAATGAAAAAACTAATTTTTTTCCTCGTAATTTTTTTGTTTTTAGCAACAGCTGGGAACGTTTCGGCTCATCAGCCGAGAATTATTTATTTGCAGTCAGGAGATGTAAAAATAAATAATCCAGAAATTTCTCAGGCATTTTATGATGAGTTAAAAGGGCAACCGCGAGATTATTTTATTGATTCCAGTAAAGATTTTGATTTATACATAAATCTTTTGGTTCCCAATCCTGAAAACAAAGACTCTAGATATTTTGCGGATGTTTTTGACAGCCAGGATAAAAAAATATTTTCTCTAGACGGAAACTCATTTGCATGGCAGGAATTTTATGAGCCGTTCGGCAGAGATTATTATTTGAAAGGCCCGGAGCTTGATGAAAAATTGCCGGCAGGAAAATATAAAATAGAAGTTTTTTCAAAAAATAATTCTGGCAAATATGTTTTGGCTGTCGGCAAAACAGAATCTTTTGATGCTTTGTCTATTTTGAATATTTATTGGCAATTGCCATTATTAAAAATATCATTTTTCAAAACATCTGTTTTGCAATTTTTTCTTACGCCTTTCGGAATTGGCGGAGTTGCGGCAATTGGAGCATTATTGATATTTTTGGCTTTGATTTATTATTTAGTTGGGCTGATTAAAGGAATTGTAAGGCATAATATGGCAAAAACTCTGCTTTTGACTTCCAACGGAATGCAAATGAAAAATGAGATAATAAAATTATTGCAGAAGCCAGCTTACGACGTGACTGTTGCTTTCATTACAACCGCCGCAAAGCCGGAAGAAAATTTGGATTATTTGAAAAAAGATTGGAATATTATGCGGGACGAATTGGGTTTCAATGTTGAGGAAGTGGACATTGACGGAAAAACAGAATCAGAAGTTATGAAATTGCTGGAACTGAAAGATATTATTTTTGTTGAAGGAGGCAATACTTTTTATTTATTAAAATCAATGCGGGAATGCAATTTTGAAAAAGTGATAAGAAAATTATTGAAATGGGGCAAGGTTTATATTGGCGCGTCAGCTGGAAGCATAGTGGCGGGCAAAACAATAAAAACAGCCGGTTGGAAAAACGGGGATAAAAATATGGTTGGCTTGAAAAATTTGAAAGGATTAAATCTTGTAGGGTTTGATATTTTTGTCCACTACCAGCCGGAAAATGCAGAAACTATAAAACAGCAGATAAAAAATCCAAGAAAAAGGGCAAAAAAATTGAAAATTTTAACAGACGGCCAGGCAATTTTGGTGCAGGGCAGGGAAGTCGCTTTAATTGGCGAAGGAGAAGCTGTTATTGTTTAACGCTCGGCAACAAACTATGAAAATATTTGTTAAAGCAAAACCATGCGCTAGAGAGGAAAAAGTTGAAAAAATAGATGAAAATAATTATGTGGTGTCTGTAAAAGAACCGCCGCTTAAAGGAAAAGCAAATGAGGCAATAAGGAATGCTTTGGCAGTATATTTTAAAACAGCATCTTCAAAAATTAAAATTGTTTCCGGATATTCTTCCAGAAATAAAATAATTGAAATTATATAAAAAATCAAAAATGAAAGGAGCAGAAGAAATTTTTATAAATAAAAAATCAAAAACAGGAGTTTTAATGCTCCACGGATTTTCCAGCACTCCGGCTGAATTCAGGGAATTGAGCGTTTTTATGGCCGACAGGGGATTCAATGTGCTGGCTCCCTTAATAGCCGGACATGGAACTTCTCCGGAAGATTTTATGAAATCTTCGCCAAAAGATTGGACCAAATCTGCCATGGACGCTTATCTGGAACTGAAAAAAATATCTGAAAAAATTTTTATAATAGGAGATTCTTTCGGCTCTAATTTGGGATTTTGGCTGATAAAAAAAACTGGCAACGAGCAGGAAGGAATTATAACTTTGGGCGCGCCGATTTTTTTAAGATATCAAAAGTTTTTGCTTTGCAGGCTTTACACTTATGGATTGTTTAAAAAATATTATCACAAGCCGCCCCGGGTTTATAAAACAGATTATATTGACATGATGGATGAGGTGACTTATCCTGTGATTCCCAGCAAAAATTTGCGCCAGTTTTTCAGCTTTGTAAAAAACGAAACAATTCCCAATTTGAATAAAATAAAAATTCCGGCGCTTGTGGCTCATTCAGATTCCGACCCGGTAATCCATCCCAAAAGCGCAACATATATTTATGAGCATTTGGATTCTTCCTTCAAAAAAATTTATTGGCTTCAAAGCCATTATCATGTAATGACCGTCGACGAGCACAGATTGGAATTGTTCAAAAAAATATTTGATTTTATCGGCGAGGTTGAAAAATATTCTAAGCATTAAATTTATGTATAAGGCAATTCCCGAAGTTTTTTTTGAAACCGCAGAAAAGCATCCCAACAAGCCGGCTTTTTTATACAAAAAACAGGGAGTTTATTTTCCGATTGCCTACAAAGAAGTTTCAAAAAAAGTGGAAATTTTCAGTTCGTGCCTTTCAGCTCTCGGAGTGAACAAGGGCGACAGGGTGGCAATTTTATCGGAGAACAGGTCCGAGTGGGCAATTTCTGACTTGTCGATTATGGCGGTTGGAGCTGTTGTTGTGCCCCTGCATGCAACTTTTACTCCGAAAGCGGTTTGTAATGTTTTGAACCATTCTCGGGCAAAAATTCTCATTGTTTCAAACAGCGAGCTTCTAAACAAAGTATTATTGGGGCAGAAATATTTAAAGCATCTTGAAAAAATTATTATTATGGAAAGCTTGTCTGCCACGCAAAAAGAAAATTTAACCGGTAAAGTCATCAGCTGGAAAGCCATATTTTCCCAGAATCAAAATAACAAATTTGAAAAAATATTTTTGGACCCCGATGACTGCTGTTCGATTATTTATACCTCCGGCACCACCGGAAAACCCAAAGGCGTAATTTTGTCGCACAGAAATTTTTTGAGCAACGTGGAGGCGATAAATGAAATTGTTCCGGTGAAGGAAAATGATGTTTTTTTGTCTTTTCTGCCGTTGTCGCATGTTTTGGAAAGGACAATTGGCTATTATGTGCCAATATGTTACGGCGCCACAATAGCCTACGCGGAAAATACAAAACAACTGCCGGCTAACTTGAAAGAAGTGAAGCCGACTGTGATTATTTCGGTTCCGCGCGTTTTTGAAAAATTCCATGATGCTATTTGGGACAAGATAAACAGCTCGCCTGATTTCCAAAAAAGAATTTTCAAATGGGCGTTAAAGCAGAAAAAAAACACATTAAGATACAAAATAGCCGATTTTGCGGTTTTCAAAAAAGTAAGGCGTCAATTGGGCGGAAAACTTCGGCTTGCCATTTCTGGCGGAGCGTCTTTGAACGAGAACATCGCCGGATTTTTTTCAAAAATTGGAATTATGATTTTGGAAGGATATGGCTTGACGGAAACTTCGCCGGTAATTTCCACAAACCGGGAATTTGATTTTAAATTTGGCACGGTGGGCAAGATAATTCCCGGCGTAAAAGTTAAAATTGCTGACGACAAGGAAATTTTGGTGAAAGGCCCGAATGTTTTTCAGGAATATTTCAGAGGAAAAAATGAGGCAAAAATATGTTTTGACAAAGAAGGATGGTTTTGCACCGGCGACTTGGGCTTTATCGACAAGCAGGGGTTTTTGACAATAATCGGCAGGGCAAAGGAAATGATTGTGACTTCCGGAGGCAAAAATGTTTGGCCCGAGCCCGTTGAAAATTTGTTGAATAACGACCGCTTTATTTCTCAGGCAATAATTATTGGAAACAGCAGAAAATTTATTTCCGCTTTGATTGTTCCCGACTGGCAGGAAATTGAAATGTATTTCAAGCAGAATAATTTGTCTTTGCAGGAACACGACAAGCTGATAAAAAGCCGTGTTCTGCTGGATATTTTTCAGAAAAGAATTGATGAAAAAATAAATCCTAACTTGCACGATTTTGAAAAAATAAGAAATTTCAGGCTTTTGCCGCAGGAATTTTCACAGGAAAGGGAAGAGCTCACAGCCACTTTAAAATTCCGCAGGCACATTATTGAAACCCACTACAAAAAATCCATCGAATCGATGTATAACTAATATTAATTTATAAATTTATGAATATTAAAGAAGTCAAAACGTGTTTTAAGGTTGCAGATGTTGTTTTAGAGCCGATACATCCTAAAAATTTTATTAAATTTAATTATATCGAAAATATTTTCGATGAAAATGGACAAAAATTAGATAATAAAATTTTAAGAAAAAGAGTTGGATTTGTATACATTATTGTAATTAATAAGATAATAAAGAAAATTGGGGGATCTCAAGGAAAAGGGGGAATAAAATCTACCATGAATTTTTATCAAGGAGCTATGCAAGGTGGTCCAAGCATCAGAAGTTTCGGTATCCATCTTCTTATTAAAAAAGAACTTGACGAAGGTAAAAAGGTAGAATTTTATGTGATAGTTTCAAAAGAAATAAAAACAGAAATCAAAGGACTTTTTGGGAGTGAAAAAGGATTTGTTGTCGCATATAAAGAGATGGAAGAAAAATGTAATGAGGACTATTTTTCTGTTGAACATAAATATCCAGATTGGCATTTCCAAAGCAGAGGGAGGGGAGCCGGTTATCGTTGGCCAGAATGGGTCCGGAAAAGTTATGAAAAATATCGTGTTCAAAATGCTAAAAAAGCTAAGAAAAAATCTAAAAAAGTTTAAATTGCTGGAGGGCAGAAGATAATTATTTCGTGGGAATGTTTTATGTGGTTGTCTCCGTTTTCTATCCTGTTTTTACCTATTCTAGTTTCTCCTTGTCCCATTGTATATTGCCACGTTGGGAAATAATGTTTGTAATCTTTATACCAATCTCTTATAGTTTGGCAATTGTTGTAAGAAAGCACAAAGCCACCTTTGTGTTTTTTTAGTAAATCTAATAATTTTTCGTGAGGAAATCCATTATGATGGACAGGAATATTTCTCATTGGATAAATTCCTCTAAACATTTTTGAGTCATGGCCCAGCAAATATGGCGGGTCGCAATAGAAAAAATCATTTGGGTATTTTTCAAAAGCTTCTTCAAAGCTGGCGCATTTAACTTCAAAATTGTTAACAGAAAAATCGCGGACTTTCTCAATGGTTGTTTCATATCGTTCTTTTTTAAGGTAAATACTAGATGGCCAGCCTAAAAATCCAGGGCCATATGATAGATTATGATTAAAATAATAATGAACAGCTAAGTCCATCGGAGCCATCTTTTTTTCTTTCTTCCAATGTTTTTTCAATCTTTCTTTTATATCTTTGTAGGTTTTTTCGTTTGGCTCTAATTCTGACAATCTTTTGAATAATGCTTTTGGCTTGTTTATTTGGATATTCCAATAATTGACCAAAATATCAAAAATATCATATCCGACAACCTCTAGTCCAAGATATTTGTTGAAAGCGATTTCAATTGATCCTCCGCCAAAAAATGGCGATATTATCCTATTTATATTATCTGGTAAAAGTTCTGCAACAAATCCAACTCCTAAACTTTTTCCGCCAGCGTATCTTATCGGCGATTCAACGACTCTTTTGTATTTATTAGAACTGTCTGGATTTTTGCTTCTTATTCTTTCTAAAAATACTTTTTTCCTGTTTTCTAGTGTATTTTCTCTGTTGATTTCAAGGTTTCGTATAACTTTTACAACTACACCGCGAATTTCCACATTAGTTCTGAAAAATGGTAAAAGATTTTGATTTGCCGGTTGCAAACGAAATTTATTTTTCTCCCGATATATTTTTTTAAGCGTTGCTTGGTTGTCGTCAATAATTGCAACAACGGTTTGGCCGTCTTCAGCAATTTTTTGTTCTCTGAGCACAACTATATCGCCGTCGAAAATTCCTTCGTCTATCATGCTGTCTCCTCGAACTTTCAAGGCATAAAATTTTCCAAATTTTCCAACGTCATTTTTTGGTATAGTTATTGTTTCTTCTGGAATTTCAATCGCCTCTATGGGTTGTCCGGCAGCGATAATCCCAAGCAGAGGGATTTCTAACAATTCAAATTTTTTGTTTTGGGATAATTCGATTGACCTTGGTTGATTTTCTATTTTTTCTAAATATCCCTTTTCTTTAAGAGTTTGCACGTGTTCGTGTATGGTGGAAACCGAGGAGAGACCAAAATTGTCTCTTATCTCTTCAAGCGTGGGGGAATAGTTTTTTTCTTCTATGTATTTTTTGATATAGTCTAATGTTTGGGTTTGTTTTTTTGTTAGCATTTCTTTGAAAATTATTTTTATTGCTTTATTATAACAATATAAAAACCGAAAGAAAACCGAAAGTTATCCACAGCCAAAAGTTTGACAAGGTTTTTTGTTTAGATGAGAAGGTGTATAATTAAACAATATGAATATATTAGAAATTTTAACGCCTTCAAAGAAAAAGATTATTTTTGCTATTATTTTATTAATTTCTACTATAATTACAATATTTTGGTATCTTTCATTTGTCATGGATTGTATGTTTAGTTGGGGATGTAATGGTTCATCTGGGTCAGTGCTTTTTATCATTATTTTAGTCGGACCCGTTTATTTTTTCTTAAGTATGTTCGCTCCTATTCTAAAGCATTTTAATTTTTTACAAGAAGGCAACGTTTGGATTTTTGTATTTGGTTTTTTTGAAATTATTTATCTGTATATTTTATCCTGTATAATTATTTTTTGTTGGTCTAAAATAAGAGAACAATATAAAGAATAATATTAAAATTAATCGCACTTTGGATATTCCAGTGTTCTTGAGAATATTGGAATAAGCGAAGTTAAAAATATGATGACAAAAATACAAAAAATATGGCTTTGGATTTTTATGGCAATGTTTGCCGTCCCAGAAATTTTATGGGGTAATCTCATAAAAATATTTAAAATATCTTTTTTACCAATTTATAAAAATATAAAATATTTTACTGACGAACCGATGATAGCTTTCTTGGTGATTATTATAGAAATTATTGGTATTTCGGGGATTATTTATTTGCTAAACAAAAAAGATGCAAAAATTAATACTATATTAAAATATGCTTTAGATATAGTATTGGTGATAATATTGTTAGTGTTGGTATTAAGTTTATGTTTATCATATTCGATGAGCCGAATTAACTTTTTCTAAAATTTTTATGAAAAATAAAATTGGAATTTTTATTGGCGTAATAATATTCAGTTTTTTTGGATTTTTTATTTTTTGCAACAGCGCCGATGCGGCAACCATATTTACTGATAATTTCAATGATTACATTAATAATGGGTCTTTGAAAGGGCAGGGTTCATGGTATGCCAGTTCGCCGAATGTGATAGTTGAAAATTATACCGTTTTTGAAGGGACAAAAGCTATGAAAATATACGAACCCTACCCGGGTTCTTTTTTCGCAGAAAAATCCGGCAAAACTTTGAATAATGGATTAATTACTATTTATATGCGGAGAGTTGTTGGAGGAACCACCAATCCTCAAGTGGAAGTCCAGCTGAAAGAGGGCGCTGTTGTTGTGGCGTCTATGAAGAATAATTTAAGTTTTTTCAGATATTTTAACGGCGACAGCGCTTCGTATGTTAATTTTGGACCAGGGTTTTCTTCAGATTCTTGGTATGCTCTGCAAATACAATGGAGAAGCTCTGACCATAAAGTCAGATATAATATTAATGGCGGAGCATGGACAAGCTGGGTTTCTGGAATGGCCAATTGGACAACAGGACTGAACACTGTAAGGATGAGCGTTACAGACGGGGTTGCTTATTTTGATGCCATACAAGAAAATTTAATTAATGTTAAAACAAAAAATCCGGTTTTGATTGTGCCGGGATTAGTTGGAACAGAAATGAAAAATGGGGATGAATTATTATGGCTAGATATAGAAAGAATGTTAACAAATATTGGCGATAATTTTATGGATCCGCTAGGATTTAACCAAGATTTAACATCAGCGGATAATGGAGTTTATGCGAGTGATGTTATTAAAAAAATAGAAACTGCTTTCGGCTTAGTTAACTATGATTACACAGATGGGCTTATTAATGAATTTAAGGGGCAGGGATATGCAGAGAATGAAAATTTGTTTACTTTTCCTTATGATTGGCGGTATGGGGTGTCAGGAAAATTTGCCGATGGAAAAACTAATGCAGATTTGCTGGCGACAAAAATTCAGGATATTATGGCACAGACCGGTAGCGACAAAGTTGATGTTGTTGCCCACAGCATGGGCGGTTTGATTGTCAAAAAATATGCAATGGATAATCCAACAGATAATCACATTGGAAAAGCTGTTTTTGTGGGCGTGCCGAATACCGGCGCTCCAAAAGCAGTAAAAGTTTTATTGCAGGGAGACAATTTTGGAGTTTTGGGGCTGAACGACCAGGAAATAAAAAAGATTTCTGCAAACATGCCCGCCAGCTACGACTTGCTTCCCAGCCGGCAATATTATAGCGAAAAAGGCAGTTTTATAAAAACAATAAATCAGGACATTTACAATTTAACTTATTCAGAAAAAGATTTGAATTATGAAGAATCGGAAAGTTTTTTAACCGGCGAGCATTCTTTAAACGCTTTGGGGCTTGCCAATGCTGAAAATTTGCATACGCAAAATTTTGACAATTACGATTTAAGAACAGCTGGAGTTGAGCTTTATGCCATAGACGGATGCAGGGCAGGAACTTTGGCGCAAGTTGTGGAAAGAAAAGACAAAAATATGTTTGGAGGCGAGGAAACAAGTTATAGCTTGCAATATGGAGCTTTGCCTTTGGTTCCCGGCGACAACACAGTTCCTTTGGAAAGCGCTACAAATTTGCCAATTAACCAGAATAATAAATATTATGCTTTGGTTTCCGACCACGGAAAAATGCCAAGCGAAAATGGAATTCGTCAGGAAATTGTAAATTTAGTTTCCGGCAGTAATCTTCCGACAAGCCAAGACAATGGCCAGGATTTGATAACTCAGGATGTTTTAAAGTGCGGTTTAAATGGAAAAGCAATTTCTGTTTTTAGCCCGGTAAATATTTTTGTGACAGACCAAAATGGAAATAAATTAGGCTTGGCAGACGACGGAAGCATTATAAACGAAATTCCAAATGCCGATTTTGAAATTTTAGGCGAACACAAATTTGTTTATCTTCCGCAGGATAACGGTCAAGTTTACAACATAAATTTGCAGGGAACAGGCGCAGGAACTTTCACAATAAAAAATCAGGATATAAGCAACAGCCAAATTGCAAAAACAGAAGTATTCAGCAACTTGTCGGTTACAGCAGAGCTTGAAGGCCAAATTAATATCAGCCCTGCCGACAACTCAACAACGCTTTCTTTAAATAATTCGCCTGAAATTATTTTGCCGTCGGCAACTCTTGATAGTTCTGCCTCTGAAGATTTATTGCCGCCGGTTTCAACAGCAACTTTAACCGGCGCAATTGGCCAGCCCGGTTTTTATAGAAGTAATGTCAATGCAAATATCAAAGCAACAGATGATTCTTCGGGCGTTTTGGATATGGAATATAATTTGGATGACGCAGGTTGGCAGAAAATATCCGACGACACAGCCGTAATTCCAGTTTCAAAAGAAGGAAAACACTCAATAATATTTTTTTCAACCGACAAGGCGGGAAATAACGAACAGGAAAAAACCATAACTTTTACAATAGATAAAACAGCGCCGGAAGCAGTAATCCAATTTGACCCAGGCATAAAAGATTTAAAATTTTACCCGGCGGAAAGTTCTGATTCAATTTCTGACAAAGACGACGTGATTATTTTGACAGATCATGCCGGCAACACAACAGAAATTGATTTGAAAAGCAAAAACCGAAAAATTTTAATGTCGGCTGAAATTAAGGCAATAAAATATAATGGAGTTTCCGTTGACATCAGCAAAAACCAAATGGCATTTTTGTGGCTTTATGATAAAAATAAAAATTTGAAAATGCTTTCCCAATATGCAAAATCCAAGAAAGAATATAATGTTTTAGCGGTTTATGACGGCAAAAATACAAGCTTGATTGGCAAGGATTCCTCAGGCAAAATATTAAAATCATTAAGCGGTCTGAAAATTATCAAAATTACGACGAATAAAGGCGATTTGAGCTGGAGCTATTAAAAAATAAAATAAAATGAAAAGAATAGAAAAAGCGTTAAATTATATAAAAAAGTTCGGCCTTTATCCGGAGTCGCCGGTGGTGTCGTCTCCACATGCTCCAGAAACCATTGTAAATGGTAAAAAAGTTTTATTGTTTGCCACAAACAATTATCTTGGCCTAATGCATGACGAAAGAGTGGTGGCGGCCGCTGTTGAAGGCGTAAAAAAATGGGGAATTGGAAATGGAAGCGCCAGATTGCTTACCGGCAATATTGAAATACATCAGCAATTGGAAAAAAAGATAGCCGAATTCAAACATCGCGAGGCTGGAATATCTTTTGTGTCCGGGTATATGGCTAATTCCGGCGCCATACCGGCAATAGCAAATGTTTTTAAGCCTTCGATAAAAAGTCTTTTGGGCGGAAAAATTGAAAGGGAAAAAGATACTATTATATTCAGCGATGAATATAACCATGCAAGCATTATAGCCGGGATTAGGCTTTCCGGAGCTCAAAAAGAAATTTATAAACATACTGATGTTGGCGACTTGAAAAATAAATTAAGCAAATATCCGGTTAAAGCCAGAAAAATGATAGTTACCGACGGAGTTTTCAGCATGGACGGTGATACTGCGCCTTTGCCTGATATTTTGGACTTGGCAAAAAAATACAATGCGCTGGTATATTTAGATGACGCGCATGCAACCGGAATTCTGGGAAAAAATGGCAGGGGATTGGAAGATTATTTTGGACTTGAAAACAAAGTTGACGTTGTCATGGGAACTTTTACAAAATCATTTGGCGGAGTCGGCGGATTTATTGTGGGAAGAAAAATATTAATTGATTATTTAAAAATTGCTTCAGATTCTTTTATTTTTACAGCTCCCATTGCTCCGCCGGTTGTTTACGGGTTAATAAAAGCCATTGAAATTGCGGAAAAAGAGCCTTGGCGCAGGAAAAAATTGCTTGAGAACGCCGAATATTTGAGGGGCAAATTAAAAGAATTGAATTTTAATACAGGCGCTTCCAACACTCAAATAATGCCAATTATTATCGGAGACGAAAAAAAAGCAATGCAAGCGAGCAACTTATTGCTGGAAAGAAATATATTTATTCCGGCAGCCCGATGGCCGGCTGTTCCTCAAAAACAAGCAAGGCTGAGAACAACTTTAACCTGCGACCACACTTTTGAACAAATAGATTATTTAGTTGATACACTTGTAGAAATCAGGAAGAAAATTAAATTTTAAGGTATAAAAAATAATTTTAGTTATCGAGTTTGACAGGGTAAAAACATATGGGTAAAGTTTTGCGCAAAATGATTGTGGCGGCGTTTGCTCTCATTTTTGCATTGCAGCCAATAGCGCCCGCGCTCGCCACCACTTACACCTATGACTATAACAATCGCCTTACCTCTGCCACAAACACATCCACCGGCGCAGTCACAACTTACTCATACGACCCGCAAGGTCAGCGAATAAAAATGGTTGTCCAAAATTCAGATGGCAGTTCGGAAACCACCTATTACCCCTCAAAAGATTACAGCGTTTCATATACAACCGACTCCAAAGGCAACAAATCTCCAGAAAAAATCACAAAGTATGTTAATGCCAACGGAACATTGGTTGCCACAATCAGCGGAACCGGTCAAACAGCTGTTCTCCAGCCGGTCTTAACAGACCACCAAGGCAGTATTACAAATGTTCTATCGATAGACAACAAACCCGCAGAAACAATTGACTATTTTCCTTTCGGGCAAATCAGATTAGACAACACAGCAACAGGTCAAAACCCGCAACAAAAGAAATTCCTCGGTCAGGACTTCGATTCATCCACAGGGTTGGACTATCTCAATGCAAGGTATTACAATAGCAGTATAGCAAAGTTTTTGTCAGAAGACCCAGTATCAAGAGATAACCCTGAAAAGTTCCTTGCCGACCCGCAACAGCTGAATCTTTATAGCTACGCTCAGAATAATCCAATAACTTTGAGCGATCCAAGTGGCAAGAAAGTTTCAGAAATACAGCCGTATTTACCATTAGGAGGGATTTATGGTTATAGTTATGGGGAAGCAATAGCCAGTTATAGAGGTGTGAACGTAAATAGCCGTGGAGAATACGGACCTCTTGATGAAAATAATTTTCAGCAATGTACTACTTTTGTTCAAAAATTTTATAAGGCTCAATATGATATAAACATTTCTGGAATAGGAAAAGAGGGTGCAATTAATTATGGCAATCAAAAGGAAGTCAATAGAGTGATGGAGAATAATAAAAATTCCGGTTCGATGGCGGTTTATAAAAATGGCAGTTCTGTGTTGCCTCAAGAAAATGACCTTATGACATGGACAAGCGATGACCAGAGCTATGGTCATGTGGGAACAATTGTAGAAGTGGTAGCTAATGCGTATAATAATGGCGGGACAATTTATACATTAGAACAGAATGCAAGACCTGATAAGGCATTGTTCGCTCAAAATTTTACTCAAAACAAAGATGGTGGTTACACTGTTTCTGACCGTTCAAAAAATAGCCCAATTCACGTTGATTCTTGGACCCGCTACTCGAGCCAGCAATCCATTCCGGCGACTTTTAATTGGCCCGGCTTAGGCGCTCTGCAACCAAAAAAATCAATTAGTAAATAAAGAATATATGCTTGACCAAAAAATATTTAGATTTTTATTTTTAATAGTGGCAATGTTATTATTTGTAGGATGTTTGTTTATTTTTTTTCCTCAACATAAAAAAAATCCTGTTATCCAGCAACAAGAAAAATTATCTAATTGTCTACAAGTAAAAAGCGGAAATGCGATGTTCCAGGTGTATTATCCTAATTCATTTATAAACACTTCTACCAAAAATGAACTGTCGATGAAGATAAAAATGAGTGATAAAAATAATTTTTTTAGCGTAGGTTTTTCTTATTTGGATCCCTTAGAACCTGATTGGTCAGATACTACTTTTAACGGTTATAACGCCAGCATTAATCATCTTAATGGTTCTGGAGATTATAAGTCAGTTGATTTTTATGATATTCCTATGGGTAATCGTATAGTCAGGTTTGCATACTATAATTTTCTTTATTTTTCCTCAGCCCAAGAAACTCTTATTAAAAGAATGCTTGATAGCATTAAAATTACTCAAACAAACGAGGACATAAAAACAGCCCAAGTTGAAAGTTGTAATATAAAATAGAAGCGTAAATATAGTCATGCGTAATTTCTAACCAATTAACCCGAGTTGAGAGGTTTTTTAAAATATTTGACATTGCAAGACGATTGTGCCATTATCAAACATATGGCTTATAAGATTACAGCAACTTTTTTAATCTTTGCATTTTTAATAACGCCAATTGCCCCTGCGTTTGCCGAAACATCAGACGATGTTTTTGTTTCTGACACTTCAGATACGCCAGTCTTGCCGGTGCCGGCATTAGACACAACCACGCCGATGGCTGATGGGGTGCCAGCCGATGCTTTGCAAAGTAACATCCAAGCAGTTACGCCGTCCGACCAAACTGCAGAGAGCAAAGCTTTAGACCAGAGCAATCCAGCGCAACCGCCAGCTTCTGTTTCTTCGATGACTCAAAAACTGCCGGAAATAGACAAAAACACAGGAGCTTTGAATTATAGTTATCCAATTTCCATTCCTCCGGGCAGGAATAATTTACAGCCCGATATTGCATTGTCGTATAACAGCAGTCAAAATGAGCAAGCCGGCATTTTTGGCTACGGTTGGGAGCTGAACATTCCTTATATTCAGCGGTTGAATAAAACCGGAACAGATTCGCTGTATAGTTCAAATTATTTTTATTCTTCGCTTGACGGTGAACTTTCAACTGTTGATAGTTCATCTTTTGTTGCCAGAACAGAAAACGGCAGTTTTAACAAATATACTTTTTCAAACAATCAATGGCTGGTGGTTGCCAAAGACGGCACGCAATACAAGTTTGGTTATAACAGCGCGTCTCAGCAAAACGACCCGCAAAATCCTGGCAATGTTTACAAATGGATGCTGCAGGAAGTGAGAGACGCCAACAATAATTATATTTCTTATTCTTATTTTAAAGACGCGGGTCAAATTTATCCTTTGGCAATAAGATACACCGGCAACGGAAACACCGGCGGAATTTTTGAAGTTAGTTTTGCAACCGAGGCAAGAGCCGACAACACCGCAAGCTACGGCGCTGGATTTTTGGCAACAACTAATTATCGCATAAGCCAAATAACAGCTTCTGCAAGCGGAAATTGGGTTAATAAATATGATTTAGCTTATGAGACAGGAAGCAACGGCAGCCGTTCAATTCTTCAAAGCATAACAGAATCAGGAAAAACCGCCGGCGGGAATATAATTGCAAAGCCAAAAACAAGTTTTAATTATGCCAATGATTTATACGCGGGCAAAACAACTTATGACTTGCCTTCAGACATTAAGCAATTTTCCGACTACGCCGAATTTGCGGATTTAAACGGCGACGGATTAACCGATGTTTTAATTTCTTATTCATCGTCCGGTTTTGTCCTGCAGAAAGCTTACTTGAATAATGGAAAAAACGGATGGACAGAATCTCCATCTTACCAGCCGCCGGCAATATTTGTTTCTGCTTCTCCATCTTTTCTACAAACAACTCATTTTTTTACAGATATAAACGGCGACGGCTTGCCGGATTTAATTATTCCTTGCCAAGGACCGGCAATATTTATAAATACAGGTTCGGGCTGGAACCAAGATTTTTCGTGGCAGTTTAAAATTCCCGGCATTGGTTCAATTTGCACTAACGGATCTTTTCCCAACGCTAATTTTTTTGATATAAATGGCGACGGCTTGCCGGATTTTTTTGCCGGCACCAGCGTAGATTCTGCTTACTATTCAAACACCGGCAGTAGTTTTGTGAAAAAAAGTTATAGTCCGCCGGAATACACTTATAATTCAACCGGATCCAACAAAATTTATTTTCCAAACGCAGACGGCAATTCGGTAGCCGGAATAATTTCCACAGATGTAAATGGCGATGGAATTTTGGATATAATTGCCAGTTATCATGAAATTGGGCAATATCAGTATCAGGAAGTAAATAATTATCCATATGACGAAACTGTCCAAAAAACTTGGCTGGGCGACGGTTTGGGAAATTTTTATTTAAGCGACAACTATGCTCCGCCAACATTATTTTCATTTCGTGATTATATCCAAGGCGCCGGTTATGGTGGCAATCATGAACTCGGAGTAAGGGTAATTGATTACAACGGCGACGGCTTGGTGGATTTGGTTCAAGCCACAAGCAACACGCAAGTTGTTGACAGCATTCCATATCAGCCGCTGCCAGGCCAAACGGTTACAGCTCAAAGAGTATTTCTAAACACAGGCAAAGGCTGGGCTGAGCCTTTTGATGTCAGCTTGCCTTATAATTTTTCTGTTGGAGGCAGCGCATACGCCGGCAAATTATTTGCGCTCGGAAATTTTTCCGGCGACAACCCTAATGAAATATATTTTCAGCAAACAAGCAACTTGGTTCTCAGTCCAGCCGGCAATGACTTGTTGAATTCAATTACGTTAAACACCGGAGAAACAATAAATATTTCTTATGCCCCGTCAACTCTTTACAACAATAGTTTGGGCAATTTGCCCAATCCAAAATTGCCTTTGTCGGTTCAAACTGTTTCTAAAATTAATGCCACAGATCCTGTAAATAATATTGTTTCTTCGGAAAATTACCAGTATTTTGGCGGGACATATTATTACAAAGGGCCTTTCGACAGGAATCTTGCCGGTTTTGCGGAAATAGACCAAATTGATAGCGCGCAAAATGTGACAAAAACTTTTTACAATACCGGCTCAGGAAACGATTCATCCCGCGGGCAATATCAGGACAATTATTTTAAAATAGGAAAAGCTTACAGGACAGAGCAATATGACAATTCCGGCAAACTTTATCAGGTGAATATAAACAAATGGGATAGTTATAACTTGGCAGGCAGCGCCGGATTTGCAAAATTAATTCAAGCAACAAAAGAAGATTATGACGGAACAATAAATCACAAAGACAAAACAGAAAGTTATAGCTATGACAATAGCAACGGCAACCAAACTCAAAAAATAGAATGGGGACAAGTTTTGGCAAATAATGACGGAAGCTTCACAGATGTTGGCAATGACAAATATATCACTAACATCAGTTACGCTGCCGGTGGCAATGTTGTTGGTTATCCGTCTGGCATAATTGTCAGCGGACAAAATAATAATAAAATCAAAGAAAGCCGATATTATTACGACAATCTGCCATTGGGCAGCGTCAGTTTGGGAAACCAGACAAAAGAAGAGGATTGGATAAATAATTCAAATTACGCCAGCTCGCAAAAAGTTTACAATAATTATGGGCTTGTTTCTCAAAGCAAAGATGCCAATGGAAACGCAACTAATTTTTCTTACGACAGCTATAATCTTTATCCGGCAATAATTACCAATGCTTTAAGCCAGACAACGCAATATATTTACAATTACGCCAACGGAAAAATTGCGCAAACCACAGATGCCAACGGAAATGTTTTTAAAAACACTTACGACGGCTTCGGAAGAATTTTAAAAACAGAACAGCCCGACCAAGCAAATCCGGCAACATTGGTTCAAAAAACATTTTATATTTACACCGACACTTCTGGTGCTTTGAGCGTTCAGCAAACTGATTATTTAGATTCTTCTACGGCTGTTAATAGTTATAATTATTACGATGGATTAGGCAGAATTATCCAAACAAAAAAATCTGCGGAGAATAATAATTTTGAGACAAAAGATTATATTTACAATAATCTTGGACAATTGCAGAAAGAATCTTTGCCATATTTTTCAAACAGCTTTGGCAGGACTTTGCCAACCCAAGATTTTACGCTTTACACAAGCTACGCATATGATGCATTAAACCGCGCCGTGTCATCAATAAATTCTGTTGGCGCGACAATCACAGCTTACAACAATTGGAAAACTTCCGTTACCGATGCCAACGGAAAAACAAAAGACTTTTATGAAGACGCTTATGGGAATTTAATTCAAGTTGGCGAACACAATGCTTCAAATATTTATTCCACTTATTATTCGTATAACGGCCTTTCTGACTTAATCAACATCACAGATGCTTTGGGAAATGTCAGAAATTTTTCTTACGACGGTTTGGACAGAAAATTAATCGCAGAAGATTTGCACAATCCTACGGATTCTGTTTTTGGTGTTTGGAATTACACTTATGACAATGTTGGAAATTTAATCAGTTTGACTGACGCGAAAAATCAGACAATTAATTATAATTTTGACGCTCTAAACAGAAAAACCAGCGAAGATTATGCCGGCAAAGCCGGCGTGGAGGCAACTTTTATTTACGACGCTTGTCCAAACGGAAAAGGACTTTTGTGCAAAAGCGTTTCTGCTCAGCAAACCGAGCAATATGAATATTCATCTTTGGGAAACATAACCAAAGACACAAAAATAATTGACACAAAAACTTTCATAACCCAGTACAATTTTGACCGCCAAGGAAACCAAATTTTAATTATAAATCCTGACAATTCGCAAATTAAAAACATTTACAATCCAGCCGGTCTTCTTGACCAGATACAAAAAAAAGAATCAACTGACACAGCGTTTGCTAATGTAATCTCAAACTTTGATTATTCGCCGCTTGAGCAAATTACTACAGAAAGTTTTGCCAATGGCGCAATTTCCACCAACACTTACGATTCTGCAAAGCTTTACCGGCTGGCAAACAAAATTACAAACACCGCCACAGGAACGCAACTGCAAAATCTTGCTTATATCTATGACAACGTAGGCAATATTATTCAGTTTGTTGACAATTCAGCCACTGATTCTAAAAAGACAGTTGCTTACACTTATGACGATTTGTATCGCTTGCTTTCGTCAACTGCAACAAATGTTGCCTCGGGCCAGCAAGCATACACTCAGAGTTTTACTTACGACGCTTTGGGAAATATGCTGTCTCAAAAATTAAACGACACAACAACAACTTACGATTACAAAGGAAATTTAAATAACGCAGGTTCTTCTTACGCAAATCCAGACGCTGTCACAAAAACTTCTGCAACCAAAACTAATTCGCAAACAGTTGTGGTCGGCAAATCTGCCGAGCCGATTGCCAAAATAATTTTGGCTTCAAACCGCGTTCCTGTTGGATACATTGACGGCGTTATGAGCACCACTTATGCCGGCTGGATAGCTTATGGCTGGACAGCCGACCCAGATGTTCCAAACACATCAATTTCTGTTGATATTTACATAGACGGCGCAATAGGAACAGGAACATTTCTTTCTCGAGTTTCCGCCAACACCGCAAGCCCAGATGTTACAAAAGTTTTTCCGGCTTACACCGGAAACCACCGCTTTATTTATTCAATTCCGGCAAAATACCAAGACGGCAAACCGCACACGATTTACATTTACGGCATAGATTCCGCCGGCGGAGCAAACTTTTTGCTTTCTAATTCGCCAAAAACTTTTACCATCGGCGACCCGGGAACTAATAATTTTCAGTACGACCAAAATGGAAATATCACAAGCGACGGAATAAATTCGTACACTTATGATTACAACAACCGGCTTGTTTCTGCCACAAACATTTCTGCCAACACAACCACAACTTACGCCTACGACGCAAACGGCCAGAGAATTAAAATTACAACTAATCCTTCGCCAGGTTTAGGATCTTCGCTTGCGAGCTCGACATATTACCCAACACAAAACTATAACGCTTCATATCTAACACCAACCACCCAAAACCCAACATCTATTGTAAAGCACATCTTTGCAAATAACCAAAATATTGCTACAATAAATGGAACAGGAGCAGTTGCCAAGATTTACTACAACGCAACCGACTCGCTCAATTCTTCCAGCGTGATGACTGACTCGGCTGGTGCGCTGGCAGAAACAATGGATTATTTCCCATTCGGCGCAATCCGCATAGACAACAAAACAAGTTCTTTCACAGAACAGAGAAAATACATCGGACAGGAGTTTGACGCCGACACAGGATTAAATTACCTCAACGCAAGATACTACAACTCCGCGCTGGCAAGATTTATCTCCGAAGATTCAGCATCACGAGACAACCCCGAAAAGTTTCTCGCCGACCCGCAACAACTCAATTATTACAGCTATTCACGCAACAACCCGATAACATTAAGCGATCCGACAGGACAAAGCTGGAAAACTTTTGTGCAAGGATCTGCAAGGGGTGTTGTGTATGCAGGTGCTGTAACTGTATTAGTTGCTGGTGCTATCACAGCCTTACCAATAGAGATTCCTGCTGCAATTGCTACAGGTATTGGAGTGGGCGTGGTTTCTATGGCAGGTGCGGCGACAGTTTATGGATCATATAAAAACTATCAAGATTGTGTTTCTGGGAAGATTAGTAAAGACCAGTTTGATTACAATTCTGGAGAAATGTTGGGTGGATGGATTGGAGCTGGAACAACAGCTAAATTATTAGGCGGGTTAGGTAAGACATTGTCGGCAGAGAATAGTTTAGAAATAGACACTAGCGTAAAACAGTTTGGAAAGAGTATATATCAAGGCAAGGTTAATCTTCAGCCGACTGTTGACGCGATAGAATCTGGAAAGATAGGACCTAAAATTAATAAAAACACAGGATTAACTGAATTTTATCGAAATGCCGAAGGTCATTCACAATTAAATTACAATAACGGGAATCAATATTTAGAATATCCGGTAAATAATTCTGGAGCACCATCCAATACAGCAGAAAGAATGTTAGTGGGCACTAAAAACGGCGATATGTATTATACATCAGACCATTACCAAAGTATAACTACAATTAAACGCTAAATATATGGTAAACATTAAATTCGGAAAACTTGAAGATTTCAATAAAAATCCAGATGCCTATGTGGGTATTATTCCCACCGGCATAGCTTCTAAAAAAGAGCTATTACAGAGCTATGCAGATGTTTTTAAATTTCCTGGAAATTTTTGTGATAATTGGGATTATTTCGATGAATTGTTATCGGATTTTAGCTGGTTATCAAATAAACATTTTGTTATTTATCATGAAGACGTCCCTAACCTTGGAGATAAAGACGTGCTTATATTGTTGAAAATACTTAATGATATCTCTCATTCAAATCCGTACACTAAAGATAAAGATTTAATACAAACTTTTATTGTTGCATTTCCCGAACAATACAAAGAAAGGATAGAAAAAATCCTTGAAGAAATAAAAAATCTGGATGATTACCAATTAAATCAAATATACAAGCAAAATAGAAATGAAAAAAGTCATAAAAGGGGGTAGGAGCCTTTTTGTGATAATTAGTCGCTGTGTGGTATAATTGTTTTATGATAGGAATTAATGCTAAAATATATTATAACCACGCAGAAAATCTTAACTCATCCAGCGTGATGACCGACTCCGCCGGCACTATTGCTGAAACTTTAGATTACTTCCCATTTGGAGCAATTAGAATTGATACGCACCCTTCGACGGGCTCAGGGTCCTCTGCCTTTTCAGAGCAGAGGAAATACATTGGACAGGAGTTTGACGCCGACACAGGATTAAATTACCTCAACGCAAGATACTACAACTCCGCGCTGGCAAGATTCACAAGCGAAGACCCGGTCGCTCTCGCGATTGGCGATGAAAATCAAATAAAACAACTTACTGGACAAGACCAGCAAACGCTTTTGGCAAACCCGCAAGCTTTGAATAGTTACTCATACGCGAATGACAACCCTATCAATCGGAGTGATCCGAGTGGTCGAGCATCATCGTTGGTTTCTATTATTAGTTCTCTTGTATCTGCGTGGAAATCATTACTGTCAACTGTAATTGGCGGAGGCGATGGCAGTATATCTCCGAACCATTTGCAAAATAAGAGTCCAAGTAGTATATCAATTGCACAACCTTCTTATTCATCTCATCAGTCGCCAAAAATCCAAACGACACAATATTATAATGGCAAATATGCTGCAATTGAAGAGAAACTTGTTGGAAAACCTTATGTGTGGGGAGCCAACGGACCTGATTCTGTTGATTGTTCTGGGGCAGTTATCTATGGTATTAGACAAAGTGCAAATCCGAACTTTGGAGATCGCGGTGCGGATGACTTATATAGAAATTATTCAGTTTCATCAGATAGTAGGAGTAGGGGCACGGTGACATTTTATGATTACACCTCAGATGGTAGAATAGATCACGTAACAACTAATGTTGGCAATGGTTCAATGGTTAATCCATTAAATCCCGATACAGGAGTGCTATTAACTCCAACCAATTACCAAGATGATTACACTTACAAACAAGGAGGATCTATCTATCACAGACAATTAGATTGGCAAAAAATCACTCAATGATAACTTATATGACTAAAACAATAATTAAATTTATTTCCATATTAGTAGTAGCTTTAATTGTTATTACTGCTTTGCTTTATTTGGTCCAACGCATCGATACGCATAAAAAAATAACTTTTAATAAAAGCGATATAACTCTAGTAAGCACGCTTAAAACTCCAGACGGTTCAATTCTTGGAGATGCGTATGTAACTTATCTTAATAAAGATGTATTTACTTCGTTGTATATAACGAAGGAAGTAGATGGAAAAAAAATCGTCATTTACAAAATAAATAGCGATGGTTTTTTCAACACCAAAGGTAAAGATCAGGAAATAGTGAAAGATAAGTTTTACGGATATAAATTTGTCAGTATCAAAAGTGATAATTTTGTTTTGTATCTTCTTACTGATAATGGGAAAGGTGTTTCAGATGATATAACGGTGGGGTGGAATTACGATAAAAAAGTATTTGAGGCTCAGCGGCCCCAGATTCATTAATATAAACGGGTCAGGAGCTGTTTTGTGATAGTTTATGGTATAATAAAAAAATGAAAGAATTATCAATCGACGAGAGTTCTATCAATTACAAGATACGGGAGAAAATTAGATTGAGAGATTTTGTTATTGATGTTCCGTCTGAATATAGGGGTAAAGGTATAACCATGCTATTTTCAGTTTCAACAAAAAAATTGTTAAGACTTATAAATTGTCCTGGAGTTAAACCAGCAGAAATTTTTAATTTCAAGGCGCCTTTTTGGATTAAAAAATATGATCGCGATACAGTGGCATTTTATCAGAAGCCGGATCCCTTAGATTTTAATAAAACCATAAACGCCGATCTTATTTTTCCTCCGATAATAAAAAATTCTTTTGGCGGGGAAGTTGTCGGATCAGGGCAAAGACAAGACAATGCTAAAGAAATGATAGATTCGCTATCAAGACAAAAAATAGATCGTAAGCCTTACGAGTGGTATATAAATTTAAGAAAAATTCCAAACTATCAAACAACATCTGGTTTCGGTTTAGGGATAGAGCGTTTTATAACATGGAGTCTATGTAGAGATAATATTAGAGATGTTATTCTATATCCTAGACTTAAAGACGTAGATACATGTCCTTAAAAAAATAATAATTTTAATATTATAATGAAAAAGATAATTTTATCATCTTCATCGCCTATAAGAAGAGGTTTGCTTTTGCAGAAAATGGGGTCAAGAAAATGAAAATTAGGACAGCCATCATTTCTAACCAATTAACCCGAGTTGGTCGGGTTTTTGGTTGTGTCCCGTTTTTATTTTTGTGGTATAATAGAAAAATGAATAAACAGAAGGTTGTTTCAATTCTTTCGAAGATTTCAGAGCTGAAAAAAAATACAGGCTTACGAATCATAGATACGCACGTCCATCCTTTGGATGTAATGGGAGTTGTTCATTATACAGATGTAAAAAATGAATATGCAAAAGCAGATTATCTGGTTCCTGGCGTCCTCGAAAAATTTAATTATGGCAAGATAGCTCAAGTTGGTTCAAAATTATTTTATAAATTATTACCCAAAGAGATAAATAAAATAATTAAAAATAATTGTATGAGCATTGCAGAGAAGAGAATTTTAGATGAAATGGATTTATCATTTGTAGATTCTGCTGTGATGCTACCTGTGGCTCCTTGGCTTCCAACAGAAATAATAGGAGAAAAATTTTTATCAGATAGATTAATTGCATTAGGGTCTGTCGATATCCATAATATTAGAACAGAAGAAATTGATAATTATTTAACAAATATTAAAGAAAAATATAAAATTGTCGGGATAAAACTTCATCCAAATTTACAAAACTTTAAACCACAGCCAAGCCAAAATTCACCAGAATTAGGAGAAAAATTACATCACATATATAAATTTGCAGAGAAAGAACATTTATATCTTTTATTCCATGGCGGCGTTTCTCTTTACACAGATTTTACCGATCCAAAGTATAAAGGAAACATTCCTAGAAGTCGTATGAATGCCATGCTCAGAAATTTTTGCGATATCAATGGTAAAAGCGAACTTTTTGAGAATTATAATATTCCGATAGTAATAGCACATTTAGGTCACTTTGGAATTATAAATCCTGATTATAAGTTGATGAAGATAATTGCTAAAAAGTTTAATAATATTTATTTTGATACAGCAGGCGTTTCACCATCTTTCATAAGAAATACTTTGCAATTTATTCCCAGTCAAAAAATTGTATTTGGATCAGATGCACTATATAATAGGATAGCATACAATTTAGCTTTTATTTATTTGGCCTTGGAAAGTGTTAGAAATGGAGAACAAAAAGAAAATATTATTTCAAATATTTTATATAAAAATTTTTTATCAATAACATCAATATAAATTTATGAATGTAGATTGGATTATATTTTTGTCGGGAGTGTTAAACTCATTAATTGGCATATTAGTATGGAGAAGCAATCCCAAGGCAAAACTTAATATTTATTTTGGAATATTTTGTCTTGTAGTTTCTGTGCAGATTTTTTTTGATTTTATATTTAGATTTTTCCCAGCATTGTTTATTTTAAGATGTTCTTATGCATTTGCTGTTTTGATACCACTTGCAGCGAGTCTTTGGATATTTGAAATTTGTAATTTTCATATTAAGAAATGGCTTTATTTTTTATTTTTTGGATCGGGTTTAATTTTTTTCGTAATTGCTTTTATGGATGGTTTGATAGTAAAAGAAATAAGAGGATTATCTATGTTGGGTTATGAAGGAACACTCGGCCCGCTTTTCATGATATACACTTTTTATCTTGCGAGCTACATTGTTTTTTTTGCATGGCTAATTTATTACAATCAGAGAGCAGCTGAAAAAGTATCTGATTTTTCGAGAAGAACTCAATTAAATTATATCTTGTGCGGGATGCTTCTGTATTCTGGTTTTGCAACAGTTTTTAGCTTGATAATGCCAATCTTTTTTAATATCTATAGTTTTACATTGCTTGATGCCCCCTGTTTTATATTCTTTGTCGGTTTTACAGGATATGCAATAACCAAACACCACCTTTTCAATGTTCGTATAATTGCTACAGAATTATTAACTTTTGCATTATGGTTAGTATTAATGGCAAGAACTTTTTGGTCAGTAACATTTCAAGATATTATATTTAATGGAGTTATTTTATTTTTTGTGGTGTTTTTTGGGGTGTTGCTTATTCGCAGTGTTATAAAAGAAGTTGAGCAGAAAGAGAAAATGGAGAAGATGGCGGAGGAGATTAAGCGGGCGTATGATGTTGAGAAAAAGGCCAATGCGGAGTTGGCGGAGCTGGACAATGTTAAAAACCAGTTTTTGATGACAATTCAGCATCATTTGAGGACTCCGCTTACTTCAATGCGCGGGTATTCCGATTTGCTGTTGAGCGGGGCGTTTGGCAAAGTGCCGCCAAAAATCAGAGAGGTTATAGAAAAATTTGAGGCGTCCACAACCAGCCTGATTAAAATGGTAAATGATTTTTTAGATGTTACGCAATTCCAGCTGGGCAAGCAGGTGATTTCTTTGAAAGACGGCGTTAATTTGCCGCCAATTTTGGAAGAAGTTGTCGGAGACATAAAACTTGAAGCAGAAGCAAAAGGAATTCATTTGAAATTGGAAAAGCCCGAAGGGGATTGCATTATAAGAGCCGACGAGTCAAAATTGAAAGCGGCTTTGGTTAATATTTTTGACAACGCGGTAAAATATACCGAAAAAGGAGAAGTGGCAATGAGTTTGAAAGTTGAAAGCCAAAAAGTGAAAATTGAAATTAAAGATACCGGAATGGGCATTTCAAAAGAAAGACTGCCAAAACTTTTTGACAATATTTTTGAAAGAACATCTGAATCTAAAAAAAGTTTTACCATGGGCAGGGGAATTGGCTTATATCTTGCCAGCCAGATTATCAAGGCGCACAACGGAAAAATTTGGGTGGAATCTGCAGGCGAAGGCAAGGGCTCGACTTTTTACATAGAATTGCCAAGGAATTAGCGCCTGTGCATAACTTATGGAGCTTGACTGGTATTCTTGCGTTTGTGGGTATAAAATAAAGTAATATGGAGAAATCAAACAAAAAAATATTAATTGTGGAAGACGACAAAGAATTCCTTTGGATTCTCAGGCAGAGTTTTGACAAAGAAGGATTTTTTGTGGTTTTTGCCCAAGACGGCGAAGAAGGATTAAAAATGGCTGAAGAAGAGAAGCCAGATTTGGTTCTTTTAGATATTTTACTGCCCAAAATGGACGGCATAACAATGGCAAAAAAGCTGAAGGAAAAAGGCATCAACTTGCATATTATATTTTTGACTAATTTAAAAGACGCCGGGCATATTGGCGAAGCGGTGGAAATAGTGAAAGAAACAGATTACATTATAAAGTCCGATTTGCACATTGACCAAATTGTCGGCATAGTAAAAGAAAGGCTGGGCGTAAAGGCATAAAATAGAAAAGCGCGCAAAAATTTCAAAACGAGTTGACAGCTCGTTTTTTTTTGTTAAAGTAATTAAAAGGTCAGTTTGTAGCGTGGGGTTCCCCGCGCGCTGACTAGCAGTTCGTTCACATTTAAGGAGGAGTTTTCATGAGACAGAAGGATGTGGATCCAAAAGATAGGATTATCCTGCCGCTTGATGTTTCAAGCGCGCAAGAGGCACAGAAGCTAGTGGACAAGCTCACGGGACACGTGGGAATGTTCAAGATAGGGTTGGAGCTAATATACTCCATCATGGCCAGCTTGTTGGTGGAAGAGAACGCAGACGCCATTGGGGCACTGCGCTTTTTCCGAAATTTGATGAAGAGTATCAGCGGCGCGCACGAGTTTCTGGATACAAAGCTCGCGGATATTCCCAACACAGTCGGTAAAGCCTCGCTAGCGGTGTCGAGCATGGGCGTCAAGTTTTTCAATGTGCACGCGTCGGCCGGATTGAAGGCAATCGAGGCGGCAGTCGCCAACCGTGGCCTTTCTCAAGTCTTGGGCGTCACCGTATTGACCTCCATAGGCGAGGAAGAATGCCGCGATTCAATCTTCGGGGACGTGCCTGGCAAGAAAGTGTTATATTTTGCCAAGATGCTCAAGAAGGCGGGTGCAAGCGGCATCATCTGCTCGCCGCAGGAACTGGTTCTTCTGCGTGAGAACCACGAACTTGACGACCTGCTGATAGTCACACCTGGCGTTCGGCCGGAATGGGCTTCCACAGACGATCAGAAGCGCGTTATGACTCCTGGGGAAGCTATCAAAGCAGGCGCGGATTATCTTGTCATTGGGCGGCCCATCACTAAACCGCCCGAGTCGGTGGGTTCGCCGGTCGATGCGGCGAAACGTATCGCCGACGAAATACAAGCAGCTCTGTCTTAAATATTCGACAACCATAACCAAGAAAGGAAAACACGATTATGATAAGACATGTCGAAATCGCGGAGGAAAGACACCTTGAAACTCTGCGCCGGTGTGGCGGGTTTTATGACTGTCCAATCAGTGAAGGAACCGGAGAACGAATGGGCCCGCTGGTTGGTTATGCCGGCAAGTATCAAGGGCCAAATGGACTGCAATTGCAATGGGTTGGCGAAACTTACGCAAACTTTGCCATGGCCGAAATCCATCCCAATGTTTTGCTGTTTTTCGCGCGATGCCTGGCAACGAAGGCCGAAAGTATTATCGATATCGCAGATATTGATGTTCTCTGCGGAGCGCCAATTGGCGGATATTCCTTGGCAACCGCATTGGGTATGATTACGGACAACAATGTGATTAAGGCCGAGAAGAAAGTTACTGCGCTGGCAACAGAAAGTGCCCGCGAGAAGTCGAAGCTGGTTTTCGGCAGGCATAGCGTGGAAAAAGGTTTGCGCTATGCCATTGTGGAGGATGTCTGCAACAATTTTTCAACAACAGAGGAGCTGATTAACCTCAGACGACCCGGCGGTTGCCGACGACATTGCCCGAGGCAACGTGTCATGGAAACCCAAGGATGACTGGGACAAATTGATGAAGGCAATGCAACCCTTCGTCTAAATGGCTCTCTGAGCCGATAAGAAACATAAAGGTCAGTTGGTGCATCACGCATTAGCTGGCCTCTTTTTTTTATAATTTTTGTCAACTCTTGATTTTATTTTATAAGCAGTTAACATATAATAATATAATGCCAAAGAAAAAGAACCCGCCTTCGCGTAAAGCTTCGGCGAGGCGAGGGAAAAAAAATATAATAAAAAAAAAGAAGCCCGCAAAACGCAGGAAGATTTTAAATAAGAAAAAAATTGTCAAAAAAGTTCACCCTGTTAAATCCCGCAAAGCGGGAATTTCGGCAAAGCCGAAATTATTTAACAGGGCAAGAAAGGCAATAAAAAAGGCTGTAAAACCTAAAAAGATAATAAAAAAAATAGTAAAGCGTAAGCCTGTAAAAACAAAAAAACTTGTAAAAAAGTTAATTATTAAAAAAGTTCACCCTGTTAAATCCCGCAAAGCGGGAATTTCGGCAAAGCCGAAATTATTTAACAGGGCAAGAAAAGCCTCTCCAAAACCTCAAATAACAGAGTTTCCGGCAGAGTCTTTGTTTAAGGCAAAAATTAAAGTTATTGGAATTGGCGGGGGAGGTGGCTCAATTGTTTCTGAAATTGGCAGGTCCTTGGAAAAGGCAACTTTTGTTATTGCCGACACCGACATTCGGGCATTAAAAAAGAAATCCGGAATAAAATATTTCTGGTTTGGCGAGGAAATGACTCACGGCTTGGGAACCGGAGTTAATGTTGAGCTGGCAAAACAAGCGGCCGAGTCGGCCAAAGAAAAAATTGGCGCATTTTTTGAAAACCAAGACATAATAATTTTTGTGGCTTCTTTGGGAGGAGGATTGGGCTCTGGAGCCACGCAGGTTTTTGCGGAAGCCGCAAAAGATTTTGGCGGAATTACTTTTGGCATATTTACAATGCCATTTAAATTTGAAGGCAAAAACAAACAGCGCATAGCTTTGAATGCCTTAAAATCTTTACGCCAATCGTTAAATGTTTCTCTGGTGATTCCCAATGAGAAAATTTTTAAAATTATTGACGAATCAACGCCAATTACAAATGCTTTTTCAACCGTCAATAAAAGCCTGATTGAATCTTTGGAAAGCTTAATAGACCTAATTTACAATCCGGGAATTATAAATATTGATTTTGCCGATTTGCGGACAATTTTAAAAGGCAGGGGAAATTCGGCATTTTTAAACACCATTGAACAGCAAGGCAAAAACAGAGTGGAAAAAACCTGCGAAAATATTTTTAAAAATCCTCTTTTGCAGAACAGCAATTTGAAAGCGGAAAAGATTTTGTTCAATATTGTGGGTTCTGAAAATCTTTCAATGTTTGAAGTGGAAAAAATCAGCAGCCACATATCTAACCAAAATCCTAAAGCAAAAATTATTTTTGGAATTTCAAAAGATTCAAAGCTGAAAAACAAAATAAAAACCACAATTTTGATGACCGGCGGGCAAGCCGAAGAAAAAATAATTGAGGAGAAAATAGAACCCGCAAAATTAGTTAAGCCAGAGCCTGTTGAAAAAATAATCAAAAAAGAAGCAAAACCAAAAGCGAAAAAACCTGCCCTGAGCGGAGTCGAACGGGTAAAAAATAAAAAGTCGGTAAAAAAGAAGGAAAAGCAGGTTTCCATTATTCCTGTGTTTGAGGTTCCTGTTCCCGAGCGCTCTCCGGGTATTCCGGTTTTAGAACAAAGAAGACTAGATGTTGTTGAAGCATCATCTTCAATTAAAAAAACAATAAGGAGAAGCGGTTTGGAAATCAAAGAAGCCGAAGAACTTTTAGAAAAAAAGAGATTGGCGCAGGAAAAAGAATGGGAAATACCAGCGTTTTTAAGAAAAGTTAAATTTAAAAGTTAACAATTAAAAATTATGTCAGAAGATATAAAAAAAGTTATTATTCCGGTTGCGGGATTAGGCACCAGGTTTTTGCCGCTGTCGCGGGCCGTGCCTAAGGATTTTTTTCCTTTGGTTGACAAGCCGGTCATCCAATATATTTTGGAAGAAGTTAAAAAGTCCGGAATTAAGGAAGTAATTTTTGTTGTCAGTCCCGGGCAGAAAAATATTCAGAATTATTTTAAGAAATCTCCCGAGCTTGAAAAATTACTGGTAAAAAGAAAAAGAGACAATGCCCTGAAAGAATTGAAAGACCTTGAAGAAATGTTTGCCGGAATTACTTTTTCTTATGCCGTGCAGAAAGAACCGCTTGGCGACGGTCATGCCCTTTTGCAGGCAGCAAAACAGACAAATGGAGAGCCCGTTGCTGTTTCTTTTGGAGATGACGTTGTTTATGCAGAAGAGCCTGCAATTGCCCAGCTTATAAATGTTTTCAAGACTTGCAATGCTCCGGTGCTGGCTTTAAAACAATTGCCAAGGGAAAAAGTGCCGGCTTATGGAGTTGTTGCTGTTGAAAAAATTGCCAATAATTTATACAAAATCAAAAAAATTATAGAAAAGCCCGAGCCTTCGTAAATTCCGTATAATTTGTTATTTGTTTTAAAATTTTTTTTAACTCCGGAAGTTTTTAAATATTTGAAAAAAGCGACTCCGTCTAAAAAAGGAGAAATAATTTTGGCTGAAGTTTTTGACAAAATGCTTCTGGAAGGAAAAACAATTTACGGATGCGAATTGAAAGGCGAGTGGCTGGAATGCGGAGATAAATTGAAATGGTTAAAATCTTTTTTCTTTCTGGCGTTGAAAGACCCAAGATTTAACAAAGAATTAAAAGAATACTTAAAAACCATAAAATGATTTACGACCTGATTATTATTGGAGGCGGACCGGCTGGAATTACAGCCGGAATTTATGCCGGCCGTCAAAAAATGAAAACGCTTTTAATCACAAAAGAGTTTGGCGGGCAAACGGCAAAAAAAGCCACAGAAGTTTGCAATTATCCGGGTTTTGAAAGAATCTCTGGAATGGAGCTTATAGATAAATTTGTTGAACATTTAGAAAAACAAGAATCTGTTGAAGTAAAATTTTCAGAGGCAGAAAAAATAGAAAAAAACAACGACATTTTTACAATTATAACTACGGATAATGAAAAACTTGAAAGTAAGTCTGTTATTATTGCAACAGGAGTGGATCCAAGGCCGTTGGAAGCTGTTGGCGAAAAAGAATTTATAGGCAAAGGAATAAGTTATTGCGTTACTTGCGACGGTCCAATATTTAGAAATAAAACAATAGCAGTAATTGGCGGAGGAAACGCTGGGATGGAAGCTGCTTTATTTATGACAAATTACGCTACAAAAATTTATGTTTTAGAATTTGGACCGGATATAAAAGCAGATGAAATAAATCAAAAAGACGCCAAAGAATCCGGCAAAATTGAAATTATTACAAATGCTGTTGTAAAAGAAATTAAGGGAGAAAATTTTGTAAACTCGCTGGTTTACGAAGACAATGTTTCAAAAGACCCTTCGACAGGCTCAGGGCAGGTAAAAACTCTGCAAGTAGAAGGAGTTTTTATAGAAATTGGACACCAGCCAGCCACAGCTTTGGCGAAAGGATTGGTTGATTTTACAAAAAGAGATGAAATTGTTGTTGAAAATGAAACATTTGCCACAAAAACCCCGGGACTTTTTGCCGCCGGCGACAATAATTCCGGACCATACAAACAAATTGTTACGGCAGCCGGCGAAGGATGTAAAACCGCTCTTGCCGCCTACGATTATTTGCGAAAATTAAATAGTAATAGCAAATGAGTAAAATAAAAAGCATAGTTGCGAGGGAGATTAAGGATTCACGAGGGAATCCGACTATTGAAGTTGAGCTGGAAACAGATAAGGGAATATTTGTTGATTCTGTGCCAAGTGGTGCTTCTACTGGAGTAAATGAAGCAGCTGTTGTTGAAGTTCAGCAGGCAATTAAAAACGTAAATGAAATTATTGCACCAAAATTAAAGGGCCAGGACGTATTAAATCAAAAGGCAATAGACAACCTTTTAATTGAATTAGACGGAACTGAAAACAAGTCAAAGCTGGGAGCCAATGCAATTTTAGCTGTTTCTTTGGCAGTTTGCCGAGCGGGTGCCGCCTCTAAAAAAATTCCCTTATATCAACACATTTCAGAGTTAGCGGTGGGACGTCGGACGTCCCACCGACTTCCGATGGCGATGTTTAATATTTTGAATGGCGGGGCGCATGTCCGAAGGACCCCGAGCGACAGTCGAGGGGTGGACAAATTGGCAATTCAGGAATTTATGGTTATTCCTGATAAAAATTCTTTTGCAGAAAGTTTGATTTCGTGCAACAAAATATTTAATAATTTAAAAGAAAATATTGAGAAAAATTTTGGAAAAGAAAATTTGGATTTGGGAGATGAAGGGGGATTTGCTCCTCCAATTTCAAACATTGAACAAGCGCTTTATTTGTTGAAAAATGCAGTTGATGGCGAAACAGATGTAAAATTTGCTTTAGATTGCGCGGCTTCGGAATTTTATAAGGATGGAAAATATAAAATAGACGGCAGGGAATTGGCAAGAACAGAACTTTTGGAATTTTATGAGGATTTAGTAAAAAGATTTGACATAATTTCCATTGAAGATCCATTTTCACAAGAAGATTGGCAAGGTTTTGAATCTATTGTGCGACAATTAGGCGAAAAAATTACTATTGTTGGAGACGACCTGACAACAACAAATATTAAAAGAATAAAAGAGGCGCATAATAAATTGGCTTGCAATGGAGTTATTTTAAAATTAAATCAAATTGGGACGGTTTCTGAAACAATAGAGGCTTGTAATTTAGCAAAATCTTATGGATGGAAAACAATTGTATCGCATCGCAGTGGTGAGACTATGGACAATTTTATTGCAGACTTGGCAGTTGGGTTGGGGGCAGACTTTTTGAAGGCCGGTTCTCCTGCAAAAGAAGAAAGAATGGTAAAATATCAAAGATTATTAGAAATAGAAAAAGAACTTAAATAATCGCTCGACAACAAACTTTTTTCGGCAAGCAGGAACTCGCTTTGCCTCTTCGGGCAAGTCGACCTGGGCCTACAAAAAGTTTATTGCCTCGCTACATTTTATATGGCAAAATTATTTTTATTAAGGCATTTAAAATCGCAGTGGAACCTAGAAAATAGATTTACTGGCTGGACAGATGTGCCGTTGTGCGAGGAGGGAATTGAGAGTGCCAAAAGAATTGCCGAAAAATTGTCTGGCGAAAAAATAGATAAAATTTATACTTCGCCGTTGATTAGAAATAAGGAAACCGTTTCGTTGATTTTAAATAATTTAGGCGCAAAAGATTTACCGATAGTTATTGATAAAGCGCTGGACGAAAGAAATTATGGTGAGTTGCAGGGCTTGAATAAAGAGGAAACAATTGAAAAATATGGTGAGGAAAAAGTACATTTGTGGAGAAGAAGCTGGAATGTGGCTCCGCCGGGGGGAGAATCTTTGGAAAATGTGTATAAAAGAGCAGTCCCATTTTTTAAGGAATACATTGAAAAAGATTTGAAAGCCGGAAAAAATATTTTAGTTGTTGCCAGTCATAACAGTTTGCGGGCAATTGTAAAATATGCCGAAGGTATTGATGACGAAAAAATTATTGACTTGGAATTGCCCTTTGGCGCTTTGATTAAATATGATTTTGACGGAAATAAATATACAAAGTTTGCATAAAAATTATAATGTAATATAATAAACTATTATTAAAATATTATTAAAATAAAAAATATGTATAATTTTAAAAACATATTCAGCTCGCTGATAAACAAGCTGAAAAAAATGAATAGGAATACTATTCTTGTCTGTATCGCAATAATTGCAATTATAATAACCGGTGGATTGATTTATGCCAATCAAAATCACAGCTTTTCTATTTCAAGCATTTTTGGTTATTCAGACAAACAAATTGGGGAACAAGCCATAAAATATATCAATGACAATCAGTTGGCAGCAACGCCGGCTTCATTGGTAAGTGTTTCCGAAGCATCGGGATTGGTTAAAGTAAAAATAAAAATTGGAACAACAGAATTTGATTCATACGCCACAAAAGATGGAAAATTATTATTTCCGCAGGCTTTTGATATGAGCCCAAAAAAAACTAGCGCCTCTACATCAGAAAATGCAAGCGCAAACACAGACACGGGCTCAAACCAGCCAACCGCGTCTGTTACAAAAACAGCAAATCCAATGCTGGAAGCCTTTGTTGTGGCGCGATGCCCTTATGGCCTGCAAATGCAGAGAGCAATGGCTGATGCAGTCAAAAATTTACCGGCTTTGGCTCAATATATAAAAGTCAGATATATTGGTTCTGTTTCCGGCAACAAGTTGGTTTCAATGCACGGCGATGCAGAGGCAACAGAAAATTTAAGGCAAATTTGCATTAGGGAAGAACAGCCGGCAAAATATTGGAATTATGTTTCCTGCCAAATGAAAACAGGGGACACGGCAGGATGCGAAACTTCCACCGGTGTGGATTCAGCAAAATTAAATTCCTGCGCTTCAGACCCGAGCAAAGGAATAGCTTATGCCCAAAAAGATTTTGCTTTGGCGACAAAATATGATGTTCAGGGTTCGCCAACTTTAATTTTAAACGGAGTTGTAATTGACGAAACAGGTTATGGAGGCAGGTCTTCAGACGGAGTCAAATCAATGGCGTGCGCCGGTTTTACAACAAAACCAAGCTTCTGCTCCACAAAATTAAACACAACCGCAGCTGCATCATCTTTTTCGGCAATGTACAGCTCATCTGGTTCGGCCTCGGGAAATTCCGGCTCTACCGGCGCCAACTGCGCTCCTGCCCAATAATATGAACAAAATATACTCCACACCAACCTGTGTTTATTGCAAAACTTTGAAAGGATATTTCAAAAAAAACAATATTGAATTCGAGGATATTGACATATCGAAAGATGAAAAACAATTGCAAAAAATGATAAAAGATTCCGGCCAAATGGGAGTGCCGGTTGTTGACATAGACGGAGAAATTATAATTGGTTTTGATAAAGAAAAAATAGATAAATTATTAAAAATTCACCCTGTTAAATAAAATCCAGAAGATTTTAATTTTGCAGGGCAAAATTATTTAACTGGGTAAATCAAAAGTATGACAAAAGTTGCAATAAATGGTTTTGGCCGAATTGGCCGGCAAGTTTTCAAAATTATTGATTTTGGAAAATATAATTTGGAAGTTGTGGCAATAAATGATTTGACAGACAATAAAACTCTGGCTCATCTTTTAAAATACGACTCAAACTACGGAAATTACGGAAAAGAAATTTTTGCAGACGAGAATTCTATTTCAGTTGGAAAAAATAAATTTTTGGTTTTGGCAGAAAAAGACCCTGAAAAATTGCCATGGGCAAAAATGGGAGTTGATATTGTTTTAGAGTGCACAGGATTATTTACAGACGACTCCGGAGCCAGAAAACACATTAAAGCCGGAGCAAAAAAAGTTATTGTTTCGGCTCCCTGCAAAGATTTGCCTGGGTTTGTTTTGGGAGTTAACGCAGACACATTTGACCCTGCAAAAAATGATATAATGGACATGGGTTCCTGCACCACAAATTGCCTGGCTCCAATTGCCAAGGTTTTAAACGATGCATTTTCCATTGAAAAAGGATTTATGACAACAGTTCACAGCTATACAAACGACCAAAAAATTCTTGACCTGCCACATAAAGATTTAAGGCGTGCCAGGGCTGCCGCGTTAAACATAATTCCAACTTCAACCGGGGCGGCAAAAGCAATTGGCAAAATGATTCCGGAATTAAACGGAAAGCTTGATGGAATTGCAGTGCGTGTTCCAACCCCAGTTGTTTCTTTGTTAGATTTAATTGTTGAAGTAAAAAAACCAACAACAAAAGATGAAGTAAACGAAGCATTTAGAAAAGCAGCCTCATCAAAAAATTTCAAAGGAATTTTGCGGGTTGAAGAAGAGCCGTTGGTTTCAATGGATTTTAAGGGAGACACTTATTCGTCTATTGTTGACGTTGAGGAAACAATGGTAAAAGACAACCTGGTGAAAGTTGTTGGCTGGTACGACAATGAATGGGGGTACAGTTGTCGATTGGCTGAATTTGCAGAGTTCGTGGGTAAGAAACTCTAGGCCAAAAAAAATAAAAGTGTATTAGTCCGATGTCGCAAGACATCGGACTTTTGTTTTACCACAAAGTAACAACAAATTTTTGTTGTATAAAGGTCGAAAAATTAAAAATCATTGTCCTCGTAGTTTAATGTTTTCCACAATGAAAAAGTTTGCGGTCGGTGCAGGTGCAGTCGCAACAGGTTTGTTTGGGTTAGCCCTTTCAACCTTTGCGGCCGGTGAGTTAATCACTCTGCCCTCAACCGCAGTTGCGGATTTGACTGGAAACGCCAGCCAGATAATGACAGATGTCTGGGTGTTGGTTGCCTTGGCAATCGGTATCCCAATGGGCTTCTATATTATCCGCAAGGTTATCGCTTTGATTCCTAAACACTAAAAGCGAACGGTGGCCGGGCCCGTTGAGAGGCGGGCCCGGCGCCGGCAACAAACTATGATTGTTTCGCTACCAACAACGGCTTTCAGCAATGTCACGGCAAACATCAGCGGGATCATTAATGATCTATGGCCTTTTTTGACGATATTGCTTGGCGTCGTAATCGGATTTTTTATTCTAGAGGCAGTGATTTCCGCAGTTATCAGTTGGCGACATGACCGGCCACAATGATTAAAATTATACTTCTATGTTTTTAACTTGGACTTCCGATATGACAAACACCATGATGTCGAACATCACGGGTTTGATTACTGATTTAACTCCGCTACTCACGATAATCATCGGCATAGGCATTGGGCTGATTGTTTTCTACGCCATAGTTTCTGCGATAAGAGGACATTAAAAACCCATGGACGATATATTGCATATTGCCTTTGACTGCTTCAATGTAGCCCGATATATTTTTTCAAATATCGGATCTTTGTTTGGATACTTGTTCGCGCCGCTGACAGGGCTCTTTAATTTCGCAAAGGGCTTTTTTGACGGTATAGCAAGCACTCCGCCGGCAACTGCTGTGAGCTGGGTTTTTCCCAACAACATAATGGCAGTGTTTAACGCAATTCCATATTTCTCGGTTATTGAGTACGCATGCGGTGCCGGACTAGCAATAATGATTTTAATTTTTATATTCCGCCGCCTCGTTGATTTTTAACTATGACAGTCACTAAAACACTAAAACTGATCGCTATATTCACCCTTTGTTGTGTTTCTTTTTCGGTAGCCGGCGTTTCCCACGCCGCCACAACATATTATCTTTATTATCCTCAAATGTATGGGGCGTCGGTTTCTGGCTCTTTCGCGGCATATTTTTCAGGTGATGTTTTCGTTCCTGCCAGTGGTGGTTCGGACTGCACATACACTGCTTTATATGCTTTTTTTCAAGGATATTATCCCTCGCATAATCAGCCGTCTTTGGATTATGTCAGCGGGTTAAATGGTTATTACGAAAACTTTCAAGGCAGGTGCGGACAACACGTAGCAATGCACACAGAATTAGCAGGGCAACCTACGGGTAATTATGTTCTCGCAAATGCTCCTGGTTGTCCGCAATACAATAATTGGACGCCGTCTTACTGCATTTTTTACTGGGACGGCACAACGGCACATATGGGCGACTGCTCTTTGCCGCCTACATCGCCGACACTCACTATATCTACGCCTGCAAGTGGCACTACTATTACAAGCAACAACACAAACATTGTCGGCAGTTATGCCGCGCTTACACAAGGGTTTTATGGATATGGATATTTACACATTAAATTAAGAAATCCAAACAATGGATTTAATTCAAATGTTTATTCAATAACTTTATCGGGTTCAAGCGGCAACTTTTCTATACCTTTTTCCTCGTTTGGCATTACGGAAAACGGAACTTGGGATTTAGCAGCCGAGCAAGAGCAAGACGCTAACACTTATGTAGATTTAACGCCCAGCCCGACATACGCCTTAATTGCCAATATTTCCGGTAATTCCGAACCTTATAATTTTACCAATTGGAACACTTGGTACACGCAAAACTCCGCAGGCGGATATTCCGCCCCTTCTGATTTCGCCGACTCAATAGAAGGATTTTTTGAACCCATATTTACCAACGCCTACGAATTCGCGAATCAAACACTCAGATATTTCAATGCCGATACATCTTACGCAAAGGGCAACCAGATCGGCCTTATCTTCCCGACAACGCAGGCATACCTAGATAAAATCAACATCTTTTTTGGAGGATTTCCCTTAATCCAGTTTTTTGAGTTCCTAATAATCGTGATGTTAGGGATTTTCATAATTAGAACGATATTCAAGTTCATTCCGTTTTTCGGCTAGTTGTCGGCGCGGCTTTGCCCGATATTGTCCCACGAGGACGCAAAAAACGGGCATTCAAGCCCGCCGACAACTAGCCGAAAGAGAATTCTGCGAGCCGTGAGTGAAGATAGAAATTACACGGCAGACAGACATTGTTGGAAGTTAAATTGATTTTTGCAATGTAAAAGAAAAGCCGCCTCTTGTGGTCATTCGGGACGGCTTTCGGACTATCATAGTATAGTTTTCAAGTTAAATCAAGCCAAAATTAGCCAGTTCTCGCGCGCTGAATGGGTCGCGAGCAAAGGGATTTAGGGACTTCTGCGGGCGAGTTTTCAAAAACTCAACGCTCGCGGAAGACCTGTTTAAGCAGGACAAAGGGATTTATATTATTCGGGGTTTTTCAAAAAAACAAGAATAGTAGAAAAATCCGGCAAAAAAATTAAAAAAATAAAAAATATGTCAAACAGAAATCAACCAAGAGTTTATTGGGACGAGAATAGGCAGTGCTACTACATCACATTTTTTGAGGACACGAAATGTGATGAGATAGTAGATGCCTGGGAAAAGTTTAAAGGTCGCGCGAAAAAACAGAAAAAAGAACATGATACACATACCAATAACAAACAAAGATGACGCCATGAAATTATTTAATTTATTTAAGAAAAAAGAATTAGAGGGTTTGGACAAAGCCCTGGCCATGGGATTGGTTACTGAAGAGGAAAAACTGAGGATCGCAGCAACGCGAGCCAATGAAACACTAGACAAATTTTTGCAGAAAAAAGGTCGACCAAAATATCAAATTACGAAAAAATTGTGATTTCGCCTTGACTTATGAAAAGCTTTCGCACATTCTTTGACAGACGATTGAAAAATGGCAAGCGTAGGTTCAAAATGGGGCAGTCGGATGAAAGGAAGTACTTTGTTGATTACCGCAAAGGAAAATACGTGATCATAGACTTAACATTAAAAAAACGAGGACACTCTCAAAAATTCAAATGACTTACGAATTTTTTGTTGGTTTCATTGACGGACTATCAGCCGCGATAATATTATTCATTTTTTTCATTTCAATAATACAATGAATTGCACACTTTCACAGCCAGTAAATTATTTAGGAAATCCGCCGGGCAAAAACGACCCGTTTGCTTTTACGCAGATGACCTGTGACGGATCGATAGGAACCGGTGGGGCAACAGAGCAAATAACAGGAGCAGGAACATTCTGGATTTCAAAGCAGTTAGATTACGGGCAAGTTTTGATTTTAACCTTTTTACTAATTTTCTTTGTCGGGCTTGTTGTAAAATTCCTTTGGAATTTCAATAAGCAAGACAGCGACCAAAAGATATGACTTTTTTAAATTCCAGTGTCAGTGAGTTTTTAGGGATGGTATTTTTTTACCCCTTTCTTTTTCATGCTCTATTCTTACTTTTTACAGGTATTGAGGACGCAATCATCTTCTGGTTTCGCCGGAAAGATTATCCCTCAAAGCCCTCTGACTTATGATTACAACAAATGAAATTTTAACAAATGCTTTTTTTGCTTTCTTTTACTGCCTCGGCTGGGTGGTCGATTACATCTGGGCTGTTGCTTTTGCCGGCGCCATAGTTTTAACATTAACGAGGCTATTGGCTAAAAAAGATTAAATATGAAAACAACAAAAAAATTAGCTTGGCATACAGAGAAAAGAAAAGTGAAGGATCTTGTGCCTTTTGAAGGCAATCCTAGGATCATGAACGACAAGCAACTGGAGGATTTGAAAAAGAGCGTTTCAAAATTTGATTTAGTCGAGATTCCGGCAATCGACACAGACAACAAAATTATTGCCGGCCATCAGCGATTAAAGATTATGCAGTTGCTCGGCCGTGGTCAGGAGGAGATTGATGTTCGCGTGCCAAACAGAAAATTAACCGAGGCGGAATTTAAGGAATACAATCTGAGAAGCAATAAAAACACGGGCGAATGGAATTTTGACGAGCTGGCCAACTTCGACGAAGATTTGTTAAAAGAGTTTGGCTTCAATGAAAATGAGTTGGACAATATTTTCGGACTGGAAAAAGCAGATGATTTTGACTTGGCAAAAGAAACAGAAAAAGCGATACAAAAACTTCATGGAGTAAAGCCTGGAGATTTGTGGCAGTTAGGCGAGCATAAGCTGGTCGTGGGCAATGCAACGGATACGAAAGCGTGGAAAAAATTACTGGGCAACGAAAGATTTGATTTTATGTTCACAGATCCGCCGTATCGGCTGGCCTACTGTAAAAAAAGAGTCAGAAAAGTGAAAACAAAAGACGGTTGGAAAATAAAAGCTGAAAGGGAATACGAAAGCGTTGGCGAAACAGACAGGGAAGGAAAGGGATTCGGCTACAAGGGCAACAGAAAATACGAAGGTGTTGTGCAAGCCGGCGGCGTTCCTGAATTTGACGAATGGCTTTCAATAGCAAACCAATTCAAAAATGAAAAAGGCTCAAATGTCATGGTATTCGAGAACTGGAGAAACACTCCCGACCTTTGGGGAGCCATAGGAAAGTATTGGGCAATCCAAAACATGGTAATCTGGCACACGCCAAACCGAACACAGGGCTTCTCGGCAAAATACAAATTCTTCAACAGATTTGATGTTGCTCCGGTTGCCGGTGATGGAGTAAATAACGAAATTGACGAAGATGGATTCAGAGAATATTTGGAAAACAAAGCACAGAAGTTAATCGACACTTACGAGGTATCGCTTTATGCAAAACAGGGAAAACCGGATTGGAATAAAGACAAGGGTACAAAATTTTGGGTGATGGGCGACCACGTAACGCACGCAACAGATTCAGCTTCTCAGTCCGGACAGAATTTGATTTTCGGCACAAAGCCAATTCCGGTGCTCGTGCCATACGTTAAAATACTTTCTCCAAGAAATGGAATAGTTATGGAACCCTTCGGCGGATCGGGATCAACAATAATAGCCAGCGAAATAATGAAAAGAAAGTGTCGAGCGATTGAATTGTCGCCATTATATGCGGAGGTGATATTAGCGAGGTTTGAGAGGTTTACGGGCATAAAGGCCAAAAAAGCATAAAATACGGGGATTTTGAGCAACCACAAGGGCCCTAGACAAGAGATCTGGTGTCGAGTGGGGTAAATCTATGGAGCAGTCAAATTCGATAAAAACAACTGATATAACAGATGAAAAACAGATAAAACCGTGGCTTTTTAAGAAAGGCCAGTCGGGCAACCCAAACGGCAGGCCATCCGGGTCAGTTTCGATTACAGCGGAAATAAAAAAGAAACTGCAGGAGATTCCGGAGGGCCAGCAGAAGTCATATTTAGAGCTCTTGATTAATAGAATTTTAAAACAGGCCGTAGTCGATGGCAACGAACAAATGATAAAACAGATTTGGAATTACATAGACGGCCCACCAAGACAAGCAGAAGATCCGGAATTAGTCGCTCCGGTCGTGCATGTTAATTTTTTGAATAAGGACGACATAAAAGTTCGGGAAGAAAGCGGTGAGAAAATTTTAGCTTAACGATAATTTTTAACAAAAACAACCGGCTTAAATGTACCGGCATTTTTGTTTTAGAAATTTGAAAAAATGTCTGATTTGTGGTTAAATAAATTAAAAATATGAAAAAAGAAATTGAATTAAAAAAGAAGAAGCCGATACTGGCCTATGACGGGATGGATAAGAAAACGTTAGTGGAGGCGGTACCGACGCAAGTAATTGAAATCGTGTATCCGTCAAAGGCAGAGAAAAAAGACGAGGATACACTTTTTGCCAAAGGTGAGTTACAGAAAAAAATTACCAAGTCGGCTGACTTTCCAAAAAATCGGCTGATTTGGACTAATGATAATCTTGTGGCGCTGAAAACTTTACTAGATGAAAAAGATCCGGTGAGTGGTGAGTATAAGTATCGTAACAAAATTGACCTCATATACATTGATCCGCCGTTTATGGTGCAAGATGATTTTGTGACACAAAACACTATTGATATTGAAGTAGATGAGGAAGAGGGCGTGATGTCAGTAAAAGAGCCAACGATTATTGAAACTATTGCCTACAAAGACACTTGGCAAAACGGACTGGATTCATTTCTTCAAATGATGCGCGAACGGTTGGAATTAATGAAAGAACTTCTATCACCTACGGGCTCAATTTATGTGCATTTAGATTGGCACACCTCGCATTATATTAAAGTTCTTATGGATGAAATATTTGACTACTCAAATTTTGTTAATAACATAATCTGGACGTATGGTGGAAAAGGTCTAACTGGGGCTAAAGGAAGTTATGTTAAATATCATGCAGATATTTTGTTCTATTCAAAAACTAATGATCCATATATTCAGGCAAGAAAAGAAGGTATAACAGAATCTGTGCGTGGTAGATTTGGAAAATATATAAACGAAAATAATCAAATTTTATTTAAAACTCTTAAAGAAAATAATGAACTTTCAGAATTACGAAAAGCTACTCAGAGATTTACTAAAGAAAATGGGAAAGATCCAAAGGGCGATGATGTGGCAGTAGATTTCAATAAGGGTAGTTTAATTAAAGATATTTGGGATGATATCCCTATCATTCGAGAAAGTTTTGCTTATGATGAATTCTCCGGTTATCCCACTCAAAAACCTCTCGAATTATTAAGAAGAATAATCAAAGTGTCATGCCCCCAGAATGGTATTATTTTAGATGCATTTATTGGCTCAGGAACTACATGTGTGGTCGCAGAGCAATTGGCAGAAGAATTAAAATGTACATGGATTGGTATTGATAATTCAAAATTTGCTATTCATACAGCGCGAAAAAGATTAATTGAGCTTAACGGTCAGTCAAAACCGGAAAAGAACACCGGCGTTTATAAAGTCAGGCCGTTTACGGTAGAGAACATGGGTTATTATCAGCGTGGAGTAAAATGGGATGCAGTGCAAGTTGGCGCGCAAGCCGACTCATATCGGCAAGCAATTATTGAACTTTTTGGCGGAGAATATGCACCATACTCTAAACTTCTACACGGAAAAAAACGCGGAAGCTGGATTCATGTCGGACCTTTGTCGGCGCCGATTGTCGGTGAACAGATAGACGCAATTGCTAAAGAAGTAAAAGACACAGATTTTAAAAAGTGTTATGTGCTTTCGGCGGATTTTACCGCGCACCTGAACAATGCGATAGAGAAAGCCAAAGAAAAATATGGCGTACAGGTTACGGCGCGGATCATACCGGCCAGCGCCATTGATGAAGTAAAAAAGAGATTAGAATTTATCAAGAGCGGAGTTAAAAATCCAGAAAAGATAAGCGAAATGCCTAATATCGCATTTTTCTCACCGCTTACAGTAAAAATCCACAAAGTTAATGACAGCAAAGAAGCGATGATAGAGCTTGCCGGATTGGAAGTTGATGCGGAAAGTTTTTTAGAAAGTCAGAATCCGGAACGTCGAAATGAACTTAAAAAATGGTTAGAGAAAGAAAAAAGTTGGCAAAGTTTTGTGGATTTTTGGGCGGTGGATTGGGATTACGAAAGTTTAAAAGATAATTTAAAAGAATTTGTGTTTGAAAACGAATGGCAATCGTTTAGAAAAAGAAATGGCAAGAAGATGGTTGAAGATTTGGTATTTAAAGCATTTCATACATACGAAAAAGCTGGTGAATATACAATAGCCGTCAAAGTAACGGATGTTTTTGGAAACGATGGGATTGTAACAACAAAAGTAGTTATTAAAAAATAATATGAGTGAGCAGGACAAAAAATTACCTCCGCAGAAAATAGTTATCCAAAAAATCCGCGAACGCGTAGATGCGTGGCGCGGATTTCCGTTACAAAGCGCTAAAGTGCCATATCCTAAAGAACCAGCAAAATATAAGCCGGTATTGTCATTTGAAAAAGAAATATCGGAAACAACGGAATTGCTTTTACGCCATTGGTTTCGGTCTTTTCCGCATGAATTAAAAGGAAAAGACGGAAAAAGTTTTCGTTTTAAATATTGGCCACATCAAAGACGGACGATAGAGACATTTATTTATCTTTATGAGGTATGCGGTATTCGCAGGCGCGAGGACATTTCTAAAATAATTGGGATAGATATGATTACTCCGCAACGCGATTCGTGGACGAAACTCGGCGCACAACTGGCAACTGGTTCGGGTAAAACAAAAATTATGAGTTTAATTTTTGCTTGGAGTTATTTGAACGCGGCAATTGAAGGTGAGAAACATTTAGGCATAGGAAAACATTTTTTACTCATTGCGCCGAATCTTTTTGTATTAGATAGATTATTAGAAGATTTTGCGCCGTCTGATGACAGACCGGACATTTTTCACAGCGATCCAATTATTCCGAAAGAACTGGATAGATGTTGGAATTTAAAAGTATATTCACCAGCAACCGTGCCAAGCGAACTGAAATCGGAAGAAGGCGCGCTTGTAGTAACAAACATTCACAAACTTTATCGCGAATCAGAAAATAATGATTCTGAGGTAAAAACACAAAAGTTAGCCAAAGAATTGTCGCTTTTTGAATCAGCGATGCCCAAAAAGTTAGAAAATCAAAAGCGTACACTCGTAGATTCTTTCAAAAATTCAAAAAATGTTTTAATTATCAATGATGAAGCCCATCATGTTCACGATGAAGAAAAGCACAAGGAATACGAAAAGAAAATTAAAAATTTAAAAGAGATCGGCGTTAAAGAAGAACAGATAAAAGAAGAGCTTGGCTGGATCCGTTCCATCAGAAACGTGGATGATTTATGTGGCGTTGCGTTACAGGTTGATTTATCGGCTACCCTTTTTGAAGAGAAAGGATCTCATAAAGGGACAAAAAAAGATAAAGAAGAAATAAGATTTCGTTGGATGGATTTATTTAAGCATACAGTTGACTTATATTCTCTTGGAGAGGCGAAGAAGGACGGCATTATTAAAATGCCAAAACTAGAAAAAGTAAAAGTATACGAGGGTGAAGAAACGCGAGGCATAATCAATAAAGAGAAATTATGCGCTTGGGAGATGTACGAAAATTTATTGCGTACGGGTATAAAGCGATGGCAGGAAAACCAAAAGTTATTTGATGACGAGGGAGATAAGCGCAAGCAAATACTTTTTATATTGTGTAATGACAAAAAGGAAGCCACACAGATATTTAATTATTTGAAATATCAGGAAATTGATGATGAAGGAAAAGATTTAGAAAATGATAATCTTCCCGTAAAAGGATTTTACGATGTAGAGACAAAGAAAACGCTTTTTGTTAAAAATGGAAAATCAACTGTTATCCAAATTCATATCGGCCAAAAAGAATTAAACAATGATAAGGATTGGGAGAAAATCAGAAAATTGGTTCACTCGATAGATAAGGATTATATTGAGGATCCGCAATTAAAAGGTGAATCCATTGAAAACCCTTACAATGTTATTGTGGCCGTGTTGATGCTTAAAGAAGGCTGGGATGTGAGAAACGTTAAAACAATTGTCCCCCTTCGGCCATGTGACTCAAGAACACTGGCAGAACAAACTTTGGGACGTGGTTTAAGAAAAATGCATCAACCAGAAATGGATGATGATGGTGCGTTTTCTTCTAAACCAGAAAATTTATATATCATTGAACATCCTTCTTTTAAGGCCATCATCGACGAGATCGATGACATTATGGACGAAGTGGATGCTGGAGAAAAAGAACCGGCGGTTTATACAGTTGTAAATCCTTTGTCTGACGTTGAAGAAAGAAAAAAAAGAAATGTTAGAATGGTAAAATTTCTGGGCCTCGTGGAAAATATTAAAACCTGGCACGACAATTTTAAAGAATCTGATTTGCCAGAATTATCGAAAAAATTTAAGTGGATAGAATCAGCTGATAAACTAAAAATTAAAACGCAGTTTGAAAAGGATATTGAAAAAGGGCTTGAGTTTGAATTTGAACAATCATCAAGCTACTTTGGTTTAGATAGATTATTGATTTCTGGTTATGTTAAGCCAATTTTGAACGAGTTGCGTTTATCATATTCTGATAAGTTGCGTGTTTTAGATGTGGTAAAAAGATTTTTAGAGAAAAAAGCGTTTGCTTTACCAATTGGTATGTCATTACGTCTTGATTTTGTTGATGAGAAAACAGATAAAATTGTAAAAAAGAATGTTTTCAATGATGATGTGATGGCCTTGGTTAAGCAGGAATTGATTAAGTTTATCAATAGTTTGCGTTCCCATGAAAAACCAGCAACTGATAAGTACGAAATAAAAGAAAGCCGAGGAGTCGAGCCGTATCAAGCAATTTTTGAAAATGTTTTAGAAAATCCTGAAAAATCTGGATTCGACAAACAATGTATGGGAAACAACGATGAATTAAGAGTTGCACAACTTTTGGATGGATGTGAAGATATTACGGGGTGGCTATATAATCACCAGCAGGGCGTTGGCTATAACTTTGAATATTTGTGGCAAGGATTTTATGTAAATTATTTTCCAGATTTTATTGCAAAAACCGACGAAGGTGGAAGGATTGTAAATTATATAATTGAGGTAAAGGGCAGGATGGATGATAGAGATAAAGCCAAGAAAGAACGCGGAGAAAAATATGCCTCAATGCTTACCGAAGCTGACCCTAATAAAGAAGAATGGCGATATTTGTTCATTCAAGAGAACCCACAACTTGATAAAAAAGATATAAGTTGGCTGGAAAATAGAAGCGTGTTGAAACTAGGTGATTTATTTAGAAAAATTAATTAATGAATAAAAAATAATATTATGGAAAAGGCAGAATTTACATCTGCAGTAAAAAATGTATTTCATTCTTGTAGAGACCTGTCTAAGCTTTCTGGCGGAATGCGTAAATTTACTCCGGATGGTCGAATGGTTGGCGACATTGGAGAAGTGATAGCAGGAGTTTTTTATCAGATCGAATTACATGATGTGGGTCGTCATGATTGGGACGGCACTTATAACGGCAGAAATGTGCAGATAAAAGCAACCAGTGGAGATGGCACGTACCTAAAGGAACCGCCAGAAGATGGTTTTGCAGATGGCTTATTAATGGTATTTCAAATTGACCGAGAAAGTGGCGAATACAAATCTATTTATAATGGAGACATTCAACGCGTTTGGGAGGCATTAAATAATTTAAAAATCGACCGGACTGGTGCTAAAATGATTCCGTTAGATAGGCTTAAGGAATTACAAAAATCTGTCTTGCCAAAAGATATTATTCCTGAAGTATGACTGATTTTTTATTAAAAAATTAATTAAGAAATAATTTAATAAATGAATAAAGAAAAAATAATAAAGATATTAACAGACAAGAAGGTTTATTTTATTGGGCTCGGCTTGCTGGCCACAGTTTTTTTAATTCAATTATATTTTTTATATAGCCAATTGCACATTTTACCGGCCATTGGCAGCTGCAACGTTAAAGGGATCAAGCTCCAGGGAAATTTATACACTTACCGAAATTATGCAAGCGACAGTACTGGGCAATCAAGCAAGGACATTTCATCATCGGAAGAAATAACTGCAGCGATTGAAAAGGCTAATAAGGATAATTCAATAAAGGCGATACTATTAGAGGTGGATTCAAACGGGGGTCAGCCGGTTGCCGGATGGGAGATAATGGAGGCCCTGAAGCATTCAAGCAAGCCCACAGTGGCTTTGATCAGGCAGGAAGGGGATTCAGCGGCTTATTTGGCTTCAACGGGCGCTAAGCACATTATCGCCGCGGCCGAGTCGGACGTTGGCGACATAGGAGTTACAATGTCTTATGTCGGGAATTATGATAAAAACACAAACGACGGGTTAACTTTTTACCAATTAAACGAAGGGCAGTTTAAGGATGCCGGCAACCCGGACGCACCCCTGACTCCAGAAGCTCAGCAGATGTTTATGAGAAATTTAAAAATCAGCTACGACGATTTTATCAAATACGTTTCTGAAAATAGACACTTGGATACAGCCAAAGTTACTGCATTGGCCAATGGAGCCGCAATGCCCGGCCAAATGGCAAAAGACAATGGACTGATCGACCAGGTTGGCGGCATATATGACGCCGAAGCGTATCTGCAAAAACAAATTAAAACAAACGTTAATATCTGCTGGTGATATAAAACAGAATAATGAATACGATAACTTATAACTATAAAGAATTTGGTGTGCCGTCGACTGAACCAGAAATTAAGTTTGATGTTTACCAAAATTATTTTAAGTGTTTTAGGAGATTCATTGAAGGAAAATATGGCGGCAAGGATCAGTTTGTAAATTTTTTATGGGAAAAATTAGTTATTAATAAATTATCAGGCAGTATTGATGAAAACATAATAAAAAGATTTTTATATATTGGGTGGAATACAGAATTTTTATCAAGTATGAACGATAACGAAAATATAGAGCTATTAAAAATAAATAATCATTGGAAGCCCATACAATCTTATTATGCTGTGTATTCAGTCGGAGAAGCATTAGGATTTTTAATTGATAAATCAACACAAGAATCTCATAGCGGTTGCATAAAGAAATTAAACACTTTTTTGGTAGAGAAAATTGGCGTGATTGAACCATGGTCTTTTGCCTATAAGGGTACGCTGAGGCACGAATTTTCTCCTATCAATTTTCCTATCGACGTTAAACTCGTGAATAGTTTAAGTCGTGGCGGAGTTAGATCCGTTGATATGATTTCTACTTGTTTAAAGGCTGAACATATTAATATGATAGAAGATTTTAAGCCGCAAAAAACAAATAAAAAGCAAAAAGAATTAGGTATGGCGAAAAAATTAAAAAAGGATTACGATCCCGGGTATACAACAATTTTGGATTTTTTATATAGGCTAAGAATAAAATCTAATTACAAAGATGTTGAAATTTTTATCACCGATGCTCCAGATGATAAAATAAAAGGGTTTAGTCATAATCTTTCTTTCGTTGTTTCTTACACCCTAACCTTGTTCGAAATTATAATAATAAAAAGATACGGTTTGAACAGATTTTTAAAACTGGCTGAGGATTATTGTAAAAATTTAGGCAAGCAAGAGAACGATTTATCTGCCAGATTAAAGTTGTATAATAATCTTAAAGAAGTGGCTACGGTGGCTTGATTTTTGAGGCGGTTTCGCTTGCGTTGACATAATTAGGCAATTATGGTAATGATAAGTATTACCAATTTCGGTAACCCAATTCACGAGGGAATCGTGGAAAGTGAACTTTGAAAGGAGAATAGCGATGAAACGGTTGATTGCGGTTTGTTTGGTGGCGATGTCTGTTTGCGTGAGCAGTGCGATGGCGGAAACTTGGACTACCATCGATATGCCTGGAGAGAGTTACACTTTCCCGAGGGGCATTTCTGGTAGCAATGTTGTTGGTTGGTCTTCTCCTGCCGGTCTTGGTTTTCTCTACAACGGGACAACCTGGGCTACCTTTAATATGCCCGGTGCAAATGGTATCAGTGATGACGGACTGGGTATAAACGGCAACAATATCGTTGGTCAGTACCACGACAGTTCTACCGGTAACTGGCACGGTTTTCTCTACAACGGGACAACCTGGACTACCCTTAATATGCCCGGTGCGTATAACTTATCGCCGAATGGAGTTTCCGGTAACAACATCGTCGGAACTTATACCGATGTTTCTGGAAACTACAGTCACGGTTTTTTCTACGATGGAACGAGCTGGGCCACTCTTGATTATCCTGGGGCGACTAACACATACCTACGAGGAATTTCCGGCAACAACATGGTCGGATGGGAATCGGGTGGCCCCAATGGCGATCACGGTTTCCTCTACGACGGGACAACTTGGGAAAATCTTGATATGCCGGGACATTCCGGTGGCACACTCCTATTCGGCGTTGATGGTAAGAACGTGGTTGGTTTCTACATGGATCTTTCTGGCTACCACGGTTGCCTTTATGATGGAACTGATTGGACCACCCTTAACGCGCCAGGAGCAATGTGGACAGCCGCATATGGCATATCTGGCGACAATATCGTTGGTCAATATGGTGATGCAGGGTTTCAAAATGGACACGGTTTTATTTACACCGTCCCTGAACCGTCAACGATGGCCATGATGATTGGCGCCGTGACAGCTGGCGGGCTGTTCTTTCGTCGCAAGAAATAACAAAGCGATTTACATCGCTCGCGTAACCCCGAGATAACTTCAACGGGTTTTTTATTGCAGGGAGCGACTGGGCTTGACTTCCTCAACAGGGTCTGGCAATATGAGGCATAGGAGAAAATTAATCAATAATTCACCATTTCCCGCAAGGGCGTGCCATGAAGCGCAAAACTTCGTTGACACGGTTACAAAAGTGGTATAATAGGCGGTGAGAGGGGTAAATTCCTCTTGCCGTTAGCTAACGGCATACGCCCGGTCGGGCAACCGGCTGGAATCGCCATGGCGCCACTCGTTGTAACCAGTGGCGTTTGTGGTTTATGTTATTAGATATAAAAATCTGGCATGGAATTAGCAGCCAACGTGGCTGCTTAGAGGAGTTCTGCTTCTTTTTAGAAGATTGGGAAAAGATTCAAATTAGTAAATTAATTTCGCCGCCGCTGTCAAAGCTGGCGGTTTTTATTTTATGAAACTAAAAGATGCAATAAATGACTTCACAAGGTGGAAATCACCGCAAGTAAAAGGTAATACGGTGTACCATTACCACTGGCAGTTGGTCAATTTTGCAATCTTTTTGAAGAATAAAGACATTGAGAAGGTAACAGAAAGAGATATTAGCGAATATCTGAACTTAAGCTATGTGTTCAACCACAGTGCCAGCACTCGCGAAAAGCAGGCGTTGGCCATAAAGCATCTTCTGAACTTCTGGCAGCTAAAGGGACTGAAGGTTGAAAACCCGGCCCTTGTGCCAAAGATAAAATCGGAAAGGGTAATGCCACGCGTGGCAACTGAAAGCGATTATTATAAAGTTATAAATGTCATTCCAAAATTCGGACACAACCATATTAGGAACCGGGCAATCCTTGGCTTGCTGTATGATAGCGGCGCGAGATTGAATGAGATTTTATCGCTGAACGTGCAAGATGTTGATATCCAAACCAAACGCATAACAATAAAAACAGAAAAACACACAAAGACCAGTCCATTTAGAAATATATTTTTTAGAGAAGCAACAATAGTCTATTTAAATACGTGGCTAAAAAAGCGAGAGAAAATTTTGGAGCACCTAACTATTGAAGATAAAGAGGCATTGTTTATCTCGGTTCGTGGCGGCGTCTGTGGAGAGGGGACAGAAGCAAGGCGTTGCAGTATAGATGCAATAGGCGAGGTGTTGAGAAAATACAGCAAGCAAGCCGGGTTGAAAAGCACGTTCAACGCGCACTCGTTGAGGCACAAGTTTGGCAGAGTGCTGGCGGAAAATGAAGTCGACGATTTAATGATCGCACAATTCATGGGCCACAACAGCGTGGACAGTAGCAAGATTTACACGGAGCTATTCGCTCCGGCATTGCAAAAAATCTACCGCAGAGTAATGGGAAAGTAGGCTGCCCCAAGCGGCCTTCGAGCAATTTTTAAGGGTTTTGTGAAGGGTTTGAGGGAAAGACGGGTATTTGCTGGTCTACAAGAGAAATGTGGAGGGTGGAGGGTGCGGGCCGCATAAACTTGTTTTTTTGTTTAAAAAGGTGCAAAATAAATTAAAAAATAGATCATGAAGACTAAAAAGACAGACTTAAAATTCCTTGCCCGAGATTTGCCGCCGGAGGATTTAGAAATCGTAAAATCCGAAGGGTATTTTTTATTTGATTCCAAGGGCAAGAAATACGTAGATTTTTTAATGGGTTGGTGTGTTGGAAATATTGGATGGGGGAATAAAGAAATTAAAAAGAAAATTAGTCAATATAAGGGTCCTGACTATGTAAGGCCTGAATATCTATATAAATCATGGGTGGAATTAGCGGAACTTTTAGCAAAAATTACACCGGGAAAATTGCAAAAAAGTTTCCGTGCTACCGGCGGAACTGAGGCGGTAGAAATTGCACTCCAAGCGGCAATGTCGCACACGAAAAGGTATAAGTTTATTTCAATTGAGGGAAGCTATCACGGGCACTCAATTGGCGCGATGAGTGTCGGATCTTCTGATTTTCGTGGATGGTACAAGAATCTCTTGCCTGACTGCCACAAGATTAAAGCACCGCTTGATGGGAAAGCGGCAGATCAAATCGAAGAGTTATTGAAGCAAAGCGATATCGCCGCACTCATCATGGAGCCCATAATTTGTAGTTTAGGCGTGGAAATTCCCACAAAAGAATTTATGAGTCGCATCCAATTTTTATGTAGGAAATACGGCACGCTACTAATTATGGATGAAGTCGCTACTGGTTTCGGTCGGACCGGAAAACTTTTTGCCTCTGAACATTTTGGGATAGAGCCAGATATTATGTGTCTTGCAAAAAGTATTACTGGCGGATATGGCGGGTTGGGTGCAACAATTACAACAGAAGAAGTTGCAAAATCAATGGAGTTTGATTTTAGTTTTTATTCGACTTACGGTTGGTATCCATTGAGCACCGAAGCTGCGATAGTAAATATTAAGTATATTATGAAGCACAAAAAGCAACTAGAGAAAAATACAAACGAAATGAGTAAATTTTTTGTTGAGCGTCTTTCGCAAATGAAATTTAAGTTTCCTGCTAAAATTCGTGCAAAAGGATTGGCAATAGGAGTTGAGTTTGATCAGTTGGGGTATGCAAACAAGATTGTAGCCAAAGCTCAAAAAAATGGCGTTTTGTTCTCCCAACTTAATAATAAAATATTTGTTTTATTTCCCGCATTGAACATTGATCGAAAAACCGTGGCAAAAGGATTGGATATATTGGAAAAATGTTTATAGTTTAATGTTTTGCAAACTAAAATTTAACTAATAAAAAGCGGCCTTGCAAAAAAGACCGCTTTTGGTTATCTGTTAAAAAAGGATGGGGTAGGGTGGGATTGGAACCCACAATCTCCGGGAAATGCCCGACGCTCTGTATCTAGAATTTGAGCTACCTACCCCACACTAAAATTAACATAGGGGATTCTTGTTTGCAAGAGGCAGGCCGCCACCTCATATTGCATACTAATCAAAACTCTATTATAGTATAAATATATGCCAAATATAAAAGAAAATCTAAAAAATCGATTTAGAATAGGCTTTGGAAAAGATGTTAAAACAGAACATTTTCCTGTTGATGTTGCCTCGGGATTAGATGTCTTAATGGCGCCCGACGGGTATAAAAGGATGCCTCAAGCAAAAAAGGACTCTGAAGAGTTTATTTGGGAGAATGATGAAGGAGACCGACTATCCGTCAATTATTATACGCAGGTAAACAAAATTATTTATTCTGCAATATTTGATCAAAACCTAATTGAAGATAAGGAAGAAATAGCCAGGCGGCTAGGTGTTCTTTACAGTAAATTAAATAATATTATAGGCGCCATATCCCAGCAGTTAGGATCTCCTTATATATCTTCGACAAGAGAACTTCTGATAGAAATTGAAGGAGGCAAGTTAGCGCAAAAAGTCCAATTATTGACGCCGATTATACAGGAGTTATATACTAAAACGGAAGGAACTCAATTATTTAATGTAGATACTTTGGAGCAGACTAACTCTTCGGTGCAAATGGTTTTTGGTTCTCAAGACTAAATATTTAAAAAAGTAAAATGAAAAAATTTGAACAACCAGCGGAACAGAGTGGCGATGAAGGAAGGGGCGCAAAATGGAACGAGACCGTCGAAAGCTATTTTGAGGCGGCAGATATAACAAATGAAGCAATTAATTTTCCCGCAATAGTAAGAGGCATGGGAGAAGTCGAGGGAAGGACCATTTTAGATTATGGCTGCGGCAACGGTCGGTTTGCGAGAAAGATAGAGCAAATGGGTGCTGCAAAAGTGATTGGCGTGGATAAAGCGCCATCGATGATTGATCTAGCTAGAGCGGCCGACCCGGATTCACGCGTAGAATATCAGGCGAATCCAGACAATACGTTGTCTTTTTTACCAGACGGGTCGATAGACAAGGCTATGGCAAATTTGGTATTTATGATGTCTCCAACTAAAGGAGAGATGCAGCAAGCTTTTAAAGAAATTCATAGGGTGCTTAAGGAAGACGGTACGTTTGTTTATTTGATAACTCATCCTGCGTTTATTGAGAGGGGCGCACCTGATTATAGAAATGAATTTGACGGGCCATTCAATTATTTTGCAGAAGAAAAACCCTACAAGTTTATATTAAAAGACTCAAAAGGGAAAGAAATAGACGAAGATTTTTATGATTATCATTATACATTAGCTACTTATTTAAATACGGCAATACAGTCTGGGTTTAGTATCACTGGTGTGGAAGAAGTCGCATACGATGATCCAGCCGTAGTGAAAAAATATAAAATCCCACCAGAGTTTCAAAAATTCCCCCAATCATTTATGGTTGCGTTAAAAAAACCAAAGGTCGAGAGTTAATTCAATTATCAAAAAATAAAAAAATAAATTAGACTATTGAATAATTGATATTTCGATATTAACTATCAAAATAAGGTTTTACTTCAGGGCTTATACGATTGGACAGTTTTAAGGGAAAAATTTTCTTTAAAAACGCCAAACGTATAATTCCTTTAATTATCCCGTAGTCTCAAAAATATGGCAAAAATGAAAGGCCAATTCGAAAAAATTGGCCCTATGAAACTCCCGAGCAGAATTGCGGGAGGCACTTTAGATTTATATTTATATACTTTTAAATCGGGCGATAATTATTTCGCACTAAAAAGAGGTGACATAGAGGGCAAGGACGATGTTTTGTTCCGAATAAATTCAAACTGCGTGTGGGCAGATGTTTTTGGTTCCGCTCGTTGTGATTGCGCCGAACAGTTACACGAGGCTATGCGAAGAATAGTTAAGGAAGGCGAAGGTCTCATGATACACGCATATAATCAAGATGGGCGAGGTATCAGTTTACAGGATCACGTAAAAGTTTATATGGAACAAGACAAAGGATACGACACTATAGAAGCAGATAAACGATGTGGATTTAAAAAGCCCGACCGCAGAAATTATGATGAAGTTATACAAATATTAAAAGATTTTAATGTTAAGGGCGTAAGGGTTTTAACAAACAATCCTCACAAAATAAGTTCAATCTCTGAGGGCGGTATCAAGGTGAAGGAAGTTATCCCGATAGAAGCAGTTGAGGTCGATAAGTATAATATGGCGCAATTGTATATGAAAAAGAAAACCCTGGATCACGATTTTTATTCTTTTGATTTGGAAGATCCTAAAATCAAAAAATTATTTGAAGAGTCATTGAAAAAATGGTCTCATGGAGAATACGATAGTTATCAGTGGAAGTGCTAATAATTAAAATATTTTTGATATGAAAGTTGCTATTTATGGGTCTGCGGCAAACGATGCCGACGACTTAGCAATCAAATCCGCCAGAGAAATCGGGCAACTTCTTGCTGAACACGGGCATACTATTATTACTGGCGCCTCTTTTGGAGCTCCTTTTGAGGCGGCTTCGGCGGCATTTAAAGCCGGAGGTCGTGTTGTTGGCTATAGCCCAGCTGTCAACATAAAAGAACATCAAACGAGATTCGGCGATTCAGTAAAGGGTTTCACGGAATTGATTTTTATTCCGTCAGACTATAAGTATGTTGCAAACAACATGGCTTGTTACAAATATCGTAATATAAGCACCGTAATGAATTGCGACAAAGTAATTATAATCGGCGGCAGGTATGGCACGCTAGATGAATTTATTCAGGCTTACGAATTTGGCAAGGAAATCGGGATTATTAAAAATTCAAAAGGAGCCGCGGAAGTTATTGCAACAGATATGATGAGTTTAATCCTTGAAAAAGTTTATAAGGATACCGGCGCTAAGGTATATTTTGAAGATGATCCAAAAAAACTTCTTAAGGATATGAGTCTAATATAAATTAAAATAATTTTTATGATTACTCAAATTTATGAGGTGCGAACACCCGAAGAAGCCAATGCTCTCATCGATGTTGGTGTGGATTATATAGGAGTTTTAGTTGGTCCCGCTATTGAATGGAAAGCAGAAATTAGTCCGGAACAGGCCAATAAAGTTTTTGGAGCAATCACTGGCAATACTAAAAAGATAGTGTTGTCTCTTTCCAAAAATTTGGAGGAAATTATTGAAATAGCAAAGAAGACTAATCCCGACATATTGCATTTAGCCGCAGAGCCTAAAGACATTACTCCGCTTGAAATTAAAAAACTAAAAAGAGAACTTCCAAGCATTAAGATTATGCGCACGATTCCGGTGGAAGACAAAGAATGTGTCGCGTTAGCTAAGAAGTATGATGGGCTCGCTGATTATTTATTACTTGATAGCAGGCGAAAAAAAGATGGACAGCTTGGAGCCACAGGGGAGACGCATGATTGGAGTTTAAGTAGAAAGATTGTTGAGTCAGTTTTTATACCAGTTATACTTGCTGGCGGATTGGGGCCAGATAATGTAGCAGAAGCTATTTCAAAGGTCAAACCATTTGGTGTAGATTCAAAAACTAAAACTGACAAAGATGATGGCTCTGGGAAGGATATAGAAAAAGTCAGAGAGTTTGTAAGGATAGTTAAAGCAACAAAATAGTATGTGTTTTGGGAAGCCACCTTTTAATTAAGGAGGTTTTTTGATAAGATAAAACCATGAAAAAAATATATCCAACAAAATTAAAAATAGGGGATGAGGTAAGAATTATTGCTCCGGCGCGGTCTATGAGCTTGATTTCCAAAGAATCAAGAGAAATCGCCAATAAGCGTTTTGCTGATATGGGGTTAAAGCTGACTTTTGGCAAGTACATTGAAGAGTCGGACGATTTTGTTTCCTCAAGTATTGAATCGCGTATTAAAGATTTGCACGAAGTTTTTTTAGATAAAAATGTTAAAGCGATTTCTACTGTAATCGGCGGATTCAACTCAAATCAACTTTTAAGATACATAGACTGGGATTTAATAAAAAACAATCCGAAAATCCTTTGCGGTTTTTCAGATATTACAGCGCTTAATAATGCCATTCTTGCTAAAACAGGGCTGGTTTCGTATTCCGGTCCGCATTATTCAACTTTCGGCCAGGAGCTTTATTTTGATTACACCTTGGAATATTTTAAAAAATGTTTACTGTCGGATGAGCCGTTTGAAATAAAGCCCAGCGATAGCTGGACAGATGACAAATGGTATATGAATCAAAAAGAAAGAAACTCCATAAAAAATGACGGCTGGCTGGTTATTAACGAAGGCAAAGCGCAAGGGACTATACTCGGCGCCAATCTCTGCACGTTTAACTTGTTGCAGGGCACAGAGTATTTTCCAGAGTTTCCCGAGAACACAGTTCTTTTTATAGAAGACGATGAAATGTCTAACGCGGTTACCTTCGACCGCGACTTGCAATCTGTGATCCATCAGTCTGGATTCGAAAACGTCAAAGGAATCGTCATCGGCAGATTCCAAAAAGTCAGCCAAATCACAAACGATTTGCTAATACAAATTATCAAAACAAAAAAAGAATTGAATAACTTGCCGGTAATGGCAAATGTTGATTTCGGCCACACGTCTCCGATGATTACTTTCCCGGTAGGGGGAGAAGCCAATTTAGAAGTTGAAAATGGTAAAATAAAATTGGAAATATTAAAGCACTAATGAACAAAATATTATTAGACGTAAAACCATTTCAGGAAACATTAAACGCCGATATGTGCGGGCCGGCCTCGCTTAAAATAGTTTTGGAATATTATGGCATCAATAAATCAGAAGATGAGCTTGCCGAGCTTTGCAGATTTAAGAAGGGTTTAGGCGTAGATGATAAAGGTATAAAATCCGCTGCCGAGAAGCTTGGACTTAAAGTAAAAATTGAAAACAACAGTAATTTTAAAGATATAGAAAAGTGGCTTAAAAAAGAAGTCCCCGTGATAGTAAACTGGTTCACGAAAGGCAGGACAGATTATGGCGACTCAAGCGTAGCCGATGGCCATTATTCCGTGGTTATGGGTTTGGATGATGAATTTATCCATCTTCAAGACCCGGAGTTGGGGGCTATGAGAAAAATTGGAAGAGATGATTTTATGAGAGTTTGGTTTGATTTTAAAGGGAAGTTTTTAAAGCCCAATGAATTGATTGTGCGCCAAATCATTGCGATATACAAATGAAAAACTTGACACAACGTCTTTTGCTGTGATAGGATGAATTATCATTGAAAATTATAAAACCTTTGACTCGGGTCCCTGGTGCAAACTGGGGGTTGGGCCCGATGAGGTGGCTCTTGCATAAGTGAGGGCTCGGCTTCCTCCGTAATCATAGGATAATCGCTAAAGCCCGAAAGGGTGGAGTCGATGAAAGCGCCTGCCAATTTATTTATGGCGGGAATAAGGGTGGTACCGCGAGATATGACTTCTCGTCCCTGTTGCGTAATTTATTTACGCCATAGAGACGAGAAGTTTTTTTATACGCGAATTTCACGTATGACTTCTCGACAGTTCTTTGAACAACATCAAGAAAAAAGGAGACTGCTATGCCGTTTCGTGAAATAACATCCAATGAGATCGGGCTTGTGGGCATCGGTGTGGACATTACCGACCGTTGCAACAGAAGGTGCCGGACATGCTTTGCCGTGTTGAATCATCGCGATATGCCGGTAGAAGTTTTTCACAGGATCGTTGACGAAGGCACAAGGCTCAAATTTACGGAGTTTTACGTTCTGGGAGGAGAGCCATGCACTCGTCCGGACATCCTGGACATGTTGCGCTACGCAAAAGAAAGGTTTAAGTTAGTGATCCTTGTGACCAATGCCGACTATTTGGCGGACGAAAATTTGTGCCACCAGATTGCCGATATTGGGGTAGTGGTTGCAGCTCAACGGCACACAATTGTTGCTGACGAGAGTGCCAGAGCAACAGAAAAGTTTCTTTGTGGTGGTGATCATTTGGACACAAGTATTGCGGGCTGGGAAAATATTCAGAAGTTTTTCCCGGCAAACAGAATCTGTGTTCAGTGTTGTATCACTAGACCTGTCGTTGAGAGCGGAAGCATCTTCGAGGTGTTCCGATGGGCGAGGAATAACGGTTACGAGCCCGTAATGGAATTTACCAAAGAAGGCAGGGCTTTCAAAAGAGGTTGCAACGAAGATGTTTCGCCGGACGAGATGGTGAGAGTTCTTGCGAAGCTCCGCAAGATTGACCAAGAAGAATTCTCGCTTCCGGGCGCCGAGATTCTTTCGCCACAAGCGTATGGCAAGACCTGCCACATGCAAGAAACCTCCATTCATTTTAGGGTGGACGGTGTGGCGATTCCTTGCGTCGGGTTTCCCGGCATTAACTACGGTGACATTATGCAAATGAGTCTGGAAGAAATTCTGGCCTCACCCGTAAGGCAGCGAATCAAAAATCCGGAAGACTGGATTTACGGTTACTGCAAAGACGAGTGTCCGTACTTCAAGCAATGCACCGGTGGTTGCCGCGGAAGCGCCTTCGACATGGCGGGATGTTATCGGGCGAGTTTCTACTACTGCCCACATATTCCACGAGCCAGACTGTCTTTGCGGGATATGATTCCCCCAACTTGTGATGGTTGTCCGCTGAAAGGCCATCCGAGTTGTAATCCCAAGCGATAGCTTGATGTTTAGGGGAGGGTCTATGGTTATAAACCATGGACTCTCCCATCTTTTTTATCTAAAATAATAATATGATAAATACAATTAAAAAATTTAAAAAAACAATAGGAATAAAAACAGAAATTCTGGGGATTTTTTATTCCTCTAAATTACCGTCGACGGCTAAAAATTTTAGAGATACTGCTTGCACGGCTTTAGCCAGGTCTTTTTTTACAAAAGAGGCAGTGTTTTTTAATGCCAAAAAATATCCTCAATTATGTTCAGGGGCATCTTATTTTTTGAAATTAGCTCCGATAAGCGATAAGGAAACTATTGATGTCTATATAAATAAAGAAAAAGTTTTTGAAAATAAAAATATTTGCAAAAAGTTTTTGAAAAATCTTCCGAAGTTTCCGGAATCTCTGAAAAATAAATTTATAGTTATAAAACCGATAGGGGATAAAGACAAGCCGTCGGTAGTGGTATTACTGGTTGATCCTGCGCAGGCGGGGAGGATTTTGGGTTTGATTAATCGTGATAAATATGAAAAAACGGAAATTTTACCAAGCCAGCCGACTTGTTTAGCTTTTTTTGCCCCGCTTGTTACAAAAAAACCGCACATAAATTTTCTGGATTATTATGACAGATATTATCAAGGTAGAGTAAACGGTAAAAACATCTGGCCCGAAGATAAAATGCTTCTCTCTATGAGCTATAAGGATTTTACGAATATCCTGAAAGACATAGAAAAAAGTCCGCACGGTTTGTTCAAGCCAGACTTAACACCGCAAAGAATAACGAAAATGTAATTTTCCTATAGGGGTGGTATAGCTATTGACGCGGGCTTTGGCGTGAGTATAATTAAGAAAAACAAAAGCAGTAGTCCTTGACATTGGACTAATACACGACTGGTACAACAATGAGTGGGGATACAGCACGCGCCTTGCAGAATTTGCAGAATTTGTCGGCAAGAAAATGTAGAACAAAAAAAGAAGGCTCGGCGCATCGCGTCGAGCCTTTTGATATGAGTTTGGTTTCTCTCACCTTTACTTCGCTGGAGCAGGCGGAGGCTCGAGAACCTCTTGAGCCTGCTTCAGAAGCTCGTCGTCGTTTGGTAAAAGCTCCTTTTTTATGCCATAAAGTTTGTCTTTTAGCTCAGCGACCCTTTTTTGGAGTTCCGCGATTTTTGCCTCCTTCGCGGAAATTTCCGTTTGCAAGGCTTTGATGTTCTTTGTACGCAGATATACATCCCGTCGTACATCGCCAAGGCTATACTTACGGCCAGCAAGCACAACGGCCTCAGTTTGGTCCTTTTCATCTTTGTTCTTTTCGATAACCTCCATTACCTTCGGGAGAGTTTCGATTTCTTCGGCCAACTCATTTTTCAATTCATTGACCTCTTTTTTGAGGTCATCGATTTCCGAAGAAGTTTCGATAAACCCTCCTCTGGCTTTTTCTTCTGGTGTCGAGGCGGTATTCGCCGGAAAGGCACCTTCCTTGTGGATATCCTTATAGGCGTCAACGGCGTAAAAGACGCTAAGGCCGACACAGCACAGTAACAAAACAATTATCAAAATCAGTTTTCCCATCACTTGCTCCTTTCGAGTTTTCAAAGGCGAGAGGTTATCTCTCGCCGAACCATATATAAACTTTATATAATATTATAATCTATATGTCAAATTTTATAACGTTGTTTTTTTGAGCAAAAAAAATCGGCTCGTCCACGCGCGCGTAATGCGTTTGTGGACGAGCCATGCTTTCCGTCCTAATTCCGGAACGGAAAGCTTGCCTCCCATTCGTTCTGCCGCTGTTGCCAGGTAGTGGCGATATTTCCACTTATCCAGTTAGGTGGTTTCGTGGGCTTGGGGTTTGGTTTCGCTGGCGGGCGATGCATCGCTATACCAATGACGCCCCCAAGTGCGGTGGCGAAAGCAGGGATAAAGGAGACGTCAACGCCGAGATCGAAACCATAAAAGTAACATGATATGCCCGCATACCCTAATCCGAATCCGACGAGGGGGCTGATAGCCGGCCTCCCCAGATATCTTCCGGTTATGCCAGCGGTAAGAATTATGACGATGATGAGCGCCATAGTCCAGCCACCGCGCGGTACCACGTAAGCGACCAATGTGGTTAGGATCCCGACGGCGATTCCGACGACCAACGTGATGCATAGAGACTTCGTGTTCATTGTGTTCATTGAATTACCCTTCCATATCCCAGTCAAATGACAGCCAACACGAGGATTGCCCCGAGTCTACAAAGCTGGATTTGACAATGTTCACAAGTTTTATTATAGCATTATAAGGATAGGCTGTCAAGGTGTTGAGAAGTATTGTTGATTATGAGTTTTTGTATGTGGTATAATTATTAAATGTTTACCAAGAAAAAAATAGCGGTGCCTGTGGAAATTTCCGCCAGGCATTGTCATTTATCAAAAGCAGATTTGGAAGAACTTTTTGGGCAGGGATACGAGCTTAAAAAATTAAAACAGCTTTCACAGCCGGCTGATTTTGCCTGCGAAGAAACCTTGGACATAAAAATAGATTCTCACATTCTCGAGAATGTGAGAATTGTTGGGCCCTTGAGGAATCAGACGCAAGTTGAAATAAGCAAAACAGATGCTATTAGTATTGGCGTTAATCCGCCTGTTCGTTTGTCTGGCGATTTAAAAAATTCCGCGAAAATTGTTTTAGTCGGACCTGCCGGCCAAGTAGAATTAAATGAGGGCCTGATTGTGGCAAAACGCCATATTCATTGTGCGACAGATGAGGCGAAGAAATTAGGGCTGAAAGCAGGCGATATTGTTTCTGTGGAAATTAAAAGTGAAAGACCAGTTATTTTTGGAAATGTTATTGTGAGAGTGAGAGATGATTACAAATTTTGTTTGCATTTAGATACAGACGAAGGAAATTCTGCCGGCATTAATAAAATAGGAGAAGGATTTATCATAAAATGATTTTAGTTTTAAATTGTGGAAGCCAATCAATCAAATGGAAAGTTTTTGATAAAAACTTAAAGCTTATCCAAAAAGGGAATGCTGAAGTTTTAGACGCGCATTACTACGAAAGAGTGTTGAGGCATGAATTGCTTAAAATAAATGTTAATGATGTTGATTTGATAGGACACAGAGTGGTGCACGGGGGTAGGACATTTGTAAAACCAATCAAAATTACGCATGAAAACCTGTATGATTTGGAAAAATTGCATGATTTAGCGCCATTGCACAATCCTTATAATGTTTTGGGAATACGAACTTGTCGGAAAATTTTTGAAGGAGTAGAAAATATTGCTGTTTTTGACACAGAATTTTTTGCAGATTTGCCCGAGAAAGCTTTTACTTATGCCTTACCGGAAAAAATTGCAGAAAAATTTGGTTTTAGACGATATGGTTTTCAAGGAACTTCCCATGAATTTGTTGCCAGGAAAGCAGGCGGAAATAAATTTGATAAGATAAAAATTATAACTTGCCATTTGGGAGGAGGAGCCAGCGTTTCGGCAATAAAAAATGGCAAAGCAGTTGATACTTCAATGGGTTTTACTCCAATTGAAGGGCTGGTAATGATGACGAGATCTGGAAATATTGATGCGGGAATTGTTTTAAAATTGGCGGAGGAATTTGGCGTTGAGGAAGCAAACGAAATTTTAAATAAAGAATCGTGAGTGAAAGGAATTTGCGGAGAAGGTGATATGCTGGAGGTTTTAGCAAAAACCGAAAGTCCTGAGGAGCCACAGCGACGAAGGATGAAATTGGCACTAGATGTATTTGTTTATTCAATTCAAAAATATATTGGGAGCTATTTTGCTATATTAGGCGGATGCGATATTTTAGTTTTTACAGGGTCAATTGGGTCTGGAAGCGCGAAAATAAGAAATATGGTTTGTAAAAGCTTAGATATTTTAAAGAAAACAAAAATTATGGCAATAGAAACCGACGAGGAATTGGCAATTGCCCAAAAAATATTAAAAATTAAATAAATTATTATGGCAGAAAGAGAACAAAAAAATATTTTATGGTTTAACGAGGTTGGAATAAAAGATGTTCCTTTGGTTGGCGGGAAAAACGGGTCTTTGGGCGAAATGTACAGCAATTTAACCAAAAAAGGAGTGGACGTGCCCTATGGTTTTGCCCTGACGGCTAATTTTTATTGGAAGTTTATAAATGCAAATGGGCTGGACAAAATATTTGCGGAAATTTTTAGCAAGTTGGACGCAAAAGATTTAAAAAGCGTTCAGGCTGCGGGCAAAAAAATGAGAGAGGCAATTTTAAATACTAATTTTCCGGAGGATTTAAAAAAGGAATTGGTTGACGCATATTCTGAGTTATCAAAAAAATACGGTTCAGAAAATACAGATGTTGCGGTGAGGACTTCGGGCGTTGCAGAGGATATGCCAAACGCTTCTTTTGCAGGACAATTTGAAACATATTTAAATATTGTGGGGCAGGAAAGCCTTTTTGACGCGGTTAGAAAATGTTATATGTCTTTTTTTACAGACAGGGCAATTTTTTACAGGGCAGAGCTGAAGCTTGACCAGCTAAAAACCGGTTTGTCTGTGGGTGTGCAAAAAATGGTAAGGTCAGACTTAGGAGCTTCGGGAATTATGTTTTCCTGCGATACAGAATCCGGATTTTCAGACGTTGTTTTGATTAACGCCAGTTATGGCTTGGGAGAAAATATTGTGCAGGGACAAGTTGAGCCGGACCAATATTATGTGTTTGAAACAACCTTGAAGAAAGGTTTTAAACCAATAATAGAGAAAAAAATTGGGCAAAAGGAAATAAAAATGATTTATACAAAATCCCTGCCTGACGGCAGGCAGGCAAAAAATCCGACAAAAAATATTAAGACCCCAAAAGCAGAAAGAGAAAAGTTTGTTCTAAACAATGAAGAAATATTGGCGTTGGCAAGATGGTCTATGATTGTTGAGGAACATTATGGAAAATCAATGGATATGGAATGGGCAAAAGACGGCAGAGACGGGAAGCTTTATATCGTGCAGGCCCGTCCCGAAACTGTTCAGAGCAAGAAAGATTTGAAAGTTTTAGAAAATTATGTTTTGCAAAGCGATAAGAAAGCCGAAGGTCCTGAGCGAAGTCGAAGGATTTTGGTAAAGGGAATGAGCGTGGGAAGCAAAATTGGTTCTGGCAAAGCTAATATAATTTTAGGCGTAAAAGATATTAACAAATTTAATAAAGGAGAAGTTTTAGTTACAAGAGCAACAGACCCCGATTGGGTGCCGGCAATGAAATTGGCCTCGGCAATTGTGACAGATTCAGGGGGTAGGACATGTCACGCTGCCATTGTGGGCAGAGAGCTTGGGGTGCCTGTAATTGTGGGTTCTGAAACCGGAACAAAAGTTATAAAACAAGGCCAGGAAATTACAGTTGATTGCTCTCAAGGCGAAGATGGAAATGTTTTTGAGGGAATAATTCCATTTGAAATTAAAAAAACCGATATTTCCAATATTGCAAAAACCCATACAAAAATTTTAATGAATGTGGGCGAGCCTTCAAACGCGTTTAATTTAAGCTTTATTCCAAATGACGGAGTTGGCTTGGCAAGGGAAGAATTTATTATTATAAATTCAATAAAAGTTCATCCAAATGCATTATTGAATTACAAAACCCTAAAACCAGTATTAAGAAAAAAAATTGACGCAATTACTTTAGGTTATGATGACAAAGTTCAGTTTTATATTGATAAACTGGCAGAAGGAATCGGAACAATTGGCTCGGCATTTTATCCAAAGCCGGTGATTGTAAGATTTTCTGATTTCAAGACAAATGAATATAGGTCTTTGCTTGGCGGAGAAGCTTATGAACCGCAGGAGGAAAATCCAATGATTGGCTGGAGAGGAGCTTCAAGATATTATGACCCAAAATTTAAAGATGCTTTTGTGCTGGAATGCAGGGCAATGAAAAAAGTCCACGAGGAATTTGGACTGGATAATGTAATTCCAATGGTTCCATTTTGCAGAACTTTAGACGAGGGCAGAAAAGTTGTTAAAATAATGGAGGAAAATGGGTTAAAGAGAGAACCCTTCGACACGGCTCAGGGTCATATAGACCTTAAGCCACTTAAGGTCTATATGATGTGCGAGATTCCCGCAAACGTAATTTTGGCAGAACAATTTTTGGAAATTTTTGACGGGTTTTCTATTGGTTCAAACGATTTAACTCAATTAACTTTAGGATTAGACCGAGACAATGGGCAATTATCATATATTGGAAACGAAAAAAATGAAGCAGTCAAAGAGCTTATTAAAGAAGCCATAAAAGTGTGCAAGAATAATAATAAATACATTGGAATTTGCGGACAGGGCCCTTCAGACTATCCGGACTTCGCCCAATTTTTGGTTGAGCTTGGAATTGAGTCAATTTCTTTAAATCCCGATTCTGTTTTAAAAACCAAAATTGCCATTGCTGAAACCGAAAAGAAATTAAGCCAAACAAAAAGTAAATAATAAAAATTATGTATGATATTATAACTTTTGGGTCAGCGGCGCAGGATATAAACGTAAAATCAAAAGATTTTAAAGTTTTGAAAGGTCAGGAAGATTTTATAACAGGCGAGGGGATTTGCCTTAATTTGGGGTCTAAAATTGATGTCGAGGACATTTTTATGACGATTGGCGGAAGCGGGGTGAATACTGCATCAACTTTTGCCAAGCAAGGCTTTAAGACAGCTATATGTTGCGCAATTGGGGTTGATATGTCCGGGCTTGAAATTGTAAGGGATTTAAAAAATTCAAGAATAGATACAAGATTTGTTGTCAAAAAGAAAGAGGCGCGAACCACTACTTCTGTTATAATTTCAATGCCCAATACCGACAGGACGATTTTGATATCAATTGGGGCTTCGGGATTATTTGGGGAAAAAGATATTCAATGGAAAAAGATAAAGGGATCTAGGTGGTTTTATTTGGCCCCGCTGAAGGATTCTTTTTGCGATTGTTTTGAAAAATTGGTTGATTTTGCAAAGGAAAATAATATAAAAGTTGCATGTAATCCCTCAAAACAGCAATTATCTTTGCCCGAAGAAAAATTAAAAAATATTTTAAGCAAGGTTGATATTTTATTTTTGAACCAGGAAGAAGCAAGTTTTGTGACCAAAATTCCATTTATAGAGGAGCAAAATATCTTTAAAAAAATTGGTCAATTGGGAGCCGGCGTGGCTGTTATGACAAAAGGTGGAGATGGTGTTGTTGCTTCTGACGGAAAATATTTGTATTCTGCCAAGGTAAATCCAAACAGAAAAATTGTTGATACAACAGGGGCCGGTGATTCATTTTCGTCCGGATTTTTGTCGGACTACATCAGAAATAATGGAGACATTGAAAAAGCAATTCAATTGGGCTTGGCAAATTCAGAAGCTAATTTATCGGAAATTGGAGCCAAAAGCGGACTTTTAGAAAAAAATTCAAAATTTGAACGAGCAAAAGTTTTAAAACAAAATTTATGAAAAATATAAGATTTTATTTAGAGAAGGCGCAGAAAGAGAAATTTGCCATTGGGCAATTTAATTTTTCTGATTTTACGCAGGTAAAAGCCATTGTGGCTTCAGCTCAAAATTTGAAGTCGCCGGTAATTTTGGGAACCTCTGAAGGCGAAAGCAAATTTTTTGGCTTAGAAGAAGCTGTGGCGATAAGAAATGTTTTACGCAAGAAGACTGGACTGCCAATTTTTTTGAATTTAGACCATGGCAAGTCATTTGAATATGTAAAACAGGCAATTGACGCAGGATATGACATGGTTCACTTTGACGGGTCAAAATTGCCTTTGGAGGAAAACATAAAAATTACAAAAGAAGTTGTAAAATATGCAAAGTGGAGAGGCGTCACGGTTGAAGGCGAAGTTGGCAGAATTGGAACCGATTCATCGAAACTTTATTCTGACAAATTTGAAATAAAAGAAGAAGATTTAACAAAACCCGAGGAAGCTTTAAGATTTTTGAATGAGACAAAGGCAAATTTGCTGGCGGTAAGCATTGGAAATTTTCATGGAATTGAAATTTCCGGCGTTGACCCAAATTTAAGATTAGATGTTTTGAAAGCAATAAAAGATAAAATTGGGAATGCTTTTTTGGTTTTACACGGAGGGTCTGGAACTCCGGAAGACGACATGAAAGAAGCCATAAAAATGGGAATTGTTAAAATAAACATTAACACAGAATTAAGGCTGGCATTTTCCGGAAATTTGAGAAGATTTTTAGACAGCAACCCGCAAGAAATAGCTCCATATAATTTTTTAGCTGATGCTGAAAGAGTGGTTGAAAAAGTTGTCGGGCTGAAAATAAAAATGTTTGGAAGCGAAAATAAAGCATAGGGCCTGCCTGCCGGCAGGCAGGGGTTTACATTTTTAAAGAAATATACTAATATAATTAATTACATAAAAAATTATGGCAAAAATTAAATTAGAAAGAGAAAAATGCATTGGATGCGGTTCGTGCCAGGCATTATGCCCAAAGTATTTTGAATTGCAGGAAGACGGCAAATCGCACGTTGTGGGCGCTGTAAAGCAGGATGTTGAAGAATTAGAAACAGAAAAAATAGAATGCGCAGAAACAGTAGCAGAAGCATGCCCGGCTCAATGCATACACATAGAAAAATAATATGACAAAACTCAACGCAAAAATTAGAACAGAGACGGGCAAAAAAACCAGCGTTCTTAAAGATAACGGCAGGATTCCTGCTGTTGTTTACGGTCACAAAGTAAAAAATGTTTTGCTGGATGTTGATTACAAAGAATTTCAGAAAGTTTTAAGAGAAGCAGGGGAGAGCTCGCTTATTGAGCTTGACATAGAAGGCGAAAAAGAAAAAAGGCCGGTTTTGGTGCACGAATTGCAGAAAGACCCGGTTTCGGATTTGTTCATACACATTGATTTTTTCCAGGCATCTTTAACCGAAGAAGTTCAAGTGAAAGTTCCGCTGGTTTTTGGAGGGGACTCTTTAGCAGTAAAAGATTTAGGAGGAACCTTGGTGAAGAATATTTCAGAATTGGAAGTGAAAGCATTGCCTCAGAATTTGCCTCACGAAATAAAGGTTTCCATTGACGCTTTGGATACTTTTGAAAATCATATTTTGGTGAAGGATTTAATTTTACCCAAAGACATTAAAGTTTTGGCTAAGCCCGATGAGATTGTGGTTTCTGTTGCCCAGCCGGAAAAAGTTGAGGAAGAATTAGCAGAAGTAATTGAGGAAAAAGTTGAAGATGTGGGGCAAGTGGAGAAAGAGAAGAAAACCGAGGATGTTGTGGAAGAGGAACCCAAATGAAAAAATATCTCCCAATTTTAATTTTATCCTTTGTACTGATAAGTTTAGCCGGTTTTTGCTTGGCGGATGATTTGGGAACCCAATGCGCGCAAATTTCCGATTCATCTGCCGGATGCCCAACTGGAAGCGCGGCGGACTGCAAAATTTTATTGCAAAAATGCGCAGATTATTACGACCAGCAGTCGGCTCAACTGGCTCAAGACCTTACAAAAACTTCTGCGCAGAAAGATACTCTGCAGAACGCAATTACAAAATTGAAAAATAAAATTTCCGGTTTGGAAGCAGATATAAACCAGGGGAAAATTATGGTTAAGGATTTGAACGTTCAAATATCAGACACGCAAGTTTCTATAAATAAAACTTCATCGCAAATTCAAAATTCACAAGAGCAGATAGCGGCAATTTTGCAGTCTGTTTACAAAGAAGATCGAAAGCCGGCGTTTGTTGTTTTGCTCGAAGGAAGCCTTTCTGATTTTTTCAGCAATCTGGCATATTTGAATAATCTTAATTCGCAGGTGAGCAATCTTTTGGACAGCACCAAAAATTTGAAATCTTATTTGGCCGGCCAGCAAGTGAAAATGAGCAATAATGTTGACCAGCTACAAAAAACCGTTGCCTTGCAGACACTGCAGAAGCAACAGAGCCAGCAAACCAAAGCCCAGCAGGATCAATATTTGCAATTGACAGAGGCGCAATACCAGCAGCAACTGAAAGATAAGACCGCTGCCGAAGCAAAATCTGCGAAAATAAAAGCAATGCTTTTCCAAGTTGCCGGCGTTACTCAAGCGCCAACTTTTGGCCAAGCAATTGATATTGCAAAAGCAGTGTCTAATTTGGTGCCTATAAGGCCGGCATTTTTGTTAGCAATACTTTCGCAAGAATCAGCCATTGGAAAAAATGTCGGCAGTTGTTTGCTGACAAATACAATCACAGGCGAAGGTAAAAGAATTTCCACTGGAGCTTACATGCCAAAGGTATTTAAAGTAAGCCGCGACCTTCAGCCATTTTTGAATATTACTGCTTCTATTGGCAGAGATCCCCTTAAATCGACTATTTCTTGCGACACATTCGGTTCTATGGGTCCTGCGCAATTTATTCCTTCTACGTGGGCTTTGTTTGTTGATAGGTTGAAATCTTTACTTGGCAAACCAGCAGATCCATGGGTGATTAAAGATTCTTTTACCGCATCTGCTCTTTACCTTTCAGACTTAGGAGCCGGAGCTCAAACTGCAGCCGCCGAATCGGAAGCTGCTTACCATTATAACGGTTCTGGAAATATGGCAAGAGTTTATTCTCGAAACGTGATGACCAGGGCAAGCTGTATCCAAACCTTTATTGATGCCGGCACAATGACTGCAAGCTGTCAATCGCTTATACTAGGTACTTAAATGCTTTTATTATTGGTTCTAAATCCCCGTTAATAATTGTTTCCAAATTGTGCCAGGATTTGTTTATGCGGTGGTCGGTAATTCTGTTTTGAGGATAATTGTAAGTGCGGATTTTTTCGGCTCTTTTTGCGGAGGCTATTTGTTCTCTTCTTTTGTCTGACACTTTTGATAAGTCAGATTCTTCCTGCCTTTGTAAAAGTCTGGCAGACAAAAGCGCAATGGCTGCTTCTTTGTTTTGCAGTTGTCGTTTCTCTGTTTGACAGGTTACCACAAGCCCGGTTGGCTTGTGCACAACTCGGACTGCAGATTCTACTTTGTTTACGTTTTGCCCGCCAGGTCCGGAAGACCTAAATGTTGAAATTTCCAAATCGCCCGGATTTATGTTTATTTCGGTTTTTTTAGGTTTCAGTAAAACAGCCACAGTGGCAGTTGAGGTGTGAACCCTGCCTTGTTTTTCGGTTTGCGGAATTCTTTGAACCCGGTGCACTCCGCCTTCATTTTGCAATTCGTCAAAAACTCCGGCGCCCGACAATTCAAAAATAATTTCTTTGTATCCGCCAATTGACGACTGGTTTGAATCTAAAACTTTTTCTTTCCAGCCTTTTGTTTGACCGTATCTTGAGTACATTCTGTACAAATCGCGAGCAAAAAGCCCGGCTTCATCTCCGCCGGTTCCTGCTCTTATTTCTATAATTACAGCCTGCTTATCAGGATTTGTAGGACTTCCGATGTCGCTCGAAATGTCGCTCGAAACTTCGGCTGGCTTGTAATTTTTCCAGTCTTCTGCTGTAAACTTTGAATAATCTATTTGGTCATTCATATTCAAATATAATACTATAAATTACGCAAAAAATCAATTATTTTAATCCGTAGTGAAATCTACGCTATCGCGTGTTTTTCACTACGGACTTTATTTTTTGCCTTAATTACTATTAGTAGGTTCATATTTTACGCTATCGCGTAGATTGTGAACCTACTTGTTTAGCTTCCTTGATTCTGACTTGATTTTCAAAATAGATGATGGCATAATACATAGTACAAATACGAGGCGTTCTCGTTAAACGTAGTAAACCCAAGGAGACGTGCGATGAGCGCAGAGAAGAAGAAATACCGTGCAGTATTTAGTTTGAGAGATGAGCGTTCAAGTAACCACGGCATATCTGTATACAACTTCGATGCCAGAACTGATGACGAGGCAAGAAAAACGGCGAGGGAGTATGAAGCCGCTCGTCAGCCCGCAGAAGCTGAACCGCACGGTGTGCCACTTTTTTATCAATTGGTCATTCTTCGAAGAATCGATCAAGAAGAGATAAGCACAAAGTTGCCCTTGGAATAGTCAGGCAACTTGTTGATGCCTACGTAAACAGAGAGTCTCGACGGGCTCGAGGTTCTCCGGGAAGTTCATTGAAAACATGGGCAGAGGGGAGGTGATAGCATGCCCGCAAAAAGGAAAAAAAAGAAGGAAGAGAAAGGAGAGCAGGACCTGCGAAAGCTTGCCCGACACGTTCTCGATCTGAATTTCAAGTTTGGTCGTCATCTTGACCGCGCGCTGAATGGCGTTGAGACTGCTCGAAGAGAACGGCTCGAGATGGAGAGAGAAGGTTCTGCCGGCGATGTGATGAAGATGGCTCGAAGAAGTGAGAATAGACGGATTAGTGGTCTGACCCAAATGATTTTAGGTCCGTCCGCAACTCATTTTCAGGACCTACAGATAGCTTTCATTGAGCTGACAGCGGCCGTCGCATCCGGTGAATTCACCTTGCGTTGAGCCGTGGAAGAGACTAGGTTCGAATCCCAACATCCAACATTGAATGATTTCAGGGCGCTCGCGAATGCTTGCGCCACTTTTTTTGCATTTTTTATTAAGCATAATAATATATTTTGGGTTACCATATGGTAGCCTGGCGAAAAGTGAAAAGAGACATAACCGACTAAATTGGTCGGATATGCTATAAATAGAAAATAGATAAGAAGGATTGAAAATAGGCTATGATTATGATATATAAAGTGATGGTGAACCTATGAAGTGCCACCTAACGTGTAATGGCGAAGGGGCTTGTAACGACGGGCTTTGATTTCCGGCTTACAACATAGGTTCGCCCTTTTTATTTGCATACTATTGCAATTTGTAGAAAAGTTTGTTATTATATTGATATATAAATAATAAGGAATAACCCTTCGGCTAAGCTCAGGGTGATTTCAACACTTCGTTTATGAAATCAGATATACATCCAAAATATTATCCAAAGGCAAGTGTCCGCTGCGCATGCGGGAATAATTTTAATGTTGGCTCTGCCAAGGAATTTATAGAAACTGAGGTTTGCGCTCAGTGCCATCCTTTTTATACAAAACAGGAAAAAGTTATGGACACATTGGGCAGAGTTCAGAAGTTTAAGGAAAGAGCAGCAAAAAAATCTACAGCAGTAAAAAGGGTAAAAAACCCACGGGCTAAAACAGAAAAAAAATAAAAATATATGTCAAAAGATATCAAGTTGTCGGTGGAAGAAATGGAAAAGGTTGGTGTGCAATTTGGGCACAAGGTTTCAAAGTTGCATCCAAAAATGAAACAATATATTTCCGGCGTCAAAAACAGCGTTAATGTTTTTGATTTAGAAAAAACTCAAAAAGAGCTTGAGAAAGCCTTAACCGTAATTTCTAAAATTGTAGCCGAAGGCAAAACAATTGTTTTTGTGGGAACAAAAATTCAGTTAAAAGCAATTGTGAAGGCAGGAGCAGAGGAATGCGGAGTTGCTTATGTTACAGAAAGATGGCTTGGCGGAACATTCACAAATTTTGAAACAATCCAAAAAAGAGTCAATTATTTTAAAGATTTGGAAAGAAAAAGGGAAAGCGGAGAATTAGAAAAATATACAAAAAAAGAAAGACTGGACTTTGACAGAGAAATTGCAAAACTAAAAGTAAAATTTGAAGGCGTGAGAAACATGTCAAAGTTGCCCGACGCAGTGTTTATTTTTGGAATTGACCGAGATATTACTGCAGCCAGAGAGGCCAAGAAAAAGGGGATTAAGATATTTGCAATTGTTGACAGCAACATAAACCCGGACCTTGTGGACTACCCAATTCCTGCCAACGATGATGCAATTTCTGCAGTTTCGTATATAATAGATAGAGTAGTGGGAACAATCAATAATTCAAAACAAGCAAAGTAATATTCCGCAAAAAACTAAAATATTTTTTGAGCGCCTACCCACGGCCAACCCGAGCAAAAAATATTTTTAGTTTTTGCTTCATTTCATGGTTACTATAGACCAAATAAAACAGCTTCGTGAGGAAACAGGAGTTTCTCCGACAGAAATTAAAAAAGCTTTAGAAGAAGCAAATGGAGATACAGAAAAGGCAAAAGATTTGTTGAGAATTTGGGGAAAAAAAGTTTTAAACAAAAAAACATCACGAGAAACAAAAGCAGGCTTAATTGAAACTTATTTGCATCAAAACGCGCAATCTGGCGTATTACTTGATATAAGGTGCGAAACAGATTTTGTTTCAAAGTCCCCAGATTTTAAAAGTTTGGCTCACGAAATTTGCCTGCAGATTGTTTCTATGAAGCCTTTGTATGTGAAAGAAGAAGATATTCCGGAGGAAATTTTGGAAAGCGAAAAAGTAATTTATAAGGAACAGGCAAAAGAATCTAAAAAACCAGAAAAAATTGCAGAACAAATTATTGAAGGTAAATTGCAAAAATATAAAGCGGAAGTTTCGCTGATGTCGCAGAATTGGATTAAGGACGATTCCCTCGGCCGTACGGGCAAGGCAAAAACAATAAAAAATCTTGTTGAAGACACGGTGGCAAAAGTAGGCGAAAATATAGAAGTTAAACGTTTTGCGCGTTATGAAATATAATAAATGATAATAGAACTAATTTTTTTAATTATTTTTATTTTCAGTCTTGTTGGGGTTTTGGTCATTTTGGTTAGAAAAGTCCCTGTTTTAACTTCTTTGCCACAAACTGGCACGCACGGAATTAGAAAACATCATATTATTTTGGATTTGGAAAACAGGTTTAAGGAAATAGTAATTTCATTTGAAAAGCAAATTATTTTGCATAAATTGCTTTCGTGGGTGAAAGTAATGACCTTGCGAATTGAAACAAAAGTTGACCATCACCTGCACAAGATACGCCAGAAAAATAAGCCGAAGTAGCCACGCCGGTGTAGCTCAGCGGTAGAGCAACTCTTTTGTAAAGAGTAGGTCGAGGGTTCGAATCCTTTCACCGGCTCCAGGGTATTGACAATCGTTTATTTTCAGATAAGATGTATAGTGTAGCTAAAAATAATTAAATTTTACTACTGCAAAATCTATAAATCAAAAAATTTAATTTTGATTTCGAAAACGTCCGCGAAAATATTTTTTAAAATAAAATATTTTCGCGGGTGTTTTTTTCCGCATTGTCAGAACGGAGAGTAATTTGAAAATTAAATAATGAGCTTGATTTAAGAAAACCATCTTAAATCAGCAAAACAACCAAAACCCAGTTAAATAATTTCGCTTTGGCGAAATTAAAATCCTTCGGGATTTTATTTAACGGGGTAAAATTAGTTTTTTAAAGTTGTTTCGAATTAGATTTAGATTTTCGCAAGAAAAAATAAATCACACATTAGTAGTTTATTCTAAGATATAGATTCAAACATCAAATGTTTTATTTGAGAGTTTGATCCTAGCTCAGGGTGAACGCTGGTAACGTGGATACCGGCATGCAAGTCAAGGGGGCCCGCAAGGGCAACCGGCGAACGGCTTAGTAACACGTGGGTACATACCCAGAAGCGGAGCATAGCTCGTTGAAAGACGGGGTAATTCTCCATAGTCCCGCAAGGGTAAAGCAGCAATGCACTTCTGGAATGGCCTGCGGCCTATCAGATAGTTGGCGAGGTAAAGGCTCACCAAGTCTATGACGGGTAGGGGGCGTGAGAGCGCGACCCCCAAGAATGGCACTGCGACACGGGCCATACTCCTACGGGAGGCTGCAGTCGAGAATCTTCCGCAATGG
>JAPLZF010000001.1 GCA_026395175.1 Candidatus Staskawiczbacteria bacterium | reverse complement strand
AGATTTGTTCCATATTCTATTATTTCTATAAATCCTGGAATATCAATTGCGCTGGGCTACATTGTTGCAATTAATTTATGGCTGGCGGTTTTCAATTTAATTCCAATTCCTCCGCTGGACGGCTCGTGGATTTTGTTTAATATTTTACCGGCTGGCGCGCAAAACGTCAAAAATTTTTTAAGGCAGTACGGAATTGTCATTTTGGTTTTGCTAATTTTGTTTGGCGGAACACTATGGTTTGACATAACAGGAGTTTTGTTCCACTTAATCACCGGCCACGTATTAACTCTTTAAATTATCTCCAAAAGACGATATTATAAAGAAAAGAATTAAATAAATTTATGAAAAATAAGGTGGTGAAAAAAAGAGCATTGAGGAACAAAACTATTACATTAAATGATAGTGAAATTTCTAATTTGAAAAAACGGTTAATAAAAATAAATAAAGTTGCTTCTCTTGAAGAAATTGAAAACAAAACCATACATCAAGATATTTTTGAGGTTATAGATTATTTGCCGGATAGTTTTGTTGATTTGATTTTTGTCGATCCGCCATACAATCTTAGTAAAACTTTTAATACAACATCATTTAAGGAAATGAAATCAGAAGATTATGAGCAATGGCTGGAGTTATGGGTTCCTAAACTTATTCGTTTATTAAAACCGCACGCGTCAGTTTATATTTGCGGTGATTGGAAATCTTCGGGAGCAATTTTTAATGTAGTTAAAAAATATTTTAAGATACAAAATCGTATCACTTTTGAACGAGAAAAAGGACGCGGAGCAAAAAGAAACTGGAAAAATTGTTCTGAAGATATTTGGTTTTGTACGGTTTCAGATAAATATCATTTTGATGTGAATGCAGTAAAAATAAAGAGAAAAGTTATTGCCCCATATAAAGATAAAAATGGAGATGCGAAGGATTGGAAAGAAAGCGACGATGGAAAATATAGAGATACGCACCCTTCAAATGTTTGGACAGATATTACAATTCCATTTTGGTCAATGCCAGAAAATACTGACCATCCAACACAAAAGCCAGAAAAATTAGTTGCAAAAGTAATTTTGGCTAGTTCAAAGCCGAATGATATTGTTTTTGATCCATTTCTTGGTTCTGGTACAACATCTGTCGTAGCAAAAAAACTTGGACGAAGATATGTTGGTATTGATATAGACGAAAATTACTGCTGTTTCGCTGAAAGACGGCTTGATATAGCTGATAGCGATAAAACAATTCAAGGATATTCTGGTGGAGTTTTTTGGGAAAGAAATACTTTGAATGAACAAAATAACGGCAAAAATAGCAAAAATAAAAAAATAGAGAATAATTATAATTTATTTTTTAATAAATTGTTGGAAATATGAAAAGCAAAATATTTTATACAAGTAAGTATAAAGAGATATCAGAGAAAGTTAAAATATTTTTGAATAATCAAAAAGATTTTCTTTCGGCAAGAACGCAAAACAGCCCTCGTGCAGTTGGAGACGCTATAGAAAATATTATTGTAGAAAACTTTGGAGCGATACTTGGTGATTTAGTGAGTGAATATTCATCAATGTTTGCGCGACGCGCAATGGCAGACCTTGCTTTTACCGATAATGATGGATTTTATTATGTTGTTGACGTGAAGACTCATCGTTTAGACACGAAGTTTAATATGCCGAATCTAACTTCTGTTGAGCGACTATCAAGATTTTATGAAGATGATAAAAATTATTTTTCTCTTTTGAAAATTGATTATAAAATTGAAGGCACAAAAGTCGTCATTAAGAATGTTATTTTTGCGCCCATAGAATTTTTTAATTGGGATTGCCTGACAATAGGCGCACTTGGTTGGGGACAAATCCAGATTGCTAATGCAAATGTGGTAAATCTTACCCCGAAAAATAGTCGTAAAAAATGGATGCTGGAATTATGCGATACACTTTTAGAGTTTTATCCCAAAGAAATTGGTAAAATTACTGAACGGATTGCTCACTTCAAGAAAATTAGGAAATTTTGGCAAAGTAAAAAAGATTAGACACGGCAAAGATATAAAAAATAATTGATGAAATAAATAATAAAAGAAAAAATGGAAATAACTTTTGTAGAAATTATAACACTTATTATGGGAGTAGTTTCTATTGTTGTGGGAATTGTTTCCTTAATTTTTTCATGGATTTTTTATCAAAGTGGACAAAAAGTGAACCAAGATACAAGAGACATTTTAGCTAAAGTATCAGAAAAAATATCAAAAATAGACGATATCGTTTCTAAACAATTTGACAAGATGTTTAGTAAAGCTATGGGTATAGATTATGAAGGAGAGATACCAATTACTTCTTTGCGATTTTCTAAAAAAACAAAAAAGAACCGAAAAACAAAAAATAATGCTAAATAAAGATTTAACACAATTTGATATAAAAGAGGGAAGGGTTAGTTTTGAAATAAAGAAAGCACAAATTCATTGGCAAGATAGTAAATTGTCAAGGTTAGTTAGGTTGACCCAAAATGGCAACTTTATTTTACTTGATAAAACCGAAACCAACAAATTAAAATTTTCTTATTTAGATATAGAAATAGGCAAGGCAGATTTAGAAATAGAAACAGAGGGTTTGTTGGAAAATCAGGATTATCTTTTTATACTTTCTTGGAGTGCTCAAAACAGAATAATTAGGTTGTATATTAACGGGACATTAAAGGGAACGCAACAAATAGTTTCTATAGAACAATAATTTTGAAATCTGAACCTCTGAAAATAGCGATATACAATGCTACGGGGGATCCTGTTGACTATTTAAATTTAATTTGCTAACATATAAATTACATGAGCGCTAAGCGCTTTATTTTAGTAAAAAATAATATGCCGACAATACATCAATTAATAAAAAAGAATAGAAAAAATAAAAGAAGAGCAAAAAAAGGAGTTGCTCTGCAGTTTGGTTTTAACGTTTTGAAAAACAGGCCATCACATTATTCTTCTCCATTTAAAAGGGGAGTATGCGTAAAAGTTTTTACACAAACACCAAAAAAGCCAAACTCTGCTTTAAGAAAAGTTGCCCGTGTTAAGTTGTCCAATGGAATGGAAGTTACAGCATATATTCCGGGAGAGGGGCACAATTTGCAGGAGCACTCAATTGTTTTAATTAGAGGCGGAAGAGTGAAAGACTTGCCGGGAGTAAGATATCACATTGTCAGGGGAGTTTTGGACACAGCCGGTGTTGAAAACAGAAAACAAACAAGAAGCAGATACGGAACTAAAAAAGCTAAATAAAAATTATGAGACGAGCTTATAAAAAACACAAAATATCGCCTGACGGAGTTTATAACGACGTAATGGTTTCCCAGTTTATAAACAAAGTTATGAAAGACGGCAAAAAGACAATTGCCCAGAAAATTGTTTATGGCGCTTTTGATATAATAAAAGAAACAACAAAAAAAGACCCCTTGGAAGTTTTCAAAGCGGCAATTGACAACGCTTCGCCATTGTTGGAAGTAAAACCAAAAAGAATTGGCGGTGCAACATATCAGGTGCCAATGGAAGTAAGGGGAGAAAGAAAACTGGCTTTGGCAACAAAGTGGATTTTAGATGGCGCAAGAGCAAAAAAAGGAAAACCAATGGCAGAAAAATTGGCTCAAGAATTAGTTGACTGCACAAACAACCAAGGCAACGCAATTAAGAAAAAAGCAGACACACATAGAATGGCCGAAGCCAACAAAGCATTCGCTCATTTTGCACGTTAAATTTTTATATAAAAAAAGGAGGTAACCAGTGGTTCCTCCGCAATCCGATTTGTTGTGCCTCGGATTAGCCTACGCTCCTGCGATCCCAAGGATAGGATCGCCTTTTGTCCCACAATTACGACATTTGAAGTGGGTCGTGGTTTCCTCGTCGTTTTGGAGAAATCGGTCAATAGGTCCTCCGCAAATCTCACATTGTGATACGTTCCTGACACAAAGTGTGTGTTCGTCAATCCGCTCAAATTCAGACGTCGGCATGGTGTCTTTCTCCTAAATTAGCTATAGGATATAACATTTTGCGAAATGCTAATGTTAACCTGTATTAATATAATATAATTATTAAGTAATATTGTCAAGAGTAACGTAATATGCCAAGACAACATCCTTTAGAAACATTAAGAAATATTGGAAT
>JAPLZF010000012.1 GCA_026395175.1 Candidatus Staskawiczbacteria bacterium | reverse complement strand
TATTTTGATGATTCACAAAGAAAAGCCACAAAAATTGCCGGAGAAATTGCAGGGTTTAATGTAAGAAGGGTTATAAATGAACCAACTGCAGCTGCTTTGGCCTATGGGTTAAATAAAAAACGTGATGAGAAAATTGTAGTTTATGACTTTGGTGGCGGAACTTTTGATGTAACTGCAATGGAAATTGTAGCCTCAGAAGGTGAAGATAAAGAACAACAGGGAAGTATTGAGGTTAAAGCAACCGGTGGAGATACGCACCTTGGCGGAGATGACTTTGACCAAAAAATTATGGACTGGGTTGTGGCAGAATTTAAAAAAGAAAACGGAGTTGATTTATCAAAGGACAACTTGGCTTTGCAAAGAATTAAAGAAGCAGGAGAAAAAGCAAAAATTGAATTGTCTTCTAGTTTAGAAACAGAAATTAACTTGCCATTTATTACTTCAGACCAAAACGGTCCAAAACATTTATTGCTAAAATTAAAAAGAGCTCAGCTTGAAGAAATGGTTGGAAAAGACATTGAAAAGTCTATTGACTTGATTAAGAAAACAATGAAAGAGGCCCAGCTTGAACCAAAAGATATTAATGAAATCGTATTGGTAGGCGGGCAGACAAGAATGCCAAAAATTCAAGAAGAGGTGAAAAAATATTTTGGGAAAGAACCTAACAAAGAAGTAAACCCAGACGAGGTTGTGGCAATTGGAGCTGCAATTCAGGGCGGAATTATGCAGGGAAATGTGCGGGATGTTTTATTGCTTGATGTAACTCCATTGTCTTTGGGCATTGAAACATTTGGCGGGGTGGACACAATTTTAATTCCAAAAAATACAACTGTGCCAACTGCAAAAACTCAAGTGTTTTCAACTGCAGCCGACAGCCAAACAAGTGTAGAGGTGCATGTTTTGCAGGGTGAAAGGCCAATGGCACAAGACAACAAAACACTTGGACGATTTATTTTAGACGGCATACCACCGGCTCCACGAGGCCTTCCACAGGTAGAAGTTGCATTTGACATTGACGCAAACGGAATTTTAAATGTTTCGGCAAAAGACAAAGCAACAAATAAAATTCAGTCAATTAAAATTGAAGGCTCGTCGGGAATTTCAAAAGATGAAGTTGAAAGAATGAAAAAAGATGCAGAAATGCACGCATCTGACGACAAGCAAAAACAGGAAATAATTGAAATCAAAAATACCGCAGACGCTTTGATTTATACCTGTGAAAAAACCTTAAAAGACGCAGGAGACAAGGTAAAAGAAGATGACAAAAAATCTGTCGAAGAGAAAATTAACGGCTTGAAGGAAGCGCAAAAAACTGATAACATAGAGGATATTAAGCTAAAAACACAGGAGTTGTCAGAGCTTATTCAGAAAATTGGCGGAGAACTTTATAAACAGGAACAATCGCAAACAAATCCAGACGAAAAAGATTTACCAAAAGATGATGAGAAACCAGACGCTGAAGAAGGAAAATATAAAGAAGAGAAATAAAAAGACATGGACTATTACGAAATTCTCGGCGTGACTAAAAACGCGTCGCAAGATGAAATAAAAAAAGCATTTCATAAACTGGCGCACCAATATCACCCAGACAAAGGCGGTGATGAAAAAAAGTTTAAAGAAATAAACGAAGCGTACCAGGTGCTTTCTGATGCGCAAAAACGAGCTCAATACGACCAGTATGGAAGAGTTTTTGACGGTGGCCAGCCAGGAGGGAATCCGTTTGAAGGCCAAGGTTTTAATTGGTCATGGGGAAACACCCGCCAGCAAGAAGAGGTTGAATTTGACATGGGTGACTTGGGCGATGTTTTTGAGCAATTTTTTGGCGGAGGAAGGCGAACTGCCAAAAAAGACCCGAAAAAAGGGAAAGACATTCAGGTTGACATTGAACTGACTTTAGAAAAAGTGTTGAAAGAACATGTTGAAAAGGTAACTTTATCAAAACAGGCCACTTGCCACAGGTGCCAAGGAACCGGGGCCGAGCCCAACACAAAAATAAAAGAATGTTTTTCTTGCCGAGGCACAGGACAAGTTCAGCAGGTTCAGAAAACGGTTTTTGGCAGTTATACAACTTTGGCAACTTGCCCCGAGTGCAAGGGTGAGGGCACAATTCCCGAAAAGCCATGCAATGTATGCAAAGGCGAGGGCAGAACAAAAGGCCAGGAAACAATTGAAATTCATATTCCAGCTGGAATTGATACAAACCAAGTAATAAGGGTTGATGGAAAAGGCGAGGCTGGAAAAAAGGGAGCAAAAGCTGGAAATTTATTTGCAAGAATATTTGTTAAAAAACATCCAGCATTTGAGAGAAGGGGAGACGATTTATTTTCGCAAACAGAAATTAATTTTTCACAGGCAGCTTTGGGAGATGAAATAGAAATAAAATCCTTGGAAGGCACAAATATTTTACTGCAAGTTCCGCAAGGAACAGAAACTGGAAAAGTTTTAAGAATTTCTGGAAAGGGAATTCCGCACTTTGGCGGGTACGGCAGGGGAAACATGTATGTTGAATTTAAAGTTAAAACCCCAAAAAAATTATCCCGCAAGCAAAAAGAACTGCTTGACCAGTTGAAAAAAGAAGGATTATAAAAAATTGCTAGGTCTGACCTAGCAATTTTTTAATTGTGCCCTCTATTAGACGAACTTAGAACCTTTGACTGGCGAGCTATGAGGGTTGAGTTAGACGCTCTTGTCTCAACTTTTAATTTCTCGCTTGCCTAATAAGGCTTATAATAATACTCTAACACGAAATTTTAGGAATATACAAGTCGGCATACTTTACAATGCTTAACTTTTTAAGTAAAATAGTCTAATACTAAATACTTAAAGAGCAATGAGCCGAGAAACAGAAATTTTGGATAGACTATATTATTCTTTTATTGACCTTGCGAATACAAAGGACTTTTTTTATGGGTTATGCGATTACCTTGATTATGTTGAAAGTGTGCCAGAATTTGACCAAATTGCTAATAATTTATTGGGAGAGTTGAAAATTGTTGAGGATAAATTAAAAATGTTAGATACAATTTGCGTGGAGCAGATTAAGGGGTTTCATAAAGAGCTCGTTGATTATCTCACTAAAAACAATGTTGATAATGCTGGGATAAAAGAGGCTTTGAATGATTACGACGGCTATTTGAGTGGAAAAATAATGGGAAGCAGGGCTTTAACCGAAGCATTACACGACGAGCTATCCGAAGTTATCCGCTTTCTTTACATAATACCCGAGCACAAAGAATTTGCCTTAAAATATATTATCTTTTGGGAAAACAGCCCAAATATAAAACATTTTCTTATAACGGACGAGATTAAATTGTATTTTGATTTACTGCAAGAGGGACGGAAAAGGTATGAAACCGAGCTATGGGGAAAAATGAACGATATTATTAGATACTATAAAATTATTAAAAACGGCAGGGAGAGGCGTAAAGTATTAGTTAAAGAGGGCGTAGAAAATCACTCTCCAAAGGCAATGCAGGAGTTAATGATGAGCCACGATATTTTATATGGAGAATGGCTAATGGTAGAGGAGGGAAAATCTGACAGACAACCAATCTTTTATAAAATTGAAAAAGTTAAGCCAACAATGATAAGATTTCAAAATCACATTATCTTGAAAATGGACGAAATGGAAAGGCAAAAGAAACAAGTAAAACCACAGGCTATAAGCGAGGGAAAAGTAAAAGTAGAAAAAATAACTATCATAGAGTTAAAAAACGGCAGACACTCTGTTGCTGTTAATGACGGCTACAATGAGACAAGAGAGATAAAAGACAATTCTGAAAGTTGGCAAATTTTTATTAAAGAGATAGCGGACAAAAATATACGACCAGAAAACAGAACGGGAGTAAAAGACATTTCGGTTAGTATGCGGGATTATTTTAATTACAATGAAAATTGCCCGATTTATATGGGAGGGAGATACGCTCTTACAGAAGTAATTGTTGGACGAGATATTAGACTTATTAACCCAGAAATTAAAACAAAAATCATAACTCAAAAGCAACTTCTATCTTTGCAGAAAAGAAAAGCAAAAAAACTTAAAACAACTTAAAAGAACTTAACAGGTAGGCTAACTCCCAAAAAGCCCTAACAAAGTGGGTTTTTTTGTTGCTATTGTTAAGATTTATTTAAGTTTATTTTTCGTGGGAGGATAGGGGTATGAAAGCAGAAAGCCCCAACGAGCTAAACAGGGAGAATGAAAACATAGAAGCTGACGACTATGAAGCCGAGCAAAATTTACTGGGATTTTTTCAGTTGCTCTTAAAGGTTGATATGAGGGTTAATCCGAACCTTTATAAAAAGAAAGGAATTAAAGAGCAGAAAAAAGGAACTGAAAAATAATCCTATGCCTAAATATAATATCAACTTAATCACGGCAAGGAGGAGTTATTCAATAAAGGATATAACGGATTTGTATGGCGTAAGCGGGAAAACTTGCCGTCGCTGGATTAGTGAGGAGGGATTGGCAACCATTGAGGGTATAAAGCCATATTTTATTCGGGGAGAGGATTTAATAGATTTTATAAATAAGCAACGGGAGAAAGGGAAAATTCCAATAAGGGAAAATGAGTTTTTATGCTTGAAATGCCACAAAGCCGTTAAGGCAAAAGCAGGAAGCGAGCAAATAATAGAAACGGGCAAAACAATAGGAAAAGATAATCACAAGCAACTAAGAAAAGCTGGAATTTGTGAGGTTTGCGGGAGAAAGGTATTTAAGTATTTAAGGGTATGCCAACGGGATTAAGTAGTTATTTATTATTACTCTTAAATGTCCTATTCAAACCATTAAGGTATAAAACAAAAAAATATGAAAACAACTTATAAAAATGAGCAGATAAAAAGGAAATTTTATGAATGGCTTAGATTTAAGAAACAATTTTCACCTAAAAGCGTTAACCGATACGAAAATGCGATTTGTTTATGGGAGGATTTTACCGATTATAAAGACTTTAAGAATTTTAACGAAACAATAGCGGTTGAATTTACCAACTGGCTAAGGAATAAGAAAAAAGTCCGCTCCCAAGAGAATGTTAGCCTAACTTACAGCTATCATATTTTAAGATTTATAAAGCTATTTTTTGATTGGTTATCTAAGCAAAAGGGCTATAAGAGAATTGATAGCAATGCCGTTGATTATCTGCATTTAACAAAAAAGGAAACACAGGAAGCCATACAGCCAAAAGATATAAAATGCCCCGACTTGCAAGATGTTAAAAAAGCCATTGAGAATATCAAGGGAGAGAACGAGATTGAAATGAGAGACAAGGCTTTGCTTTCTTTGGCTGTTATGACAGGGGCGAGAATTGAGGCTATTATGACGCTCCCAATGAAAAGTTTTGACCGAGAGAAACAGGTTTTATACCAACATACTGAATTAGGAGTAAAAACAAAAAATTCAACAAATATAACCTCTGTCTTAATCCCCTTTTTCTACAAAGAGACCCTAACTTATTTTATGCAATGGTATGATTACTTGCAAAAGCAAAGAGGATTTACGCCAGAAAATCCTATATTTCCCGCTACTAAAATTGAAAACGGAAAAGATAATATAGGTTATTACAACACAGGAAAAGTTGAGCCAGTATTTATGAAAGCACAAACAGCGTTAAGGAAAATTTTTGAAAAAAGATTTACAAATGCGGGAGTTAAGTATTACCACCCGCACACTTTTAGGCATTTATTAGTTAGGCAAATATCAAAACAGCCTCTAACAGAGGAGCAGAAACGAGCGTTTAGCCAAAATTTCGGGCATAAATATACTGGGACGACTTTTGGCTCTGGCGGATATGGGAGGTTTGAAGCCGATAAACAAATTGAGATAATAAGAAATGTTGATTTTGAGGGTAAAAATGTAGAGGTAAAGTATGGCTTTAACAAAAAAGAATTAGCGGAGTTTATTGTAGAAACTATTAAAAATAATGACTTAGGCAAGTAATTCACAGATTAGTCGTTGTCAACTATTGTCATATTAGGTATAATGGCATAACAGCATTAAAAAGTAATAAAAATATGTTGCCGAAGGAAGCTATTGAGGAATTTAAGAAACTATATGCCAAAAACTACGGCATAGAATTATTAGACGAGGAAGCAACCCGCCGAGCTAACAACTTCGTGGGACTTTATGAGGCTGTTTATGGCGACGATAAAAGGTTAATTAAAAATTAAAAATATGGCACAAGAAAAAGCACAAAAACAAAATGTCGGAAATGCTGGCGAGTATTACATAGCATCAAGATTATCGGCAATAAATTTTACTGCAACTATAACGCTCGGGCGGGCTGAAAAATACGATATACTTGCTCTTAGTCCGAGTGGCAGACTTGTTAAAATATCTGTTAAAGCAACGCAGAACGAAAAAGCTACGGACTTCCCATTATCTGCAAAAGACGAAAAGGGAGAGGCGGACGATTTTTATTATGCTTTTGTAAAACTTAACGGCTTTGAAAAAGACCCAGATTTTTGGATTATTCCCAGTAAAATAGCTTGTCCTTTGATAGAAAAGGCACAAAGAAAATGGGAGGCAACGCCAGGGAAAAACGGGAGACCGCACAGCTTAGATAATACAATGAGGATATTACCTATTGAACTGCGGGGCAGTAATAAAGTGTTTTATCCGCCAGAATGGGAAAACGAAGTAAAAACATATTATAAAAACCTAAAACAATTATTATAAAATATGGCACAAGAAAAAGAATTTTATCTTGTTGAGGAGTTGGCGGAAAGGCTAAGGGTTTCAACAATGACAATTTACCGCTACATTAAGCGGAAAAAAGTAAAAGCCTATAAAATCGGCAAGGAGTTTAGAATAGACAAAGAGGAGTTTAATAATTTTCTTAATAAGGTAAAAACAAAAAAATAATTATGGAAAATAAAAACCAGTCTATTTTTGAGGCAAGCATAAACAGGGGCATTGAGGCGGGCATAGTTTCTTTTAACGACGATAAAACAAAAATAACCTACCACGCCTCACGGGATTTTATAACCAGTTTTAAGAACCCAGAGGAAAAAGTTAGAGCCTCGTATTTTTGCGAGCTTGTGCTTGACTACGATTACCCAAAAGAAAGAATTGATTTTGAAATAGGGACAAAGCCAGATTTAGATAGGGCGGATATTGTTGTTTATGAAGACGACGAGCTAAAACAACCTTATATTATAGTTGAAACAAAAAAGGACGGGATAACAGACAGCGAATATAAAACAGCAATAGACCAAGCATTTAGATACGCAAATTATTTACGAGCCAAACTTGCCTCTGTTGTTGCGGGGACAACAAAGACCGCTTTTGATGTTTCGGGATTTAAGCCGAGCGAAAGAGCTAAAAATGTTATTTCGGATATTCCTAAAAAATACGGCAAAACTCCCAAATACAGATTTATAAAAGGCGAAACGGACAAAGAGCTAAAAATAGTTTCAAGAGACGAGCTTATTAAGGCGTTAGAGAAAGCACACGATAGCGTATGGCAGGGAGGCAAACTCGCTCCCACTACTGCCTTTGACGAAGTTTCTAAATTGCTATTCTGCAAATTAAAAGACGAAAAAATAACTCCCAAAGGAGACCCTTATTTATTTCAGATAGGCACACACGAGCTACCAGACGAAGTTTATAAACGGGTTAATGATATTTATCTAAAAGCCAAAAAAGAGGACGCCGAAGTTTTTAAGGAGGACATAAAATTAGAGCCGAAAATTGTTTATAATGTGGTAGAACACTTGCAGGCGTTAGCAATAAACAAAATTGACTTAGACACTAAGGGAATTGCTTTTGAGATATTTATGACGGACTTTTTCAAGGGTAAAATGGGACAATTTTTTACTCCCAGACCGATTATACAATTTTGCGTTAAAATGACTAACCCAGAGCGGGGCGAGTTAGTTTTAGACCCTGCTTGTGGGAGTGGCGGATTTTTACTTAATGCGTTGGACGCTGTTAGGAATTACGCAGAGACAAACTATGACGAGCAAGAAGCCAGAGACCATTGGCACAGCTTTGCGAAAGATAATTTATACGGCATTGAAATAAACGACCAGATAGCCAGAGTTTGTAAAATGAATATGATAATCCACGACGACGGGCATACGAATGTTATTAGCACGGACGCATTAGAAAACTTTGACGAAATAGAAAAACTACACCCGAAATTTGAAAAAAACCATTTTGATTTAATACTTACAAATCCGCCGTTTGGGGCAATGATAAAAAGGACTGAAAAGGACTATTTAGATAAATATAAACTGGGAGAGGATAAACAAAATCAAAAAACAGAAATTTTATTTATTGAGCGTTGCATTAACTTTGTAAAGCCAAAAACAGGCAGAATAGCCATTGTTTTACCAGACGGGATACTAACCAACTCCTCCCTGCAAAATATACGAGATTTTATAATGGAGCACTGCCAAATTATGGGAGTTATCTCTCTCCCGTCTTTTTCTTTCGCACATTTTGGAGCGGGGGTAAAATCGTCTTTGGTATTTTTAAGGAGACGAGGAGAAAACGAAAAATTAACAGACTACCCGATATTTATGGGAATTGCCGAGCATATAGGATATGACGCAACGGGAAAAGACGACCCGAGAAATGATTTCGGAGAAATTTATGAGGAGTATAAAAAATTCTTAAAAAATCCACAAAACTATGCAGGCTGTTAAAAAAAATAACAAGTGCTTTGTAGTTTGGAGCAAAAACCTTGATAACAGATTAGACCCCTATTATCACAAAACAGAATTTGCTGAAATTATAAGTAAAATTAAAAAGGGAGAATTTAAGACAAAGACCATAGGAGAATTATCTGAATTAGTTAAAAGTGGCTCTACTCCCAAAGCGAGCCTAAAATGTTTTACTGAAATTGACGGGATTTTATTTATTAGAAATACAGACTTGAAAGAGAATGTTATTAGATACGGCTCGGCAAAAAAAATAAAAAGGGAATTTGAAAAAAATCTAAAAGGATTACTGCTAAAAAAAGGAGATGTTTTGATAAGTATGGCAGGCACGATAGGAGTTTCTACAATTTATGATACGAGCGATTTAGCCACGATTAACCAAAATATAACACTAATAAGGTTCAACAAAGAAATAAACCCGCAATACGCCGTTATATGGCTAAATACATATTATTTCAAAAGGCTTATTGATAGGGTTGCCACGATAGCAACGATTAAATATGTTAATAACGAAGTTATAAAAAAATTACCGATACCTGTTCCCCCATTAGAAACTCAAAATAAAATAGTAAAACTAATGCAGTCTGCTTATGACAAAAAAATAGACAAAGAGCAAAAGGCAGAAAATATCCTAAATTCAGTTGGTAGTTATATCTTAAAAGAGTTAGATATAAAAATTGAAAACTTAAAAAATAAAAATTGTTTTTGCATAAATTCCAAAGAGGTTGAGGGCAAAAGATTAGACCCAAAAGGTTATTTAGATACTCCCCAAACAATACTAAAAGCCATTAAAAAGTCTGCATATAAAACAAAGACGCTCTCCGAATTATTAGAGACAAGTATTGCGGGAGAATGGGGGGAGGACGCTACATTAGAAAATAATGAGGGCTATTCCTTGATTAAAGTTTTAAGAAATACAAATTTTGATAATCAAGGCAACTTAAATTTTTCTGTTGTTGCGGAGCGATTTATAGAAAATAATAAATTGGCAAAAGTTGAATTAAAAAATGGCGATATTTTAATAGAAAAATCAGGAGGCAGTCCGATACAGCCAGTTGGCAGGGTTGCCTTGATAGAGAACTTAAAAGACAGATTTACTTTCAGTAATTTTTTGCAATGTTTCAGAGTAAAAAAAGAGTGCATACCAGAATACTTATTTTGTTTTTTGAAAACTCTGTATGGATTAAATTATATGGAATATCTGCAAAACCAAACAACGGGCATTAAAAATTTAATTATGGAGGAGTATTTATCAATTCCTGTCCCCCTCCCACCCATTGATACGCAAAAGAAATTAGCAAACGAATTTAGGGATAGATTAGAAAGTGCTACCAAACTAAAATTAGAAGCAAAAAACGAAATAGAAAAAGCTAAACAAGAAGTTGAAAGCATTATTTTAGGTAAATAAAATGAAAGCCGTAATACTCGCCAGAGTTTCAACAAAGGAGCAGGAGGAGCAAGGACACTCACTCCCCGCTCAAATAAGGAGGTTGCAGGAATACGCAAAGAAAAAAGACTTTGAAATAGTTGAGACTTTTTCATTTCACGAAAGTGCGGGAGATAAAATCAGAAAGAAATTTGAGGAAGTTATTGCGTATATTAGAAGCCATAAAGATGTTAGGGTTTTACTTTGCGAGAATGTTGACCGAGCAACAAGGAATTTTAAGGACGCTGTTGATTTAGATGAAATGAGGAGAAAGGAGGATTTAGAAATTCATTTTGTGCAAGACGGATTTTTTGTAAATAAAAATGCAACTGGCAACCAGATGTTTATGTGGGAGGCAAAAGTATTTTTGGCTAAGCAATACCTCAACAGGCTTTCTGATGATGTAAAAAGAAGCTACGAGCAGAAAATCCAAAACAAAGAATGGATTACAAAACCTAAAATTGGTTATGTGGGAGTTCACGACGAAACTGGAAAAAGGACTAACATAATCCCCGACCCTCTGCGAAGCCAGTTTATCGTTAAAATGTTTGAAATGTATGCGACAGGGACTTCCTCAACTAAACAAATTCAAGAAACAATGGAAAAGCTGGGATTAAGAAGTAATACAAAAACTCCCAAACCGCTACCAAGAGGACAAATTTATATTATTTTAAGAGACCCGTTTTATTATGGCGAAATGAAAATCAAGGGCGTGTTATATCCGCATAAATACCAGCCCTTAATTTCAAGACAGTTGTTTAACAGAGTGCAAGAAGTTTTTAATGGCTACAATAAAAAGCCGTTTAGATACGCTTGCAAGCCTTTTGCTTTTAGGGGTTTAGTAAAATGTGCCGAATGTGGTTGCACGATTACGGCAGAAAGGACAAAGAATAAATACAATTATTATAGTTGCACCAATAGCCATAAAATACACGCCAAAAGGCTCTATGTGAACGAAAATGACCTCTTTAAGCCAGTAGAGAGAGTATTGAGGAATATAAGCCTCACAGAGGGGCAAAAAACACGCCTAATGACGCTCTTAGCCCAGAGTGAAGACGCAAAGAGTGAGTTTTTTGAGGCTTCAATGAAAGTCCTGCGGGCTGATTACGATAGATATGAAAAAAGAAAAAGCAACTTGCTTGATAGATTAGCCGACGAGGAGATAACCAAAGAGGACTACAATAAAAAAATCAATGAATACGACGAAAAACAGACAGCCATAAACACCGAGATAGCAAAGCACCAGAAAGCCGACAAAGAATTTTATATCACTATTGCAATGATTATGAGCCTCGCTAAACGGGCATATTCGCTATTCAAAAGTTCTGAACCAATGGAAAAACGAGCGTTTATCAACTTTCTATTTCAGAACTCCAAATTAAGCGGTAAAAACCTCACTTTTACACTTAAAAAGCCGTTCGGAGCAATGGCTTTGGCGAACGGCTGTTCTAATTTGTGCCCTCGTCGAGACTCGAACTCGAAACCAATTCCTTAAAAGGGAACTGCTCTACCAATTGAGCTACGAGGGCAATTTTTGTTATTTTATTCTACATCACTTTTTCCATTTTTGCAATATTTGCAATTTATTCAACCTGTAAGCATCACCGCAAACTATTGACTTTTGTTCTTGAAGTGGTAAAATATAATATTACCCTAAAAACTATGAAAACATCAAATTTACTTGCTATAAGCGTATTTGCAATAATGCTTTTTGCTTCAGCCTTTGTTTTGGCTGGAACAGCGCAGGCCCAATATTATTACAATTACGGGGTACCCTCTGGGTCCTGCACTTATCACGCCTACAAGCTTTGCTCGGGCAACAGCATTTACTGGTATGACTCCTGCCAAAACCAGCAAGATTTATATTACACCTGCCAGGGCGGACAAACCTGCCAGTATGGCCAATGTGTAAATTATGTCCAGCCAATTCAGCCTGTCCAAAATTACAGCAATTATGTGGCATATTACAAAACAGCATGTTCAGGCAACAGCATTTATTGGTATGATTCGCTTGGAGTCGCCAGCGGTTTATACAAAAAATGCGCCGACAAAAACAGTTGCACTTTGGATTCTTGCTCGGAAAATAAATGCGCAAACACATTAAAATGCGACGGCACAACCTGCGCTGTCGGCTCTGCAGATTACAATACTTATTGCCAGACAACTCCGGCTCCGGCTCAGCAAAACACAACTCCAACTCCAGCCGCGAATATAATACCAAGCGGGTTGTCAATTGCATTTTTTGCCAAACAAGATTCAGCTTCCACCCAATGGCAGAAAACAGCAGAACTCGGCCAAAACAGCCAAATTTATTTTATGATTTCTGCAACAAACGCTTCAACTGCTCAAATTGACAATGTTAATGTCTCAGCAAATATTCCAACTGAAATTTCTTCCTTGGGAAATTTGCAGGTCAATGGAGTTTTGGTTTCGGGAGACATAGTTTCTGGAATCAATATTGGGTCCGTTGCGCCTCAAAGCACAAAACTAATAACCTTTGAAGGAAAAACACAAACAATTTCCGCAGTTTCAACAAAACAGGCAACCGCAACGAGCAATGTTTCTGGAAAAATACAGACCGATTCTGTTTCTATAAATTTTAGCCAAGTCCAAGCAGTAGCCGCAGTTTCTAAAGCCCCGGCAACATCTGGTTTTATGGGATTTTTGAAAAGATGGTATTTGTGGATTTTAGTCGGGCTTGTCTTAATATTTTTATTTATTATTGTATTCAAACGCCTTTCATCCAACGTTTAATTCGCTTTTAAGACTGCCGCCCCGCAAAACGGGTGGCAGTTTGATTTTACGTAATTTTTTGGTATACTAAAGCAATAAAAATATGGAGGCAAAACCTACTGTTTTTGAATTTAGCTCGTATAATTTTGAGCCCGAGAAAAAAAGGGTTTCTTTTGGTTATAAGCAGGAATTTTCAGGTAAGGAACCGCTTGTTTTTTCTGAAACAATAATTTTGCCCGAGACAGTTGATTTGAAAAATATTCCAGAAGAACTGGTAAAAAAACTTTTGCAAGGCCTGCATTTGATGCTGGGGATTAGTTATTATAAATTTTATTGTGCGACAAAAATAAAGCTACCTTACAGCCTTTCAAAAGAAGAGGCTGATTTTTGGAATACAATTTACAAAGATGGCCTTGGAGAATTTTGGTTCAAGAATAAATTAGACCCAAAAAAATCTCCGAAATTTCCTTACAATAACAACCTAAAAAGCGAAACATTTTCTCTGAAAAAAAATAATGAATGTTTGGTTGCCTTGTCTGGCGGAAAAGATTCAATTGTTGCTGCCGAATTATTAAAAGAGCAGGGGATTGATGTTGCAACAATTTTTACAGAGACAAACATAAAATCTGACTTGGTGGACAACGTGGCGGAAAAATTTGGAGGCAAATTTCTAAAAATCCAGCGTTTTTTGGACTGGCAGGTTTTCCAAAAGCACAAATACGACGGCCACATACCAATCTCTGCAATATACGCTTTCTTGGGAATTTTTTATGCTGTTTTGTACAACTATTCTTATTTTGTTGTTGCCAATGAATACAGCAGTAATTTTGGCAACATAAAATACAAGGGCAAGCTAATAAACCACCAGTGGTCAAAGTCTTCTGAATTTGAGAATCTCTTTTCAGATTATCTTAATAATTTTGTTTCCCCTGATGTAAAATATTTTTCTTTGTTAAGGCCATTTTACGAAATACGAATTGCAGAACAATTCTCAAAATACAAAAAATATTTTCCCTATTTTTCTAGCTGTAATAAAAACTTTAAATTAGTTAAAGAAGATAAAAAAGGCCTATGGTGCGGTTGCTGCCCAAAGTGCGTTTTCGTTTTCAACCTGCTTTCTGCGTTTCTGATAAAAGAAGAATTGCTGGATATTTTCAAAAAAAATCTTTACCGAGATGAAAGCCTTTTGCCATTATTTAAAGATGTTTTAGGTTTAGGAACAATGAAACCATTTGATTGCGTGGGAACTTTTGAGGAATCAAAGGCATCATTTGCCATGAGTGTGCCCAAATTCAAAAATGATTTTATCGTAAAAACTCTTTTGCCAAAAATAAAAAAACCGCGCACAAAAGATTTATTTAAAACTCACCCATCGCCAAATATTCCTGCTCAATTCAAATTTTCAGGAATGAAAAACGTTTTAATTTTAGGCTTTGGCAGAGAAGGAGAAGCTTCTAAAAAATACGTTGAAAAAAAATATCCAAATTTAAAAATTGGCGTGGCAGACAAAAAAGACGGAAAAAATTATCTTAAAAAACAAAAAGATTATGATTTTTTAATAAAAACTCCGGGAATAAATAAAAATCTTATAAAAATACCCTATACTACTGCAACTAATATATTTTTTTCTAATGTTAAGGAATTAGGGAATAAAATTATTGGCGTCACAGGAAGCAAGGGCAAATCAACAACAGCCTCATTAATTTATTCGATACTGAAAGAAGGTGGGAAAAACGCCAGGCTTCTAGGAAATATTGGCAGTCCAATGCTGGGGGCCATGACGACCCCTATACAAAAAGATGAAATTTTTGTTATAGAACTTTCAAGCTACCAGTTGGACGACATTAAATTTTCGCCCGACATAGCTGTTGTAACAAATTTATTTCCCGAACACATGGACTACCACAAAGGCGAAAAAAATTATTATGACGCAAAAAAAAATATAATCAATTTCCAAAACGAAAATAATACATTTGTCTATAATAAGAATATAAAGAAATTAGAAGAATGGAAAGAAGAAACAAAAGCAAAAAAAATTCCTATTGCAAACAAAAAATTCCTTGACGGAGTTAACCTGCCCTTAATCGGTGAGCACAACAAAGAAAACATACTAATTGCTGTTGCGGTTGCAAAAGAACTTTTGGTTTCAGACAGAGTTATAAAAACAGCAATTGAAAATTTTAAGCCTTTGCCACACAGGTTGGAATTTATCGGCGAATTCAAAAACATTAAATTTTATGACGATGCAATTTCAACAACTCCAGAGTCCACAATAATGGCAATTAAGGCCTTAAAAAATGTTGATACGATATTTCTGGGCGGAGAGGATAGGGGATACAACTTTTCGCAGTTGGAAAAAACCATAAAAAAATATAGAATAAGGAATGTGGCGCTTTTTCCAAATTCTGGCACAAAGATTAAAACAAAAGGACTTAATGCTTTAAAAACAAAAAGTATGGAGGCCGCAGTCAAATTCGCCTATAAATATACTGCTCCTGGTAAAATTTGCTTATTGTCCTGCGCTTCGCCAAGTTATTCTGTGTGGAAGAATTTTGAAGAAAAAGGGAATCAATTTAAAAATTTTGTAAAGGAGCAATCTAAATAATGCACAAACAATTTAATTATTTTTTATTTTTCTTGGTTGTGTTTTTGGTTGGCTTCAGTTTTTTATTTTTGGCGTGCCTTTCGGCTCCGGCGTCTTTGCAGAGATTTGGAACCACAAACTATTATTTGTTGCACCAATTACTTGTAGGGCTTTTGCCCGGAATTATTTTGGGAATTATTGCATACAAAATTTCCTTGAAATTTCTAAAAAAGTGGGTGCCGTTGCTGGTTGTTCTCAATTTAATTGCCCTGTTTTTAGTTTTTTTGCCAAAAATTGGCACAAACGCAGGAGGCGCCAGCCGATGGGTTGGAATAGGAATTTTTTCCATACAGCCGTCGGAGTTCTTAAAAATTACAGCCATTCTTTATTTATCGGCATGGATTGCCTCTAAATTAGCCGACTCACAGGCAAAAGACTGGAAATCTGCAACAAAAAACAGTTACCACAACATTATATATGTGCTTCTGCCTTTTATAGTTTTCTTGGGTTTAATTTCTGTTGGGCTGTATTTTCAGAGAGATGCCAGCACACTGGGAATTATTTCAATAACCTTACTTGCTCTTTATTTTTCGGCAAGAACGCCCTTGTGGCACACTTTGCTAATAGTAGTCGGCGGAATAAGTTCGCTGCTGTTTATGGTAAAATTCGAACCTTATCGCCTGGACCGCTGGCTAATCTTTTTGCACCCGGACTCAGATCCATTAGGGAAAGGCTTTCAACTTAGACAATCTCTAATTTCATTGGGTTCTGGCGGAGTATTTGGAAAAGGTTTGGGAATGTCAACACAAAAATTTGGTTTTTTACCGCAGGCGATGTCTGATTCCATTTTTGCAATAATTGGAGAGGAGTTGGGAATAGTCGGGTGCGTTATTTTAATTTCAGCTTTTATTTATTTTTTCTGGCTGGGCATTCAAATTGCCAAAAATTCAAACGACAGATTTTCAAAGATGACAGCCATTGGAATTGTTTTTTGGATAACTTTGCAGGCATTTGTTAACATGGCTTCGGTGGCGGGAATTTTCCCGCTGGCAGGAATTCCATTACCATTTTTTTCCTATGGCGGCTCTCACCTGACAGTTGAACTTATTGGCGTAGGACTCTTGCTGAATATTTCAAAAAATACATAATTTTGCTATTATTAAACATATGAAAATACTATTTACAGGAGGAGGCACAGGTGGGCACATTTTTCCGATTGTGGCTGTTGTCCGAGAGACAAGGAGAATTTACCCAAAGAAGGATTTAGAGTTTTATTATATTGGCCCAAAAGACGAATTTGGTTTGCTTTTGCTTTCGCAGGAAGACTTTATTATAAAAAAAATAATTTCCGGCAAAATACGAAGATATTTTTCTTTTAAAAATTTTGCTGATATTTTATTTAAAATTCCATTCGGAGTAATCCAAAGCTTTTTTTTGCTTTTGACAATTAAACCTGACTTGATTTTTAGCAAGGGAGGCTCGGGTTCTATTGCCGTGACTTATTCAGCCAGAATTTTAAGAATTCCCGTATTTTTACACGAGTCAGACATTGTGCCGGGCTTGTCCAACCAAATTACGTCAAAATGGGCAAAGAAAATTTTTATTTCATTTCCAAAAACAGAATACTTTGGTTCGGCAAAAACAATTTTAATTGGAAACCCCATAAGAAAAGAAATTTTGGAGGGCGACAAGCAAAAAGCCGCTGAAATTTTCAATTTGACTCTTTCAAAACCAATAATTTTAATAATTGGAGGCTCGCAGGGAGCAGAAACAATTAACGATTTTGTTTTAAGAATTTTAAATGACCTGCTAAAAGATTATGAAATAATTCATGTTACCGGCGCGCAAAATGTTAAACAGACATCTGCCGAAGCGCAGGTCATAGAAGAAAAAGATTTAGACCGATATTATCATCCGATTGGATTTTTAGATGAGGAAAAAATGAAACATGCCTATAAGGCATCTGACTTGATAATTTCGCGCTCGGGGTCGGGCTCAATTTTTGAAATTGCCGCATGTGGCAAGCCAAGCATTTTAATTCCGCTTCCGTCTGCGGCCGGTGACCACCAGTCAAAAAATGCTTACGCGTATTCAGAAACCGGAGCTGCAGAAGTTTTAGAACAGCAAAATTTAACGCCAAACTTTTTTATGGAAAAAATTCAATTGTTATTTTTACACAAAGAAAAATTGGAGCAAATGAAGCAATCTGCTTTGGCTTTTGCAAAACCGCTGGCAGCCCGCGCGCTTGCCCGTGAAATTTTAGAATTCTTAATGCTGGACTAAAAAATATCGACATAGAACAAGACAAGTCAGGTTGTCGTACGGCAACCTGAATAATTCAAGACAAAAACATGGAACAAGAAATTAAGGTATGTCAGAATTGTAAAAAGGAGTTCGTAATAGAGCCCGATGATTTTGCGTTTTACGAAAAAATAAAAGTTCCAGCACCAACCTTTTGCCCTGAATGTCGCTTAGTAAGGCGTTTGGCTTGGCGTAATGAGAGGACGCTTCATAGGCACACTTGTGCTAAATGTAGTAAAAGTATTATTTCTATTTTTTCTCCAGACAGTAAATTTGTAGTCTATTGCAATCCCTGTTGGTGGGGCGATGATTGGGATGCCACTGATTATGGAATTAATTTTAACCCTAAAAAACCTTTTCTTGCTCAATTTCAAGAACTTTTGCATAAAGTACCCGTTCCAAGTCTTTATGGTCTTTATACAACGCTCGTGAATTCAGATTATACAAATATGGTAAGCTATTTAAAAAATTGCTACATGATAACTTATAGTGATTATAGTGAAAATGTTACTTATGGTAGTTTTGTTAATCACACAAAGGATAGCGTGGACAATCTTATGTTAGAGGAGGGTGAACTTTGCTATGACACAATAAACTGCAACAAGTGTTATAAAACTTTTTATTCGCAAGACTGTAAGGAATGTAATAATATATATTTTTCAAAAAACTGTATCGGCTGCCAGAATTGTTTTGGTTGCGTTAATCTTAAGAATCAGAAGTATTGCGTCTATAATAACCCAGTTTCTAAAGAAGATTTTGAAAAATTTGTTAAGGAAAATACAACCACTTGGAATGATATCGTTAGTGCAAAAGGAAAGGCACGTGAATTTTGGCTGAAATTCCCTAATAAATATATGCACGGAATTCGTAATAATAATGTTAGTGGAGATTATATTTTTGATTCAAAAAATACCCTTAATTCTTATTGTGTGGGTAATGCCGAGGATTGCAAGTTTTGTTCCTTTGTGACTTCTCCTGGATTAAAAGACGCATATGATTTTATAAATTTCGGGATTAACTCTTCTTTGCTTTATGAAGTTATGCAGTCGGGAGACCAAGCATCACGTATACGGTTTGCTTGGTGGGCGGTTACAAACTGCTATGATATTGAATATAGTGCATTTAGCGTAGGTAGCAAAAATATATTTGGTTCTATGGGCATGAATAAAAAAGAATATTGCATCCTAAATAAGAAATACCCGCAAGAGGAATATTATCAATTGCGTCAAACTATTATAGACCAAATGAATAACAACCCATATATTGATGACAAAGGTAGAATATATCGCTATGGAGAATTTTTTCCAGTTAAAATGAGTCCATTCGGATACAATGAAACCACCGCACAAGAATTTTTCCCGCTTGAAAAAGATAAAGCAGAAAAATTAGGATTTAATTGGCGTGATGTTAAACAAAATAATTATGATATCACATTACAACCAGAGGTAATCCCTGACATCGAAGTTGCTGATGATTCTATTACTAATGAAATAATAGGTTGTATACACGCTGGCAAATGCAAACACCAATGTTCAAAGGCTTTTCGTATGGTACCTCAAGAATTACAATTTTATCGTCAATTAAAAATTCCTATTCCACGACTTTGTCCAAATTGTAGACACGGAGAAAGAATAGAGCAAAGAAATCCAATGAAATTATGGCATCGGCAGTGCATGTGCAACATGAATCATTCGCATCATAGTGGAAAGTGCCTTAACGAATTTGAGACTAGTTATTCTCCTGACCGTCCCGAGATAGTATATTGCGAACAGTGTTACAACACCGAAGTAGCTTAGGTTGTCGTACGACAACCTGAAAAACATGAGTAAAATAATAAAAGAAAAAGACTTTTATACGACAAACGAATTAGTGGTTATTCTGGGAATTAGCAAGCAATCTGTATTAAAACGAATACACAATGGTTCAATCAAGGCAATGAAGATGGGAAGAGATTTCATAATTTTTAAAAAGGACATTGATTTAAATAAATTAAAGGTTATTATAAAGCATTAGGTTGCCGTACGACAACCTGACTGCTACCAACAATATGAAAAAAGAAAATACAAAAATAAATATGCCAGTAAGGGTTAGAATTGCGCCGTCTCCAACAGGGGCTTTGCATATTGGCACAGCCCGAAGCGCGCTTTTCAATTATTTATTTGCCAAAAAAAATCACGGCAAATTTATTTTGCGTGTTGAAGACACAGACAAAGAAAGGTCTGAATTAAGATGGGTACAGGACATAATAGATGGTCTAAAATGGCTGGGAATTAAATGGGACGAGGGACCGGATATTGATGGAAAATTTGGTCCATATAAGCAATCTCAAAGAAATAATCTTTACGAAAAGTATTTAAAAAAACTTTTAGATGAGGATAAAGCTTACTTTTGTTTTTGCACAACAGAAGAACTGGAAAATAAAAGGCAAGAGCAGATGAGTAGGGGATTAGCGCCAAAATATGACGGAACCTGCGCGCACCTGCCAGAAAAAATTATCGAAAAAAACTTTGCAGAAAAAAAACTATCTGTAATAAGATTTCGCGTAGAAAATAAAAAAATAAAATTTAATGATTTAATTCGAGGAGAAGTGGAGTTTGACACAATCTTAATGGGCGACATTATTATTGCAAAAGATTTTGAAACTCCGTTGTATAACTTTACTGCTGTTGTTGATGACTTTGAAATGAAAATTAGCCACGTGATAAGGGGTGAAGACCACATTTCAAACACACCAAAACAGCTCTTAATTCAGGAGGCTTTGGGGTTTTATCACCCTGAATATGGACACTTGCCTTTAATTTTGGCGCCCGACAGGTCCAAAATGAGCAAGAGGTTTGGAGCAGTTTCTGTGACAGAATACAAGGACCAGGGATATTTGCCCGAGGCCCTGATTAACTTTATGGCTTTGCTGGGCTGGAACCCGGGAACAGAAGAAGAAGTGTTTTCATTGTCGCAATTGTCAAAGGAATTTTCCATAGAAAAAGTGCAGAAATCGGGCGCCATATTCAATATACAAAAACTAGATTCTTTGAATGGTTTTTATATTCGGGAAAAACCAATAGAAAAACTGACAGAACTTTGCACGCCATATTTGAAAGAAGCAGGGCTTTTGGTTGCAGGACAAATTACACAAAATAAATTGCAGGAAATTATTGAGGTTTCAAAAACCAGAATGAAAAAATTATCCGACATTGTTGAATTGTCAGATTTTTTCTTTGCCGATAAACTAAAATATGATAAAAATTTATTGTCGTGGAACAAGATGGGGGAGAGTGAGATAAAAGACTCCTTGAAATATTCTGAAAAAATATTATCTGAAAATAAAAAATGGGAATTAAAAAATATAGAAGTAGAATTATTTTTGGCATCTGAAAAATTTAATTTGGAAAAAAATTATCCGGAAAAAAACAAAGGCTATATGCTGTGGCCATTACGTGTGGCATTATCTGGCAAGCAATCCTCACCAAGCCCATTTGAAATAGCCAATATTTTGGGAAAGGAAAAAACCTTAAAAAGAATACAGGAAGCAATAAAATTATTGTAATATAATGTCTATTGTGCGACAAATAGGGGAATAATATAATTAATTTTTTTAATATGAATACACGAGGCACCATAAAATATATTGTAATTATAATTATTATATTATTGGCCATATTTTTGAGCCAGAAAGCATATTCGTGGGAAGTTGGAAAAACCCTTTTGTCTGGCGCAGGAAGCAAAGCCTCGGCATATTTATCAAAAGGGTCTGAATGGGCCACCTCCAAAATCTATCCAAAAGTAACCGGGGAGGTGCAAAATAGGGGAGCCATCATAAAAAACGAAGTTGCGCAAGAAAAAAATAAAGTTTCAGAAAATATTGGAGAAAAAATTTCAAATTATTTTTCTGGAGTAGAAAATAGTATTGTGCATCCAGGCGACCCACAAAACTGTCCTGCACAAACTCCGCCTGCCAAATAAGTTGTAGTTTGTTGGGTCATCTTTTTTCTTGACATAGGCCTAGGGGACGGCTATTATTAGGATAGAGAGTATGTCGCAAAATGTAGGTAAAGCGACGTTATACAATAGGGACTCTTTAAAACAATGAAGAAATCATCAAAACCAATTATAAACCACCTGCAAGATTTTTTAGACTTTTGCGAGGTTGAAAAAGGTTTGAGAAAAAATACTCAGGAGAATTATAAAAATTATTTGCAAAAATTTTTTGGTTGGCTAGACCAGGAGAAAAATAGCTCACTTCTCCCCCATCAACTGACCGCCGACAACATTTGGGCATATAGATTATACCTTTCCCGCCAGCCTAGCCCCGCCACCGGCAAATTGCTGTCTAAAGGCACCCAGAACTACTATTTAATCGCCCTAAGGGCGTATTTGGGCTACTTTGTGGCAAAAGACGTCTTGTCCTTGCCCCCAGACAAAATAGCCCTCTCAAAGCCAGATAAGGGCTCAAAAAGCATAAAATTCCTTACTTTAGAGCAGGTTAGCAAGCTTTTAGCATCTATTGAGCCAAAAGATGATATTAGCACCCGGGACAGGGCTATTTTAGAGGCCTTTTTCTCAACCGGACTTCGCATTGCCGAGCTTACTGCTTTAAATCTTGAACAGTTTAACAGCATAAAAAATAAAAAGGATATGGAACTGGGCGTTATTGGAAAAGGCGGGAAACCCCGCGTGGTTTATTTTTCTGAACGCGCATTAAACTTTATTAGAAAATATCTTGAAATAAGAAACAATGTTAAGCACGCAAACCAAAAAGCTTTGTTTATAAACTTTCGTGATAAAAAGGATGATGCAGATGCCAGGCTAACTCCACGCTCTATAGAACGCATGGTAAAAAAATATGCTCTGCTTTCTGGCGTGCCAATTTTTACCACACCTCATACATTGCGCCACAGTTACGCTACTGATTTACTAAACCAAGGAGTTGACCTTCGAAGCATTCAAGAATTTTTAGGCCACAGTAATATTGCCACAACGCAAATTTACACGCACGTAACCAACAAGCGCCTCCGCGACATCCACCACCAATTCCACTCCGACCCCGACAAAAAATAAATTTACTGAACAACGCCCAAGTGTCGCACAATAAAAACTAGGGCATTGTCGCATAATAGAATATCTGCTACAATAAAATATACAAATAAAATATTTTAAAAATATGGCGAAAGAAAATTTCAATATTGTTAGCCTGGTAAATAATGACGGGTGCTTTGATTTGCAATTTAGAAAAGACCAAAGGCACGACCGAACCAACTCCCCCACTTACTACCGGTGGAAGGCACAATTTGTTGTGACAGCTCCAAAAAATGACATTAAAATTTTAGAAAAAATAAAAAGAGAAATGGATTGCGGAGATATTTCTATTTCAAAAGACCAGGCAAGATTCTCTGTGCAAAAAATTTCAGACATTACAGAAACTGTTGTACCATTTTTTAAAAAAAATTGTTTGGCAGATAAAAAGAAAAAAGATTTTGGTTTATGGGCAAAAGCAGTTGAAATAATTCAAAAAAATAAAGGCAAACCCCTAACCGGCTGGAAAAAGAACGAGCTTAACTCTTTAATAGAAATTCACAAATCATCTTCAAAATACAAAAATAAACCCCGCGCACCAAAATGGCTGGACATGGCAAAAACCTTATCCAAAACAAACTAGCAATAAAAAAACAGGGCTCAATCCCCTGTTTTTTATTTGCCGAAGCGGCGGGCCCTTTTGTCGAATTCGGCAAGGGCTGTGTCCAAATCTTGTTCTGAAAAATCCGGCCAATACTTTGGCGAAAAATATAATTCTGCATAAGCCGCTTGCCACAAAACAAAATTAGAAAGCCGCATTTCGCCACCTGCGCGGATTATAAAATCTGGGGTCGGCAAGCCAGTGGTTGATAAATATGCTTCAAAAAGTTTTTCATCTACTTCTTCTGCCGGAGTTCCTGCCTGAATTATTTTTTTAACTGCATTTAAAATGTCCCATTTTCCGCCATAACTAATTGCAAAATTCAAAAACAAGTTAGAATTATTTTTTGTGGCGTCTTCCACTTTTACAACTGCTTCCTGCAAGGTTTTTGGCAATCTTTCTCTCTGCCCTATTACGCGAACTCTTATGCCATCTTTATCATATTTTAATAAATTATCCAATAAGCATTTTTCTAAAAGTTTCATTAGGTAATCTACTTCTTCTGGGCTTCTGTTCCAATTTTCAGTTGAAAAACCAAAAGCTGTAAGAGTCTTCACTCCCCTATTTTTGCACCATTCAGAAAAATCCAAAAGATTGTCATAACCTTTTTTATGGCCTTCCAACGTGTGCATTCCTTTTTCTCTTGCCCATCTTCGGTTGCCGTCTGGGAATAAAACTATGTGCTTAGGAATTGTCATTTAAAATTTGTTATTTAAAATTACTTATTTGTATTGGCGTTTTTGATTGCTCTTTTGCAATTATATAACCTGCTGAAAATGCCAGCATAACCAAAAGCGCGACTATTATAAATAATATTATATCATTAAAATGCGTTTTAAGAAAGTTGCGGGCTTTGACAAAATCCTTTATTTCTGCTAACATGATATTATTATACTAAATATAAATATTTTAAACTATGTCAAAGACTAAACAAGGCGGTTCATCCAGATTAGGCAGAGATTCAGAGTCTAAAAGGCTTGGAGTCAAGGTTAATGCCGGCCAGGATGTAAAAGTTGGAATGATTATTATCAGACAGCGCGGCACAAGATATCTTTTGGGAAAAAATGTTAAAAAAGGTTCAGACGACACAATCTATGCCATGAAAAATGGCGTGGTAAAATTTGCTACAAAATCCAAACTGCTTTTCAATGGAACAAGAAGAAAAGCTAAAGTAGTTTCGGTAGAATCTAAAAAATAAAAAAGCAGGAATAAATATTTTGCTTTTCGGGCTGGCCGTGGGTTTGGCGGGCGTGCAAAATATTTATTCCTGCTTTTTTATTATTTCCGGATTGCCGCCTTCACAAATTCACGAAATAATGGATGAGGAGTTAATGGTCTTGATTTAAATTCAGGATGAAATTGCGTGCCCACAAAGAAAGGGTGGTCTTTTAACTCCACTATTTCCACCAAATCTCTATCCGGGTTTATGCCCGAAATAACCAATCCTTTTTCAGTTAAAATGTCGCGATATTTATTATTGAATTCAAATCTGTGCCTGTGGCGTTCGGAAATATCTTTTTTTCCATAAGCCAAAAATGCTTTTGTGCCCTCAACTAATTTGCAATCATAAGCACCAAGACGCATTGACCCTCCATATCTGTTTTCTTTCATTAATGTTTTTTGTTCTTCCATTATGTCTATAATAGGATTTTTTGTGTCTTTATTAATTTCGGTTGTGTTGGCATCTTTTAGCCCTGCAACATTTCTGGCAAATTCTATTGTGGCTAATTGCATTCCATAGCAAAGTCCAAAATATGGAATTTTATTTTCTCTGCAATATCCAATGGCTAAAATTTTACCATCTATTCCTCTGTTTCCAAATCCGCCGGGAACAATTATGCCGTCTAACTCGTCCAGCTCTTTTAATTTTGAAGCATCTTTTTCATATACATCAGAATCAAGCCATTCAATAATTGGTTTTTTTTTGGCAAAATATGCTGCGTGTTTTACAGATTCTATAACAGAAATATATGAATCGGTTAGAATAAAATCTCCGCTGCCAAAATATTTTCCAATTATTCCAATTTTAACTTCGCCCTCTGGGTTTTGGATGTTGTGCACAAATTCTCTCCATTCTTTTAAATCTTTATTTTTTGCTTTTAAAGAAAGCTTTTCTAAAATTCGGTCTGAAATATTGTCATTTTCAAAATTTACCGGAACCTCATAAATGCTTTCAACATTTGGAGCCGAAATTACATCTTCTTTTTCTACTCCGCAGGTAAACATAATTTTTTCCTTTCGCCTGTCGTCAAGCGGAACATTTGCCCTGCCCAAAATAATATCCGGCTGAATTCCAACCGCATTCAAATTCCTGACTGCATGCTGGGTTGGTTTTGTTTTTAATTCGTTACCACCTGCGCCCAAAGTTGGTATGTAACTGACCAAAACCGTAATAATATCTTTTGAATGTTTTAATTTAATTAATTTTATTGCTTCTAAAAAAAGCAAATTTTCATATTCGCCAACTGTTCCGCCAATTTCAATAACAACAATTTCGGCATTTTCTTTTTCAACTGCTTTATCAATCCTGTCGATTACTTCCATGGGAATTCGCGGAACAACCTCAACGCATTTTCCACCATATTCCATGTGGCGTTCTTTGTTGATTACAGAAAGGTAGACGCTTCCTGTTGTCATATAATTTGCAGAAGACAGGCTTGTGTCCAAAAACCTTTCATAATTTCCCATGTCCTGGTCGCACTCCATTCCGTCGTCTAAAACAAAAACTTCTCCATGCTCGGTTGGGTTCATTGTGCCGGCATCAACGTTGACATAAGGGTCAATTTTAATAGCCGTTACACTGAATCCTCGAGATTGGAGAATTTTGGCAATTGAAGCTGCTGCAACTCCTTTGCCTACGCCCGACATAACTCCCCCCGTGACGAAAATATATTTTGTTGGCATTTTATTCTTCTTCTAGTTTTTTCTCAGCAGAATCTGCTGAAATTATTACTTTTATTTCTGCCTCTAAATTGTGTTTTAAACTTACACTAATTGGAAATTCTCCAAGTTCTTTTATTGGCTCTGCCAATTTAATTTGAGATTTTTTAATTTCAAAGCCCATTTCTTTCAATTTCTCGGCAATTTTTTGCGCGTTTATAGATTCAAAAAGTTGGTCTTCGTCGCCAACCTTAACTAAAATAGCAACTTCTGACCCATCAAGCTCTGAAGCAACAGATTGTTCTTTTTTTAAATCTTCTTCTGCTTCTTTCTCTATAACCTCTTTTTGGTCAGACAACCATTTTAAAGCCTCCTTTGTTGCAGCCTTAGCCATTTTTTCCGGCAACAAAAGATTTCTGGCGTGGCCGTCTTTTACTTCCTTTACTTCATATTTTTTTCCAAGACCCTCAACATCTTGTAAGAGAATGACTTTCATATTTGATATTTTGCTATTACTATTATAATTTTTTATTCTACTTTAAATTGTTTACGATTTCAAGGGCCTTGTCCAACTGCGGGTCTTTTTTTGCCTGAACGTCCTGGTCTGAAATGTCTACTTTAACATCGGGAGCCAAACCAACATCTGAAATAAAACTGCCTTTTGGAGTCAGCCAGTGCGCAATGGTTATTTTTAAAAACGAACCGTCCCGCAGATTTACAACTTCCTGAACAGAACCTTTTCCAAAAGATTTATTTCCAACTAATTTTATTTTTCTGTTGTCACGCAAGGCTCCTGCTAAAATTTCGGCAGCTGAAGCCGAGCCCTGGTTTATTAAAATAACCATCGGATAATTTGCCAATTCGGCGTTTCCCTCTGTTTTGTATATTTGCTGGGTTTTTCCTTTTCCAAAATCCTCAATTGTCACAGTTTGGCCTTTTTGCAAAAACCAGCCTGCAATGTCCTGGGCGGTTTGCAAATATCCTCCGGGATTGTTCCTTAAGTCTAATACTATCTTTTTTGCAGGACTTTGCAAGATGGCAAGCGCTGCTGTTTTAAAATCTGGGGAAAGCGTTTCGTCAAACTGATACATTTGTATGTATGCCACGTCTCCCTTAAGTGACCATTCAATTGAAGGAACTTTTATGGTGTCTCTGACAATTTTAAAATCTTTTGTGTTTGTCCAGCCGTCGCGAAAAATAGTTAAAGTCACCTCGGTGCCTTTTTGTCCCCGAATTAGGCTTACTGCCTCGTCGGCAGTCATGTTGGTTGTGTCTTTTGTGTTTATTTTTGAAATTATATCCCCGGCGCGCAATCCTGCATTTTCTGCCGGAGTGCCTTTTAGCGGAGCAATTATTGTCAGCAAATCTTTTTTAACTCCAATTTCTGCTCCAATGCCGTCAAAGGAGCCTGCTAAATCTTGCTGGAATCTTTGCGCCTGTGGCGGGTCAAAAAAGTCTGTATAAGGGTCTCCCAGCGCATTTGTCATTCCTTCTATTGCGCCATAGGTTATTTTTTGATTGGTTATTTTTGAAGGGTCAATAAAATTCTGCTGAAGTTTATTGTAAGCGTCCCAAAAAAGTGAAAAATCAATTGTTCCGGGCTGTGGCACGTGATACACAACAACCTTTGCGCCATACCAAGTTCCGCCCAAAAACGCGCCAACAACAACTAAAACAATGACAACTCCAAAAATTACTTTTTTATAATTCATTTTAATATTCATACAATAATATTACCAAAAAAACTTTATCAAATCAATAACAAAAAACACCTTTAAGGTGTTTTTTGAATAGATTATGCCCAGGAGTACTTTTTTGGGTCAAAGCCTTCTCCGCAGGTGGTTTCCAAAAGCGCGGTAAAAATTTGATATGGGTCTAAATTGGCTGCCGGTCTGCGGTCTTCCAAATATCCTTTGCCCTCGCTTGCAACGCGGGCTGGAATTCTTACAGAAGCTCCCCTGTCAGACACTCCATATCTGAATTCATGTATACTGCAGGTTTCGTGTTTTCCGGTTAGGCGCTTGTCATTGTCGGCTCCATAAACTGCAATGTGTTGCGAGTGAAATTTCCCCAATTTCTCGCAGGCTTCTTTTATAACATTCAGTCCCCCGTCGGCTCTCATTTTTTCTGTGGAAAAATTTGTGTGTCCGCCGGCTCCGTTCCAGTCTCCGGGCATTGGCTTTGGGTCAAGCTTTGCATAAGCGTTATAATCTTCTCCCAAACGGTACAAAAGCCATCTTGCCAGCCACAATTGGTCGGCTGCTTGTAATGTTGGCAAGGGACCAACCTGGAACTCCCACTGGCCCGGCATAACTTCAGCATTAATTCCAGAAATCATAATTCCGGCTTCCAGGCATGCTTTCATATGATGCTCAACAACAGGCCTTCCATAAACTTCGTCAGCGCCAATTCCGCAATAATATTTTCCCTGAGGATGAGGAAACCCTTTTTCCGGCCAACCAAATGGCCTGTCATCCTGGTATAAAGTGTATTCCTGCTCAACTCCAAACAATGGTTTTTGCTCGGCATACTTTTGGGCAACATCTGCCAAGATGTGTCTTGTGTTTGTTGGGTGAGGAGTTCCGTCAGGATTTTGCACTTCGCACATTACCAAAATATTTGGCTCGCCCCTGACCGGATCCTTTATAAAGGCAACGGGTTTCAACAGGCAATCAGAAAAATGCCCTTCTGCCTGTTCTGTTGAAGAACCGTCAAATCCCCAAGCAGGAATTTGCTCCAAGCTTTCTATAGGCCCATTTATTACTTTTGTTTTTGACCTTAATTTGGCAGTTGGTTTTCTTCCATCAAGCCAAATATATTCTGCCATTATTTCTTTTTCCATATTTTTATGTTTTAATAATTACACTTTTTTATAATATAACAAACAATTTAACAAATCAAATTTAATATCTTCTTTTGCCATAGTTGGGTCTTCTGTTTCTGTTAAAATTATCTGCTTTTTGTTTTTGTTCTACGGGCAGGTCATCGGGTAATTTTGAAATTGGCAAAAACAACCTGGTTAGCTTTTCGATCTCGCGGACTTTACTTCCTTGGTCTGGCATTGCAAAAGAAATTGCCTTTCCCGAAAGCCCTGCTCTGCCGGTTCTGCCAATTCTGTGCACATAATCTTCGGGGTTTTCCGGAAGGTCAAAATTTACAACCAATTCAATGTTTTTTACATCAATTCCACGCGAGGCAATATCTGTTGCCACAAGAACTCGATATCTGCCGTTTTTAAATCCTTCCAGGGCTTCCTTTCTTTGGTTTTGCGACCTGTTGGAATGGATTTCTGCTGAAGAAATTCCAACGTCTCGTAATGCATTACAGATTTTTTTGGCGCCGTGTTTTACTCTTAAAAAAATTAAAACGCTTCCTTTATAATCTTTCAGCAATTTTTTCAGCAAGGAAAGTTTTTGGTCTTTCTTGACAACAAACAATTCGTGTTCAACATTTTCTGCAGTAGTTCCGGCTTTGTCAATTTCCACGCGAACCGGAAGTTTCATATGATGCGAGGCAATTTTTGCAATGCCGTCGGGCATTGTTGCAGAAAACAATAATGTCTGCCTTTCTTCAGGAACCGATTGCAAAATTCTGGTTATTTGAGGAGCAAAACCCATATCAAACATTCTGTCGGCTTCGTCTAAAACCAGCACAGAAACATTTTGCAAATTTAAAATTCTTTGGTTTATTAAATCATTAATTCTTCCAGGAGTTCCAATTACAATATGCGGATTGTTATATATTTCTTTGGTTTGCATGCGAATTGAACTTCCGCCAATCAGCACAGCTGTTTTAATGCCAAATCCCCTGCCAATTTTTTGTATGGCTTCGTCAACCTGCAGTGCCAATTCTCTTGTTGGTAAAATAATCAAACCTTTTGTTTTTGGATTTTTTAAAATTTGCTGTATCAGCGGAATTGAAAACGCCAAAGTTTTTCCTGTTCCGGTTTGGGCAATTCCAATAATGTCTTTGCCTTCAATTGCAGCTGGAATTGCTTTGTGCTGAATTGAGGTTGGAGTTCTAAATCCTGCTTTTGAAAGCACATCAAGAATTCTGGGAGCTATGGAAAGCCCGCCAAAAGTTGTTTCTATATTAGTCTTTACAGGTATTTCTAATTTTTTGTCTATCATATACTTATCATACACTAAATTTCTCAAAATGTCAAACAAAAACCGAGCGGAAAGCTCGGTTTTTTGTGGACCCACCGGGAATCGAACCCGGCCCTCGTCCATGCCATGGACGCGTAATACCGATTTACTATGGGCCCTGATATAATTCCAAATTATACTATCTTAACAATCTTATTGCAACACCAATAAGCGCTAAAACAACCCCAACAATCCAGGTGCGCATTGTGACTTTATATGCAGGCCAGCCAATTGCCTCAAAATGATGATGAATTGGTGTAGAAAGAAAAATTTTCTTTTTCCTAAATTTTTTAGATAAAAGTTGAATTATTACAGACAAAACTTCAACCACTAATAATCCGGCAATTATGGGCAGAACATAAACAGAATCTGTTAAAAAAGCTATAACAGCTAAAACTGTTGTTAGGCCAAGTATTCCTGTTTCTCCCATATAAAACCTAGCAGGCGGAATATTAAACCACAAAAAAGCAAACAAAGTTCCCGTAATAACTGCGCAAAAAGATGCCAAATCAATTTTTCCCAAAGAAAAAGAAATAATTGTAAGAGCGCCAAAAATTGACGCAAAAGTTCCGCCGGCAAGGCCGTCCAATCCGTCAATAATTCCACCAGACCAGCAGGCGACAGTTACTGTTATAAACAAGGGAATATAAAGTAACCCAATTGAAACATCTCCCACAAAAGGAATAAAAATTACATCCCATCCTAATTTTTGGTAAAACCAAATGCTTCCGATAAGGCCGATTAAAGTTACCAGCAAAAATCGTTTTTTAAAAGACAGCCCTCCGCCTACATATTTTCCTTGGCCTCTAACAACCAAAGCATCGTCTACCAACCCAACAAATGACGCAACAACCAAAGTGAAAATAGGCAGCCATGTTTGGCCTCTTGAAAAAAAATTAAATTGGGCAATCCATGTGTTTGGAAAAATTAAAGACAATATAAAAAATAAAAATGCAATAAAAACAACCGTGAGCCAAATTAAAAGTCCGCCCATGCGAGGCGTGCCAATTTCTTTTTCTTTATGAAGCCCATTAAAAACAACTGCATCTTCTCCGGAAATTGCTTTCTGCCTGGCTGATTTTTTCCAAAGTTTATGTTTATATAAAAAATGCGTCAGCAAAGGGCACCATAAAATTGCAAAGGCCGAAGCTAATGCCGCTAAGCTGAAAACTTTTATGACATTAAAGGTAAGTAATGTTATTTGCATATTGCGCTAATTAGCATATCTATTAATTAATTTTTTCATTTCTCCGAATCTGTCATTTGAATTTAAAATTACATTTATAAAATAACCCTGATTATCTGGCGAGGTTACCACCAGAAGCAGGCACTTGCCGGCAGTTCTCGTGTCGCCGGTTTTTCCTCCAATAATCCTTTCCGCCAAGTCCGATGAATCATTTAATAATTTGTCTGTATTGATAATTTCATGCATAATTTTACCATCAGCGCTGTAAAGATTGAATTCCGGCGTGGTTGTTATTGCCAAAATAGAAGAATGCTCTTTCAATAAATATTCAGCCAGTTTTGCCAAATCATGCGCTGTTGAAAAATTTTCCAAGCCAAGACCTGTCGGATTTTCAAATGAAGTGTCAGAAAGCCCCAGCTCTTTTGTTTTTTCATTCATCAGCCCGACAAATTTATCTGCGCCAATCGATTCTGAAAGAGCATAACTGGCTGTATTGTCCGAGCCAATCAGCATTGTATACAAAAGGTCTTTTGCAAAATATGTTTCTCCTGCTTTCAACGGTTCTGAGTCTTTGCTTTGGTTGGCGGATTTATCGCTTATTGTTATTTTTTGGGAAAGGTCTGAATTCTCCACAACTACCAGGGCAGTCATCAATTTGCTTATGCTTGCCACAGAAAGTATTCTTTGCTCGTTTTTGCTGAATAAAACTTTGTCGGATTGTCCTGAAAGATCAGTCCAAACGGAAATTGCCGACTGGGCATGGATATCAGGTTCTTCAAAAATATTCTGGACGCTGTCTGCAACGCTCGCTGAAGCAATATTTTTTTCGTTCTGCTGATAATTTTCAAAAATCAATTTAACTCCGGAAATCATATACAAAAAAATTACTAAAAAAACAATTGACAATAACGGTCCGGCAATAGCGCGCTTAAAATTCATTTTAAATTATGGAGTTAATCGTTTTACGCCGCGATAAACAAACATGGCATCTCTTACATTATCCAAATCAAAAAGTTTCATAATCATGCGATTCGGTCCCATGCCATAACCACCGTGCGGCGGGCAGCCATACTTGAAAAAATCCAGATAAAATTTCAATTTTTTGACATTCATTCCTTTCTGCTTTGCCTGTTTCATTAAAACATCATATCGATGTTCCCTTTGAGCGCCCGTTGTAATTTCAAGACCGTTCCACAGCAAATCAAAGCTTTTTGTAAGCGTCGGATCTTTTTCGTCATGCATGTGGTAAAAAGGCCTTACCGAAACAGGATACTCTGTAACAAATACAAATTCATGCCCGTATTTTTCTTTGATATAATTGCTGACCTCGCGTTCTTCTTCCGGCGACAAGTCGCCTTCCCTTTCATTTTTTATCTTGCGTTTTTTAAGAATTGCTTTTGCTTCTTTTATGGACAATCTTGGAAACGGAACCGAGGGAACAACAACTTCCCTGCCAAACATTTTTTCAATTTTCTCTCCATAAATTTCTTTTATTTGTTGCAGGCCATAGGCAATCATTCTTTCCTCTTCCTCGATGACATCATAATGAGAATTAATAAAAGAAATTTCTGCGTCGTATCCTGTAAATTCTGTGGCATGGCGCGAAGTAAATGACGGTTCGGCGCGAAAAACCGGCCCAACCTCAAAAACTTTTTCAAATCCTGATGCCATTGCCATTTGCTTGTAAAATTGCGGACTTTGTGCAAGATACGCTTTTGTTTTAAAATATTTTACTTCAAAAACTTCCGCTCCCGATTCTGAAGCTGCAGCAATCAATTTTGGCGAATGTATTTCCAAATAATTATTTGAAGTCCAATATTTCCTGAATGATTCTTCCATCAACGTCCAAACTTCAAAAATCAGGGCATTCTTGGGCTTACGCAAATCTATCCATCGCCAGTCCATCCTTTTGTCAATTTCAACCTCTTCTGTATTTTCTTCGCCTACCGGAATTGGCGGAGTTTCAGCTTCTGCCAAAACCTTCAGGCTTTCAACCGACATTTCAACTTGCCCGCTTTCAATTTTATCATTAACCATGTTTTCTGGCCTCTTCACAACCTGTCCTATAATTTCCACTACCCATTCGGGCCTCAGGGTTTCTGCCAGTTCATAAACCTCTTTGTTTGAAGGCACAAAAACAACCTGCATAACTCCGGAAATGTCGCGCAAGTCAATGAATAAAATTTTGCCGTGGGCCCTTCTGACATTCACCCATCCGCAAAGCCTGACTTTTTCTCCAATGTGTTTTACTGCGTCTTTTACTAAAAATCTTGGCATAATGTAAAATTTTTAATTTTAAAATGCTTTAAATGTTTTTACTATTTCCACCGCCTCCTGAAATCCTACGGCATCTGTAAATCCATACCAGCGTGGCGGAGTTGCAAAAACATATTTTGAATTCTCTCCTATTTTCGCCGGACCAATTGGAGCTGCGCTCACAGCAATTATTGGGTTTTCACCGTTTACCATTTTCCAAACATCGGGCGTAAAAACCATAATTGGAATATCTTGATATTGGATTTTAGATGTCGTTTTAGGATTTACAAAAACAATCATTGGCCCGTCGTATTTGACATTAGAATTATCCAAACTATTTCCATGCCATAATTTGCTTCCATCTATGGTAAAGCCTTTCCATGAATCAGGAAAAGTCATTTCAAAACCATATTCGTTGTTTTTATAATTTCTCCAATCCGGACATTGAGCAAATTCACAATTTGGCCCGGTTCGGCCAACAGTTGAGCCGTCGGGACAAATTTTTGCCTCCATAGTACAGGTAATAGGCTCAGATTTATGAGACAACAAATATTTATCGGCAAAATACCCGCCAATTAAAATAACAACCAAACAAATAATTATTAAAATTATTATATTTATTTTTTTCATATTATTTATTTTTTATTTTAATAAATTTTCTGCTGCCAACCTTAATTATCATCCCATCTTCCAATTTTATCTCTTCTCTCCAATTTTGAATTTTAATTCGTTTTGGAGTTTGGTCATTGGGATTTGGGATTTCAATCTGCACTCCCCCGCCTTCAACCAGTCTTTTTGCCTCTTTTTTTGAAGCAACCATTTTTGCGTCAAACAACAGGTCTGAAATTAAATAATTATTTTTGCTAATTTGAAAAACCAAAATGTCTGATGGTAATTCTTTATCACGAAAAACTTTATTAAATTCTTCTTCCGCTTCCGCGGCTTTTTTATCCCCGTGATACATCTTCACAATTTCTTTTGCCAGTCTTGCTTTGATATCTCTTGGATTGTTTCCGTTTGCCAATTTATCTTTTATATCAGCCAATTCCTGCATAGAAATCCTGGTGCAAAGCTCAAAATATCGCAAAGTCAAAAAATCCGGAAGAGACATAATTTTGCCATACATCTCATGGGGCTTATCAATAATGGCTATAAAATTTCTTAAAGATTTACTCATCTTTTCCTTACCATCCAAGCCTTCCAAAATTGGAATAGTAATAACATCCTGGGAATTTTGATTATATCTTTTTTGAATTTGTCTTCCCATCAGCATGTTAAATTTTTGATCCGTACCGCCTATTTCAACATCTGCCTTAAGCGCGACCGAGTCATATCCCTGCAACACAGGATACAAAAATTCCTCCAGTGTAAAATCCTTGTCCTCAGCAAGCCGTTTTTTAAAATCTTCTCGGGCAGAAACCTGGCTATAAGTCACCTTCATCGCAAGTTGCATCATTTCTCTAAGATCCATTTTGTTCCACCATTGAGAATTATACCGAATTTCAACTTTTTTCATATTCAAAATCAATGCTGCTTGTTTTACGTAGTCCCTCATGTTTTCCTTTATCTGTTTTTCACCTAACGGCGCCCGAGCATTTGTCCGACCAGTCGGATCTCCAATTCTGGCAGTAAAATCGCCAATTAAAAAAATAACCTGATGCCCTGCTTCCTGAAACTCCCTTAATTTCATTAAGCAAACAGCGTGTCCTAAATGCAACAGGTTTCCGGTCGGATCGATTCCAAATTTTATTCTTAGTTTTTCACCGCTTGCAAGCCTTTCTTTAAGATGCTCTTCAACGATAACCTCGCTTGACCCTCTTTTTAAAATTTCTTCAATTTTCTGAGAATTTGTATCTGTCATATTTTTAAAATTAAAACATTATTTGATTATACCAAGTTTTGAGGATTTTGCGAATTTATAATTAAAAAAACATCTTTTTCGGTCTGTTCTGGATTCTCAAACAAAATAGTTTTTATTCCAAGTTCTTTCGCCGGCACAAGATATCTTTCTTTATCATCAATAAAAATGCACTCTTCTGATTTTAAATTCAGTTTTTCTAATGCAAAAAGATAAATATCCTTATTTGGTTTGTTCATTCTGACCTCATAAGAAAGAATAACCGGATTAAATTCATCGTATCCCTTTTTTTCTCTAATAACATCTGCTTCAAATTTAAAAATATTAGATAATACGGCTGTTTTAATGCCTTTTTCTCTTAAGCTTTTTGCCAAATCAAACATCTCTTTATGAAAAATAAAAGTCTCTCTATACAATTTTTGCGCTATTCCAACAGCATCTTTTCTTATGGACTTATCTATAATTTTAGAATATCTCTCCCAATATTCTTCATCATTTATTTCTCCGCGTTCTGTCATACCTACGATTTCTTTTCGTTTTTCTCTTGTTTTTTCAAATTCCTCTTGTGAAATTTCGCATATTATAGCAACATCCAAAGACAACGCGTGCGCATCTTTCATAACTCCTCCATAATCAAAAATTACTGCTTTTATCATACTAAAATTTGTCAGCTAGTTTATAAATGTTGCCGGCGCCCATAATTATTAAAACATCGCCAGAATTTATATTTTGCTTTATGTTGAATTCCAATTCTTCTATTGGCAAATAAGAAACATTTTTCCTGCCTGTGCCCCGAGGGGTATTTATTTTTTCAACTAATTTTTCAGAGGTTATTGCTTTGCTTATTTTTTTGGTTTCCCTGCCGGCAACGTCATAAATATCGGTAATTATAATATTTTCTATTTTTGCGTTTTTAAATGTTTTAACAAAATCCAAAAATAAATAATGCGTTCTTTGGTGCTGATGCGGTTGGAAAACACACCAAATTGTTTTTTTGGGATATTTTTCTCTTACTGCTTTTAATGTGGCTGAAATCTCATTTGGGTGATGAGCATAATCAGATATAATTGTAATCTTTTTATTATTTGCCCTTCCCTCTTTCACCTCAAACCTTCTCCATGTTCCCTTAAACTCTGAAAGAGCCTCTAAAGAAATTTTTTCAGGAATTCCCAAAATTTTTGCAACCTGCAAGGCCAGCACGGCGTTAAAAACATTGTGCTTTCCCGGAACCTTCAAAATCTTTTTTACTTTTTTAACTTCTTTTGAGGGATATTTATTAACTAAAAATCCATCTGCCGGAAGCTTTACAATAAATTTCTTGAATGCTTTTTTAACGTTTGCAAAAGTTTTAAAATAATCCAAATGCTCTTTATCAATATTTGTTACAACAATTATTTTTGGTGAGTAATATAAAAATGACGAATCATACTCGCAGGCTTCTATTACCAAAAACTTTGACTTTCCTGCTCTGAAATTGCTGTTTTCAAATTCTTTTAATTTTGTGCCCACAATAACCGTTGGGTCAAGCCCGGCTTTTGTTAAAACTAGAGAAACCATTGCGGTTGTTGTGCTTTTTCCGTGAGAACCGGCAACAGCAATTGTGTAATATTCTTTTGTTAACTCGCCCAAAGCCTGCGGATAGCTTATAGTTTTTATTTTTAATTTTTTTGCTCTTTTAAATTCCGTGTTGTTTGGTTTTACTGCCGGGCTGTAAACCGCCAAATCTAAATCTTTTTTTATATTTTCCGCCAAGTTTCCAATAGATATTCTAATCCCCTTTTCTTTCAAAAAATCTGTAATTTCTGAAGCAACCAAATCAGAACCACTCACATTGTGTCCTTTTGACAAATAATATTGCGCCAATGCGCTTACCCCAATTCCCCCAATTCCAATTAAATGTATTTTCATAAAATTTATTCTCCTAAATTATGCGACTCTAAAATTGTATAAACCGGTCCTCCACGTTTTAATTCTGACTCCATAACCTCAATTGATTCTGCTGTAAACATTAAGTCAATGTTTTCATTAATTTCAGGTCTTTCTTCTAGCTCAAATTTTCTAAATTCCCACTCTGAAATTCTTGCCAAAGTGATGTGCGTAACAAATCCTTTTTCATCGGGCCTAAATCTTATTTTTTCCAGCAAAGATTCCTGCAAATCATTTTTTAAATCTGCCAGCTCTTTTGATTCTTGCCCTTCCACCCAGACCAAGCGTGGCGGATTCTTTTTGGGAGGACCATACAAAATCTTATTCAAATTTAAATCAAAAGAGTTATGCCTTTTTACAACTTCGGCTGTAATTTTGCAGGCGTCGCCAATTTCAACATCGGTTAAGTCGCCCAAGAACTCCAAGGTAATATGCAAGTTATCCTTAGCTGTCCACTTTGCCGGCAATTCTGGCCATTTATCATAAAACCCAGCTAGCTCTTTTTTTATCTCCCCCGGCAAATTGATAGCAATAAAAACTCGATGTCTTTTTTCCATTGGCTTATAATAGCAAAAAATACTAAAAAATTCAAAACTTTTGCTTTAATTTTAGCCGTAGGTTCACTAAATACGCGATAGCGTAGATTGTGAACCTAGTCGTATTGTAGCGTGGCTACAATTTAATTATAATTTAAATAATTTTTTAAGGTGTTTTTCATTGTCAATTTTATCTAAAACTCCGAAACGAACATACTTTTCAAGCCTAAAAAAATTAACCAGCGATTCTATTTCTTTTTCACAATCAATTGACGTTACAAAAACGCTCTTTTGAAGTTCGCAAAATCCTACAGACCTTAATTTTCGACGCAAAGCATCTCTTCCGCTTTTGTATTTTTCTGGAACATCAAAGGCAACCATTCGCCATTTTTCATCCCATTTAACTTTTTTGTTTTTAAGATTATTCAGCCTGCAATTCAATAATTTCAACCTGCCTTTTTTAGTTAAAGACAATTTCACAAACCCATTTTTAGAAACATCTTTATCAATAAAATCTAATTTGTATAAATATTTAATCCCCTCTCTTAATTCTCTCTTGTTTATTTTGTTCCATTCTCTTGAGATAGTTCTTAAAACCATTCTTTGTTTGCCGGGCGTAATGCTATACCCAAAAGCAACCCCGCCCAATAAAAGCAATAAAATTTTTTCTCTAATTGCATTCATTTTATTTATATTACTATAAAATACAACTAGGTTCAATAACTACGCGATAGCGTAGATTGTGAACCTAGTAGAAAGAATAAAAAGGGAGAGTAAAATAGAGCAAATAAATGGAACAAATAAAAAGTCCCAGAAAACATCATCACGACGTGATCTGGGACATATTCGCTCTCCTTCCCAGGAGAACCTATGAAAGCGGAACTTGTGAGAACGGCCCGCCATCGCCTATCCGACCTCCGCCGATTTGGTGAATCGGAACTTGAACGCCGTTGTCGTCAACGCCAAAGAACGAAACGTCCTTCGGCCCGAGCAGAACCCTGATGGGTCCAACTTGCGACATACGGGATACTTCGGCGGTCTCTCCACCGGACACTCGCCAACCTACGTACCATGGTCCGCCAAACATGCTGTCTAAGACAGCGTACTGCCGCCAACCGGTGAAGATTGGCATGTGAAACCGCGGATCCCACCAGTGATGGTGTTGGATCGCTTTTCCCACGGCCGTGAGATGAGCCATTGCTGACTCCTCCATACGGGTGGCTTCGTCTGGTTTCAACCGCTGGCATGTCCAAGGGTGGGTTTGTTGCGGTTTTTCCCGCAGTGTTCCCGCCAAAAAATACATCAGCGGGACCATCAGAGTGTTCGATATCCAAGCGACACACCCTAAACGACGTGGCACAACCAGAATCTCGTTCATTGCAGTTCCCTTCCATCGGTAGAACTCCGCACCGACCACCGGCACGGAACATTTCCATTTGAGGGACACACATCCCTTCTTTCAAATCACTAAAGAACTTAATTTAATTTCTGAAAAATCTGCTATTCTGCGATTTATTCTGTATTCGACTAATGATTTGAAAGAAGGGCATGTCCCAATTTCAATGTACTTTATACTCGTTTTATTATAGCATTTATGGATAGCCTTGTCAATAGTGCCTGCTCTTTTCTCTTGTGATAGAATAGATGGTAATGAACAAGGAAATTGCGAAAATTTTTCGGGAAATAGCGGAGTTGCTGAACATTCGGGGCGACAGCAGTTTTCATATAAATGCATACAGAAAATCTGCGGAATATTTAGAACGTTTAGACAAAGACGTTTCTGAAATTTATGCTGAAAACGGATTAGCTGGATTAAAAGTGCCAAAAATCATAGGCGAAAAAAATGCAAAAAAAATTGAGGAGTATATACGCACAGCCTCCTCCGCCAAGGGCTACGGCGTGATAAAAGAATATGAGGAATTAAAAGAAGAGACAGCCATACAAAATATAATTACGCACTTTTTTGAGACCAAAGGCGTGGGGTTGCAAGAATTGAAAAATAATGCTAAAAAGAAAAAGATAATATATTCTCGGTTTACAAAGCCGGCAAAACAATTGCTGGAATTGGCGGGTTCTGTTGAGAAAGCAAAAGACGCAATTGATAAGGTTGCAAAATGGGCCAGCACCAGAAAGCTGGACTATGCAATTGAAACGGTTTTTAAAAAATGGCTGGAATTGGATAATTTAAGGCCAAAAGAAATTGTCAAAAAACCATTTTACCGAGGCGACCCAATGATTTGGTCTGAAACAAAAAAGAAATGGTTTGTAATTTCAAAATACGGCGAGTGGCTGGAGTTTGCCGACAAACAGGACAAAATTGAATGGAAAATAATAGAATAATCCGCTCGCCAATCAAATTTTTTCTGCGGCTCGACCTGTCCCCTAGGCGGTTTCCCTCGCCTCGAAAAAATTTATTGGCTCGCTTAATATTATACATTTATGTTGACACATAATGATTTAAAAAAAGGAGTTGAATTTATCTACCTAGACCAGCCTTGGGTGGTTTTGGAGGCCCAACTTTTAAAAATGGCCCAAAGAAGGCCGGTGATTCAGAGCAAAATTAAAAATTTGATTGACGGCAAAGTCCAGGAAGTAAATTTTCAGCAGGGCGATATGTTTAACGAAGCTGACCTGGAAAAAAAAGATATAAAATTTTTATACCAAAGCAAAGGACAATATTTTTTCTGCGAACCAAAAGATCCATCGAAAAGATTTTCTTTTACAGAGGCACAAATTGGAACTCAGGCAAAATTTTTAAGACCCAACGAGAGTGTAATTGGAATAGTTTTTGAGGATAAAATTATAAACTTTAAGCTGCCAATTAAGGTTCAGCTAAAGGTTAAAGAATCTGCTCCCGGAGTCAAGGGCGACCGCGCCCAGGGCGGAACAAAAGAAGCAATTTTGGAGTCCGGCGCAGTTATTCAGGTTCCTTTATTCATTGAAGAAGGAGATGTAATTGAAATAAACACAGACACCGAAACCTACGTAAAACGCGTTTAACCTTACTTCCCCCCTTGCAGCGCTTTGAGTATGTTGTCTAAAGTCTGCACCATTGCCCGCTGGTTGTTGGGAGTGATTGCCGGAGCAGGAGCAGGCGTTGGAGCTGTGATTGTTTTAACCGGCTTTGGAGTGGCTGGCGGAGTTGGTGTTTTAGCCGGTGTTTGCGAGGCTGGCGGTGTTGCCGGCGGAGTAACGCCCAAATACTTGTTTAGCGCGGCTCGCGTTTTTACTCCGACCACGTTGGCAGGAACGAATCCCTGGACTGCTTGGTATTTCCTGACAGCTGTAAGAGTCTTTTGTCCAAAGTATGTTGTTTCCTTGCCCGGAGAGCCTCCTGCTGACAAGGCAACCTGAGTTGCAGCTGATGTGTTTAAGATGGTTTGCAGACACTTGACATCCTGGCCTGTTGAACCAAGAACGAGCGCTCTGACAAATGCGATTCCTGAGCAGTTTGTTGCCACGTTGCCGGCTGTTTCTGCAGGAGTAAGAGGCGTTGCAGGAGTTAGAGGCGGAGTTGTTGGAGGTGTTGCTAGCGGAGGGTTTGTTGAGGCTATGAAGGTGGCTATGACTGACTTGTCAGAAGACATTGTGACGGTTATTGGGTTGGTTGAGCCTGTAATGCCTCCTGACCATCTGGAAAACTCGTATCCTGAGTTAGGAATTGCTGTCAGGGTGACTGAGGTTCCTGAAGCGTAGGTTGCCTGGCTGGGGCTCTTGGATATTGTTCCATTGGCTCCTGAAACAGACAAAGTGTAAGTTGATGCAGGTGGAGGCGTGGATGTGCATGGCTGGGTGGTTGCAGGCTTGTTGGTTGTTGTTCCACAGCTGTTTGAATCTGTGCAGGTTCTTGTCTGGTAACTGGAAGCGCAGGTTGTCCATGAACCGCACGACCAGCTGGGGGTGCAAGCAGGTGGAGTGTATACATATCCTGAATCATACTCGAATGCTCCAATGTCCGGGGCTGAACCGCTGTAAGCTAAAGTAACAGGG
>JAPLZF010000006.1 GCA_026395175.1 Candidatus Staskawiczbacteria bacterium | reverse complement strand
GAAAATTATTGATAAAATCCAAAAGTTATTGAGGCGAGAAAAAGGCATCAAAAGATTTCATCCTATTAAAAATCAAGAAATCGCAGAAAAGGTGGCAGAGCTGGACAAACAAAAAACAGAAACATATTTTGATCCGCTTTCAAAACAGTCAATCGAAACAAAAATTACTGATGTTGCTAAGGCCTTAAAAGTTTACGATGATGTCCCCTTCGGTAAAAAAGATGAGCTGAAGGCCGGAAACAGGATAAAACAAATCAGACATCAGCAAAAGAAAAGGTCAAAGCCGCCTTTTTAATTGGGATACCCAACTTTATAACTTTCCATAATTTCACCGTTGCTACAATAACCTCAAGAACACAACTTGAGGCTTTTTTATGGAATTATCAAAAGAATCAATCAAACAATTCAAGGAAATCTACAAAAAAGAGTTTCACGAGGACATCGACGAAGCAACGGCCCGTGTTTTAGCGCGGCGGTTATTGAAGCTGTACCGGGCCGTGTATGGCCCTCAAATTGAAAAACATGGTAATGAAAAGTTTTAACTTCAAAAACGAAAGCGGAGATAAAAAGTATTTCACGCAGATTCCTAATATGATTGTTAATCATTCAACTGCCTATGAGCAGTCGCTTTATCTGATAATGAAAAGACTGGCTGGCGAAGGCGGACAATGTTTTGCATCAATGAATTTCCTGGCAAAGAAAATGGGTGTTGATAAAAAAAGTGTGGCTAAAACAATAACCAAGCTTTTGGCGAGAAAATGGATAGTGGAAACTGAGAAAACAAAGGTTCGTGGCGGCTCGGTTCGAACTTTTGTCATAATCGATTTATGGAAACTAAATATGGATAATTACGAAAGTGGACGCCAAATCACCACCCCTGAAAGTGGACGTATAAATCAAGAAAGTGGAAGTATTATCCCCGAAAGTGGACGCCAAACGGACACAAAGAAGATTAATAATAAGATAGATAATAATAACGACGAGTTTTTTAAAAATGTGGCGGCGGGATATAAGAACGGGGAAAGGAGATACAGGCCATTTTATCAGGAAAATCGTATGAGGTGGGTCGAAGAAAAAAGGAAATGGTTTGTGATTTCAAAATACGGCGAGTGGCTCGAATTCGCCGACAAAGAATCAAAAATTGAGTGGAGATAAAAACATGACAAAAGAAAACCAAAACAAAAAACCAATCAAAAGACAGGACAGGAAATCCGAGCTGGACCGGATCACCGGCGTTTTTGGCAAAAGCATGACTGCAGACTCTGTCGGCATTGAGGAGATGCTATCTCTGATAAACAAAGAAAAGCTGACCGAAGCAGAAACAAAGAGGCTGAACGAACTACAACAGGAAGTTACAGAGATCCATGGGTTAAAAAACGGATTATGGGCCGGCGCCGCCACTTATCAAAAATACAGAAACTTTATCTACACCACCCGGGCCAGTCTGGTAAAGGAATTTAACTGCAAAACATCCCTTGAGTTAATGCTGGTTGACCGGATTGTGGTAAACTACTGGAGAGCAATGAGAATTGAAACTTTGCTTTGCCCCTACATTGAATGGAATGATGACTATCCTTTTAGCCAGCTGAGAGTGAACATCATTAAAGAATTAAGCAAAAGTTTGGAATCTGCCAGCAGACAGCTGACAACCAGCATCTTACTTTTGAAAGAAATGAAACAGCCGGGGCTGAATGTAAAGATAAATGCCGGAAACGCCTTCGTCGCTCAGAATCAGCAGTTTAACTTAAACAAAAATGAAAACATTGAAAACAATGAACCAAAATGATTTAGGATTGTTAGTTGAGAACTGCCCGAAGGTTAAAATCTCAGATTTCCTGAGAAAATACAGAATGCGAAGCAAGGAAAACCTGATAAAATCTGAACTGGAACTGCAGGGAATTAACATTGAGTTGGGAATCACAAAAACGTGTTATGGGGGAACAAGGTTTTGGTTCAAGTGTCCTCTCTGCCAAAGCCTGGCCGGCGTGCTGTTTATCCATCCCTTAAACAGCAAAGTCGGTTGCAGGAAGTGCCTGAACCTTGAATACAGGAAAAGGAGATACAAAGGGATGATAGAATGTCCTCGTAAATAATTGAACGATGAAAACTTAGAAAAAGCAAATGAAACCTCTCCAGCAAACATTTTTACAGAAGAAGGAATTAAAAATATCTCTCGTTTTCAGGATACATTAAAGAGAATCCACATTCGGCTTATCAGCGAAGGGTACGTGATAAAAGACGGCAAGATCGAAAAACCAAAGGTCGCTCTGGATAAATCCGAGAAAAGCGGTAATGTGTCCTCACATAAATTACCATGAAAAAAGAGATAAAGAATACGCCGTTTGCCAACCAATATCTGATATACAACCGCAAAAGCACGGACGATGCTGACAACCAGAAAAACTCGCTGTCTTATCAGCTGATAAGAAATCTTGAATTTGTAAAGCGAAACAGCTTGCCGGTGGCAGAAGGACTAACCATTCTGGGTTTTTGCGACGCAGGCATCGTCAACGAAAGCCACTCCGGGTTCAAAGAGGACCAGGATTTTGTTATCAACGAAAATGGATCGGTTCAGTACAATATTTTGAGGCCTAAATTCCTGCGTTTGATTCAGTTGTTAAAAAACAATGAAATCAAAGGAGTTATAATTCTATGCTGGGACAGGGCCAGCCGAAACAAGCAGGATGATGTAATCATAAAGAAATTAATTTCACTTGGCTCAGACATCAGATTCAGCGAGGCTACCTACGACAAGACTAGCTCCGGCGAACTGCACATGGATATTGATGGGATGTTTGCCGCGCACTACTCGCGCGTCATCTCAGAGAAAGTTAAAAACGCACAGCATAAACTCCAGCTCGAAGGAAAGTGTATATATTTTACTCCGATAGGCTACCTCGATAAGGGGTCTGGCAACAAGCCCTTGGATCCGGAACGAGCGCCGATTGTTAAACGAATCTTTGAGCTGTATTTAACCGGCGACTGGAGTTTTGCGCAACTCGGCGTCTGGGCAAGCAAACAAGGACTTACCACAAAGCCGGTGCGAAGGAAAAGAACCGAGGATGAGATTTTAAACAATATTCCTTTAGAAAAAATCGCAAAAAGCACTCGCGCAGTTGATCACAAGTCTATTGAGAACATTCTGCACAACCCTTTTTACGCGGGAAAAATACGGACAAAGGAAGGGTATATGACAGGAAAATTCCACCAGCCCTTGATAGGAATGGATATGTGGAATAAGGTGCAGAATCTTTTAAAGCAACGGAACCGAAGCGTGTATTTCATTAATAAGCCGTTCTTTTCTTACCGGAAAATGGTTCACTGCACCTGCGGCAGAGGATACTGCCCTTACGTGCAGAAAGGCATTGTTTACTATTTAAGCAAGTGCAAACCCGGATGTCCGAATCCGAACAAAAATATCCGGGGAAGCGACATTGATGAGGCGATTAACAATCTGCTTTCAAAGATGTATTTTACTGACAAGGAATTAAAAGAGATTGAGGCTAAAACAAAAACCGAGCTCGGCGTGATTGCGGCGAACAGAAACAAGGAACTTGATGACCTGCACGTCCAGCAGAAAAAGTGGCTGGCTGATATGGATTATCTTGCAACAAACAAGCTGACGCTACTGAGAACAAACACAATGGACATATCTGCCATACAAGATGAGGAGAGCCGGATCAGTTTAAAGCTGGCCGAGATTGAAGTGAAAATGCGGGCCCAGACCGAATCTGCCGAGGTAATACTGGATTATGTGATTAGCTTTTCCGAACTGGTAAAGCATGCGGCTTTGTACTACAAACACGCCTTGGACACGGAAAAACAGGAAGTTGCCATGAATATGTTTTCCGAACTCATCTTTGATTCTAGGAAGTTGGTAAGTTACAAGGCAAAAGAGGGCTTTGAAGCCCTCTTAAACAGGAAAATTGACCCTGTTAGGTCATCTGGTGCCCGAGGCGGGAGTCGAACCCACATGAGATTTCTCTCAAAGGATTTTAAGTCCTTCGTGTATACCATTCCACCACTCGGGCAATTTTATCAATTTTGAGGCGCGGGCGGGAATTGAACCCACGTATAAGGGATTTGCAGTCCCTTGCATTACCACTTTGCTACCGCGCCCTGTATAATTATTCTACCAATTTTTTGTTATTTTTCAATCTCTTTTTCTTTTGGATCTATTTTTGCCAACAATTCCTCAACCCTGCCTGCTTTGCTAATTGCTGTTTCTTTGACAAATCTTATTTTAGGAATTGGGCGCTGGCGGAGCGTTCTGTTTATTTTGTATTGGATGTCATAAACCGATTTGTTAAGTGCGTTTAAGATTCCGGCTGATTTTGTTTCAGGATACACAGAAATATAAACTTTTGCCTCAATTAAATTTGACGAACAATCAACACGAGTTAGGGTAACCAAAACTTCCGGAGAAAACGCAAAATCCTTCAAAAGAATCTTGCCGATTTCGTGCTCTAAAAGAGAATTAACTTTTTCCAATCTATTTGACATTAAAGTTCGCCTTTTTTACGGCCTTCAACATAAGCTTGCAAAATATCTCCCTTTTCAATTTTCACGTTTCCCTCAAAAAGTATTCCGGCTTCGTCACCCTTGCGCAATAAATCTGCGTCTTTTTTGTCACGCTGTAAATTGATTATTCTTCCTGACCCTACCTTTTGGTCTTCCCTAAAAACTTCCAGCTTTAAACCTTTTTTCAGCTCGCCTTCTGTAATTTTTCCGCCAACAATCTGCCTGTTTTTTTCTCCCCAAAAAACCAAAATTGTCCTTAACTTCCCCACATTGTCTCTGGTTACTTCCGGCTCTAAAGTTTTTTCCAGGCTGTTCCTGACATCTTGTATTAATTCGTAAATTACTTCAAAAGTTTTTATTTTCAGTTTTTTATCTAAGTCATTTCTCATAAACTGCACAACAGATGGAGTAATTTTTACCCGAAACCCAATTATTATTGCTTTTGACATTTCTGCCAGCTTTGCATCGGTTTCATTTATTGCCCCAACTTCTGATTTTAAAATGCGCAGAATAACTTTTTCCTGCGGAAGATTTTTCAGCATTGCCTCAACTGCCTCCAAAGAACCAAAAACATCTCCCTTCAAAATTATATTTAAAACCTTTTTGCTTGGATCGGTGTCAAGAATTGTTGGAGAAACTGCGCGCTTTGGCTGTTCGGATTTTATTTTTGCCAAAGCTTCTTCTATTGTTGCGCAACTTCTAAATTTCTCTCCTACTGCCGGCACTTTTTCAAAGCCCAAAATAATTACCGGCTGAGAAGGAAGGGCTTCTGTAATTTCTTTTCCCTTAAAATCTTCCAAACACTTTATTTTAGCCAGCGCTAAATCTGTGGCAATAATATCTTTGTTTTTTAAAATTCCTTTTTGGATTATGGCAGTTGCCACCGGCCCCTTGTGCCCATCCATATACGACTCAATAATTAGGCCTTCAACCGGAACATTTTCTTCAGATTTTAATTCTTGCATGTCAGCAACCAGCAAAATAACTTCCAACAATTCGTCAATTCCGGTTTTTTCTTTGGCCGAAACTTCAACCGATGGGATTTTCCCTCCAAAAGACTCAACCAAAACATCAATTTTTGAAAGTTCTCCAATTATTTTTTTAGGATTGGCATTTGGTAAGTCAATTTTGTTAAGTACCACAATCATAGGTATCTCAGCGTGCTTTATAGCCAATATGGCCTCTTTTGTTTGCGGTTGCACCGATTGAGCCGCGTCCACCACCAATAACGCAATATCGGCCACTTCGGCGCCTCTGGCGCGCATTGCAGAAAAGGCTTCGTGCCCGGGAGTGTCAATAAAAGTGATTTTGCGGTTCGCCGCAAAATCATCCTGAGCGGAGCGAAGGATTTCCCCCAATCCCTCGCTTTGTGAGGCTCGGGATGATTTTGCTTCGCAAATCACCTCATAAGCTCCAATGTGCTGGGTAATTCCGCCGGATTCTTTTGAGGTTATTTTAAAATCCCTGATGGCTTCCAAAAGCGAACTTTTTCCATGGTCAACGTGCCCCAAAACCACCACCACCGGCGGTCTAATTTTTGTTTCAATTTTTATTTCTGTTTTTTTCTTTGGCATATTACTTTTTTGAGCTAATGGCCCGACTTATTGCTTCTGTTTCTTCCTCTAAAAGCGTGTGGTCTGACTTGCCGTTTTTAATTGCTTTAGCGTATACTCTGCTTCCTTCTTTTACAAACAGGCTTGAAATTAAAAACCCATTATTCCTGTCGTCCAGCAGGGCAACCACAAAACTTTGGTTTCCTCCCATTTCGTTGAACGGATTAAACCTGACAATGCCTATTTTCTGGATGGTTTTTTCAGAAATATCTTCCAAATTTTTAATCTTCAAAAATGCGTTTTTTATCTGTTCTTCCAAATCGCTGTTTTTTTCTTTTTGGTTCAAAATTATGTCTTTAAAATCTTTTATTTTTCCCTTTTCCAATAATGCGTCTATTTTTTTGTTTGTTTTGTAAAAATACCAAAGCAAAAAAGCATTGATTATTATCAAAACCAAAATCACAATACCCAATAACAAAAAAATAACCGTCTGGATTGACATACGATTATAATACATCAAATTTGACAAAACTTCAACTCTTGCTTAATGCGCTCCAAATTTCAGGGTCTTCAACTCCCATAACCCATGCCGAAAATCCCCTGAAATTATTCTGCTTTATAACGTCTAATTTATTTTCAAAACTCTTTTTATCTTGATACCAAACCTGGTATTGCTTGTTGTTCCAAAAATATGTCAGCCAAGACGCGCCCAAAACTTCGTCAAAACCCAAGTCGTGCCGGAAATTAGACCGAATATATAAAAGCCCGTCGTAAGTTCCGCCGGCTGAAATTTTTTTAAAAGGATTGACACTCCAGCCCCAGTTGTAAAGAGGAATTCCCAAAGATAATTTTTCTGGCGGAATTTTGCCTTTGACATAAGCCAAAACTTTGTTGATAAACGGCTCAGATGCCACAGGCCCGACAGAATTCGGGTCGTCGTAAGTCATTAGGCTTATAAAATCAACGGCTTTTGCCAATCTTTCATAATCAAACACGCCTCCCCAATTTTTGAAAGCGTCGGTGTTTTCGTAATCAACGCTCCGCGACACCGCAGCCACGCTTAAAATCAACCCATTTTTGTGAAGAGCCGTGGCTGTTTTTTCAACAAAAGCCGAATACAAATCTTTGTCCAAATAGCTTATATTTTCAAAATCAAACTGCCAGCCGATATATTTTTCTTTTTTTGCCGTGTCTAAAAGAGATTTTATTATTGCGTCCTGCGCCGTGGGCGAAAGCAACAAATTGTGGATTACGCTTTGCTTAAAACCGGCATTTGCCACCAAAGGCATAACTTTCACCTTATTCTGCGCTATGACATTTTTTAGGTTGGCGTCAAGCCCGCCGGCTAATTTTAATTTGCTGTTTACGGCATAAAATTGCGGAGCCAAAATATCAATTTTGTCGGCATTCTTTTTTAAGCTTAAAATGCCTTGTTTTTCCTTTGTCTGCGACATATAAAATATTTTTTCAGTTCCGGAGGCAAAAGAAAAAAACGGGACAGCCAAAAAAGCAGAGCAGAAAAAAAACATTATTAAATGCTTTGATATATTTTCCATAAAAGGCTCATGACCCTTTTTAGTACAAACTCTTGACAAGGTCGCTTGATTTGCTATACTTAATCCACTGATATGACTCGTACATTATGGGTCAAAATCGGGTGTCAAACAAAGGAGATTCCGAAAGGGGTCTTTTTTGTTTGATAATTTTTTGTGATATAATCAATTTGTGGACTCGGGCCCGTAATTGTATGTAGTTAACATATCGGTGTTGACACCCGATGAAGCGGGTGCAAATCCCGCCGGGTCCACATAAAAAATTCTTTTGTAAAATTCAAAGGGCTTTTTTGTTATTTTGAATTTTAAATTTTAAATTATAGGGCTCCCCCTAATCTTTAAGGCAACGCACCGCACCGCCGAGGGACCGATCGTCGTTGTTGAGTAAGTACGTGGCAGTATTATAGCGCAGAAGGAGTTCATAAGCGGCAGTGGCGCCCTGAGGCAAAGTGGACCAGTAGATGCCGTATTCGCCGAGCTTGTCTGTTCCGCCACTGGTATTGCGGCGGCCGGTCGTGAGCCCGGTAAAACCGGAAGAATTGTCAGCTCCAGTATTGGGTGTTGTCCAATGAGCCGTGCCTGCTTCTTTTAAATGCCCGCCGGAAACGGTATCCCCGCCTAAATAAGTTGAAAGAGTTGTAAATTCCGTATCATTTGGAATATGCCAACCAATCGGGCAAATACCGCGTATATTGCCACCAGCGGGACTGCCGGAAGTTAGCGTAACACCATTGTTATACTGAAGAGCTTCGGGCCATTGATACAGACCGCCATAGGTTGTGCAATTTCCGGTGCTATTGTCATAACAATATTTTTCTATGGTTCCGTTATCAGCTTGGTCTTGAGCGACATCAACCATTGCGCCCACATTCATATTTGCCGCCATCCAGCACTGGGTTCCAATTTTAACTGTTGCATAAGATTGGCTGTCCCGCGAGTCGGTCAAAGTATTTCCGCAGGCCCAGGCTGCAATTGTAAGATTTCCTTTCATTTTAATATTCCCTTTAAACGTCAACCCATTGCCTGATTGCGAGCCATATATTGGAATTACAAAAGTTCCTGAAATTGGGTTTGAAATTGAAGAAAAGCCGTGGTTGTCAACTATATAGCCAAAATAATTTTTGCTTCCATAGCCGTCGCTAGACTGAATTGTGTAAGTGCACGAAGCATTTGACGCGCC
>JAPLZF010000008.1 GCA_026395175.1 Candidatus Staskawiczbacteria bacterium | reverse complement strand
AATGTGGCTTTATATTAAAGTTATAAAAAATAAAAACGGCGAGGGAATAATCAAAGACATAAAGTTTGAAACTTTTGGTTGCGTGGCTGCAATTTCAACAAGCTCTATAATTACAGATTTGGTGAAAGGAAAAACAATAAAAGATGCGCTCAAAGTTACCAAAGACAACGTAATACAATCATTGGGAGGCTTGCCGAAAATAAAATATCATTGCTCGGTTTTGGCGGTAGATGCCTTAGTGGAAGCAATTTATGACTATTCTTTGAAAAACAAAATAAAGATTTCAGCTGATTTAAAAAAGAAACACGAAATGATAAGAAGTCGGGAAAGGGGTTGACATACGTTCATTTTTAGGTTAATATAACTATGTGAATGATTACGGCATTGTGCCGTTTTTGTTTTTGCAACAATGCAGAAGGAGATAGATGGATGATAGGAAACACCAAGATCTTTGAAAACTTAAGGCGGATATCTGAAAATATTGAGGATTTCCGGCTGGCGGTTAAGCTGAAAACAGTAATTGCCTGCGCTACCCAAAACAAGGCTGACATTGCCTCGGCTTTGGAGAAAGCAAGAGGGCATCATCAGGCTGTTACCGCAGAAGCTTTAGCGATTATAGTTAATGTCTTGTCAAAAGCGAGACAGTTTGACGAGGCAAGGGCTATTGTCGGGAACAGGAAGCGCGGGATTACGGGAGAGATGGCAGGATTGGATACATATTGGCATGCCGAGGCAAGCATTATTCTCGCTGAGTTTTCAAGGGAGCCAGATGATGTTGATGAGGCGAGGTTTGTCATTAGTAATATTCGCAGCCAAGAACTGCGGGAAGACACCCGCGCTGACCTGGAAATTGCTTTGGGTTCTGCCAAAACGAAAACTCCACAAGCTAATCCGTATTTTAGGCTTGTGGCGGTTCTTTCGGAACTGCAAACGTCTATGGACGGACATGCAATCCATCCTCAGCCAGACACCGTGCATCTGCATGCGTTGGCAGATTCAATTTTGGATTGTTTGCTCATCAGAGCTTTGAAGTAGGCCGTGAGGCAAATCATCTATATCAGCCGGAGCGACGAGTTTATCTTGTCCCCGGCTTGTTTTTTTGCAAAAAAAAGGTTAATTTTATAACAATGGCAAATAATAAAAAAATTAAAACTGAAAGCCCTGAGCGAAGTCGAAGGATAGTTGTGGCGATGTCCGGAGGAGTGGATTCAAGTGTTGCGGCTGCTTTATTAAAAAATGCAGCCTGCCTGCCGGCAGGCAGGGGTTTTGACGTGGTTGGAATTTTTATGAAGTTTTGGCGAAGTCCTGAACTTGTCGAAGGAAAAGATAATGACAACCGATGTTGTTCTGTTGAGTCAGAAAAATTGGCCAGGCTGGTTGCCAAAAAACTTGGCATTCCGTTTTATGTTTTAAATGTGGAAAAAGAATTTAAGAAAAAAGTTGTTAATTATTTTTTAAAAGAATACAAAAAAGGCAACACTCCAAATCCTTGTGTTGTTTGCAATAAGGAAATTAAATTTGGATTTTTAATAAACAAAGCATTATCTTTGGGAGCTGACTATGTTGCCACTGGTCACTACGCTCGGCAGCAATCCTTCGCTAGCGCTCGCCGCCAGCGGCAGCTCGCTCAGTCCTCGGCAAAATTCCGCTTCGCGGAACCATGCATTTTGCCTGCGGGGTACGCTTCGGATTTACTGCCTCGCTCAATGAAACTTTTTAAAGGGGCTGATAAAAATAAAGACCAGACATATTTTTTGTGCCAGTTAAATCAAAAACAATTAAAGCATATTATTTTTCCGGTTGGTCAGTATACAAAGCCACAAGTCAGAAAGCTGGCAAAAAAATTTATGTTGCCAACTGCAGAAACTCCAGAGTCACAGGAAGTTTGTTTTATTCAAAACACAACAAATGAATTTTTGAAAAAATATTTAAAAACAAAACCGGGCCCCATAATTGAGCAAGCTCAAAACGGGGTAAATAAAATTATAGGTCAACATCAGGGGTTGTGGTTTTATACAATAGGGCAAAGGAAAGGTTTGGAGATTAGCCAAGGGCCATGGTTTGTTGTTGAGAAAGACTTCAAGAAAAATATTTTAGTTGTTTCAAAAAATGTAAAAGATTTGGGCAAAAAAGAATTGGTTGCAGTTGATGTGAATTGGATAAACCCCGTAAAATTGCCCATAAATGCAGAAGTTAAAATAAGATATAAGGCAGAGCCGGCAAAAGCAAAAATTATAGAACATGGGAAGGGTGTGAAAATAATTTTTGTTAAACATCAACGGGCAATAACTCCCGGCCAATCAGCAGTATTTTACCAGGGAGATGAATTGTTGGGCGGAGGAATAATAAAATAAAAAGCCTTGTCTGTTGACAGGGTTTTTTATTTAGACTATACTTAGCATATACCTGGGGGGTAGGTATCTCCTCAAAATAATATTAACAAAAAAAGATGACACAAAACAAACAAAAAGCTTTGATAGGTTTTAAAAAAGCCCATAGTTTATTGGGTAAAATTATAGATATGACAGAAAGTGATATTTATTGCGTTGACATCATGCAGCAAAATTTGGCTGCGATTGGGCTTTTGAGGTCGGCACACGAAATGCTTATGGAAAACCATTTGAATTCTTGCTTCAAGAATGCCATGGCGTCAAAAAATGAAAAGCAAAAACAAAAAATGACGCAGGAAATTTTAAAAGTAACTAAGCTTTTCAACAAATAATTTTATGGCGAAAGAACACATATACAAGGTTGAGGGGATGCATTGCGCTTCGTGCGAGATTTTGATTGAGAAAAAACTTTTAGATTTAGAAAATATAAAATCTGTTGATGCTTCTACTTCAAAAGGGGAGGTGGTTATAGAATTTGAAGGAGACAGGCCAAACCCAGAAAGATTAAATAAGATATTCAAAGAAGAAAATTATACATTTTCAGAGATTGCTTCGTCGTATGCTCCTCGCAATGACGCCAAGAAGGCCGAACGACCTGAGCGAAGTCGAAGGGCAAATCCGACGCTGGTGGCATTTAACATTGCAATATTTTTAATTATTGCTTTTTTAGTTTTGGATAAATTGGGAATTGCCAATTTTTTAAGCTTAAGCTCAACATCTTCTGTTTTTACATTTTTTGGATTTGGAATTTTGGCAGGGCTTTCTTCTTGCGCGGCCTTAGTTGGAGGAATTGTTTTGTCTATGTCAAAGCAATGGAATAGTTTATACGCAGAAAATGCCTCAACATCAAAAAAACTTCAGCCTCATATAATGTTTAACACAGGCAGATTTGTTTCTTATGTTTTACTGGGCGGAGTTTTGGGCTTAATTGGAAGCAGATTGCAAATTTCTCCGCAGATTACAGCATATTTAGTTGTTGCAATTTCTTTTCTAATGATTGCTCTGGGGCTCCAAATGCTTGGAGTAAAAGCGTTTAGAAAATTCCAAATCGCAGCTCCAAAATCAATTACAAGGGGCATTGCCAACGAAAACAATTTTCAAAGCAAATACGCGCCATTTTTGGTGGGAGCATTAACTTTCTTTTTGCCTTGCGGATTTACAATTACAGCTCAAAGCATGGCATTGCTTTCTGGAAATGCGGTTTTTGGAGCGTTAATAATGGGAGCATTTGCTTTGGGAACAATTCCAACGCTTTTATTTATTGGACTTTCAAGTGTAAAGTTTTCTTCAAAACCAAATTCTGCTTTAACATTTTCAAAAGTTGCAGGATTTTTGGTTTTATTTTTCGCGCTTTATAATATTTCACACCAAGCAACTGTTTTAGGCTTTGACACGTTTTTTGCTCGAGCAAAAAACGTGCAGGTATCAAACCAGGGTCAGAATCAAAATCAAGATGGGCTGGCTCCAATTGTTGATGGTCAGCAGGTAATTCAAATGACAGCATCGGGTTCTGGAGATTCGCCTAATTATTTTAAGGTAAAAGCAGGAGTTCCTGTAAAATGGGAGATTACCGGAGGAAATTCATTGGGTTGCAATGGGGCAATTATTTCAGCGCAATTATTTGATGGAGCTGTTGATTTAACGCCAGGACAAGTTGCAGTAAAAGAATTTACTCCACAGACCGCCGGCACATTTGGATTTTCTTGCACAATGGGAATGATTCGTGGAACAATAGAAGTAGTAAATTAATAGAAAAATATTATGAAAATAACAAAATCGACGACGTTAGAGAAAATAATTGAGAAAAAGGGAGGCGCGAAAGTTTTAGCAAAAAATGGCGTGCCGTGTTTGGGTTGTCCTATGGCTAAGTTTGAAATTGATAAATTAAAAATTGGAGATGTCTGCAAAATGTATGGACTAAATTTGGAAAAAATATTAAAAGAACTTAATAAATAAAAATATGGTAATAAAAATTTTAGGCACCGGCTGTCCTAACTGCAAAAAATTAGAAGCGAATGCGATAGAGGCGGTTAAGCAATTAAATAGGAAAGATAAAATTATAAAAATAACAGATATTAAGGAAATTATGGACTGCGGAGTTATGAGCCTGCCAGCCTTAGTTGCTGACGAGAAAGTTTTATCGTACGGCATAATTCCGTCTGTTGAAGACATTAAAAAAATGATTGCTAACTTTTAAATTATGGATATTTTCTACCCGATACAATTATTGGCAGACTGGCTGACGTATGATGTTTTTTCAATTGCCAAGAAAACGCTTTTGGGAAACGCAATTGATTTTTTTATTAACGATACAATAAAGATTTTTCTTTTGCTGGTTGTTATTATTTTTGTTGTTTCTATAATTCGTTCTTTTTTACCGCCTGAAAAAATTAAAAATATACTTTCTCACAAGGGGAAATATACGGGCAATATTTTGGCTTCTTTTCTTGGGATAATAACTCCATTTTGCACTTGTTCGGCAATTCCATTATTTCTTGGATTTGTTGAAGCCGGAGTCCCTCTTGGAGTGACCTTTTCATTTCTTGTTGCCTCACCGATGATAAATGAAATTGCACTTGTTATGCTTTTTGGATTATTTGGTTGGAAAGTAGCATTTATTTATATTGTAAGCGGATTAGTTGTTGCCATTGTTTCCGGAATTATAATAGGGAAATTAAAAGTTGAAAACCTTGTTTATGATTTTAAAAGCAAAAATAAAGCCAAGCTGGGCTTTGAATCTTTAACATGGGAAAAAAGAATTACTTATGCCAGAGGCTACACATTTGATATTCTAAAAAAGGTTTGGTTATTTATAATCATTGGAGTCGGAATTGGAGCTTGGATTCACGGATATATTCCGGCTGATTTTATTGCAAAATATGCAGGAGGCAATAATTGGTATGCTGTCCCATTGGCAATTCTTATCGGCATACCTCTGTATTCAAATGCTGCAGGTATAATTCCACTGGTGAGCGTTTTAACCGAAAAAGGCGTATCAATGGGAACTACATTAGCTTTTATGATGGCTGTTACTGGTTTATCTTTGCCAGAATTTTTAATTTTAAAAAAAGTGATGAAAACAAAACTTATTATTATTTTTGCTGGAATTGTTGGAGTTGGGATTATGTGTACAGGTTATTTGTTTAATATAATTTTAAAATAAAATTCATGGAAAAGAAAATTTTAAAAATTCAGGGGATGACATGCGCTTCTTGCGCCCAGGTTATTGAGCATGATTTGAAGAAGAAAAACGGGATTGCTTCAGCTTCTGTTAATTTGGCAAATGAAAAGGCTTATGTGGAATTTGACCCAGAAAAGATAAAAATTGAAGAAATTAAGAAAAATATCAAGGATTTGGGGTATAAAGCATCTGATGAAATGGAAATGGATATGGCAGGTCATGACCACAGCAAAATGGAAAAAGATTCAGAAATTAAAAAATTACGAAACAGATTTATTTTTGCTTTTGTTTTTGGCTTGCCGATTATTTACATTGTTATGGGGGGAATGATCGGCTTGCCAATTCCTGCAATTTTGGAAAAGTATGGATTGTATATCCAGGCAGTTTTATCAACCGCAGTTATTTTGGTTTGTTTTAATATATGGTCATCAGGATTTAAGAAAATATTAAAACTTGGGCCGAACATGGATACTTTAATTTTAGTTGGAACAGCAACTGCTTATTTTTATAGTTTGATAAATTTAATTTTATTGTTTTTTGGAAAAAATATTTTAATGGATAGTTTTTATTTTGAATCCTCGGCATTTATTTTAATTTTTATTTCTCTTGGAAAATATTTGGAAGCAATTACAAAAGGAAAAACTTCACAGGCAATTAAAAATTTGATGGGGCTTCAGCCAAAAACTGCAATAATAATAAAAGACGGAAAAGAATTTGAAATTAAAATTTCAGAAGTGAAAGTTGGAGACATAATTTTGGTAAAACCCGGGCAAAAAATTCCGGTTGATGGCGTTGTAGTTAACGGATATTCCGGTGTTGATGAAAAAGCAATTACAGGAGAGTCAATTCCAACTGAAAAGAAAATTGGAGACAAGGTTATTGGAGCCACAATAAACAAAACAGGCGTTTTAAAGTTTCAGGCAACACGGGTCGGTTCTCAAACTATGTTAGCTCAAATAATTAAAATAGTAGAAGAGGCAATGGGAAGCAAGGCTCCAATTCAGCTTTTGGCAGACAAAGTTTCATTTTATTTTGTGCCTGTGGTAATAATTATTGCCTTGGCTTCTGGACTAATTTGGTTCTTAATTTTGCATCAGGTTTCTATGGCAATTACGGTTTTTGTGGCTGTTCTAATTATTGCTTGCCCGTGCGCTTTGGGATTGGCAACTCCAACAGCAGTTATGATGGGAACCGGGTTGGCGGCAGAAAGAGGAATTTTAATAAAATCCAGCAAAGCTTTGCAAATTGCAAAGGATGTAAATATGGTTGTTTTTGACAAAACCGGAACTTTGACAAAGGGTGAGCCGGTTGTTACAGATGTTGTTTTGATTTCCCCGACGTCCGACGTCGGGGAAATATTACGAATTGCAGGGGCAATTGAAAAAAATTCCGAACATCCTTTAGCGCAAGCAATTGTGAATAAAGCAAAAAAAGAAAAAGTTTCGTTATCAGAAGTTAACAATTTTGAAGCGCTCCCAGGAAAAGGGGTAAAAGCTACGCTCAGTGGCGACCCCACTTCGGCAAGGCTTCGCGGGGCAAGGATCTTATTGGGAACAAGAAAATTGATGAAAGATAACAAAATTTCTGTTGATTCAATTGAAGAAAAAATGATGATTCTTGAAGACCAGGGTAAAACAGCAATGATCCTTGCACGCAAGAAACTCGAAATTCGAAACTCGAAATTCGAAATTTTAGGAATTATTGCGGTGGCTGATGTCTTGAAAGAAAATTCAAAAGAAGCTGTGGATACTTTGCATAAAATGGGAAAACAAGTTGCAATTATTACCGGAGACAACAAAAGAGTTGCAGAAGCAATTGCAAAGCAATTGAAAATTGACAGGGTTTTGGCAGAAGTTTTGCCGGAAGGAAAGTCAGATGAAATTAAAAAATTGCAGTTAGAAGGAAAAATTGTGGCAATGGTTGGCGATGGAATTAACGATGCGCCGGCATTGGCACAGGCAGATTTGGGAATTGCCTTGGGTTCTGGCACAGACGTTGCCATGGAAACCGGAGAAATTGTTTTGATAAAAGATGACTTGCGAGATGTTGTAAAAGCAATTGACTTGAGTAAATATACTTTAAGTAAAATTAAGTTGGGGCTTTTTTGGGCTTTTTTTTACAACATAATTGGAATTCCTGTTGCAGCCGGGGTTTTATACCCGGCAACACATGTGCTTTTAAGCCCTTCAATTGCAGCGGCTGCCATGGCATTTTCGTCTGTAAGTGTGGTCTTAAACGCCTTGAGTATGAAGTTGTACGGAAAATAGTGGTATAATCATTATATGGAACATACGAGAACAGAGAATAGTTTGCTGAGAATAATAAAAGTTGGAATATTCACGACATTGCTAACCCCACTGGTATTGGGGCCGTTTGGTATTAATTTTATTGAATATCCAAAGGCAGTATTTTTTCGTTCTCTGATTGAAATAATTTTTGCTTTTTACATATCTTTAATTTTATTTAACAAAAAATATCTTCCAAAAAAATCTATAATACTTGCATCTTTATTGTTATTTTATGCGGTAATGCTTATTGCCAGCATATTCGGAATTAATTTTTACGGAAGTTTTTTCGGGGATATGCCAAGAGGAGAAGGTTTGATTATGCACTTACATTTATTGATTTTTTTCATAGTTATAACGAGCGTGTTTTCGAAGAGAGAAGAGTGGCTAAGTTTATTCAAAGTGGCAGTTTTAATTAGCGGATTTTGTAGTGGGGTGGCCCTTTTGCAGCAAGCAAAAATTGCATTTTTTTACGGAATGTCTCTTCCCAGGCTTTCAGGGACAATGTCCAACCCGGATTTATTTGCAACATATATTGCTTCATCCATCTTTATAACGTTTTTTCTTTTTGTCGCAGAAAAGCGAAGGAATTTTAAAATTTTATGGGCTTTTTTGATTGCCCTTAATTGCTACACGCTTTTTTTCTCTTATACGCGCGGTTCTTGGGCCGGTTTTTTAATTGGAGTCGTTTTCATTCTTATTTTTAACTTTTATAAATTAAGCAAAAAAAACAAAATATTAATATCTTGTGGATTCTTAGCCTGCTTAATTTTTGCGTCGTTATTTTTCTTGAATATAAATCTGTTTAAAAATAGTTCGCCATTATTATTTTCAAGAATTAGCAAAATAACTGATTTGAACGGCAGGTCTGATTCATGGAGAGCCGCAGTAATTGCCATAAAAGAAAAACCCGTTTTAGGTTGGGGATTTGAATCATTTGCTTTTGTTGCTGATGAACATATGAATGGGTTGGGAAAAGGTATATATTATGATAGAGTTCACAATAAAATTTTGGAATTATTGGTCTATGGCGGAGTAGTCGGGCTCTTGGCCTATATTTTAATTTTTGTTGCAATTTTTTATTTAATTTTTAGATATGCTAAGTTGTGGGATGGCTATAATAACAGGCCTAAAATTGTATATGCTTCGGTTTTGTCCGCATTCTTTGTGGCAGGGTTTGTACAAAATATTCCTGCTTTTGATAACATCGGAACTTATATTTTATTTTTTTTAATGGCAGGGTTTATAAGTAATAATTTTCCCAATATCGCAAGCGACCAAAAAAGTATTCAAGAAAAGAGTAAGTCCTTAAATAATAAAAAACACAAGTTGGTATCTTCGGCAAAAATTTTTGTAATTTTTATTATATTTTCAATTACATTGTGGATTTTCTATGAGGTCAATTTAAAGCCCACGGTTGCCGCAATGTATTTTCCAAATTCAATAGTTTACGAAAACGCAGATGTGCAAAGAGCCCTGCTAGGATATGAGAGAGGCGTTTCAATGGATACAATTTATGACAGCGATTTAAGAATGGCTTTTACTGATAAATTGCTTTCTTTATTGCAAAATGCATCGGCAGATAATGTTAAGAAAAATATATATGACGACCTTTTAAAAATGAAGCCATTTTTTAATAAAAGTATTGCCGAGAATAGCGAACAGCCTAATCACGCGTATCAGTTTTTAGCTAGAATAGATGAAATAGGATACTTGCTTAACCATAATCAGGGTGATTTAAATGATATGGAAAAAATTCTCCAAAAGGCTATTTCATTTAATCCCAACGTTTCGGCAAATTGGCAGTTGATGGGCGAATTTAAAATTTTGCAGAATAATTATAACGAAGGCGAGCAAGATATAAAGAAAAGTTGTGTTTTGGATAATTGTGATGAGGCCACACTATATAAATATATGGGGAGCGCTTATTTGAAAAGGGGAGATGTCAACTTAACAATGAAAAATTTTGAAAAGGCTATAGATATAGGTTATGCCAACAAAAAAGAAGAAGCAGAATCTCCTGAAACAACCACTTCTAATGTAAACTTTATAGATTATGTCGCGCATATTTATTGCTCAGTAAATGATATCAATAGCTGTCAAAGAATATATAAAAAAGGTTCGGACATTTATCCTGAATATGCGAATTTTTTCCGGCAGCGGTTTAAAACAATAACGACACAAAGCAGCAAATAAAAGTGAAGGGTTGATTTTTTGCTTTTTTTAGGGTTTAATTAAAAATATTAGAGCAGATATGAACAAAACAATTGTAATCACAATCATACTGATAATTCTTTTGGGGATTTTGTTTTGGGGGCTTCAAACTGGGTTTTTTGCCGGTATCTTTTCAGGTCCGGCAAAGCCAGTGGCAATTCCCGAAGGCATAATTTTGTTTTATGGCGAAGGTTGCCCTCATTGCAAAAATGTGGATGATTTTGTGGCTCAAAATAAGATTGGAGACAAGGTAAAATTTACAAAATTGGAAGTTTGGTATAATAAGGACAACCAGACAATATTGGGAGAAGTTGCGCAAAAATGCGGAATAACTTCAGGCTCAGTGGGCGTTCCGTTTTTGTTTGTTGGAAATAACAAGTGCGTTTCAGGAGATGTAGATGTAATAAGCCTTTTTAAAAATGCAACAGGTATTAAATAAAAAAATATTATTTTTAGGATTGTCGGCTATCGGTCTGTTTTTTGCAACCTTGGTAAGCGCACAGGTTTGCCCGGTTTGCGTTGTGGCAATTGGGGCGGGGCTTGGCCTTTCAAGGTGGCTTGGGATTGACGACGTTGTTTCATCAATTTGGATTGGAGCATTTTTGTTTGCCATAACTTCATGGACTTTGTCTTATATGAAAAAGAAAAACTGGAGTTTTACAGACGACGGAATCGTAATAACCCTGCTATATTTGGTTTTAACATTTGTTCCGCTTTATTATGCCGGAATTGTTGGGCACCCGCTAAACAAAATTTTTGGAATTGATAAAATAATTTTTGGTTCTATCGTTGGAGCCATTGTTTTATTTTTGGGGAATTTATTGCATTCTTATTTGAAGAAAAAAAATAACGGAAAATCATTTTTTAATTATCAAAGAGTGGTTGTTCCGGTTTTAGCTTTAATATTAACAAGCATAATTTTTTATTATGGAATTAGATAAAAATAAAATAGATGAATTTATAAAAAAAGTCCAATCTAGTAAAGACCACGAAATGGATTTGTCGTCTGACGAAGATTTGTCAATTGCAATTATGAATTTGGTTTCAATTGAAGAGCATTTCTTTTTTACCGGAGCCAAGCTGGACAAGCCGGAATATTTTGACTTGTTAAACACTGCCCGCGAAATGAGAAAAGATTTGCTGAAAAAAATAATTAAAGAATATGAAGGAGAAGTTTGGTGCATTTCAAAACATTTGCTGGCAGCTTCTATGAGGCTGATGGAAGTTGGAACAAAAGCCTTGGGAAGAGGGAAAAAAGAAGAAGCAGAAGATTTATTTAGAAAAGCCTACGAACTTTATTCATTGTTTTGGGGAATAAATTTGAAGCTGGTTAATGTTGGAGAAGTAAAAAAGATTGGAGACGACCAAATAGGCAAAGATGATAAGCAACCCTCCTCCGCTAAAGCTTCGGCGGGCAAAGAAAAGGGTGTTTTGGGAAAGCTGGGAGATGTTGTGCAATATGTAATCAACTGCTGCAAAGAGTAAACTAAAAAAGAAGTCGAGATAAAACTCGGCTTTTGCTTTACAAAATTTTATAAAAATGGTAAGTTATTTTATGGTCATTGTCAATAAAATTCACCTGAAAGGAGGTGATATAAGTTGTTTCTAAAGAAGGAAGAAAAAAAGAAATACTGGGATCAGTTTATTGAATGGTCCAAGAAGAAAGTCAGAAACATGACGCCGGCCGAACAGTACGAATTCCTGCGTTTCATAGGATCGACGCAGGATGCTTCTGGTATTCTCTTTGACTGGTTTGGATTCTTTGTAGTAACAGAAGGCAAAGAATCGTTCGAATTCGAACCGCTCAACGAGTATTCCCAGAATTTCCTCGCAACTATGCGTGAACATTTCTCAGCCGAACTGGCCGCGTTCTCCGACACGCCCGAGCCTGTAGCTCAATCATAGTCCCTCCGCAACGCGGAAGGGAATCGCCGTGACACCTGTCGCGGCTCTTTTTTTGTTTGCAAAATCAAAATGTAGTATAATAAATTATATATTATTAAATTTTAAAAATATGTTTGGTCAAAATAAAACAACGCCTAAGTTTTGCGATTTAAAGGGAAAAGTTGCCATTGTAACCGGAGCCGGAAAGGGAATGGGTGAGGCAGACTCAATAAAATTAGCCGGAGCCGGAGCTAAAGTTGTTTTGGCTGATATTGATACAGCTTCCTGTGAAAAAGTGGCGGAGAAAATAAAGCAGGCAAGGGGAGAATGTTTGGTTGTAAAATGCGACCAAAGCAAAAAAGCAGATGTTGAAAATGTTGTGGCGGAAACTTTAAAAAAATTTGGAAAAATTGATATTTTGGTAAACAACGCCGGCATTTATCCGTTTGAGCCGTTTTTACAAATGTCAGAAGAAAATTTTATGAAAGTTATAAATATAAATTTGAAAGGATATTTTTTGATGGCTCAGGCCTGCGCCAAGGAAATGGTAAAACAAAAGAGCGGTAATATTGTAAACATTGCCTCGGTTGCGGCTATTATAGGTTTTTCCGGATTGGCGCATTATTGCGCTTCAAAAGGCGGAATTGTGGCAATGTCAAAAGCTATGGCTTTGGAACTGGCTCCAATGGGAATTAGAATAAATTGCATTGACCCCGGCTCAATTGACACTCCGGGGACTCACACAATGGAAATGGATGAAAAAACAAGAGAAGCAATGCTTGCTCCAATTCCAATGAAAAGAAACGGAAAAGCAGAAGAAATTGCAAATGCAGTTTTGTTTTTGGCATCTGACGAATCTTCTTATATGACAGGCTCTGTGGTGGTTGTAGACGGCGGTTGGACAGCGGGATAAGCTTATTTTTACTTGACAGGGGTTTTTGATAGGATAAAATAGGGTAATATTAACTAAATTTAAAATAAAATTATGGCAACAGAAGCTTATTGCGTAAAATGCAAAGCAAAAAGGGATATGAAAGACCCTAAAGAAGTTTCAATGAACGGTAAAGGCGGAAAAAAGAGGGCAGCAATGAAAGGCACTTGCCCGGTTTGCGGAACAGGAATGTTTAGAATCTTAGGCTTGAAAAAGTAAAACTTAAAAACACCCCGTAGCTTGGGGTGTTTTTTGTTGCATAAAAAATTGACAAAAGAAAAATTTGGCGTAGGATTTAAATTACAAACGGCCGGGATTGGCTCGGTTCGTTGACAATAAAGAAAGGCGGATGTGTCCCATGGTTAAGCAGTTTCTGGCGGACGAATTGACTATTGCGATTGCGTTTGAACTCATGCGCGACATGTTCAAACACATCAAGTCTTTGGGATTCCTACCGGAAGTCTGCGGTTATCAAGACGAATTCAACCGTATTCTTATCCGCGTTTTGGTCCCGCTAGATTCCAAAGTGTTCTTCGACGAACACATGGTAGAGTTCAAGTATGACGTTATTGTTACTACGACAAAAATGTGTATCCGCACAATCTAGAAAACCGGCTGAGCTTCAGCTTCACAATATCTCTGCGATGCAAATCACTTTCGGGTGAAATGCGTCGCAGAGCATTTTTTTTGCTTTAAATCTTAATTTGCTTTTAATCTTAAAAGGGAACTATTGTCATATTTTCTACTATCGTTTAAAATATGATAATAGTGTTTAATAATAGAATTCATAATAAAATATAGGCATATAATAGGCATATAATTAGAATATATGAATAAAACAAAAGAGAAAATTTTATTGCTTTTACTGGGCGGAGTGGCATTTGGATATAGTTATACTCCGGGCATGCAATGGAGAGTTATAAAAGCTGTTTCAAGAGAGTGGAAAAAATTAGACAAGAAAGAGCTGAGAGAAGGCATAAACTACTTGTACAGGCTAAATTTTGTAGGGAAAAAAGAAAATAATAATTTTACATCAATTTTATTGACAAAAAAAGGCAAACTAATGGCGTTGAATTATAAACTCGGTAATATCAAGAACAAAAGCGCAAAGTGGGATGGAAAATGGAGAATGGTTGCTTTTGATGTTCCTGAAAGATATACAAATGGAAGGAACGCTCTTCGCAGCAAGCTTAAAGAAATTGGTTTTCGTGAGTTGCAAAAAAGCGTTTTTGTGGCTCCATATGATTGCAAAGAAGAAATAGAAATGCTGGTTAATTTATTTGATTTAGGAAAATACGTCCGATTTGGCGTTCTGGACTTTATAGACAATGAAAAATATTTAAAGAGAATATTCACTTTTTGTAATTAACAATTATCATAACTATTATCATATTTTCAACGGTCGTTTAAAATGTGATAAGGGTTGAAGTTAGAGTTAAGTTAAATATTAGAGTTAAATATTAGAGTTAAATATAGGTTTAAGATTATGGATAAAAAGATTATTTTATTTGTTGCGGGGTTTTTGCTGGTTTTGAATGTTTTTGCCTGGCAGGAAGTTTTTGCGCTTAATTCTCCGCATTATTTGAAAGTATATTTTTTAGATGTTGGGCAGGGAGATTCGGCATTTATACAAACTCCGGGAAATCACCAAATTTTAATTGATGGCGGGCCAACTTCAGCTGTTTTGGGAAAATTGTCAGAAAGAATGCCATTTTGGGACAAAGATTTGGATTTGGTTGTTTTAAGTCATCCAGAATCTGACCACATGCAAGGGCTTTTATATATTTTACAAGTTTATAAAGCAGATTATATTTTGTGGTCGGGAGTTACAAAAACAACGCCAGAATATAAAATTTGGATTGATGCTTTGGAGAAACAGAAAAAAATGGGAGCAAAAATAATAATTGCAAAAGCAGGAGAGGAAATAAAAGCCGGAAATGTTTTAATTGATACAATTTATCCTTTAGAAAGCCTTGAAGGGAAAGAAATGAAAAGCACTTCAAACGACAGCTGTGTTGTGGTGAAAGTAATTTACGGTAAAGGATCTTTTTTATTCACCGGAGACATAAGTTCTACTGCGGAGAAAGAATTGGCTAATTCTCACGAATTAGCCGAACTAAAATCTGATGTTTTAAAAGTGTCGCATCATGGTTCAAAATATTCAACTTCTGATTTATTTTTGGAGGTGGTAAATCCTGCCGTGGCGGCAATTTCTGTGGGAGCTAAAAATATTTATGGTCATCCCACGAGTGAAGTTTTGCAAAGATTGGAAAAATTTGGTATAAAGGTGGAAAGAACAGATAAAAACGGTGACGTTGATTTTGTTTCTGACGGAAACAAAATAAAATTATTAAATAACTAAAAATTTATGAAAGATTTAGATTTTCCGCTTTTTGAAACAAAGAGCGAAGTTTATAAGAAATTTAATTTGACTGACCAGAAACAGCGCCAGGAATATTTTGAGTACAAAGGCGGGCCGGAAATTAAAAAAATAAGAGAATATTTGCAGAATAATACTTTTATTGCCTATTTTATGGGGAAAAAGTCTTCCGGAAAGGGAACTTATGCCAAAATGCTGGCCGAAGTTGTAGACAAAGATAAAATTGCTCATTTTTCCATTGGTGACATGATAAGGTCTTTTGACGAAGTAATTAAGGATGCAGAACAAAGAAAAGAAGTTGAAGAATTTTTGAAAGTAAATTACAGAGGGTTTTTGAATTTAGACGACATAATGAAATCCTGGGACAACAGGTCAACAAAAACTTTGTTGCCAACAGAATTAATTTTGGCTTTGGCAAAAAGAGAAATTTCAAAATTGGGTAGGAAAGCAATTTTTATAGACGGATTTCCGAGAGACCTAGACCAGGTTTCTTATGCTCTGTTTTTCCGAGACTTGGTTGATTACCGAGACGACCCCGATTTATTTATTTTAATTGACGTGCCGACAACGGTGATAGACGAAAGAATAAAATTTAGGATGATTTGCCCTGTCTGTCAGACTTCAAGAAACCTAAAACTTTTGGCAACAAAAAATGTAGAATATGACCCTTCGGCAGGCTCAGGGCAAGCAAAATTCCATTTAATTTGCGATAATTCAGCCTGCCCGTCTGTGCTGGCCGGCAAAGCAGAAAGAATGGTTACAAAAGAGGGCGACGAACAGGGGATTGCTCCAATAAAAGAAAGATTAGACAAAGACGAAATGTTGATAAAAGAAGCTTATAAATTGCAGGGAATTCCAAAAGTTTTGCTGAGAAATTCAATTCCAGCCGACAAAACAAAAGAAATTACCGATGACTATGAAATTACTCCGGAATTTGTTTATAATTTTAACAAGGAGTCAGGAAAAGTTGAGATAACCGAAAAACCTTGGGAATTTTTAGATGACCAAGGAACTGCTTCAAATAGTTTAATGCCGCCTCCAGTTGTAGTTTCTTTGATAAAGCAGTTGGTTAAGGCGCTTGACCTGTAATTGTGGACACTAGCACTTTAACTTTGATAGAATTATATGTATAATTAAAGAAAAAATTAAAAATTTAAATTTATGGCTAAAGAATCATCATTGACGCTCAAAATTTGCGATTGGGCGATAAAATACAGCATTTACGCGGCAATATTTTTAATGCCGATTTTTTTCCTGCCATGGACTTCCGATGTTTTGGATTTCAATAAGCAGGCAATGCTTCTTCTTTTGGTTTTTGTCTCTTTTTTTGCTTTGCTTCTGAGAATTTTAATTTCCGGAAAGTTTGAAATAAAGAAAAGTCTTATGCATATAATCGCCGGCGCTCTGTTTTTGGCAGGGCTTTTGGCGACTGTTTTTTCCGCATACAGATACGGAAGCTTTTGGGGCATGCCTCAGCAGGTGTCTGAAAGCTTGCTTACAATAACAAGCCTTCTGCTGCTTTATTTTTTGGTCAGCAATGTTTTTTCAAGGAAAGAAATTTTAATATCAGCAATTGTTCTTTCTTTTTCAGCGATAATTGCGGAATTTATCGGAATTCTTCAGCTTCTCAGCCGGTTTATCCTGCCTTTTGATTTTGCCAAATCTGCAGCTTTCAACACGCTGGGCTCAATTGGAAGTTTGGGATTTTTTGCGGCAATAACCCTTCCTCTGGCGATAGTATTGCTGATTATCGTTAAAAAATGGTGGAGATTTTTATTTGTTTCAGAAATAATTTTTTCTGCTTTAATTTTAATTTTGATAAACTATTCTATGATTTGGTGGGTTGTCGTTATTGGTTCGGCTCTTACCTTGGCATTGGGAATAATGAAAAGCGACATCATAGACGGAAGATGGATGGCTTTGCCGACATTTTTTCTCGCATTGTCTTTATTTTTTGCGCTTTTAAATCCGCAAATCAGCTGGCTGCCGCAAAAAACAAATGAAGTTTTCCTTTCGCAGAATTCCGGCTTGGATATAGCTTTGCGGACACTCAAAGAAAATCCGCTTTTTGGTTCGGGCCTTGGAACTTTTGCCTACGACTTTTCAAAATTCAAAAGTATAGATTTCAGCAAAAGCTCTTTGTGGAACGTAACTTTCAACAAATCCTCTTCGGAAATTTTAAACAGCTTGCCGACAACAGGAATTCTCGGATTTTTAGCTTTGCTGGCATTTATGGCATTTCCAATTTTTTACGGGGTAAAATTTCTTGTCTTAAAACAGAAATCTAACGCCGGTTTAGCCGCAGAAAAGCCGGCAAGCCAAATTTATTCTATTTTATTGCTGGGGTTGTCCGTTGTTTTAGTCGAGCAGAGCATAGCTTATTTTCTTTACAATTCAAATATCACATTAGCTTTTTTTTACTTTTTTACGATAGCCGCATTAATTGGGCTTATTCCTGAAACCAAAAAAGAATACGCGTTAAAGCCTTCTTCTTTACTTACTTTAATAACAACTCTTGTTTTCACGCTGGTTTTTATTTTCGGCATGGGGGTTTTGATATTAAACGGCCAGAGATATATAGCTGAAGTCAACTATTACCAAGGATTGGCCGCTTATCAAGCCGGCAACAAAACTGACGGTCTGAAAAAAATGGAGTCAGCTGTAAGCTTGAATTCTCAATCGGACTTGTATTTTAGGCAGTTATCGCAAGTTTATTTTTTAACGTTGCAGGATAAATTGCAGAATGTTAAATCAAATATTTCAGACCAGCAAAAAATAGAAATCCAGAATCTTGTCGCAAATTCCATAAATGCCGGCAAAATCGCCACAGACCTTAATCCAAAGGATGCTGGCAATTGGTCTTCACGCGGTTATGTTTACCAAAGCTTGATCGGAGTTTCGGGCGGCGCAGAAACATGGGCGATAAATTCTTACGACTCGGCATTGAAATTAGACCCGAATAATCCTTATTTATTCGCCCAGGAAGGAAACGTATATTTGGCAGAGGCTGAAAATTTGTCGGACGATCAGGCAAGCCAAAAAAATCAATTGTTGGTGAAAGCTCAAACCCAATTGGAAAAAGCAGTTTTTTTGAATCCAAATTATTCTAATGCTTTGTATTCTTTGGGAATTGTTTATGATGCTTTGGGCAAAAAAAGCAAAGCTATTGATGCATTTACAAAACTGCAACAGTTGAATCCTACGAATGCAGATATTGCCAAGATTTTAAATAATTTAAATGCAGGCAATTCAATATCGCAAACTGCAACTCCGCCTGCGGCAAATCCTCCTAGCGGAAATGGCGGAAATGGCGCGGTTCAAAATCCGCCGGCAAAATCGCCGGCAAAATAAATTTTCTTTAAAACAAAAAATCGCCCTAAGCTTTTCAAAGGACGATTTTTTTATTTTAAATTTTAGTTGTTCTTTTTATGCACTTTGCGCAAGCTAAAACTCGTTTGCCGGAAGGCAAGCGAAGCCATTGAAGATTTGGATATTTTCTTACTTTATTGGTTGGGTTGTATTTTCCTCTTAATTTGACAAGAGTTACAACCATTCCAGATTTTTTTCCGCAAATTGTACAAATTTTTTCTGCCATAATTTTACGCTCGGCAACAAACTTTTTTCGGCAAGCAGGAACTCGCTTTGCCTCTACGGGCAAGTCGACCTGGGCCTTCAAAAAGTTTATTGCCTCGCTTTTTTTATAAAATTATCATATCATAATCTTTTCTTTTTTGCAAGATATGTTATATTAAATATAATAATAAGATGGATTCAACAATAATTATTACAATTTTTTCTTTGGTTGTCTTACTTTTTTCAGTAATTATTCACGAACTGGCTCATGGCTGGGTGGCTTATTCGTTGGGCGACCCAACTGCAAAATACGCCGGCAGGCTGACTTTAAATCCATTAAAACATTTAGACCCTTTTGGCTCGGTTATTTTGCCATTGCTTTTGTTTATTGCAGGAAGTCCATTTTTATTTGGCTGGGCAAAACCGGTTTCAATAAATCCGTATAATTTTCGCGACCAAAAATATGGCGAAATAAAAGTGTCCATTGCCGGGCCTGTTTCAAATTTGTGCTTGGCATTATTTTTTGGGTTAATTTTAAGATTTGTTCCATATTCTATTATTTCTATAAATCCTGGAATATCAATTGCGCTGGGCTACATTGTTGCAATTAATTTATGGCTGGCGGTTTTCAATTTAATTCCAATTCCTCCGCTGGATGGCTC
>JAPLZF010000004.1 GCA_026395175.1 Candidatus Staskawiczbacteria bacterium | reverse complement strand
ACTCACCGCCCGTCAAGCCAAGCGAGCTGGGGATAGCCGAAGTTCCTCGCAAGAGGGCCTAAGCTAGATTCAGTAAGAGGGGCTAAGTCGTAACAAGGCACGGGTAGCGGAAGCTGCTCGTGGATCATTTTTTTTAAAAATTTTGAATTGCAAAATTCAAAATTGGAATGTAGTCGGCTTGGAAAGTTTAAAGGATGGTTCGATTGGCTCCGTTCGAGGAGCATGTCGAATCGTTCTGAATTCTAACCAGATGCGTTTTGAGGGAATCGCCTGAAATTCCCTTATTCGAAACAACTTTAAAGCACTAATTTTCAAAAACCGTTGTAAAAAGACGGTTTTTGTTGTAAGATAATTTTATGGTACAATATTTCACAAAAGAAGGATTGCAGAAATTAAAGGAAGAGCTGAAGGATATTAAAGAAAAGCAGATGCCAGAAACAAAGAAACTTATTGCCGAAGCACGGGCATTTGGCGACTTAAAGGAAAATGCCGGATATCATGATGCCAGAGATAAAATGTCATTTATACTTGGCAGAGCCGAACAACTGGAAGTTGCAATAAATGAGGCAATAGTAACCGAAAAAGAAGATACAGGAAAAATACAAACAGGTTCTGAAATTAAGATCATATTTGACGGAGAAGAATTAAAATATCTGGTTGTTGCACCAAGCGAAGCAAATATTCTGGAAAATAAAATTTCTTATCAGTCGCCATTGGGGCAAAGATTGCTTGGGAAAAAAGGAGGGGACGAATTTGATTTTATGGCAGGAAACAAACGAGTAAAAGTTAAAGTGTTGAAAATAGAATAGGTAGTTGCCCGGTGATGAACACCGGGCTTTGGGCCCGTGGTATAGTGGCAACACATCTCCTTTGCAAGGAGAAGCTGCGAGTTCGATTCTCGCCGGGTCCACCAGAAGTAGCACATAATAGGCGATTCTAAATTCTGCGCCGTTGCAGGATGAAGAAGAGTCAAAATATAAGGAGGTATATGCTCGTGGATGTCAGAAAGCAATTTGAAATCGAATTGGTTCGGATGATAGAAATGGTTATACCGGAGCTTATTCCGGAGCCGGAAGATGAGGTGAAAGACGGCGAAACATTCGTTGGCATTTTGGACGATGAATTGAAGGCAATTTACGCCGTCTACGCAGCTTCAAGAGACGATTTGGATTGCCAGTGCGAACGTGACCATGGTCGGATTGCGGCCATCATTCGCAAGAGAATGTCTCAGGACATAGAGCCCGATGAGCTGGCTTTTGTCCAGCAACACAGCATTGCTCACGATAGGCATAAGTTCATTTCTGACTTTTTTTGGGACAAAGTCGAGAAGTCTTTTCCCGAACTTACCGGCAATAAGGATTCTATCGGCTTGCGGCGCAAATGGAAAGTGGTAACGACTCGCAAGCCGCCGCAGATTGACGTAGAGTTGGTTTTCGAAATGTTCAGAGCCATTACCTCGGGCGGTTTCGGCCATATGTAATTGAGTTTCGCCAGCCTCCTCTCATGCCCCTTTATTCGCTTTGCGAAAATTGCGGGCTTTTTTATTGAAATTTTTTTAAAAAAGTGGCATACTAATTTAACATATATGAGTTTATCTATTGGAATTGTTGGTTTGCCAAATGTGGGCAAGTCAACATTGTTTAAAACTTTAACCAAAAAACAGGTGCTAATTGCAAATTATCCTTTTGCAACAATTGACCCAAATGTTGGGGTTGTTTTGGTTCCCGATGAAAGAGTTGAAAAACTGGCAGAATTGTCAAAATCAAAAAAGAAAATTTATGCCACAGTAGACTTTGTGGATATTGCAGGATTGGTGAAAGGCGCCAGCGAGGGTGAAGGCTTGGGAAATAAGTTTTTGGCAAATATAAGGGAAACAGATGCAATTTTGTATGTTTTGCGCGCATTTAACAATACAGATATTATAAACACTCAGCTGGAAACAAATCCATTAAAAGAAAAAGAAATTTTAGATGTCGAATTAATTTTAAAAGATTTAGAAACCATAAATAAAAGAATAGACGGGTTGGATGGGGAAGTGCGTCAGAATAAAAAAGAGGCAGTAAAAGAGATGGCAGTTTTAAAAAAGGCAAAAGATTTTTTGACTCAAGAAAAAGTTTTAATTGACCAGGAATTTACCGAAGACGAAAAAGAAACTTTAAAAAATTATCAGCTTTTAACTTTTAAACCAAGATTATATTTATTAAACGGCAAACCCGAGGAAGTTTTGAGCGACATCGGAAGTCCTACAAATTCTTTAATAATCGACGTTGCCACAGAATATGAATCTGAAGGATTGTCTCGTGAGGAAAGAGTTGAGCTTGGTTTGCCGGAATTGTCTGAAACAGATATTTTAGTTAAAAAATCATACGAGCTTTTAGATTTGATAACTTTTTTGACAACTGGGGAAGATGAAACACGCGCCTGGACAATAAAAAAAGGCGAACGCGCGCCAGCCGCAGGCTCGGCAATTCATACAGATTTTGAAAACAAATTTGTAAAAGCAGAAGTTGTTTTTTGGAAAGATTTGCTGGAAGCCGGCGGATATCCAAAAGCCCGCGAGCAAGGAAAACTGCGCACAGAAGGAAAAGAATATGTTGTAAAAGACGGCGATGTGATTGAATTTCGACATGGTTAAATAAAGATTCAATCATACTGAGGAGCAATAGCGACGAAGTATAAATCGAGTTTAAACATGGATAAATTTTATGGATTTTACAATAAAAGATTTAAAAAATAGCATAGTAGATTTATCCAGAAAAATTGGCTATGTTATTATAGATACAAATGAAAGAGGGGAGTATAATATGGTGCGGAAATTACAATTTGGCAATTATCCAAGGTTCCACGTTTACTTAAGGCAGTCCTTCGCTGGTGCTCAGGATAAATTAAATACTTATGTATTTAATTTACACTTAGACCAGAAAAAACCAATTTACGGAGCAAGAGGCGTTCACGCGCACAATGGCGAATATTTTGGCCCGGTTGTTGAAACCGAATCTGACCGCATAAAACAAATTTTACAATAAAAATAATGTCAATAAAAGTATTGTACGAAGATAATCATATAATTGCAGTGGTGAAGCCAGCTGGGGTTTTGACGCAAGGGGATAGGACGGGCGATGAAAATTTAATGGATATGGTGAAAGATTATCTGCGTGAAAAATATAAAAAACCGGGAAATGTTTTTTTGGGCTTGGTGCACAGGCTGGACAAGCCTGTTGCCGGAATTGTTTTGTTTGGAAAAACCTCAAAAGGCGCTTCAAGATTGTCAGAACAATTTAGAAACCACACAATACAAAAAACATATCATGCAATTGTTGTTGGCAAACCCAAAGAAGAGAAGGGGAGCATAAAAGAACAGGTGAATAAAATATCTTTTTTTGCAGAAGGTTTTACAAACAAAACAGATGAAGAATTGCTGGCGGAAATTAAAAAAGCAACCAAAACCAGAACCGCAGAATTAAGCTATGAGGTTATAAAATCAAACGATAAATATTCTCTGCTTAAAATATTGCCAAAAACGGGCAGATTTCACCAAATACGAATTCAGATGCAACAAATGGGTTGCCCAATTTTGGGCGACACAAAATATGGACTTCACACTCACGCACCAATGCGTGAGAGTGAGTGGAAAGATGATAAAAGCATTGCGCTGGCTGCAACGGCAATTACTTTCAAAACCGCGACGGATGACAGAGTGATAAATTTAGAAATACCATTGCCGGAAGGCTGGAAAAAATACATATAGTTTTATCCACAGCCCCAGCTATTGATTTACTTTCTGGCAATTGGGATAATAATTAAATATAATCAAAATTAAGCTAAAGGTCGTATCTTTATTATTAACTAATAATTAAATAAAATTATGACATATACAGACTGGTCGTTAACATTCATTCAGCCATTTTTACAGCAACTTATATATTTTGTTGCAAACGTATTATTGGCAATAGTCGTTTTTATAATCGGTTATTTAATTTCCATTGGAATTGGAAAAATAATTGCCGAATTATTAAAGTCAGTAAAATTCAATAAATTGTTTGAAAAAGAAGGGTGGAGAAGAGCATTACAAAGAGCAAATATTGACGTGAACCCTTCGGAATTTATCGGCGCAATTATCAAATGGGTTTTTGTTATAATCACCTTGTTGATTGCAGTTGATATTTTGCGATTGACAACATTTGCAGGATTTTTAACGCAAGTGCTAAATTATCTGCCAAATGTAGTTGTTGCTGTTTTGGTTTTTGTTGTTGCCATTGTTATTTCCGATATTGTTGAAAAACTTGTCAGGGTAACAGTTGAAGTAAAAAAGTTGAGATTCGAGGACCAGTTTTGAATGCTGAAATTTCAGATTCAGGTATGGCGCACGATCACACTCACGCCCACCCCCACCCTTACTCTTTTCGCCCTGTTTCCGTGTTATCCCGACGAAGGGCCTGCCCCCGCTTCCGCGAGGGCAGGCTTTCGCCGGGATGACGCGGTCCACATGGGGGAAGTGAGTGTGGGTGTGGGTGTGGGTGTGGGTGTGAATAGACCGATATAGATTTAGCCGGAGGAGCATATTGGGAATATTGATGATTATATTTATACTGGAAACAGCATCAGAAAATAGCCTCCCGATATGCCTTTTCATTTCAGCGTCCCTACCTTTAATTTTAACAAATCTGTACTATGAAAAGGATCAATTTAGCCAATGGGATTTCCGTTTATCTGTGTGTTTTTCTGATTTCTTGCTCCACCGGGATCAAAACAGATTTGCCGGTTGTGGATATCATCGGCGCCCTCAAGAATGAGAAACCGCTGAAATTGAGCGAGATCGTGGATCATATCGAATACATCAAACTGGAAACAAAACCGGAATTTCTGATCGGCTATGGGCAAGCGGCCAAAGTCGGTAATTCTGTTTATTTTCATAATTTCCGGCCAACTAGCCTGCTGGTGTTTGATGGACAGGGAAAGTTTATCAGGCAAATAAGCAGGCAGGGGAAGGGCCCGGGGGAATATATAAATTTTGCCTATTTCGATGTCAGTCCGGATAACCGGTACATTGCCATCGGCGGTTTCGGCGGTGGGATAAGACTGTATACAAATACGGGAGAATTCACGGCACAATCGGATTATAGCAGTCTCTCCTGGTCCGGTTTTCTCTTCCTGAACCCAAACAGCCTGATTACCTATGAATCGCGGCAGAATGGCAACCAGAAAGGGTACCCGATGATGAGGGCCTGGAACACTGAACATCTTCAACCGGATACGATATTGCGTATTGATATGGAGTCTCAGGAATCGGATCGGTCGGTGCTCATGGTTTTCAACCCATTTTATCCTTTCGAAGGCCGTATTAATTTCATGGAAGCCGGGAATGATACCCTTTATCTATTGGATACCGATCTGAAAATTTCTCCCCGGATGGTTGTCGATTGCGGTGAAAGGGCCGCAACCGATAAAAACCTGTTTATGGCTCCCGGCAAATCAATAATCAGGGTTTTCCCGGTTTGTGAAACGAATAATTATCTGTTTATAGACTCCTATAGCGGAGAGGATAACAAAATTTTTGTTTTTAACAAAAGGTCTGGCGAAACCTTCCGGATGCCG
>JAPLZF010000017.1 GCA_026395175.1 Candidatus Staskawiczbacteria bacterium | reverse complement strand
GTCTGGTAACTGGAAGCGCAGGTTGTCCATGAACCGCACGACCAGCTGGGGGTGCAAGCAGGTGGAGTGTATACATATCCTGAATCATACTCGAATGCTCCAATGTCCGGGGCTGAACCGCTGTAAGCTAAAGTAACAGGGTCGCCTGAAGACCATGTCCTTGGTGAAGCTAATGTGATGGTGTTGGTGGAATCTGTGATAGAAACAATTTGGACAGGAGTAAGGTTGCTTCCGACTACAATGGAGTCTGGGGTGTCCAAACACTCTCCGTTGACGCAATAGCCGTCGAAGAAATAGCTGGCTCGGTCAACAACTAATGTTGTGGAGTTGGTGCCAGAGCTGGTTGCTGTGGTTAAAGCCATTCCTGCGTCAATTGCGGGGCTGGTGGATGTAAGGTGGTAGTCTTTGGTGGCGTAACCGACGAAGTTCTGGGAAGCGTCGGTGGTGGTGAGAATGCTTCCGGTGTCGGGATAATCCGGGGCGCCGGAGGCTTGAAAATCGGCAAAAAACTCTGGAGTCATTGGTTCGTATAAATCGAAAACTGTACCCCAACCCCACTGGTTGTTTGTCATTCTATAAAGCGAATGCTGCATACGCACAGACGCGTAAGTAACGTTTACGTTCCACCCATCTGGCTCTACAATAAGCGCATAGGCATAACTGGGTTTCTCCTGGAAAAAGATATTATTCTTGAAGTTCATCCTGCCGGTATCGCCACCGGTATAGGTTGAGTCGCCCATGGTGTTAACCTTTGACCCCCCATCTCCGGAAAAATGCACAAACTGGCCGGCATCGACAAAAGTGTTGTTATAGAGGACTATTGGATTTGGGAAACCATAGCACACATATTCTAAGCCCGTTAACCGATTAAATCGGGCTATATGAAAAGATGATACGCCCGGCGTGTATTTAGCGCCGCTGTGAAGCTTGAACGATCCCTCGCTTCCGTAAATATCATTGCCTTCCACCAAATAATGATGAGTTAATCGGCCACTCGTCAGGTCAAGATTGTCGGCTCCTCCTTCACCATTATCCGACGAAGCATTGTCATGAATTAAGTTGTTCTTGATAATTATGTGGTGCATATTGCCACCGCCCTCTACCTGTATACCGTCGTAGTTGCCGGCGCCGGCATTATTGTAAACTTCATTATTCTCTACCAGCCAATAACCGCCTCCGCCCTGCCACAAATTGATTCCGCCGCCTGGACCGTCGTGCACTTTACAACCCGATATTACCGAAAAGGCTGGTTTTGTGATAGGTCCGTTAATGTCTATTTGGTCTTCGCCTAAGTCATTATGCACATCAAGGTTCAGCAGCCTGGTGTGCGTGGCATCCCCTTTGAGAAGGATGTTATACCAGCCTGAATTGCGTATTTCAAACCCCGATATTGTAATGTAACTAGCGCCTGTTATCGTCACCAGACCTTCCCATGATACAAACGTTAGTCCGGTGCCGTCAATAATCGCGGCGCCTTCGGGACTGCTTTGAAAGGTTATGGGATTTCCAGCGGTTCCGCTTTTTGTAAAATTTACTTTTTCATAATATGTGCCTGAAAGCACATTGACGGTATCTCCTGCGTCAGCAATGTTAACCGCATGCTGAATGGTCAGCCATGGACTGCCTTGTGAACCGTCGGCAGAATCACTGCCGGTTTTAGCCACGTAATAAGTGGCGGCGAAAGCTTGTCCAGCCAGTCCTAAAAACAAAAAAACAGCGCAAAACAAAAATGCGTTTATTTTTATTGTCTTTGGGATTTTGGTCATAAAATTTTATTTTACTATTGCTTAGGCGGAGGAACTGGCGGTTGCATGGGTGGCAATTCGGCAAAAGAACGCTGGGTGATTTCTTCCTCTACAATTGCTTTGGCGCGGGAATATTTTAGTTTTGAAATTTTCTTGATTGCCTCAACAATTTCCGGTTTGCCTTTCGGCGGAGGCAAAGTCTGCATTTTAAACGGAGTGGAAGTTTTATTATTTATCATCATTTTGATTATCACGTTGAAGTTGTCCAAATTCACCAAGTCAAACCTTGAAAACCCGGGCTCGAATTGCTTTTGCAGATTTTCGGCATCTTCAGCGCCAATGCGAAACGCGCCAATCGTGCCCACGTTTCCCAAAACAGCGTCTCTAATTTCTTGCTTCAACTGAGGCATATATTGGTGCGCCATTATCAAATTCAATTTGTATTTTCTGGCCTCAGACAAAATTGTGGAAATTGAATCGGTTGTAAAATTTTGGAATTCGTCAACATACAAATAAAAATCTGTTCTCAACTCTTCTGCAACTCTTGCGCGTCGCATTGCCGCCATTTGTATTTTTGAAATTAGAATTAGACCCAACAAAGAGCTGTTTACTTCTCCGGTTAAACCTTTGGACAAATTTGCCAAAAATATTTTTTTCTTATCCATAATTTCAGCCAAGTCAAACCCGGAATGCGACTGTCCAATTATATTTCTCATCATTTCATTTTCAATAAATCTGCCAAGTTTTGAAACAACATATCCCAACATATCAGACCTTGTGCTTCCGGTTGTCTGCGCCCATTCTTTTGTCCAAAAACTTCGCACAATGGGGTCTGAAACTTTTGCCAATCGTGTCTGCAAAAACGTCGGATCGGTAAACATTTTTGGAATTTCAACCAAAGTTCCGGGATTATTTTTGTCTGCCATCAACGCCAGCATTGCGTTTCTCATATAATGCTCAAACATTGGCCCAATAATTTCGGGCGGAAAAAGTTTCATAAAAATTGCAATCATTTCCTGCACCGCAAAATCTTTTTGCTCGGGACTGTCGTATTCTAACATATTCAAACCGCACGGCCTTTCTATGTCCGAAGGCTCAAAAATTACAACATCATCAATTCTTTCTTTTGGAATCATTGCCAAAACATGCTCAACCAGCTCTCCATGCGGGTCAACCACGGCAACTCCTTCGCCATTTAAAATATCTTGAGCAATCATTCCTTCCATAAAAGCAGATTTGCCGGTGCCAGTTTGCCCAATAATATATAAATGCCTTCGTCTGTCCTGCTTGTCGGCAAAATAAACTTTTTTCTCTTCGTTCCTAAAATTAACTTTTCCAATGCAAATTTCGCCTTGCTCGGGCAAATCAGTCGGCGGAGCCGCTGTTATTGATTTTGCAGCTTTGATGTACGGAGTTTCAACATAATGCGACGGAAAATGATAGATGCTCGCCAGTTCTTCCAAATTTAAAATGTTTGAATGGCTTTGGTTGAAATTCCTAAAGCTATAATCGTAAATTAATTTTCGCAATTCCCTTTTAGAAACTTTTTTTGGTTCCAAGCTGTTTATTGCCGACAAAGAAAATTGGCTGAAAGCCGACGCCAAATGGTCTAAAATTTCTTCAGCTCTTCCTTCTGATTGGGCGGATGCAACAACTCTTATGTCAACTTCAAAAGGCTGTTTTTGAATTTTGCTTTGTATGGCGTCGTAACCTTTTTGGTCGAATCCCTGCTCTCTTCTCATCATTGGATTGGCGGTTGGATTTGAAGGATCTTTTTTTGGATCTTTCGGCGGATTTAATATCAATTCATCGACTATCTGCATAAAAAAACCATAAGTTGCCCAGCGCACAGCAACTCTCAAAGCTTTTCCTTCCCTGATTTTTCTCAAGGCTTTTTCTCCTTTTTTCCTGAAATTTGATTTTGACAAAGGCCTAATCAAAACCTGAACTGCTCCGCCTTCGTTGGCTGAAATTTTGCTTAGAGTATTTGTTATCAAAGACAGAGGATCCATTTCCAAGGTTTGGTAAGTGCTTATTGGAAAAAGCGGGCTTTCTGAAAGTTTTAAATAAGCGGCCGCTGAAGCTCCCTGTGGCTCGAAAATTGTGTAATCCTGCGGAACCTTGTCAACCACGGCATTAGGATAAACGCCCTGCACATATTTTTCAAAAACAGATTCCAAGTATTTTGGAACCGCAACATAAAAAGATATGTCAGCGCTTCCAATTTGCGAGGCAATTTCAAAAGCGATTGCCGGCGAGTCTTGAAAAATTCTCGGTTTTTTCAAATACAAAAAATTGGCAAAAACCTGCTCCATCTGGGCAATCATAATTTTTTGCTCTTTTTGCGCTTCTCCTTCTTTTTTAGGAGGATTTTTTGGCATCATAACCAAAAACAAAATCATCTCCAGTCCTCCAAAAACCGAATTTTTCTCGTTTGTTTCGGCATTTAAAACCATAATAAAAGCCAAAACAATCAAAAGAAAAACTAAAATTAAACCCGGAATAATTATAGACATGTCTGAAATAAAGCGAGGCAATAAATTTTTTTGAGCTCCGCAGCGAAGCGAGGACTTAGCGAAAAAAAATTTGATTGCCGAGCGATATTTATTTTGTAAAATCTTTGTAAAATCCTTCCTGCGCCAAAGTGTCGTGTAAAATATCCAAAAGATACGGCTCGTTCATTCTTCTGGCAACCTGAATTGCAAAAACCACTCCTTTTTCGCGCGCCATCTGCAAAAGATGCTCGATTTTTTCTTTTTCGCCCAAAAATTCAATTTTTTGAGCTTTTTTTTCCGCTTCAGCTTTTGCATTGTCATCAAGTTCCATTTTTTCTATTTCCTGTCTCAACTCTTTTGAAACTCTTTCATCATCCGGCGAAATTTCTTTTTTTTCAATTCCCTTCTCCTGCTTCCAATCAAAATGCCCGGCTTCTTCTGGAGGAGAAACTCTTTTTTCGGGAACTATATTTTCTTCATTTTTATCGTCTGCCATAAAATTATTTGACTATTAAATCTAATAAAAATTCCATATTGCCGGAACCGGAAGAAACAGATTTATTATCTTTTCCGGATACGACTCTTATTTTAAGCCCTGTTGATGCTTTTGAAACTTCGTATATTTTGGTGCACGGAGTCGGGTCAAATGCCGGCTTTAACAATGAGCCGCACAAATCAGGGTTAGGAAGCCAGGGGTTGACCGCGCCATTCTCCAATGGAACAAAATTTCTGCCTTTTGAATCAACAATATTTTCTATGTCCCACGCGTTTTGTGCCGTATTTTCCGTGCCCATATTCTGCGCGCCAACCGTAACCTCTATAAATTTTGCCCCCAAGTTGTCGATGACAAAATCTTTCTGCCCGGAATAATTATATTGAGTGTTTGCAATTTCAGACGCCCTTAAAACATTTCCTTTGTCCAGCGCAGATTCAAAAACAAATCTTATGTCGCCCAAAGTCTGCTCGTAAACCGGCAAAGGAACGGTTGTTGCAGGGTTGCTGGGAGCTGGCGGTTTTGTCGCCATTTTCATAATTAAAAAAGTTATTATTACGGCAACAAAAACTACAACCGCCAAAACCAAAAGCAGTCTTGACGCCTGCCCGGCCGATTTATTGAATTTGAACATATTTTTTATAAATAATAATATTATCTAATTTTACTATTTTAAAAATAAATAGCAACTATTCATAGCGCAAGGCTTCAATGGGGTCAAGTTTTGCAGCAGACCTTGCCGGCAAAACTCCAAAAGAAATTCCAATTGCAGCCGAAACCGCCACCGCAATTACTATTGCATAAATTGGCACAACAAACGTCCAAGTTAAACCGGCGTATCCCGCCGCCAAAGATACAAACCAGCTCAATAAAGCTCCCAGCAAAATTCCAATAATTCCGCCCAAAACCGTAACCAAAACTGACTCAATTAAAAATTCCTTCAAAACATCAGAGTTAGTGGCTCCTAAAGCTTTTTTCAATCCAATTTCTGCAGTTCTTTCTGTAACAACAACATACATAATATTCATAATTCCCACCCCGCCCACAACCAAAGAAATTGAGGCAATGCAAATGAGCAAAATAGTAATTCCGCTAAAAATTGTGTTGAAAGTATCTAGAGTCTGCGCCTGCGTCATAATCATAAAATCATCTTTTGCAGGGTCTGTTATGTTGTGGTTTCTCATCAAAGTCAGGCTTATTTGCGCAGATGTTGCGTCAGCCAAATTTGTATCTTTTAACTGCACAACTCCAACTGTCATGTAATCTATTCCCAACATTTTTTTCTGCGCGGTCTGCAAAGGCATGTAAAGAATGTCATCGGGACCCGATCCGCCAATTCCTCCGCTTTGAGGATTATAAATTCCAATAACCTGAAAATTTAAATTGCCAATGCGCATTAATTTTCCCAACGGATCATCCTGCAAAAATAATTTGCTTGCAATATTGCTTCCCAAAATTACAACCTGAGCGGCCCCTGAATCTTCGGCTGGAGTATAAAATCTGCCCTCTTTTAATGTGTGTTGGTCAATTGAAAATTTTTCAGCGGATGAGCCGTAATAAATTGAATTTTTTTGGTTGTCCCGATAGCTTGCAACTGCCATTCCGGTTACCAAACCATAATCGTTTACAACATTATTCAATTTTTTTATGTCGTCCAAATCGCGTTGTTTGAAAGTTGTAATTCCAACCGCAATTCCCGGAGTTAAAGAAGAACCTGCCGCCCGGTTTTTTGTTGTTGGCGGAACTTTTGTTTTTATAAATAAAGTATCGCTTCCCAAAGATTTTATTTGGTCGTTTATTAAGCTTTGAAATCCGGCGCCAGCCGACAAAACCATAATTACCGTGGCAATTCCAATCACAATTCCAAGTGTTGTCAAAACCGTCCTCACAGGATTTGCCGACAGCGCCCTTATTGATTGTTGCAATGCTTTACTATTCATTTTATTTTAGTCGCACAATAAAAATATATTTTCCTTTTCCTATTTTTTAATTTTAACAACATACGGATATTCTAATTCTAAAACTAAAAAAACTTTTCTCAGCTTCGATTTTCCTCCCGACTTTATCAAAGATTCACTGATAGTAGGCAAACCGCCAAAACTTGGGCTGGATCCGTCTTTCCACTCCCCACTTGTTGTTTTAAACCATTTAATATTGTTTGGTATTTTTATCATTTCTGGCTTATAAACAGCTTTTACCTTAAATGCACAAGCCGATTCTTTCTTGCCGAAAAAACTAACTTTTATCTTTTTAGAAATTTCTTGTGGTTTTCCATTTTCTATTAAATACTTCGCATACAAACAATCGCCAGTGGGATTTTTTGTTGTTTTGCTGTCCGAGCATAAAACAAAAACTCGCTTGTTTTTTCCGATCTCTTTACGCCATTGATTTATTGTTTCATCCCTTTTTTCTGAGAAAGCCCATAGCGTCCACCCTTTATTCTTCTTTATTTCCTTTTCCTTTCTATCTATTATTTCTTCGCGACTTTCCACTTCACCGTTTTCCTTATAACCGTGCGGACCGAATGGATGCCAAAAACCAATTTTAAAATTTATTTCACTCATAATTTTATTTATTATTTTTTAATTATACCCTAATTTCAGCACCTACTATATTTATGGTATATTTCATATTTCCTCTATTAAAAATATTTTGACGTACTTGTCTAACGAATAAATTTGTAAATATGATTCTGTTTTATCTGAAACGTCATAAGGGGTTATCCAAACGCTTTGCTGGAACATTTTATAGCCTAAATTTTGTAAAATACTTCGCATCAGGGTTCGCCTCTGTCGATTTTTCGATGGCATATCGAAAATCAACATTGTCCACTTACCATCTTTTCTTTTTTTCTTCCCTTCCATTGCAAAGCTTGCCTTTAACGCCTTGCTGAATCCTTCTTTCGTTAAAATAATAGCTTTCTTACCCTGTAAATCTTTAACCTGTATATAGTTATTAGTTTTTAAATAATAAATTAATTTCGCAAATTTTGCTTTATCTCTATCGCTTCTATATTTTTTGAAAACAGGATTTTGTACTCCAGGAAGATAATTTGCCATATTTATAGATTTAAAATCAAAAGCATTACCTGCTTTGCTTGCTATATTATAGATATCCCATAAAAATTGATCCGTTATTGGTAGCTTCATCAATAATTTTGTTTCTTTTTTAACTATACCATAATTTATGCACCTGTATAATTTGTGGTATATCGTTTTATATTATTCGTAACGTAATGCGTCGATTGGATTTAATCTTGATGCTTTTAGCGCCGGATATAATCCAAAAATTACGCCTGTTAAAATTGAAACCGAAACTGCCAATAAAATAGAAAGTATGGAAACCACAAAAGCCCAGTCGTACCCCAGGTAATGCATCAAAACGCTTATCAAATAAGAAATTATTGTGCCGATAACAATTCCTATTACTCCACCCAAAAAAGTCAGCATTCCCGCTTCAAGTAAAAATTGGTCCATTACTGCCCTGTTTGTTGCTCCCACTGCTTTTCTTAAACCAATTTCTCTTGTGCGTTCTGCTACTGTTGCAAGCATAATATTTAAAATTCCAATTCCGCCCACAACCAAGGCAATTGCCGCCATTGCAGTTAAAAATAATCTTAAAGCGTCTGTAATTGTGCTCAAAACTTTTACTGCGTCGGCAATGCTATAAATAGTGAAATCTTCGTCAACAGCGCGCTGTATGTGGTGATTTTGGTCTAAAACTCTTTTAATGTCAGCTGTTGTTTGGTCAATATTATCTGCTGAATCAACTTTTATATTTATTGCTTGCAAATAATGTATGCCAAGCAATTGTTGCTGGCCAATAACCAAAGGCAAAAAAACCTGGTCGTCATTGTCCTGGAAAAAAGAAGAGCCGCGGGGAGATATAACTCCTATAACCCGCAAAGGAATTCCGCCCGGCTGCGACTGCGAAGAATTTTTTACTTTTATAACCTGACCAATTGGGTCAACGCCGGTATTGGCAAATAATTCTGTTGCAACTGTAGAGCCCAAAACAGCAACATTAGCATTACCCTGCGCATCCTGTTGGTCAAAAAATTGCCCTTCCTGCATTGTAAAACTCACCACACTTGGATAATAGCTGTCGGTGCCGGCAAAATTAGTATCAACACTTTTGTTCTGCCACATAACTGTTGCAGGTCCCCGAACTATGGCGTTTACACCAACAGCGTGTGGAACTTGGGATTTGCTCCGCAACCCATCTGCATCGGAATTTACCAAAGTTGTAACCGTAATTCCATAAATTGCCGATGGTGGGCCATTGGCGCTTCCGCCTCCGGGAGAAACACTCAAAAGGTTGGAGCCCAATTTTGTTACCTGCCCCAAAATTAAACTTTGAGCTCCTGCTCCCAAGGCAATTATAATAATCACTCCGGCAACTCCAATAACAATTCCCAGTATAGTTAAAAATGACCTGCCTTTCCTGGCAAGCAATGTCCTAAAAACTAATTTTATGGTTCCAACAAAATCCATAGAAAAATATTTGACAATAAAATAATTTTGTTATAATATTTATTATTGACACTTAGGCTCATTTCTTTTGAAAGGAGAAATGCCCATGTATGCAACATACGTAGATTTGCAGAAGACTCCATGCCCAGAAGGGTTTGTAGTCGAAATTGAAGGTGAAAGTCCTGTGGCAATGCCAACCAGATGCGTCAATCTGTTGGCAGGAATCGGCTATGCCTTCGGTGGCAAAGGCTTTTTCGCAGATCAATGCTTCCTGAACCGAATTACCGTCGTCAAGTTCAATGTCGGGAAACTGATCAAAGTCCGCATCGCCCCGCAGCAAATTGACAATCAACACGTTTTCTCGAAAGGAGAAATACTATGAAAATGATCATTGCGCTTGGATTGATTTTGTTGGTGGCGGTGATTATCGCCCTCGTTTTCGGCACGTTTTTCGTGGGAAAACCACAAGGATAACTCTCGCTACCATCAGGCAATCAGACATGAGCTGCACACATTGTCGCTCTCTTTTTTTGTAAAAAATTATTTTACTAAATCGGCGTCGGTTTTAGCAATTGTTCGGGTGTGCACCCTTTCGTCGGAAATTATGTTGCCATCTTTAATGCGGATAATTCTTTTTGCATGATTTGCCGTGTCGGTTTCGTGAGTCACTAAAATGATTGTATGGCCGTCTGCGTTTAATTTTTGCAAAATATGCATTACCGTATTTCCTGATTTTGAATCCAAATTTCCGGTTGGCTCATCGGCAAAAATTACAGCAGGGTTATTCACCAAAGCTCTGGCAATTGCCACGCGCTGTTTTTCTCCGCCGGAAATTTGATTGGTAAAATATTCCAACCTGTGAGACAACCCAACCGACTCCAGCGCTTTTTCCGCTAATTCATCGGGGTCTTTTTTTTTGCTGTAAACCAAAGGCAACCTAACGTTGTCTAAAACAGATGTCCTCGCCAGCAAATTAAAAGATTGAAAAACAAAACCAACTCTTTCATTTCTTAATTTTGCCAAATAATTGTCGTCAAAATCTTTTGTGTTTTCGCCTTCAAATTTATAAATTCCGGAAGTCGGCCTGTCCAAAAAACTCAAAATATGCATTAAAGTTGATTTGCCAGAGCCCGACGGCCCCATAATTGCCACAAACTCCCCTTCTTCAATTTTAAAATTTATGTCATGCAAAACATGGGTGACAACTTCGTCATTTACATAATTTTTTTTAAGATTTTCTATTTCAATCAGGCTCATGGTTTTATATAAGTTACAATTTCTTGCCCATCTGTTATTCCGGAAATTATTTCAACCAATCCCCCGTCTGCTTGCAATCCTGTCTGCACCTGCACCTGATGATAGGTTTTCTTTTTTGGGTCATCAATAACCTTTACATACTGCTTGCTGTTACTGTTTATTATTGCAGTAGACGGAACCGCCAAAACATTGTCTTTTTTGGCAACTAAAATTGTCATGTTTGCCGTCATTCCCGGCTTAATATCCGGCACATTGTCCAAACTGCCTGTAACTTTATAATCAACAACTCCGGAAATAACCGTTGAAGCAGGATTAATTGTCAAAACCTTTCCGGCAAAATGCCGGTCAGGACCCAGCGCGTCAAATGTGTAATCAATTGGCTGTCCAATTTGCAAAGACGCAACATTGGCTTCCGACACATCGGCCTCTGCATGCAAATTTCCGATGTCTTGCAAAACTATTACTTCTTTTGACGGAGTTGCCAATTCGCCGACTTTAATGTCAACTTGCGTGATTGTGCCCGATGTGGGAGCTGCAACAATTGAATTGTTCAAAACAGCCTGAGCCGATTCAACCTGGCCTTGTGCCGAAAGCACCTGGCCTTCTGCCAAATCAACATCTTCCTGCCGGGGTTTTGCCTGTTTTGCAGACAAATTATCCTGCGCTGTCTGAAGGGCTGTCTTATAAGAAGCAATACTGCTTTGCAAAGTGTTAATGCTGGTGGTGGCGGTTATTATGGCTGTTTTTTGGGCGTCTAAAGATGCTTTGTCAGCAGCCGGAACATTAGAATAATAAGCTGCCTGGTCGCACTGGTCGCGTATAATTTGCAAAGAATTAAAAGCACTGTTTAAATAATTCTGCATATTGGAAATTGCCAAATCTATATTGCCCGGATTATTTGCCTGGCTGATGCTGGCTTTGGCATTTGCCAAATTATTGCCTATACTATTTCTATTTTCCTGCACCACAATTCCCTGCTGGTCGCTTGCTGAAAAATAATTGATCTGAAGATTTGCCACATTAGAATAAGCATTATAAATTGCCGTGTACGAATTGTTCAAAGTTATCAAGGCGCTGTTGTATGTGTTGTTTAAATTCACCTGCGCCGATGAAACGGCATTTTGATAAACTTGTATGTCGCTTTGAGACAATCCGTTTACCAGTTTGTCATAACTTGCCTGAGCCTGCGCCAAAGCTCCTTTAGCCGAAGTTAAAGTGGCAAGAGCCGACGACTGGTCGAGCGAAGCCAAAACCTGCCCCTGATATACTTTGTCGCCTTCTTTAACCGAAACTCGCCTGACAACTCCGCTTCCCTGGAAACTCAAACTAAGGTCTGTTCCGCTGACAACCTGTCCGGTTGACAGCACGGTTTCCTGCAAATTCTGTTTTGTGGCAAAACCTGTCTGGATAGAACCAGGATTATTTCCCCTGCCAAAAATAAAATACAAAATAATAATTAAAATTAGTGCCAGAATTGCAGTAATCCAGATGTTTCTTTTTCCATGCCTACCGGCAGGCAGGTTCTTTAAAAATTTCGGTACTTTGATTTTCATATTTTTTATTTTTAATTATATTTTATTGCTCCGTCCATCCATTTTTTAAATTTGCAATCTTGGCTATGTTTTGGCGGAGTTTCTTTTCTTAAGCACTCAACTCCATCTTTAAAAATTTCGTATACGTCAGATGGGTTTGTTTCAATTTCCATTATTTCTTTTCTAAAGGGCAAGCGGTCAATAAATCCCCTACTCTTGTCTACAATATAAAATGCCAAGTATCCTTTTCGCGCAGTCTGATATCCGTTTTTCTCCATTAAGAATGTATACGTATCAAGTTGCAATTGGAATCTGTCGTAAACATTGGCAGCTGTGCTTCCGGTTGATTTATAATCAAGCGGAGCTATTTTCCCGTCAGAAAATTCCAAAACATCGTCTACTGCGCCAAAAAGCGTTGCCTGTAATTCTTCATCAAAATATCTTATGCCTGCCAAATTATTTCTCCACTGGTTTAGTAATTTTTGGTTTGAAAATAAATGCGCTTTTATGTTGTTGTCTTTTAACAACGGGTGCGGCAAATTTTTTGTTCTGTATGTGTCAAACTCTTCTTTTAGCAAGGCATCCACTGCAGAATTTAAAGCATAAGGAAACGGCTGGGGCCGTTTAATTCCCTGTTTTTTGTCCAGCCAAAAGCAATGCGGACATTCTAAAAATAAATTCAAGGAATTGGGTGAAAGTTTTATTGGTTTCTCATCAGCCATGTTTAGTTATTATATCATAAAAATTAAAATAATAAAAAAGTCCCTTGGTTTCTAAAAGATTCCAAAGGACATAATAGCCGATTCATGACCGATTCACGCCTTCACGCCATGCTGTAAGCTTCGCAGCGCCGTTCTACGGCGTCTACCAAAATTTCATACTCCTCTTTTGTAATACGGCTCTCATTTAGAAGTTGTAGCAACAACTTCATTATTTGATCGGAATCTCGCAGATCCTTAATCATCTCAGACATGCGCAAACACCTCCTTCCTTTTCAATGAACATTATCCACACAGCTTTCAGCCCAGCCAGCATCTTGTCTTGGCTGACTTTTCTTCTCTTGGCGCAATTTGTGGCAAGTCTTCATTGCTGATGCGCAAAAGCAGTTCGGCCAATCCCTCAGAATTGCTGTAAACATTGCCGGTTGCGTCCAAAACATCAGACTGGCCGGGAATTCGCTTAATATAAATCTGTGCTATCCTTAAATCTCTGCTGTCCGGCGCGCCGAAGGCAACTCCAACAACCCGGACATTCCGCTTGTAAAAACGAACCCAAGTATCAACAACAGTAGGCACGGGCAGCGCTTTTGTGGCAATGCCGATTACCACGCTATACGTGGACAAATCGTTGCGCCCGACAAAGTTCATTATCGACCAAAGGTTTCTGTGGCAGTTCATTACATGAATGTTGATGCGGTCTTTTACTACAGAATCAGCGCTCATCTCCATGACTTGGCGCAAGTCTATGTCTCTGCCGCAAATTATCAGAACATTCTTTACAGGTTTTACGGTATTCATAATCATCTCCTTATCGTTTAAGCGATTCCTCGCTTATTAAATTTCAAAGGGCAAAAAACCCGACCACCGGGCTTATTATTTTATACTACCTGTTTAATTAAGATATTTCAACCCAGCGCCAGCGGGCAAACTGGTCTTTGTGAAATTCATAAGGGGGTTTTAATAGCTTTTCTATTTCTTTCTTCTGCGCGCAATCAAATTCCATGAAAATTTTCCCGCCGGCATTCAAATATTTTTTGGCGTCTTTTAAAAATTTCCTGATATAAAAAAGTCCGTCCTTTCCTGCAAACAATGCATTATGCGGTTCAAAATTTAAAACCGACTTTGGCAATTTGTTTTTTCTTGTTTTTGGAATATACGGAGGATTGGCAAAGATATAATCGTATTTTTCATGAATATTAGAAAAAACATCTGACTTAATAAAATTTTTATTTTTAAAATATTGGCGCTTATCTGCAAAATCAACTTTAGCTTTTTTCACGTGGCGTGAAATAGCAATTCCAATGCATCCGGAACCGGCAAATAAGTCCAAAACTTTTCCGCCTTTTATTTTTTTCATCGCTTCCTCCACCCAATACTCGGTTTCTTGCCTGGGAATTAAAGGCTTTTTTGACAAATCAATTTTGCATCCCAAAAACTCAGTAAAACCAATTACATAATCCAACGGCTCACCCGCCTTGAGCCGTTTAACATCTTTTATAAAATTTTTTTGGCCCTGCCTGCCGGCAGTCAGGTTCCCAAAGTATTTATCCCTCAAAAGCCATTTTATCTCCTGATTTATATCTGCCATATTTATACCTTACCAAATTTTCTAAAAATAAAAAGGGGCAACTTTCGTTGCCCCACAACCAAGAAAGCCGAAGCTTAATTGGTTCTATGAATCAGGAACCAATATCATATCAAGTAGCGCCATCCGAGTGACCAGCCCGCTATCGATTTGCTCGGTTAGGTAAACCGCGCGAGGGTCTGAGTCAACTTCGGTGGCAATCTCGTCTACGCGAGGCAAAGGATGCATAATAATCGCATCTTTCTTCATTGCCATAACAATCTCGGCATCAACGGTGAAATAACCCAGCTCATGGTCGTTTCTGTCCAGCGCCGCTCCGCACTCTGCCTGAGTGCGAGTTTGATAAATCGCGCCAACATGTGGCGCAATTTCGCGCAGATCGGTCGACTCTGTAAACCCTACTCCATGGCGACTAAGATAGGCCTTCACATCACTTCCCATTATCATTTCCGGCGGAGAGATGAAATCGATAATCACGCCTTTGAACTTGCCGAGCAGATAGCATAGCGACCGGACAGTGCGTCCATTTTTCAAGTCGCCGACCATGGCAATTCGCAATCCGTCAATGGCTCCACGGCGCTTATAAATCGTGCGCCAGTCCAGCAATGCCTGCGTTGGATGCTGACCCGGTTCGCGGTCGCCGGCATTAAGAATTGGCACAGTGGAAACTTCGGAAGCGAATTTCGCGCCAAGCTCGAAATCGTACCGGATTACAATAACATCTGGACGGTATCGGCTGATTACCTTGATGGTATCGGACAGGGTTTCGCCTTTCCTTGCCGATGAAAATTCCCTGGCGTTCTCTGTCGCAAAAACAGTTCGTCCGCCAAGATATTCCATTGCCATCTGAAAAGACATTCTTGTCCTTGTTGACGGCTTATAAAAAAACGATACCATCTTTTTGCCATGCAGAATATCACATCCTCCTTGTTCAAAAATAACTTGCATTTCATCGCCAAGCGGCAAAAATTCCCTTTCAAGCCATTCCCGCGAAAACTGCTGCGATTCAATAACATGTGGCCATCCATCAAAGTACTTGCTCATAGCTAATTCCTCCTCGTTGACTTGGTTCCGGTTATGTTATATTGGAAAAGGGCTTTCGCCTCTATCCTTATTTAGAATTCAGACACATTTTTTCTAATTCTACTCTCATCAAAAACAATGTCAATGTGGATAACTAAAAAGCCCGGCTTTTGCGGGCTTTCGTTTGCTTTGTGGCAATAAACAATTATTTTTTCTCCTTTTTTCTTTCCAAGAAATAATAAATGCCGTATCCTGCCAAAACAATAATAAGTATGATTAATATCGGCCAAAAATAAACAGATTTAACTATTGACGACAAGCCGGCTGTCCCAGCAGTTGTTGGGACATTATTTTCAGAATTTTCAGGAGTTGTTGTCTGCTCAATAAAAGTTTGAGATTCTTGAGCCGGTTGCAATTCTTGCTGAGCAACTGGCTGAACAGGTTTAGGCGTTTTTGGCGCAACAATTGGCGCCAAAACTGGCGTTGGAATTACAGCTGTAATGTTATATGTTCCGTTCTGTAAAGTGGAAGCCACATCCGCTCCTGCTCCAATGACTTTTGCTCCTTCAATAGACAAAGTTGCCGGTCCGGCTTGAATTCCTTGAACTGATACTGAAAAAAGATTTTGTTCAACTGCTGAACATTTTGGAATTCCTAAAACAAAGTTTGGAGAAGCGCAAGTTGGAGTTGTTTGAGCCATAACGCCACTTGCAAGAGTAATGCTTTGGCAAGACAAATTTGTCAGGTCTATTGTTCCCTTAACAACGCAAACTTTATTATTGGCCGGATTCAGCTGGACTAAAACATCAAACTCTGCGCCAACAGAATTATTGGCTGATGCAGGCGACACAGACAATGTTGAAGCATCGGCTAAAACTATTTGTCCTACTGACAATGACAATGTCCCAGCAATTATCAATGCTAATAAAATTATTTTTTTCATAGTTATGTTTTTTTAATTTATATTAGATTTATAAGCTCCAATTGGACATTAATAATGCCAAATCATATTCATCAACCACGCCGTCATGATTTAAATCCTCTGCGCTTGATCCATTTTTGCCCCAATCTGCAATCAACATATCAAAATCATTAGTTTTGATTTCCGATGGTTTGTTGTATCCGTTGCCTCCGCTTCCGCCTGTCAAAGGCATAATAGTAAAAATAGAAGGAACAAATGTTATATTATAATTTGTCCCAGCGCTTAATGTTCCTTGGTTGATAGCATAACTGCCAACGCTTTCGCCGTCATCGCGGATTAACGCGCCAGTAAAAGAATCGCCAAAAGCTAACGGGTCACTGGTGTAAGTCAAAGCCGGGTCGGCATCATTGTAAATTTTATTTTTAGGATTGGCAGTAACAGTAATATCTTTCTGATTAATTATTAGGTCGGCTCCTGCAAAACTTAAATTATAATTAGGACCGGCAGACAACGTTCCTTGCGTGATAGCGTAAATGCCGACATCTTCACCTGCATTGCGAGTTAGGTCACCGGAAAAAGCATCACTACCGACCAACGAACCGCTGGTAATTTGGTAAGTAAATGCCGGGTCGGCATCGCCGTAGGTTTTGTTTTTGACATCGGCGGTTGTGGTAATATCTTTCTGATTAATTGTTAGGTCGGCTCCTGCAAAACTTAAATTATAATTAGGACCAGCCGTTAAAGTGCCTTGAGCAATGACATAAAAACCGACATCTTCTCCGCTTGCCCGGCTCAACGAACCGCTGAAAGTATCTCCGTCATACAACGCAGGAGAAAAAGTATAAGTCAAAGCAGGGTCGGCATCGCCGTAGGTTTTGTTTTTAGCTTCAATTATAACATTGATGACAGGAATAAACTGCGAAATCGTTAAGTTTGCTGGAACATAATTTAAAGTATAATTACCGCTTAAAGCTAATGTTCCTTGCGTGATGGCGTAGACACCAACATCTTCGCCAGGGTCGCGGGATAGGTCGCCGGTAAAAGAATCACTGCCGACTAACGGATCATTTACATAAGTCAAAGCCGAGCCGGCGTCGCCGTAATTTTTGCCTTTAGCATCAGCGGTAACATTTATAATTTTTGGTTGAGCTGTTGTATTTTCTATAACTTCGGGAGCAGGATTATAAGACGGATCACCCGCTTGATTATAATGCACTGCGCAAGTTCCTGCGCCACTTGTCATTGTGATTGTCGCAGAATTTGTCCCATCACCAAAACAAGAACCCGAAGTTGTGATGACAACATCTAATCCTGAAGTCGCACTCGCCGAAACATCAAAATTATCTCCATAAATCGCGCTCACCGGCGCAGATTTTGTCACAGAAATTGTCTGGTCTAATTTTGTTATTTCAACCTTAAAACTGCCATTTGAAATATTGCCTGCATTATCGGTCGCAGAACAATTCACAGTTGTTAGTCCAATTGGAAAGACTGAGCCAGACGGCGGAGTGCAATTTACTGCAGGATGTGCTGGATAGGAATCATTGGCGGTTGCTGTGTAATCTATTATTTTACCAGTTATCCCCGTTGCCTGCTGGATTATATCGGCAGGTAAATTCAGCGTCGGCGCGGTATTATCAACAATAATTCCATTCGTTAATGTGATCTGGTTTGTGCTGTAAGAAGTATTACAGGTATTATCTCGACCGTGTGCGGTAATAGCAAGATTATAGTTTCCTTGTGCTACTGGTGCTGTTATTGAAAACGTCTCTGTATAGGTTCCATTGTGACCAGAAAGATGATCGGGAGTATCAACACAAACCCATCCCAAAGTACCAATCTGATACCTCGTGGAATACCATGAGTTTGAGGATGTACCAGACAATGTAACGGTTACGGCGATGGTAACTGCTTGTCCTCCCTTAACAAAAACACTGCTTACCCCATTAATCGTTACAGAATTAAGGGTTCTTGCTGCGAGTACATCGCTGGCAATAAAAAAACCGCACATTGCAAAAATTGCGGCAAACAAAAATACAAAACTCTTATGAAATGTTTTGCTCATGTAATTAAAAATTACTTTTAATAATAAATCATTAAAGAATAATTCTTGTCCTAAACCATTCTTTATATTGGTTTTTCTATGCTACTCCAACCAAAAACCTTGTCAAGCCTTTTCCATTTTTGCATGCAACAAAAAACCCGCCTTTGCGGGTTTAAAATTTTTAAATAAATTTACTTAATGCCAATAATTTCTATTTCTGTATATGGCTGTCTGTGGCCAATTTTTCTGCTTTCTCTTTTTTTCGGTTTGTATTTATAAACAATTATTTTGTCTCCTTTCCCATGGCTTACAACTTTTGCCTGCACTTCTGCTTTTACTAAAGGAGTTCCAATTTCAATTTTTTTATTTTTTTCAACCAATAAAACATCTGAAAAATAAAAGGCTTCACCTTCTTTCTTGTCCAATTTTTCCACTTTTAATTTGTCTCCGGGTTTAACAATATATTGCTTACCTCCGGTTTTTATAATAGCTAACATGTAAGTATAAGCGAGGCAATAAATTTTTTTGAGCTCCGCAGCGAAGCGAGGACTTAGCGAAAAAAAATTTGATTGCCGAGCGTAATAGATATAGTTTAGCAAAAAATGGCTTATTCGTCAAGCGTTGGGTTGCTGCCCGTAAGTTTTACAACGTCTTTGTCAATTTTGCCAAATTCAACTTTTGCCTTGTTAAAGCTGCTTGTTGTTGCTTCCAAATGCGTGCCCAGCCGGTTAAAATGTTCTGAATACGTAAACAAATGTTTGCCCAGCCTTTCAACTTCTTTAATTATTGTCTGCGCCTGGTCTGAAATTTTTTGATTTCTCAGCCCCTGCAAAACCGTCTGCAAATATGCCAAAAATGAAGTTGGCGAAACAACAATAACTTTTTTCTTGCCGGCATAATAAATTAAATTATTTGTGTCTTCAGAAACAACTCCCACTTTGTTTATCAGCAAGTCATAATAAACAGCTTCAGACGGAATAAACATAAAAGCAAAATCCATTGTTTTTTCTTCTGGCCGTACATATTTTGAGGTTTCATCAATTCTTAATTTTAAATCATTAACAAAAGCTGTTTCAAGTCTTTTTTTCTCTAAAGGGTCATTTGTCTGAAGCATTCGGTTGTAGTTATCTAAAGAAAATTTTGAGTCAATTGGAATTATTCTTTTGTCCACAAAAACAACCGCGTCAACAATTTCTCCGTTTGAAAACCCATATTGCATTTGGTAAGAACCCGGCGGTAAAACATTTTTTAAAACAGTTTCCAAATAATATTCGCCCAAAATCCCCCGCTGTTTTGGATTTTTCAAAATGTCCTGCAAGCCTTTCAACTGGTCGGCAAACCCAACCACTTGCCTGTTTGTTTCGTCCAGCTTGGTTAATTTTTCGGTAACATTTCTAATAATGTCGGCTGAATGCTTAAATTGCTCCTGAACATTTTTATTTGACTCGGACAACTTTGAATCAACTGCCTGCGCAATTTGATTTATCTGCTGATGCAAAAGCAAGAACGAGTTATCGTCTTGCTTTTGTCCTGAGCCCGTCGAAGGACTTCTCCGCACAACCAACAAAAAAATCGCCGTCACCACCCCCACCGCAATTACAATTAAAAGTATTGTTGTAATGTCCATAATATTATTCTACCTCAAAACTAAACCCAACGCAAAATTTACCAAGAAACAACAGAACAATACTAAACTAAACTAAACTAAACTAAACTAAACTAAACTAAACTAAACTAAACTAAACTAAACTAAACTAAACTAAACTAAACTAAACTAAACTAAACTAAACCCAATATATTACTGGTATACTGGTAGCGTTTTTGGCTGGAGGCAAAAACGCTACCAGTATCACAAATTACGACGTTTTAAGCTTTTTTATTCTTTGCTCTACTCTTATAATTCTTTCGTCGTCTATACTGGTGATTACTGCAAAACATACATACTTTCGCAAATTAAATAAATTTACAAGATTTTTCATCTCTTCTTGGCAATCATAAGGATATAAAAATAAGCTTTCCTGAAGTTCGTAGAAGCCCGCCATTTTCAGTCTGTATCTTAATGCACTTCTTCCTTTTTTATATTTATCGGGAATATCAAAAGCCACCATCCGCCATTTTCCATCCCATTTTTCTTTTTTGTTCCCAAGGCACCTGAATTTAAGGTTAAGAGCTCTCAGCCTGCCCTTCTCTGTAAGCGAGACAAACACCGAACCGTCATATTTTTCTTTCTTCCTGATAAATTTCTGCTTGTTTAAATCCCTTATGCCGTCTTTAATTTTACTGGGACTAATTTCATTTTTCCAGTGGTCAAAATATTCCGAAATAAAAAACCCCTTCTTCGCCCGATAACTAAAACCATAATCAACGCAATCATATAAATGCAACAATATTTTTTCCGTTACAGAACTCATATCTTTATTATATATTTCTATTATATCACAACAAAAGAATTTAATGTTACCGGTAGCGTTTTTGCCTGGAGGCAAAAACGCTACCGGTATGTTCCTTATATATTCTTGTTACTATATTCAACCATTTGTTATTATATCCCACTAAAAAAGGCGAGAATTTCTTCCCGCCTTTTTATTCTATTTTTTAATGCCCAGACGTGACTGCATTTATACAATCTTGCTGGGTATTAAATGTATACAAACCATAATACATATATGCTCCGCAAAATTGTCTCATTGTCTGACAGCTTCTATTTGTATTGTCTGCCCAATATAGGTTAGCGCATCCTGACATTGTTTCAATGTAAATGTTGAGGTTTACTAAGCCGGTGTTGCCCAGGTCGTCGCGAACAGTCAAAGTAAATGGAAAATTGCCGGCTTGAGTTGGAGTGCCGGTAATAATTATTTGACTAGAACCATCTGGGCAAGGCGGACAATATTGGCCAACAACGCAAGCATATGTAGCACAGGCAACCAACTGATTAGTTAAATTTAGACCCGATGGCAAAGAACCGCTGGTAATTGACCACGAATAATGCCGGCTAGCCGATGAGTTTACAACACTAAAAACTTTGGAATAATTTCCGCCAACATAATCATGCCAATTAGCCGGGTCGGAAGGATAAGTTATTGATAAATTGCCATTAACTGCTCCCACAACAACAGTTAGGCTGGTTTGAGTAGAGCTGCAAGCAGAATTTAGCGCTCCGGTGGAATAATTTACGCAATTATATCCGCTGTAAACAATAAATGTTGCGGTGTAGGTGCCTGCATTGGCATAAGAATGAGTGAATGTGCCGGTTTGATTAATTAAGCCAGTTGGGATTGCTTGGGAAGAAATTCCCATATAGCCATCATATTCGCCCCACGCTGCTCTGTATGTTAAATTTGTTCCGCTTGGAGCTGTTGCGTTTACTGTCCAGGTTCCTGTTTGCCCAACATTAAGCGAGTTTGGCCCAGAAACAGAATTAATTGTAATATTTTGCGGGGTTATTATTCTACATCCATATAAAGCATTTAATTTTGCTCGGGTTAATGGACCAACATAACCTGTTCGGCTAATTCCATATTTCTGTTGAAACTGGACTACTGCTGAAGCCGTAGTTTCTGTAAAATTGTCGGCTCTCCATGAGGTGCTAGTAAAACCTTCTTTAGTTAAAGCTGCATGTAACGCGGCTATTTCGTTGCCGGCATTGCCAACTCCTAAATTTGCATTAAAAGTGTGGCACCAAGAATTAGACAAAATATTTGGCGTTCCGCCGGTTAACGAGGTTTGCACATTGGCAATTGTTGCTGAATCTGCTCCAAATGCGTAAAGCAGGTTCATTATTGCAGATATTTGCGAGCTTGTTAAACTGGCGGCTGAAGCAATAAATGGCGAACACAAAACTGCTGTTGCTAAAACAGCTGTGAATATAATAGACTTAATTTTCATGGTTTTTAATTATTTTAATTATATTATCTAATAATACCCCCCCCCAGCAGAGTTATGCAAGGGTTTGAAAAATTATTTAGGAATTGTTGCGCAACCATACAGCGCATTTAATTTTGTTCTTGTTGCCGGGCCAACATAGCCTGTGCCTTTTGTTAATCCGCTTGAAGTTAAAATGTCGCTGGCATATTTTTCTTGGAAGCTTGCAACAGCCAAAGCGGTTTTTGGACCGAAAGTTCCTGTGGCAGAAACAGAAAACAAACCCTCTTTCAAAAGAGCTGTCTGCAATGCCAAAACCGCAGGACCTGCATTTCCGGCTTTCAAATTATCAGAAAAAGTGTAGCACCAAACTGATGACGCGGGCGACGATTCTTGCTTTGCCTGAAGCTGAGCCAATTGCGCTGACAACTGTTCAATTTCTGCCTGAAGCTGGGCAATTAGCGTTGAATTATCTGCAGTTTGAGCCGTGGCAAAACTGGCAGAACATAAAATTATTATTGCTAAAAAAGATATTACTAAAAAAGATTTGATTTTCATATTATTTGATATTACCACTATTTGGAATTTTCCAATAATGGAAATAAATTAATTTTACAAATTCGCTGACCCAAAAATATGCAACAATTTCCAAAAACACAATCAGTAGCGGCAAAATTGGCAAAGCAACAAAGTGAAACCAGCTCTGCCCAATTTTTAAAAATGGCAAAGCAACAATAAAAATTGCGTCAATTGCAGCTAGCCATATCATCCAAGCGCTCGGCCTTTTTGCCTGCCAAAATTTTCCCCTTGTCCTAATGATGAATATCAGCAAAAGCTCGGTTAAAATGCTTTCAATAAACCACAAAGTTTGTATGGTCGCCGGCGCCTGCCTAAAAAAAATGGCAAAAAATATAAAATCAAAAACTGTGCTTACCAAGGCTAAAGAAATTATTAACGGCAAAATATTATGAAGCTGGTACAATTTTGGCTTTCTTAATTCGTCGATGTCAACCGAATCTGTGGCAACAGAAATTAAAGGAAAATCAGACAAAATATTCCCCAATAAAATTTGCACCGGAAGCATTGGCAAGTAATTTATAAACAAGGAAATTACGGCAATTGAATAAAAATTACCAAAATTGCTCGCCAAAGCGCACTTTATATATTTGTTGATATTGGCAAAAATCATTCTGCCGTCTTTAATCCCATTTACAATAACCCGCAAATCTTTCTGCAAAAGCACAACATCTGCGGCTTCCCTGGCAACATCAGACGCCTCGACAACGGCAATTCCCACATCGGCTGTTTTTAGCGCCGGCGCGTCATTTATTCCTTCTCCCAAAAATCCGACTTCGTATTTTTTCTGCAGAGATTTTATTATATTGTGCTTTACGTCCGGAGAAATTCTGGCAAAAACAGATTTTTCCTGACAGGCGTCGTCAAATTCTTCTTTTGTCAATTTTTCCAATTCCTGGCCTGAAATAATATCCTGCTCGCTTGAAGCCAAGCCGGTTTTTCTGGCGACATATCCTGCAACTTCTTTTGAATCTCCTGTAATAATTTTAATTTGGACTCCTAATTTTTTTGACAATTCTATCGCCTCTTTGGCTGTATTTTTCAGAGGGTCTTCAAAAACAAAATATCCCAAAAAAGTAAGCCCTTTTTCATCTTCAACTTTTAAATTATTTTTTTCTTTATCAACTTTTTTAAACGCCAGCGCCAAAACTCTTTTTCCTTCCAGTCCTTCTTTTTCCACATCTTCCTTAATCTCTTTTTTGTCAAAATTCCCGCCAAACTTCGAGCAGTTTTTCAAAATTGATTCCGGAGCTCCCTTAACAATTAAAAATCTCTCGTTTTTAGATGATTGCGCCAAAAATGCAGACCTCATTCTGTAAGAATCAAACGGCAATTCTGAAATTATTTCAAACTTTTTTGACTGCCTCAAAACATCATCCGGAACACGAGCAAATAAAGCCGAGTCAAACGGATTCAAAATTTTGTCGTCTTTGTCTTTGGCTCCCGAAGTCAAAATTCCGTACAAAAAACATTTTTTCTTGTCAGAGGAAACAATTTCTTCCAAAGATAATTTATTCTGAGTCAGCGTTCCTGTTTTGTCGGCGCATAAAACTTCTATGTTGCCCAAATCTTCAATTGCCGACAATCTTTTCACAACAACTTTTTGCCGCGCCATTTTCAAGCTTCCTTCAGAAAGCGCAAAAGTCACAACGGCCGGCAGGGCTTCCGGCAGAATGCTCACTATTAAGGCAACAGAAAACAAAAGAAGCTCCAAAATATCATTTATTCCTTTCAGCAGAATATTGGCAATAAAAATTAAGATTATTGTGGTGGCGACAATCCTTAAAATCAGCTTGCAAAAATATATGATGCTTTTTTCGTAGGCTGATTCTCTTTTTATGCCGGAAATTATTTTGACAATGTTGCCAAAAACCGTGTCTTTGCCGGCAGCCACAACAATAGCCCGGGCTTTGCCGGAAATAACAGAAGTGCCTGAAAAAATAATATTCTTTGCCTTGAAAATTTCTTTTTCTTCGCTTGGCAAAGCTTCTATAATTTTAGAAGCCGGAACAGATTCGCCGGTCAAAGCCGATTCGTCGGCTAAAAAGTTTTCCAGATTTATCGCCCGCAAGTCGGCAGGAACATTGTCGCCGGCCTCCAATAAAACAACATCACCCGGCACCAAAAATTTTTTATCGATGACTTCTTCTTTTGAATCGCGCAAAACTTTTACTTTTTGGGGAATGAATCTTTGCAAAAGAATCACCGCTCTCTCCGCCCTATATTCCTGAAAAAATCCGATGGAAACATTGATAAAAATAAAAGCCAAAACTGCAATGCTGTCAACCGGCTGGCCGATAAAAACAGACACTATCGCCGCAATTAAAAGCAAATAGGCAAAAGGAGATTTCAATTGCCTGACAAAAATTTCCAGGGCATTGATATTTTTGGTCTTCACCTCGTTCAGACCGAATTTTGCCAAAGCAAAATTCGCCTCTTTTTTTGAGAGGCCGCCGCCGGAAGTTTTAAAAATCTTGAAAACTTCTTCTGGAGATTTATTTGTGAATTGAGAAAATGCCATTTTTATTTAACGAGGCAAAAATATTTCTGTCAGCAAAAATGCAACATATACAAAAAGCAGTAGCAATCCTTCTTTTTTGGTTATTTTTTTATCCGAGGCAATGAAGAAAAAATAAAGCGCGCAGGCTATCACCATAAAAATCCTGGCTATCAGAAACGGAGAAAAATCATTTATTTTAAACGGCGCAACAAGAGCGACAATTCCCAAAACAAGAGTTGCGCAGACAATCACAGAAGCCATCATATCTCCCAAAACCATCCAATTTTCTTTTTTCCTGGCGGAAATAACTCCAAAATATATTTCGGGAAAGCAATTTCCCAAAGCAACAATCAAAACTCCGACCAGTGCCAGAGAAACATTCATGGTCGCGGCAAAATATTGGGCAGTGTAAACTACGGCGTAAGAAGCCGCCAAAAGCATGGCGAGTATGGCAATTATTTTAATTAAGTCCCATATCAAAGTGGATTTTTTCGTGATATCTTTTAATTTTTTATTCCTGTAAACTTTCCTAAACCTGTCGTCGTTTGAAAAAAGCCAGAAAGCATAAATAAAAAATGCTGCAATCAATATCACTCCGTCCAACCTGTCCAATCCTCCTGTCCTCAGCACCAAAATCCACGGCAAAAAAGCAATCATTGTTGTGAAAACAGCGCTGCTCTGCACTGTTTTGCTTTCAGTGGAAACAAAACTGCCGCTAAATAAAACCACTATTGCCATGGAAAGCGACAAATCGATTAAATTTCCGCCCATAATGTCTCCGAAGGAAATTTGCTGAAGTCCGCGGAAAGCTGCGTTCAAATCAACAAATAAATTCGGCAGAGAAGCGGCAAAACCCATCACGAAAAAAGCGACAATAAATTCTTTCCAGCCTAAATATTTGGCAACTTCCGTAAGAGTTTTGATGAATTTCGAGCTGAGCCACGACAGAACGAAACACGATGCTAAAAATATTGTAATTTCAATAACCATTTTAAATTATTTGATAAAGTATATTATTTCATAAATTATTCCCAGCAAAAATACTAATGACAAAGGATAAATTATGATATTTTTCCCTCCAACCTTTTTGTATATCAGTAAAATTAAAATTCCGTCGATTCCCAGCAAAACTCCTCCTGTCAATGATATTAATGTCACAAAAGATTTCAGTCCCAGCAAAAAAAGTATCATTGGAGTAAAGCAGGTTATGACAAACGCCTGCCAATGCTTAATGCCAAGGTCAAACATTAAAACTTTTTTAAAAACAATTCCCTGCGTGACAAAAGCGGTGAAGGTTGCCATAATTCCCACCAAAAGCGACACTGAAACCATATTTCCCCCCAAGAAATCTTTGAGTCCTGTAAGCCCGGTTTGGTCTGTTTTGATTCCTGTAATTCCCAATATCAGCAAAACAAATAAAAAATAAAAAACTGAAATTGCTATGGTAGATATCACAACTATTTTTTTAAGATGTTTTTTCTTTCCGATAAGCATTTCTTCTATCTCCGGTATCAGCCCGATTCCCCATAATGAAAACAGCAAAGGTCCGTATGGCAGGAATAAATTTTGAATTTCAAATTTCGAATTTGGAATAAAAATATTGCTTAATTTTATGTGGGAAAAACCTTCTATGAAAACTAAAAATATAGATATAAAAAGCAAAACTATGACCCAAAATTCCACTCTGGCAATTATTTTTATATCGAGGTAAACGATTATGCTTACCGCGCAAAAATAAATTAGAACGTAAATCAAATTGCTTCCGGAAAATATCGGCTGAAAAACTGAAGTCAAAAATTCCCCGCCAATCAGCAAATAAACCAAAAGCACTCCGAAACTTCCTAAAATCATTAAAATCATCGTAAAAGCCTGCGGCCATTTCCCCAAATAATGCCCAACGAATCCTGGGAATCTTTTAAAGTCAGGAGTTTTCAAGCTTATGTCGCAAAAAATCAAATTGATTGCAATTGTTAAAGCTGTTAAAACTAAAAAATACAAAAGCATCAGCCAAATGCCTGCTTGCATCGCAATATAAGGCAAAGACAAAAAACCAACGCCAATCATCCCGCCGGCAAAAGCAGAAATGGGATAGATATAATCTTTAAAAATATTTTTCAGCATTATTATATTTTATCATTAAATATATCGATAGACAACAAGCTATTTTTATGATAAATATATAGAAAGGGCCCCATCGTCTAGCCTGGTCTAGGACATTTGCTTCTCAAGCAAGTAACACCAGTTCAAATCTGGTTGGGGCCACAATAAAAAACAGCCCATTCGATAAACTCAGGGCTGTTTTTTAATTTGTTGGTTTAGCATTTGCATCGTAGTCGGGCGGGATTTGCCAATAATTGATTATATACTGCGCCAGTTGCTTATAAACAGGAACAGCTGAAAGAGATGACTTTGGAACCTTTGGATTGTCCAATTTTACCAATATTAAAAATTGCGGGTTAAAAGCCGGGCCGTAAGCCACAAAACTTTGGATTGTGTTGTTGTCTGGCATATATCCTTTCCCGTTTTTAAGAGGAATTTGAGCTGTGCCTGTTTTGCCGGCAAAATAATAACCCGGAATTTTGGCAACGCCGTTAAAACCCTTATCAACAACATTGATTAACATTGAATTTAATTGCGTAATAGTTTGTTGCGAAACAATTGGCTGGGAAACATTCGGCTTTGTATAAGTTGCATCTTTTCCATTGGCAATTTTTTCAACTATATATGGCTTAACCAATTTTCCTCCATTGGCAATGGCGCAATAACCCACGGCAATTTGCATGGGAGTCAATTCAATTCCCTGGCCAAAAGCAGCTGTGGCAAATTCAATGTCCGGCCCGTTTTTAAGCAAGTCATTGCGCGAATAAACTTCTCCCTGTAAATCAATTCCTGTTTTTTCATTGAAACCGAATTTGTCAATATAATCAAAAAATATTTTGTGCGGAATTTGCTGTTCGGCAAAAACAGCTCCGGTGTTAATTGAGCTTTCCAAAACCTGAGTCATCGTCTGCTTGCCGTAGACTTCGTTTGCAAAATTATGGATTGTTTGGGAACCGAATGTTGCAGTTCCGGTATCCACATAAGTCGTGTCGGGAGTTATTTTTCCTTCGTTTAAAGCGGCCGCCATTGTAAACGATTTCATTATGGAACCCGGCTCAAAAAGTTTTTGCACCGCTGAATTTTGGAAAATTCCCAAATCTTTTTCTTTGGAATAATTATTTGGGTCAAAATTAGGAAAATTTGCCAAAGCCAAAATTTTTCCGGTGTCGGGCTTCATAACAATTATCTGGCCCGCGTCTATGCCGTCCTTCTTCTGTTCGGCTACAAGCAATTGTTCCGCCTGAAATTGTATATTATAATCAATCGTCAAATAAACATCCGAACCGTTCAAAGAAATTTGGCTGTCATTTGAAAAAAGAAAATTTATTCCCGATGATTCTTCTGTAACTCCGGATTTGCCTTTCAAAACATCCTCATAATAGCCTTCAACTCCATATTGCCCCGAGCCCTGCCCTCCTAAAAACCCCAAAACCTGAGACAGCATTTGTCCTTGCGGATAAAATCTTTGCGGAATATTTTCAAAAGACAATCCTTTAAGATTCAGCGCTTTAATCTTGTTATAATCATCAGACGGCAAATTTTTTTGTATGACAACATAAGAATCCGCGCTTTCCAATTCTGAAATTATCTGTTCTTTTGTCTGGCTTATAGCTTTGCTCAACGCTTCCGCAAAAGCCGGCTTGTCTTTGATGTCTTTCGGGTTCACAGAAATTGTCCAGCTGTCTTTATTTATTGCCAGACTTTTTTCTTTGGTTTCCTGCGAACCTGCGCATAAAATCTGACCTCTCGAACCGACAACATTATTAAAATCCATCTGCTGGCCTAAAGCCTGAGCCTCGAAAAGTTTGCGCTCCAAAATCTGCAGAAAAAATAGGCGGCCAATAATAGCTGCCCCAATAATAAAAATCAAAATTAAAATTATGATTATTCGCCAATCAATATGCCTTTTCATTTAATGTTGACAGCAACCGAGCTGTCTGGAATCTGCATATATTTTACCGAACTGGTTTTTTGAAAATTCAATGCTTGTATTTTTACAACTGCCTGGCCAAGAAAACTGCTTTCGGCAGAAGAAATTTGCAAATTTTTATTTTCGTCAGAAAGCTGGCTGATTTGTTTTTCATAGGTGTTCATTAAATAAGAGCCTTTAGTTAAATCGTTTATCTGCCAGACATAAAAAACCAATAAAAATAAGCTCATAAAAAATCCTGCAAAGCAAATTGCTTTCCAATTTACTGAAGGAACTTCCACCGAATCAACTTTTGCCTGTATTTTTTTCTGAACTATTGAATAATTCAGCGCTATTGTTGTCATAATTTTATTACTGCCCGCAGTTTTGCAGACCTTGCCCGCGCATTTTTCGCCAGCTCGTCTCTGCTTGCTGTTATTGGTTTTTTAGTTAATATTTTTATTGTTCCTTTTTTTGCTTCGCTTGCCAAAAAATTTTTAACAATCCTGTCTTCTAAAGAATGAAATGATATTACAGCCAATCTTCCTTGCGGAGCTAAAATTGAAAGCGCATCTGGCAAAACGTGTTTTACATTTTCCAATTCGTCGTTAACCGCAATCCTCAGCGCCTGGAATGTTCTTGTTGCATAATGAATTTTTCCTCTCCAATATGATGATGGCGTTGCGTCTTTTATAATTTCTATAAGTTGAAATGTGGTTTTAATTCTTCCCTGCTTTCTCTGCTCCACAATATTTTTTGCAATTTTTCTGGCAAATTTTTCTTCGCCGTAATTTTCCAGCATTTCTTCAATTTTTTCTTCCGGCCATTCGTTGACAATTTTTTCTGCCGTCAAATGGTATCCGCCTTCGTCGTTATATCTCATGTCCAGGCTTTGGTCTACCTGGAAAGAAAATCCTTTGTGCGTGCCTTCCAGTTGAGCCGATGACATTCCCAAGTCCAGCAAAATTCCGTTAACCTGACCAAATTCTTTTCTTTCAATAATATTTTGCAAATTAGTATAAGAATCGTTTACCAAAATTATCCTGTCTTTAAACTGCACGTGAAGCCATTGGCTTGCCGCAATTTGCAAAGGGTCTAAATCAATTCCCAAAACTTTTCCTTCCGGACCATTTTTATTGAGAATATCTTCTGCGTGCCCGCCCTCGCCTATTGTGCAATCAACAAAATTTTCATTTGTTTTTGGGTCAAGATATTCTAAAACTTCTTTTTTAAGAACTGCCGAATGTATCATAATTATTTTAAATTCCAAGCCCTCCTAATTTTGAAACAATATCGCTTACTCCTTTTTCGTCTTCTTTTGTCAAAATATTCCAATTTTCAGAATCCCATATTTCCAGTCTGTTGGACAAACCGCATATAACAACATTTTTATTCAGGCCGGCATATTTTTTTAAATAATCCGGCACCAATATTCTTCCCAGCTTGTCCAAATTAACCTCCATTGCTGAAGCCAGCATGGTTCTGGTAAAGCTTCTTGCTTCTGCTTGGCTAATTGTTAAATTGCTTATTTTCTCCGACATTATTTTAAATTCTGTTTCTGTATAAACAACCAGGCAATTTTCTATTCCCTTTGTTACAATTACTTTGTCGCCCAGCTCGCCCCTGAATTTTACCGGCAAAGCCAAGCGCTTTTTTGCGTCAATTGTATGCTCATATTGCCCTATCAACATAAAATTTGTGTATAGAAGTTATGCACCCTTTATGGCAGTTTTACCACACTTATCCACTTCTGCCCACTTCTCCTTATTTATAGTCCACTTCATAGCACCTCGTCAACACCTTGCCCCAAATGCCCATTTTAGTCGTAAAATAGGGTAAATTTACACTAGTTATCCACACCCTGCTGTTTAAAATCTGTCGCACAATAAGGTTATCCACAAACTAACGCAATAAAAAAGCCCCTTTCGTTTTCTACTCAGGGCACTTGCTTTCCTTGCAAAGGAAAACCTTTAGATTGCATCTAACTCCTCTGCGAAACGTTCTCTTATCATATCCGCCAGTTCAAGCGAATCGCGATCCAGAGCAGTTTCGATTTCTACGCGATAAACGCGAGAATATTCTAAAACCCAGGAACGTAACAAGTCGTGGATTCTTGCCAAGGCAGTCCTTGGCGACGCTGTCAATTCCTCCAACAACGCCATCCTCAAATCGTAGTCCAACCCGAGTTTCTCTTGTATGGCCCAATTCTGAAACTCATCGTCGCTTGCTTTCAGTATCTGCATGAGAAGTCCTTTCTCTCTTTGCCACGACATTGTTTTGGCCAGCCTGCTCTGAAAGTGGAATGGATGCCAAGGAACAGGAGTACCAAGGGTGAGACACAGCAGATAAAAACTCCGAAAATATCTTTCTGTGGCGTGATTATCAGCCGTCCGTCATCCCTCTTCACTTTGTCTATCAAATACAAGCGAGGAAAATTAATATCAAATATTTCCTCAGAGTGCTCAAACACAGCCGATGAAAGAGGGTCAGGCCTCCATGCCTCGATACATACCGCTTTGCCTTTTATCGAAGCGCCGTAGGTCATAATGCCATCTTTGCCCCAACCCGAAATCTCGCTGAACGGGCGTTCTATCAAGAACATCCCCGGACGAACTTGCCCCAGTTCCATAATCCGTCCTTGGAACGCCGGCAACTGCAGTGAAACTGCAGCGACCGGCTGGTTAGACCACCGGGCTTCGTAGTAAAACCCCGTAACAATGACAACAAACAGAAACAATGTCGCTAACTTCCAAAAAGTCTTCATCTTCCTGCTCCTTAGGTTGTAATGCAGAGGGGAATCCCCTGCCCCTTGTGCTACGAATAATATACCATATTTTAAAAAATACCGCAATATTTTACGCAATCAAAAAACCGAGTTATAAACTCGGCTTTTTAAAATATTATTCTACGGGGTTGGCTATTATTTCAAAGGTTTCAGAATTGACTTCAAATTTGTCGCCTTTTTTTATTGAGTCGGTCAAAAGAGCCTGAGCCACGGCATTTTCAACTTTGTCCTGAATAACCCTTCTCATTTCTCTTGCGCCGTATTCTGGTTTGTAAGAAAGCCCGACAATTTTTTCTTTCAAGGGCTCGGTAATTATAAAATCAATATCTTTTTCTTTCAAACTTTTCTGCAGGCTTTGCAAAGACAGCTGGGCTATTTTCATTAAATTATCTTTTGTTAAAGGATGAAAAACCACAGAAGCATCAAAACGATTTATAAATTCCGGTCGAAATATATTTTTTTCAAAAAGAGAATCCAGCAACTTTTCCTTTTCTAACGGCTGGTTTGCCTCAACTTGTTTGAAAATCATGTCTGCTGCGGCGTTTGACGTGCAAATAATAATTGTGTTTGTAAAAATAACTTTTCTGCCCTGGCCGTCTGTTATGTGGCCTTCGTCTAAAACCTGCAAAAATAAATTTAAAATATTTGGATGGGCTTTTTCAATTTCATCAAGCAAAACCAAAGAAAATGGAGTTTCTCTGACAGGCGTTGTCAAAAGCCCCTGCATTTCAACGGGCGAGGTTGCGCCAATTAGTCGTGGAATGTCTGAAATGGACTGGAACTCAGACATATCAAGCCGAATCATTTTTTGTTCTGAGCCAAAATAAATTTGAGCCAAGGCTTTTGCTGTTTCTGTTTTGCCGACTCCTGTGGGGCCCAAGAACAAAAATGTTCCCATTGGGCGGGTTTTTGAGCCAATTCCCATTCTTGCCCGCCTCATTGCAATTGATATTTCTTTTACCGCCTCTTCCTGATTTACAATTCTGCCATGAATTAAATTTTCCAAATTAAGCAAAACTTCTTTTTCTTTGACTTCCATTTTTCCAACCGGAATATCGGTTTTTTTAGAAATAATTTCAGCAATGTGATGTGGCAAAACAACTTTTTCTTTCAGGCGTCGGACATAAACAACTGATTCGTCTAAAACGTCCAAAGCTTTTTTTGGGAAAGGAAGGCTTGGCATATATCTTGCCGTCAAATTTACAATTTCCCTTATGCTTGGGTACAAAACCAAAACCTTATTCTTATATTCTAATTCCAAAGCCGAAGACTGCAAAATATTTATTGTTTCCTGCTCGGTAATTTCTGAAACTTCAACTTTTTCAAACAAATCTATAAAAGAAGCATTTTCTTCAACGTTTTTGTGGAGCCCTTCATAAGATGTAATTCCAATAAATTTAAAATTAGGCAAAGGAAGGTATTTTGAAAGTATTCCTGAAATATCAAAAGCTCCGGCTTTCTGAATTTTTTGCCCCACAAAATTTTCAATGTCGTCAATTACCAAAATTACGTTTCCCGCAGTTTCCGCTTCTGCAAATATTTGGTCTAAAGTTGATTCTAATTTTTCAAAATCAGGAATTTGAGCTGCCAACAAAACGCAATCAAGCTCCACCACCCTCTTGCTGTTTAACTCGGGCATAGAAGTGCCCAAATAACATTTTTGCGCCAGAGCCTCAACAATGCTTTTTCTGCCGGTCCCCTGCTCTCCCACAATCAAAACATTTGCCATGTCAGATTTTGCCAAAATTGTTTCGGTTTCTTCTATTTCTTTTTTGTGGCCAATAATTTCGCGAAACCTCCATTTTGAAACAACTTTTCTCCAATCAGTGGAAAACCGGTCCAGCGTTATGGTATACCCTGAAGAAAAATCTTTGCCCAAGGATCCGTTTCTCAATAAATTTTCCAAAGTCCAAAATTCCTTATTTTTATCCGCCAAATCTTCTGCAGAATCCAGCCACAAAGTTAGGTTTTCAATGTCTTCTGGCTTCAAATCGAATTCAACTAAAGTTTTTTTGAAAAATTCATCCTCTCTCGCCAAACCAACAAAAATTTCTTTTTCTCCAATATAATTGTGTTTTCTATCTACTGAAACCGAAAGCGCGCATTTTATTGTTTCTTGAAAATCATCTGAAAAAACTTCTTCTGCAGTATTATTTTTTGGCATTTTTTCCAAATAATTTTTAAGGTCATTCTGTAATTTTTTTACATCCAGTCCCAGCCGAAAACAAATCAAATTTACGTCTTGGCTGTTTTTTATAGCAGAATAAAGAAGAGAAGCAGAATTAACTATAATTTTCTTTTTTTTGCAAAATTTTATTGAATCTAAAACAATTTTTGCTGAATTAAAATTCAAAAATTCCGCCAGGTTGTCAGCCTCTGGCTTAATTTCCGGCTTTTTTATTTTTGAATCAACAAATAAATCTACATCCCAAAAAATGAGATACAAAGATAAAAATAAAACCAGCATTTTTGCAGTTGAATATCCGGAAATAAAATTAAAAAAAGAAAAACCAACAAGCAAAAAGGAAAGAATAAATAAAAATGAAAAAACATTTTTTAAAAAATTGGCGAACCGAAACAAAGGAAATTTTTCCCTTTTTACTGCTTTTAAAATTGCTGTATGTTTTAGTTGGAAATTGAATGGCATTTTAATAGATAAAGACAAATAAAAACCCCGCAATTATAATAAATGGAATTAATATCCATAACAAAAAAATAATCAAGCCGGCGAGAACAACAAAAATTTGAAATAAAATTCCGGCTATAATTAAAACAATCCGCATTATGGCCCCTATTATTCTGGAAAATATATTGGAAATTAAAGTGCTGAAAAATTCTCCAACGTCAAATCCTTTTGGGTAATTCCATCTATATTTCCGCCAAGGAGCAAAAAAAGATTTCAACAAAAGCGGAAGCGAAAAATAATCCAAAGCAAACATAATGTAGTTTTTCCAGACTGCCAGCAAAAACTTTGGCATTTCATAAAAATGCCAAAAGAACCACAAAGATATAATATTTTGCCTTCCGCTTGTTTGCATTATTCTATTATACTACTTTTTAAAAAAATTTTAATATCTTCTGGAATTGGTATCTCTTCGCCGGGTTTTGAAATTCCAGGATACCGCCAGGCTGAAATTATTTTGCGAAAATCTTTTGTGTCTTTATACATTATCCAAATTTCGCCCGGAGCTTTTTTGGGCTTCTGCCAGGCCTTTGCCAAAGTTATTTGTTTTGCCTTAAAAAATACTTTGTTGGTTTTCATCATGGCAAAAGTTCCCGGCACAATCCCCAACTCTTTTCTTTCTGGCCTGGCTAATATGCCCAGCAACTTTTGTTTTGAAAGCCCATACTGACGCATTTTTATTTTTGAATGCTCGGTCCAAAAATATTTTTTTGTATTAAATACTATTTTCATGATTTTTTTGTGGACGATGCAGGACTCGAACCTGCGGCCTTTGCAATGTGAATGCAACGCTCTAACCAGCTGAGCTAATCGTCCATTAAACAATTTTATCACTTTTGTAATAAAAAAACAGCCCTGAGTTAATCGAATGGGCTGTTTTTTATTGTTATTTTATCTCCACTTTGGCGCCGGCGGCTGTAAATTTCTTTACAATTTCATCGGCTTCTTCTTTTTTGACGTCTTCTTTAATCATTTGCGCGGTGCCGGCTGCTGCTGCGTCAACCAGGTCTTTTGATTCCTTCAATCCTTTTGCAGTAACATCTCTAACAACTTTAATGACTTCAATTTTCTGAGCTCCAACTTCTTTCAATTCAACACTGAAAGATGTTTTTTCCTCAACAGGTCCTGCGGTGGCGGCTGCTACTGCAACTGGAGCTGCTGCCGAAACGCCAAATTTTTCTTCTAAGACTTTTACTAATTCTGCCAATTCTACAACTGGCATTTTTTCTATCTCGCCAACTAATTTTTCAAATTTAGCTGGAACTTTTGTGTCGTCTGTCATAATATTTAATGTAGCGAGGCAATAAATTTTTTTGAGCTCCGCAGCGAAGCGAGGACTTAGCGAAAAAAAATTTGATTGCCAAGCGAAATTTAATTAGTTATTTTTTTCACTTATTTTATTTAAAACTCTCACAAAACTTGTAACTGGACTATAAATAGAGCCAACCAATCTGCCCAATAATTCGTTTCTTGGCGGTATATTCGCCAACACTAATACTTTTTCTCTGTCTATAAATCTGTTCTCAAAAATTCCTCCCAAAATTTTCAGATTTTCCTGAGTTTTTGCAAACTGGTTGGCAATTCTTGCCGGGGCAATTTCATCTTCAACTCCAAAAACCAGTGCCAATTGTCCTGGAATGCTGGACTTTATTTTATTCCAGTAAGAAATGTTTGATTGCCCAAAAGCAACTCTTACCAATGTTTTTTTGGCAATTTTCAAATTGCAACCGGCTTCTTTTAAGGTTTTTCTCAAGGAAAACATTTCCTTTGAAGGAACTTTGTTAAAATCAACAAAAACTATTGATTTTTGGTTTGAAAGCTTTTCTTTTATGCTGTCTATTTGCTTTGTTTTTTGTATTTTTGTTAATGCCATATAATAAAAAATGCGGTTTTTAACCACAGACAAGAGCTTCGCCTGGGCAGGACTTATAGCAAATCCCTCGCTTTGCTCGGGACCTACGGCCTGCTGTCTATGGCTTTATTTAATTATGTTTATATCTTAATCTATCTGGTTTTATATGTCAATAGTTAGTGCCCTAAATACTTTGCTGCGGCGGCGTTGTGCTGGGATAGCGTTTCACTGAAATATGTTTTTCCGTCTGACAAATAATACCAATAATTTGTGGCTTTCGGATAAATTGCCGCAACTATTGAATCAATTCCAGGGTTTGAAATCGGTCCGGCCGGCAAGCCTTTATATTTATAAGTGTTATACGGCGAATCTATCCGGGTATCCTTTATTTTGACGCTGGCATCGCTCTTGTCTGTAACATAATTGACTGTCGCATCCAATTGCAAAGGCATTCCTATTGCTATTCTTTTCCACAAAATTCCTGAAACAATTTTTTTGTCGTCTAAAGTTCTGACTTCTTTTTCAATCATGGAAGCCATTGTGACTATGTCAAAAATTGATTTTGGGGTACCCTTTGGATCTTTTGCAATTTCAGCTCTCATATCCGGAGTTAATTTTTTGTCGAAATTCGCCAGCATTGCGCTTAATATGTCTTCGCAGGTTTCTCCTCTGGCAATTTGGTAGGTATCTGGAAAAAGATAACCTTCCAGGCCGGCTTTTTTCGGCTTGTCCTGCAAAAAATCAAAATCATTCGAGTAATCCTTCTGCGTTAAAGAAATAAAATAATTTTGCTGGCAAATATTTTTCGATTCCAAATATTTTCCGATATCATTTATGTCCCAGCCTTCCAAAATTATGACATTGTCTTTAATGACATCTCCTTGCGCCATTTTTTTGGCAATCTGGTATATGGACATTTTAGGAGATATATTATATTCGCCTGCCTGCAATTTGGAGTGCTGCAAAGTGGCTATGACATAAAATTTAAAAAAATAACTGCTTCTGATTATTTTCAATTTCTGCAGATTGTCTGCAATTTCATCGTCTCCCCAGCCCTTCTGGACAGTGTAAGTGATTGTTTCGTGAGAACCGGGATTTATTGGAACGTAAATTTCAAAACATATGAAAAAGAACGCCAGCAATAAAATAACTCCCATTGCCGACGCAACTTTTCTCAAAAATTTTGCGTTTACTTTTGAAAAATCCTTGTTCCTCAGCGCAGTGATATTTTTAAATAAATTCTTTTTTATTTTCATAGAAGTTTTCCCTGCCTTAATGATTTTGAAACAACTGTTGCTTTTTCTTCGCCGGTTTTTGTTAAAATAAAATATGTCTTCGGGTCGCCGATTATCAAATTTTCGTCCCTCAATGCCCTCAACGGCCTGTCTAATTTTCTGGAATCAGGCCAAATGGGATACCGCGTAAATTTTAATGTTTCCGGAAACAAAGTAAAGCATTCCTTCACCAGCCGTTCAAAACTGCACTGCTCGGAATTGAAAATTACAGAGTGTATACAAAACAAAATCAAATCGTTTACAGAAAAATTCGAACTTTTGCTATTTTTATTTTGAAACATTTTTCATTATGCAGGGGCGCTGGGAATCGAACCCAGACCAAAGGTTTTGGAGACCTCTATGATACCGTTTCACCACGCCCCTAAATTCAATTTATATGGTGTAAATATAACATAATAAACACATTTTTTCAACCAAAAACCCGAAATTTAATTCGGGCTGTAATTGTCGCGCAATAAATTATTGCGCCGGATTATTTTGAGGCGGCAAAAGAGGATTTGTTGGGCTCGCTGTTGCCGGTTCCTCGTTGCTTTCTTCCCTTGCCTGCAATTCTTTCAAAACATCCTGATAAGATTTTTCGTCAAATTTAAGAATATTTTCAGCGCCGACAGATGCTTCTTTTTCCGCTAAAAATACATATTTGTAAAATATGAAACCGCCCAGAATAAAACCTGTAAAAATAAGGAATAAAATAAGCGCAAAGGCATGCAAGCCCAAAAACCAGAGGATTTTTTTAATCCTTTCGCCAAAAATTTTGAAAATGTCAGATATGGATTTCATTGCTTTTATTTTGTGAAAACTTTTATTGTAAATGTCGCTTCAACTTTTCTGGAAGAATAATCTGACAAAACATTCTTATCTTGCGTTTTGCCTGTTGAATTATCTGTTGAATTCTGGATAGTCAAATTTTCTATTTCAATCAAATATGGCCCGGATTCTATTTTTTTGGCAAAATTCAGCGCTCCTGAAAAACTTCCTTTGGAAGAAAATTGGAAAATAATGGAATCCATAACTTTCGGCTTGGATTTTTTGGAAGAAGTTGGCTCTTGCTGGGAATTTTGTGAATATGGAGGCATGGAAATCTGCGAAGTAATTTGAGAGGCTGAGGCTGCGTCCTCTAAAAATTTAATAAAATCGACAGGATTGGCAGGGTCGACGAATAATTGGTCTATTTTTTTTAAATTCGGCTCATAGTTTTCATAATTTTTCTTGAAATTTTCGACTTCATTGATTTGGGCGTCCAAGCCTGCCATATCTTTTTTCGCGGAAATCAAAGCTTTGGAATTTCTTTCTATTTCGCTAAACGGCGGGAAAATCAAAAACACAATCAAAAGCAGGGCAATCACCGCAAAAACTGACAAAATTATATAATTTTTATTGTTGGTTTTCATTAATTTCAAACGTTAAGGAAAAATTGACGTTTTTCGGGCTTATCCAGCTTTCAGAAGAAAAATAAGGATTTTTTATCTTTTTGCTATTTTCAATATTCTGCTTGAAGGCAAGCAAATCGTCCCGAGTATCGCTGACGCCGGCAACGCTCGCCTGTATGTTTCCGCTGTCTTCCCTGTTTAAGGAAAAATTTGTCAGATGCAGATTCTTCGGGCTTGGAATGTCTGTTATTATTTTCAAAGCTTGGTTAAAATATATTTCATTTTCATAGAAAGAATCAACCTGAGCCAAAATTTCATTATATTTTTGAATAGAGTCGCTTAAACTTGCAAAATCAGGAGTTTCTGCTTCTTGCTGAGTCTGCTTTAATATGTTTTTTTGAAAATCGGTTTCCGCCAAAATATAAAATTTTATCGAAAGCAGTATTAAAACAAAACAAAACAAAGAAATCAGGGCTGTAATTCCCAAAACAATAGCCAATCTTCTCTTTTTCTCCGAAAGCAATTTTTGTTTTTCTTCCGCCGGCAGAAGATTTATCATTTTATTATGGTTTATAATTTATTTGCCTTAAAGCCAATCCTATGGCGGTTGTAAAAGATATCAGATTTTTTTTGATGATGCTTTTTTGATTTTTCGACGAAAAATTTATTAAAGGATTTCCAAGCTCTGTCGGAATTTCCAGGCGCTTTCCCATAAAATCAGCCAGCCCTTTCAAGTCGGCGCCTCCTCCGCAAAGCAAAATTTTCTCTATTTTTCCTTCGGGAAGCAAATATTCGTAGGAAGAATGGTCATGATAAAAATTTATGTACTTTTTAATTTGCGCCACCAAATCTTCCAGAATGGGAACTATAATTTTAGATACTGTTTCTCCAACCAAGCCATTTTCTATTTTTAATTTTTCAGCTTCCTCAAAGCTGATTTTCAAAGATTCCGATATGGCTTTTGTCAGGGACGCCGATGAAATTGAAATAGAGCTGGTAAAACGTATGGAACTGCCGGAAAAAACGACGAAATCAGTGTTGTTTTCTCCGAAATCAATTAAAATTAACGGAGAATTGGTTTCTTTTTTCGCCAAAGCGCGGGCTATGGCTTCCGATTCCACTTCTAAAACTATGGGCGTAAGACCTGCTTTTTTAAAGCAAGAAATGTAAGAATCAACTATTTTTTTCGGAAGCGCGACTATTAAAACTTCAGAATGATTGAAATAATCCTTAATTGGAGGAATGACGTGGAAATCCAAATAAACATCGTCAATTGGCAATGGAATATAATTTTCCGCTTCAAGCGGAACAGAAAGCTTCAGCTCTTCTTTGTTCATTTTCGGCATTTGTATTACCTGTAAAAAAGATTTTTCTTCGGGCATGGAAGCTATGACATATTTTGTCGTTATTTTTTTCCCTTTGACCTTGTCGCAGGCGGATTTTATGATTTTTGCAAGAGCCGCTTCGTCATTTATTACTCCGTCTTCTATTATATTTGGCGGAATTCTTTCTTCATTATAAGAAACCAGCGCAAAACCATTGCGCTTTTTTTTAAGCTTTACAATTTTCAAAGAAAAATCATTTATATCCAGTCCGAATGCTTCTTCTTCTAATGTTAGAAATTTAAACATTGTTATTGCTATTATATAACTATACCATTTTCAAAATCAAATTTAAAATGTGCATAAGTTATTTAAGCCTCTTTGTTCCTTCTTACCACAAAAATTACGGCTATGATAATAATTAAGATTATTAAAGAAATAATAATCCAGAAAAAAGTTGAGTTGAAAAAAGAATTTTTATTTTGCTTTTGGACTGCATTTTCTTTAAGTTTGCTTTGCATTTTAGTGGCAATTTTTGGGCTCAATGCTGAAATTTTGGCAGTGCTGTTGATGATGTTGACAGCTTCCTCGCCGTTGTTGGTTGAAATAACGCTGAAAACCATCACCCGATTATTGTTGGTGTCTGCCACGAAAAGTTCCCGGCTGGCTGGGTTGTAGGCAAGCGCGTAAGGATTGTTTAGAGCCGACTCGCCTGCTCCGGGATTCGAGCTGGTAAAATTTGACTGGCCCAAAACATTGACAGCATTTTCCCCGTTTACGGCCGGCACAACATCAAAAGTCACCACTCGATTGTTGTTTGTGTCTGTCACAAAAAGAATTTTGTTAACCGGGTCGTAATCGAGCGCGGTCGGGCTGTCGAGAGATGACTGGTCTGTCCCCGGGTCAGAGCTGGTGAAATTTGGCTGGCCCAAAACATTGACCGCGTTTTCTCCGTTGGTAATTGAAGAAGTGTCAAAAATCATTACGCGATTATTTTTCGTGTCTGCCACGAAAAGCTTATTGTTTTCAGGGTCATAAGCCAAACCAGTCGGACCGTTGAGGGTTGACTGGGTTGTGCCGGGGTCAGAGCTGGTAAAATCCGGCTGGCCCAAAATGTAATCCGGGATATAATCAACCAAAACATTGTCTTGGTTGAGGTCAAAAACAAGAACGCAATTATTTTCGGTATCTGATATGAAAAGCAAATGATTTATTGTATCAATGTAGCTTGTATTCGGGTCTAAGTTGCTTTCATTGAATTCATACTGGCCTATTTGCTGAAGCAGAGAGCTGTCTGCTCCGGGATTTTGCATATTTTTATTGCCGGAAGTGCCAGGATGCACGCCCGACGGTATTGGCTGGAGTTTTAAAACATCGGGAAACTGGCTCTGGTTTGTCGCAAAAATATTAAAAGAAAAACAAAGAAAAAATAAAATGGAAAATAGGAAAAAATATTTTGTTTGCTTCATAATTTTTTATTGATAATTGTTTAATTGCTTGTCCAGCTTAATAATTGGTAGCTGGAGCTAGACAAAGGAAAGCTTGGCGGAGGCGCATACAGAAGATTGCTGTCATAATTGTCGTAAGTGTGGCTGTAGCCTGCAACATTGTTGTTTGAGCCGTCCACCCAAGTCCAAGTCCATTGGTTGTATGTCATTATGGCGCCAAAAATAGTGATGCTGTTTTTTATGTCGCCGGCATAATAGAAAAATTGCGCCGCTCCATTTTGGGAAATTATTGCCGCATCAACTTCCAAATCAGTCGGAGCGTGGTAAGTGACAACAATATCTTTTTGGGCAATCAATCCCAAAACATCAGAACCGTCTTTTGTGGCATAAACAATATTGTTGGGAATATAAATTGTCGGAGCTGTCGAAGGATTATACGGCAGTTGCGAAGCCACCACTGTTACTCTTCCGTTGACCGTGCCCTCCACCCAAGTTTTGTCTTCTATATATATTATGCCATTTGCCGGTATTGTATTTGTAAATTGCAAAGTTCTGGCGTCGTAATCGACATATTCATTGTGAGCAGTCCAGCTTGTGTCCCATCCGACAGGATTGGACAAAAGGCTGTCCACTTTGTAAACGCTTACGGTTCCGTCGCTGTTGAACACCAAAGAATATCCTTGCGCGTTGGAAGGCGGAAGATAAATTCCTGTGGTTTGGGCGCTAGTTTTCATAACAGCCAGGTCGGAAGTTATAGACGAAAAATCAACAGCCGGCACAGGGAACTGCCAGAAATTTTTGGTGGATTGCGGAGCCGAACCCCACACCCCATTTTCAACCGCAGGACACGGAGAGCCTTGGCTGGAAGGGCAGGTGTAAGTTGATTTTGCAGATTGTATTGGAGCGTTTCCAATTCCGTCGAACCTGACGCCGTTGTTGGACTGAAACTGGCCGTTGACTGTTTCATCGCTTCCAATCCAAATAACATCATTGCTTAAAAAAGCATATTTGGCAAGCGAAGCAATTCCGAATCTGGCGGTAATTTTCCGCGCCAGTCCGGGGTTTGCATTGTTCCAGCCGGTTGATTCAACCGTAACAATTGTGGAGCCGGGCAACGGCGGAGTTATAACCAAACTGAATTGCCCAATATTCTGCTGAGTGTCATAATCAGTGTAATTATGGACATAAGGTCCTGACGAGCCGGTTCCGTCCTTATAATCATTTGGAAAATGCGCCAGGTGCCATTGGTAATAATTTATTCCCGCTTCGGCAATTTGCAGAGCTTCTTCTTTTTCTATTGTTAATTTTAGAAGTTGAAGCTTGCCGGTAAAAACCATAATAACCGGAAACATAACCATAATAAAAATGGCTATGATGATTATCATATATATAAGCAGCGAACCTTTTTGTTTTTTTTCTTGTTTCATCAGTTTCCTAAATTATCTTTTACAGACCGTATTGCAGCTCCGGCTGAAACGGGAAATACGCTGGAGTCTGTCGGCGTAATTTGATTTTTAACCATCAAATTAATTTTTACAAATCTGACCTGATTTATGTTGACCGGTTGCGTAAGAGCGCTGCCAGTTCCGCTGTAATTGCCGTCGTAATAATAAAATGCCGGCGAACCTTGGTTGGATATTCCGGTTATGGCAGGACTTATCAATTCTGAAGATAAATTATATGCCAGCGGACTGCCGGTTGGCAAAACAACTCCTTTATATAAAATATCTCCCAAAACATAATATCTGATTCTTTGAACAGCTGAATTATTAGTTCCAAAATTAGAGTAAAAAATTATTTGGCCGTCGGTTGCCTGGTTTAAAGGATAAGAACCGTCGACGCCGGTTGTGGCATTTCTGATTTCGTTTGTGAATGCGGTGGCGGCCGCTCTTGCCTGGTCGATATTACTCATTGACGACAACTGCTGATTGGAATTGACATAAATATCATTGAGCATTGCGGAAACCACAAAAATAAGAACTGCAAAAATAGCCGTTGTTATCAAAACTTCAATCAATGTGAAACCTTTGTTTTCCATAAATAAAAAATTATTTTAATGGCTCAATAAAACTTGCAAAACATTGTAGCCGTCGACGGTGATGTTGCTGATGGTTTGAGTTTGGTAGCCGTTCATTGTAACCGTTGCCTGGTAGCCCGAACTTTTCTGCAATCCGGGAAACATAACCTGTCCTGGAGAAGCGCATCCGGAAACATAATTTATATTGATGCTGGTCAGCACCGGCGTTTTTGACGGGTCGGAAGTTGAAAGAAAAACTTTGTAGCGGACATAGCGTTTGCTGTTTTCATTGTTGATTGTTGTTCCCGAAACATCATAATAGGTGCTGCCTGTGCCGTCGGGACCCAGAAAATTCCATGTTGAGTTGTCGTTATTTGCCGCAATTTGAAACTTGATGCTGGTTGCCGGATTTTGGGAAGTCGGCTGCCAAGTCAAAGTTGTGTAAGAGGTCGCGCTGGTGCCGGTGTCGAAAGAGGAAGATGTCAGCGAACCAAAAGAAACATAAGATTCGCCGACTTTTGCCAATCTTAATCCTGAAGGAATGCTGTTGTTGCTGATGTTGCCGTCGTCTAAATAATATTTTGAAGAATCGGAAAAATCTGACTGCCCCGACCCGCCCGACCAGCTTTGCTGGCTCCATATTGAGCCTGAAGTAAATCCTGTATCGACATATCCTCCACTGATGACAGTTGCTTCAAAGGTGGCTGAAATCGAATGGTTTGCCGTAACATTGCTGAATGTATAAGGACTGTTTGTTCCGACAGAATTGCCGTCAACTGTTATATTTGATATATGGTATCCGTTGCTTGGAGTAATTATAAACGGCTGGCTGGCTCCGCTGTTTACTGATACCGCGTTAGAAGGAGTAATTGTTCCGCTGGCAGAAGGAGACGCTGTAATTGTATAAACATTAATTTTTGTTTCCTGACCGGCAAATGTCAAATTGTTTCCGGAATCCGCCATATTGTGATATTCAAATTTTAGCCAATCTGCAGAACGGACCAAATTAGACACTCTGACTTCGTCAATCGGACCTTTAAAATAATGTCCGTCGCTTGTGGTGTCTAATCCTATGTTTGTGTTATTGCTGGTTGTAATTGTATCTACTGTTCCCTTGGTTACTGCTGTCTGGGAATTTTCTGCTCCGTCTATGAATATTTTTGTGGCAGTTCCGTTCCAAATTCCAGTAATATAATGCCAGCCCGAACTTAAAGCAGACGAATCGATTCCTTTATAATTATTACTGCTTTTAAATAAAATAAATCTTGCTTTGTTTGAAGAATTAATTCTCATCATATATCCTTGTCCTGTCCAAGTGTTTCCGTAAATGACATCATCGCTTGAATCCAGCGCAGGATTAACCCAAGCTGAAATTGTAAAAGCGCTCGACAAGGTAAAATTTCCGACATTGCTGTTTAAATTGACATAATCTGAGCTTCCGTTGAATGTAAGGGCTCCGTTGACTTTTCCTGTGGTTGTTTTCGAGCTGGTGTTGGCTTTGGCTGTGCCATTGTCTCCTCCGGTAGAATCAACTACGGTTTTGTTGGCTGCGTTGTCAGCCATATGCCAAACTCCGAGAAAATTCGAGTCCCAGACGCCAGTTGGGCTTTGAGCATCGACAGCTGAAGAATTGCCATAGTAAATATAAATTGTTGTCGCAGACGAATGGCTGATTGTCGGGACTTTTACCCAAAAATTAGCCGTAACCGAATTCCCTCCTCCACCCGACCAGCTTTCTCTTTCGTATTGCAATAATGTTAAGCCTCCAGAATCTGCAAATCTTATATCGTATCCGTTGGCAAGCGCTGTCGACATATTCGAGTCAGCTGTGATTTTAACCAAAACCGGAAAATTGGAAAGATTGGAATCGACATTGGCATTTGAGATTGTAATTTTTTTTCTGTATTGCCAATTAGGAAGCCACAAAACAATCGGCGTAAAACTTGCAAAAATCGCATGGTCTGCCGAAATGTTGCTGAAAGTATAGCTTGACAATGCTCCCAAAGAAGCTCCGTCAACTGAAACATTCTGTATGGCATATCCTGAATTTGGAGCAATATTAAATGTTTGGTTCCCTCCGCTGTCCGCCAAAACCGCGCCGGAAGGAGTAATTGTTCCGTTTGCGCCTGCCAAAGCCGTAATGGTGTATTTGTCAGGAGGAACTGCCGCCTGCAAATCAACTTCTGCCCCCTCGATGGGATTGGCAGTTGAAGAATCTTTGACTATTGTCAGCAAGCTGTTGGTTGTTTTCGGTCCCAGTATAAGATTAAAATTTTGGCTTGTATCCGGCAAAATGCTTGCTGTTTGGATTGGGGAAGAGCCATAAATCATATAAGAAGTCCCGGTCAATGCCGGAGTGTAGCTATCCCATTCGATATTATTAAGCGAAACCTGTCCGCCGGAATTTGAATTATAAACATTATCAAATTTCAACACATTGGGCGTGCCAATTAATTTTGCGCCCCTGACTTCCAAACCAACTCCGGAAATTGGAGCGCAAACTTGATTCAAAGTATTGAAAACCAAATTGCTTAATTTGTCTATTGAAAAGCTTATTTGAGTCACCTGTCCGTTTGCAATTGTGGCGTCGGGCTTTGTCGGATTTGGATTCTGCGTTGAAATAGGATAAGTTTTGTCAATAGAATATCCTGTTTTGTTGGCTGTAATGTTGTAACTGTTGGCTGAATCCGGCAAGCCGACTTCAATCCATTTTCCATTAGCGTCGGCTGTTCTTGTCAAATTGATATTCGGAACAACGCTGGTATTTGTAATATGCAATAAAGCTCCGGGAACCGGCTGGCCGACAGCATTAAAAACTTGCAAAGAAAGCGCTCCCCCGCTTTCCAATCCTTCAAGTCCTTTGGGAGAAGTATTTGTCAAAAAACTATTTACGGTTCCGGTGCCTGCATTTTTAATATAAAGCTTGATTTGCTTGTAATCATTGGGGGCCGGGTCTGTGCCGGCGACAATTGTTCCGTCAGCAGGGTCGTCAACATAGCTTACTGCATAATAAATTTGGTAAGCTGTTTCGCCTATTACCTCATTAATTGGATTTGGAAGGTCGGCAAGAGAGCCGTGCGGATTTCCTTCTATGGTTCCAATTTGGGAATATGGCATATTTCGCGCAATTTCCAGATATTGGTCAGCCAGCGCTGAAATAGTTGTTTTGTCTCTGTAATATGCAATTCCGTTTATAATCGAGGTAAAAACTCCGTAAATGCTGACGCTTAAAATTGCAAAAATAGCAACGCAAACAACCACTTCAATAAGCGAAATGCCTTTTTCAAATTTATTAAAAATTAAAAATTTCAAATTTAAAATTAGGATTATATACTTCCTAAACTTGAGTATAACGGCCCTATTATGGAAACCGCGAAAACGCCGACTGTAGCTCCGATAAAAACTATCAAAACCGGCTCAATTATCACAGAGAGGTTTTCAGCGGCGTTGGATACTTCTTCTTCGTAAAACTCCGCCAATTTTTTTAAAATTAAGGAAGTTTTGCCTGTTTCCTCTCCAATTTCAATCATTTCTATGGCGCCGTAAGGAAAAAGATTCTGATAGGGTTTCAAGCTGACAAATAATTTTTCCCCTTTTTCTATTTTTTTGGACGCTCCGTAAAGCGCCTGCTTGAAATAAAAATTACTTAAGGTTCCGGAAGTTATTTCCAGGCATTTTATTAAAGGAACTCCCGAAGCCAAAAGCGAGCTTAACGACCTGATTAATGAAGCCGAGTTGCTTTTTTTGACCAACGAGGAGACAAACGGTATTTTCAGCAAAGCTGTATCTATAAAAAATCTGCCTTTTTTTGTTCTTATCAATGTCAAAAAAACAAAAATCAGGATAATCAGCGCTATTAAGAAAAGATACCAGTATTTCAAAAGAAAATTTCCCGAGCCCAATATTATTATTGTGGTTATGGGAAGCTTCGTATGCAGGCTCATAAAAAAAGTGTTCATTTTCGGAAGCACGAAAATTGCCAGCATAACTCCGACAATCAGCATTGTAGTTATTAAAATAGCCGGATAAATCAGCGCGTTCTTTATTTTAGAATTCATCTCTTTTTCCTTTTCCAACTGCAATGACAATACTTTCAGGACATCTTCCAATGTTCCCGATTCTTCGCCCGCCTTTATCATATTCTGGAAAAGTTCGGAAAAAACATCGGGATATTTTTTGAAGGCGTCGGACAAAGTTTTTCCCTTGCTTACTTCCTGCCCTATGTCCAAAAGGGCTTCTTTCATTTTTTTGCTTTTTGACTGCGCCGACAAAATAGAAAATCCTTTGACAAGCGAAAGCCCGGTGGAAACCATAATCCACAAATTCCTTGTCATCAGCATTTTTTCAGATATGGAAACTTTGCCGGACAAAAAAGAAAAATTAAAAATGCTTTTCTTTTTCTCTTTTTTAATATTTGCCTTAACCAAAACCAGCCCTTCTCCTTTCAGGCTCTGGGCCAATTCTCTTATGTTTTCGGCGTCTGAATTTCCTGTTTTTATTTCGCCGTCGAGCGATTTTGCAGTATATGAAAAATTTGCCATTATTTAATTTTTATTTATTATTTCGTAAATTTAAAAGTAGAAACCATTTGGTCAAAAATATTCAATTCATATTTAAAATCGCTTTCTGTTTGATTTGGCTTATATGGCGCTGTTAAATCAATAAAATATCCGTAATTATCATTTGTAATAAAATAAGAAAACGATTGAAATTTTGCTCCGCCCATACCTGATTGGATTTCTGTATATTTACAAAATTCTAAACCGCCTACTTTTTCTTTTCCTGCTATTTCGCTGGAAACATCTGTGCCGGCAATATTTGGACAACCATTAATAATTGTGCCTAATCCGATTTTCGGATACGAAACTATGCTGATATATACGGTTCCTTCTACAGGAGAAATCCAAGTTGGAGGTTCTATCCCACTTTTTCTCCAATCCTCTGGATATTTAATTTCGTAGCCATACTGACTATTTGTATATGTTTTCCAGCCAGCGGTGGTCTGGGTTTGTGTTTGGTTGGTTTTTTGGCTCGAGCCAAAAAACTTACTATTTTGCTGTGATTTGGCTGTAAAATATTGATAAGCAAAAACTCCGCCGAAGAGAACAACTGCGACAACAATTATAATTATTATGCCGGTTAAAGTAGAAATTCCTTTTTGTTTTTCTTTCTGCATAGTTTTAATAATTTAATAATAATTTTTATTTTAGCGCCAAAAACTTGACAACGGCTCTCGATTTGCTATACTTAATTTAGTTACTTCACCCTGGATTTTTTCCAGGGCTTTTTTTATTATTTTTTATACTCTATGTCGTTTCTGATATCATCAAAAAACACGTGATAAGATTTTCTTATCTCCCATGCCACATTTCTCTCGAAGCATATAAAAATAAAACCTTTTTTATTGTAAATTATATCGTTTCTCAAAGCAACGAAATCGCTGTCGCCACTCGCCACAAAAACCAAGTCAACTTTTTCTAAATTTCTGATAACATCTTTAGTAATTTCAACATCAAAATTACACTTATTTTTAAAATCAATCTTTTTATTGTCTAAATAAATCTTTTTTATCGGTTTGGTAATAACCTGAAACCCAGACCTTTCTATTCGATTTTTTATCAAAATATTTTGTTCATAGGCTTTTTTATCAAGTGGCATTCCCATGTAGTATCTTTTAATTTCTATTTTACAAAAATTATTCAAAAAGTCTGAAAACTTCTGCCAATCTATATGCCAACCGAGTTCTTTTTGAGAATAAAATAAATTTGCTTCGTCAACAAAAATACCAGCAGTTTTTCCCTTATATTTTTCTAAAATATTTTCTACTTTATTTTCCATATCCTGTATTTTAATCCATTATCACCCTCAAAACTTCTTCCAATGAAGTTATTCCTTGGGCGGCTTTTATAAATCCGTCTTCCGCCATCGTCCGCATTCCGTCCTGTATTGCCTGCTTGGTGATTTCCACCGTCGAAGCTTTTTTATTTATCAGATTTTTTATCGCGTCGTTCACCGACAAAATTTCAAAGATTCCAATTCTGCCCTTGTATCCGGAAGAAGAATTTTTAGAAGGTTTTGGCCTGTAAAGTTCCAAATCCTTGATTGTGTCCTTTTGTTTCAATATTTTTTCCTCTTTCAACAAATTTACGATTCTTTCCATATCGCAATATTTCTGCAGATTTTCCAAATCAGCCGCGTTCAGCTTATATTTTTCCTTATCGCCGTAAAATTTTCTCACCAGCCTCTGCCCAATAATTATGTTTAAAGTTGAAGACAGCAAAAACGGTTCTGTTCCCATGTCAATCAAACGCGGTATGGCTCCTCCGGCCTCGGTTGTGTGCAAAGTCGACAAAACCAAGTGGCCTGTCAAAGCCGCATTAATCGCCAAATCCGCTGTTTCGCGGTCTCTTATTTCTCCAACCATAATAATATTCGGGTCCTGCCTCACCAAAGCCCTTAATCCCGACGCAAAAGTTAAATCTATTTTGTCATTAATCTGCGTCTGGTTGATTCTTGGCATTCTGTATTCAATTGGGTCTTCCACCGTGGAAATATTTACGCTGGTTGTGTTTATAATTCCCATCATGGCGTAAAGCGTTGTTGTTTTTCCTGAGCCCGTCGGGCCTGTAATCAGCACCATTCCTGTTGTTTTCAGCAGGCTGTGACGGACTTTTTCCAGCCCTAAACCGGCAAATCCCAAATCTTCCAAAGTATAATCTTTGTTATCTTCCGCCAAAAGCCTCATCACTATTTTTTCTCCGTTCAAAACAGGCAAAACAGAAACCCTGACAGAATATTTGAAATCCTCTGTTTCAATTTTAAATCTGCCGTCCTGCGGAAGCCTGTGCTCGTCAAGCTTCAAATTGGACAAAACTTTTATCCTGGCAACAATTCCGGAAGCCGTATTTATGGGCAAAGACATAACATCATGCAAAATCCCGTCAATTCGATAGCGTATAATAACTTCCTTTTCCAAGGGCTCAATATGCACATCGGAAGTTCTCTGCAGAATGGCGTGCTTCATTAAAGTATCGACAACTCTTATTATAGACACTTCTTCGGCCACTTTCTGCAATTCTTCTTTCTTTCCGCTGATTGATTCGTCAATTTTTATATGCTTGATTCCGCCGGCCCCGCTCTTCATAATATCTCCGAATTCCGTTTCCAAAGTTTCCTGATATTGCGCCAAGGCATTTTTTATGCCCTCTGAAGTGGTCAGCCGCGCTAAAATTTTCAGGGAAGGAGCGGCTTTTTTTATAAACTCAATGGTCCTCAAATCTTCCGGGTCGAGCATGGCAACTTCAAGATTGTTTTCTTTTTTATTGAAAGCAATTATGTTGTGGGCCCTGGCAATTGTTTCAGGAATTATTTTTAAAACGTCCAGCGGAATAATTTCTTCTTCCAAATTTATAAAAGGGATTCCCAAAATGTATGCCTCGATTTTTATCAGTTCTTTTTCTGTAATCAAACCCTTGGAAATCAAAACTTCGCTGATCCCCTTTTTGGATTTTTCGCTTTCTTCCATGGCTTCATCAAATTTTTTTGCTTCGATCAAGCCGGCTTCCAAAATAAATTTTTTCAGCTTCTGTAATTCAACTTTCATGGAATTTTCAGTTCATAATTATCTTTTATAATTATACCACATAAAATAAATCAAATGAAAACATAAAAAGTGGATAACTGCAGCAAAAAAATAAGCTCGGTGAAAGCCGAGCTTATTCTGTTATTTTAATCCCAATTTTATTTTTACCTTGTCAACAATATCTTCAATCCTCAAATCGGATTTTATCAAATAATCGAATTCGCCGGATTTTTTTATATTATTTATATACTCAGTGTCTTTCATATTAGTCAAAAATATGATTTTGGCGGTGTTGTTGGATTTTTTTATTTTTTCCGCCATTGCTAAACCGTCCATTTTAGGAAGCAAAATATCCGCAAGAATCAAATCCGGCTTTTCTTTTTCAGCAACATTTGCGCCCTCCTCGCCGTCTTGGGCAATAACAACGGAAAATCCTTCGCCGGTAAATTTTGTTTTAAAAATAAACAAAATATCCTTGTCGTCTTCAACAATTAAAATTTTCTTGCCGGCTCCCGCATTAGAAGCTGGAGCGCTTTGTTTTACTGGAGGAATAATTTCTTCTGCCATAATTTTATAAAAATTACTATTTATTTACTATACCATAGATATTTATATAACGACCAGTTCTTCGGGCAAAATTATTTTTTTGAGCGCCAATATTTTTTCCACCATTTCATCAATTGTCGGAATTTTTGGTCCAAAATCTTTCAGGTCCTTTAATCCAACCCATTTGAAATCATCATATTCCTCATTCAAATTTATTTTTCCTTCCAAATGTCTTGCGTAGTAATGCGGAAGTACCATTAAATCTCCGCTGTTCTTTTTAAACAAAACATTCGCGCTTAAAAAAGGATAAATTTCAATTTTAAAATCCGCGCCCACTTCTTCATTTTTTTCTCTTTTCAATCCTTCAACAAATGAGGTATCGGTTGTTTCCATTTTTCCACCGATAAAGGAATAAACCTTATCATAATCGCTTTCTCCTTTTCGTCTGCACAAAAGAACGCTTTTCAAATCATTAGAAAAAACTATTATTTTTTGGCAATACTGAAAATTATAATTATTCATAAAGATTCAAGATAATAAGTATTGGAAATTAAAATTAATGCGGGCGACTATGGGATGTGCGCGCCGATTTTTTTTACAAATTATTTTTTGCCTTCTTTATGAACGCTGTGCTTTCTGCAGGTTGAACAAAACTTTTTTAACTCAAGTTTTTTTTCTCCAACTTTTTTGGATTTTTTTGTAAAATAATTAGTTGTCTTGCAAACACTGCACTGAACTTTCAAAAATGGTTTTTTTCCTGCCATGTGATTTTATGAATGAAATGAATAAAATCATCCCGAGCCTAAAGGCGAGGGAATGCCTTATTATTTAAATATTTTTAATTTTTTTCTGAGCCGAAGATGGGAATCGGACCCATGACCTTTTTCTTACCAAGAAAATGTTCTACCACTGAACTACTCCGGCACATGTGCCCTTCGACAGGCTCAGGGCACTTTGCCTTGCAAAGTGGGCGCGGTAGGACTTGCACCTACGAAGGGTTACCCCGACAGATTTACAGTCTGTTGCCTTTGCTGCTCAGCCACACGCCCAGTAATTAATACATTAACACAAAATTTAATTTTCTTCAATAACCTTTCCGTGCGCTTTTTTCCACTCGTCAATTTTTTTGTGATTACCCGATATTAAAACTTTTGGAACTCGCCAACTTTCTGTTTTAGCCTTGTCGCCTTTGGCGAGCCTCGCCCTGAATATTTCAGGGCGGGTATATTGCGCATATTCTAAAAATCCGCCTGTTTTTGAAATTCTTTCTTTCAACAATTGCTTTTTACCAATAACTCCGGGCACCAATCTTGAAATTGTTTCAATGCAAACCATTGCCGGCAATTCCCCACCCATTAAGTCATAATCCCCAATTGAAATTTCCATGTCTGCAATTTTTTGCGCAACACGTTCGTCAACGCCTTCATATCTTCCGCAAATAAAAATTATTTGGTCTAACTTTGAAAATTTATATGCCAACTTTTGGTCAAACTTTTTTCCTCTTGGCGTGAAAAGTATCACCTTTGTTTTCTTTTTTTCACTCACTCCTACGCGTCGGAGGGTAGGAGTGCCTTTTATTTGGGTTACTGCTTTAAAAATTGGCTCTACTTTTAAAACCATTCCCAATCCCCCGCCAAACGGCCTATCGTCAACTGTTTTGTGCGCATCGTTTGTCCACTTTCTTAAATTATGCAAATTTATTTTTATAAATTTTTTTTCTTGCGCGCGCGAAATCAAGCTCTCTCTTAAATAAGAACTAAACATCTCCGGAAAAATTGTTATCACATCAAACTTTATCATATTTTCTGCCGAGCGATAAACAAAAACCGTGCGTTTATAATAGCACGGTTTTTGCTTTCTGTAAAACCCGACAAAAACGCTTCGCGCATTTAGACGGGCAGGTTACAGAGAAATGTTGTCGATGTCGTCTGAAGAAACTGCTGTTCTTTCAGGTCTTGGAGCACGTCCGCCTTCCGGTTCCTCAATTTTGAGGTTCACTCTGGCGTGGTTCTTAAGTCCAACAATTCGGACTAAGTTCCTGATTGCCTTGGCTGTTGATCCTTCTCGTCCAATGATTTGGCCCATGTCTTCCGGGTTAACTTTCAATGAAAGCAATACTCCCATTTCGTCATCTTTTCTTTCAACTTTGACGTCTTTAGGATTATCAACTAACTCTTTGACAATGTACTCAAGAAACTCTTTGTCATTATCTTTTGCCATTTTTTCTTAAGTCTAATTATCTTTATTCATTCTGCGACCTTTATTTTTATCTTACTCTTCTGACATAAGATGTCAACCCTTTCAGGATATCAACTCTTTTTAGCTAGGTTCATAAATCACGCGATAGCGTAGATTGTGAACCTACACCAAACGACTTAATTTTTGCAATAAAAAAGAGCTGGTCAGGCTCTAATTGTTTTACGACCTTGCTCTCCTTCCCCAGAAGAACTTTGCCGACGATGTCGGCTACCGTCGCGGATCGTCGAGAATTTCTTGCGTCGTCATCGGCGATGCCGGTGATACCGACGGTTCGGGAATTTCCTGCTTCTTAATGAGAAATTCGAAAAGAAATCTCCCTGCGTTTGCCCGAGGCGGAAGCATCGTAACTACCTCCCATCCCCAATCCCCCCACTTATTGAGAAATTCAAGGAGTCCTTTATTGTCCTCAATCACGGGCTTAGGTTCATAATACAAAAGAGTGTCATATTTCCATTTCCTCATGGCTTTTTCCTTTCCAGAGAGGTTCCAATCCGCAACCGACCATCGGCGCGAATGATTTCCATTTGAGGGACACAATCCCTTGTTTCAAATCACTAAATCCTGTCATTCTGAAGCTCTACTCAAATTTTATTTCTTAGTAGTCAGTGATTCGGTATCCTAATGATTTGAAACAAGGGCATGTCCTAATTTCAATGTACTCTATAATTTGTTTATTATAGCATTTATAAACTACCTTGTCAAGATTTTAGCGTAAAAAAAGGCTGGCGCGCAAAATGCTACACGCGCCAGCATACACTTCTCGCCGAGCGAGAACTTTGAGGTTGCGGGTTACTCCTCGATCTCTTTCTTTACAAACTCGAGCAACTCATCGACGCTCATTGTGTACGGGCTTATTTCATAAGGGAACTCTACCTTATTGAGAATAAGCCCGACGAGAAGCACCTCTGCTCTCGTCTTTTTGGCCCCTTTTTTCTCCCACTCTTTGAACTTCTTCTCGGCCCACTCTATTGCTGCGGGACCCCACGGCGTTGTCTTCATACTATCGGCCATACTATACCTCCAATATCGTATCCTGACTCCGCACCGCCTATTCGGTAAAGAGTAAGGAAACTACCTTTCATCCAAATTTGCATTCAGAGAAAAGGCAATTTCCTTGCTCCCTTAAATTTTTAATGTGCTGAATACAAACTGAATTATATTACTTTGAAACACGCCAGTCAAGCGCGCAACAAAAAACCAGGCAGTCCTGGTTTTTTTAATATTTTTATTTATTCTGCTGGAGCTGGCTCCTCTGCTTTTACTTCTTCAACCGGCTTCTCTGCTTCCTTGTCCGCCGAAGCCTTGGCGGAGGCGGATGCTTCTTCAACTTTTTTAGTTTCAATTATTTTTGCTTCTGCTTTTTTTGACAATCTTGAAACGTGAATTTTTTTGGCATCAATAATTTTTTCTGAAACCAGTAAATTATGTATTGTTGCACTGGTTTGCGCGCCTTTTGAAATCCAGTATAAAATTCTTTCTTTGTTAAAGCTTTTCCTTTTTTTCAAAGGGTCAACATAACCCAAATCTTCAACAGATCTTCCGCCTTTTGTTGAACGCCTTTTATCAATTAAAACCACCCTAAAAAATGGCTGATTCTTTTTTCCTTTTCGTGTAAGTCTTATTGTAAGCATTTTTTAAATTTTATTTTATTTTTTAATTCCACTTTTTTACTTCCAGCGCCAACTTGGCTGCTGATTCTTCTGCTTCTTGTTTTGACGAACCTTTTCCTTCGGCAATAATCTGTTCTCCAAGAAATACTCCCACTATAAAAATTTTGTCGTGGTCAGGTCCGGATTCTTTCACAACTTTATAATTTGGCGTAATAGAAACTTTTTCCTGAGCCTTTTCCTGAAATTTTGATTTTGCGTCTTTATACGAACCGTCTTTTATAATTTCTCCCAAATTTTTCAATAAATATTTTTGCAAGAATTCATCACAAGCCTTATATCCGGAATCCAAGTATAATGCGCCCAATAATGCTTCAAATGTGTTTGCCAAAATATATGCTCTTGCCTTGCCCATTTCTTTTGATTCTCCGCGAGACAGCAAAAGAAAATCATTAAACCCAAGTTCTTCTGCCACGCTGGTCATCATTTTAGCATTTACTAAGGCCGCTCGCCAGTTGGTCAATTCCCCTTCTGCTTTTTCAGGATAATCTCTATATAAATGGTCTGTAATAATTAATTCGGTAACTGCGTCTCCCAAAAATTCCAGCCTTTCGTTGTGGTCTAATTTAAAATCGGGATTTTCATTCAAATAAGACCTGTGCGTGAATGCCTGCTTTAAAAGGTCTTTATTGTTAAATTTTAATCCTAATTTTTTTTCAAAAATTTCAAAATCCATCATTATTCTTTATTTTCAATTTGTTTGTAAACTGTTCCCAAAACTCCATTAATAAATTTTCCGGAAGTTGGCCCGGAAAATGTTTTTGCCAATTCAATTGATTCGTTTATGGCAACTTTTGGCGGAACTTCCTTTTTGTCTGTGTATAAAAGTTCAAACAATCCAATTCTCAAAACATTCCTGTCAACCATTGAAATTTGGGCAATTGGCCACTCGGGAGCTGCCTGTTCAATAATTTTATCAATTTTATCTATGTGGCTTTCAATTCCTGTAGACAACGCATATATAAAGTCTAATTCTTCCAGGCCAGGACCAAAATCTTTGATATCTCTTTCGACAATATCTTTTAAAGCTGGTTTTTTATTGTAAAAATCCCACTCGTATAAACTTTGCAAAACTATGCTTCTTGAAAGATGCCTAGATGCCATAAATTTAAAATTACTTTGGGTTTTCTGCTGTTTTTATTTCCTTTTGCTTTATTTTCTGTTCTTTTTTGGTAAGTTTTGCCAAAACGTTTATCACCTCTTTTCCTTTGTAAAACCCGCAATTCAAGCAAACCGTGTGCGATAAAACAGGCTTTTTGCATTTTGGGCAAACATTCAAATACACATGCTTTATGTTCTTGTGCATTCGGCTCTGGCCCACTTTTGACCTCGTATGTTTATGTCTTGGAACTGCCATATTTTTTATATTAAAACTATACTTTTTCAGTTTAACACAAGCAATTGTTTTTTGCAACTAGCACTTCGCCTTACGGCTCAGTGTCTCGGCTTCGCTAAAGCGAATCCTCGAAGTTATCCACACCCTTGACCTTTTGCTTGCAATAAAAAAATAAGGTAAAATAACTAAATGGAAACTATCGGATCAATTGGGTCAAATAGAAAGCTTCTTCTATTAGTAGGAGCAATTTTAATTATAGCTCTGCTTATTTTTGGCGGGCTGTTTTTTTACTTTTCAAACAAAAATGCAAAAACAAAAACTCCTGAAGAAAAACTGACCAAAGAAGAAATAATAAAATCTCTCTCAGCTCCCGAAAGCAAAGAAACGCCGCAACCTGTTTTAAAAGAAGTTATAAAAAATTTATCCGCTCCTTCTGAAAATCAAAAGCAGACAAAAATTTCTGAAGATATTTTAAAAAGTTTAAGCGCTCCAAAATAAAAATATTAAAATTATAAATATAAAAATATGAAAAAAAATAACAAAAAAATTTCATTAGCAAAATCAGCTTATCTGGTTTTCAGCATTTCGGTTCTCTGCTTTGCGCTTGTTTCTGTTTCTTTTGCCGCTTGGCAAAATCCAACAGCCGCGCCACCGGGAAACAATGCCCCTGCTCCCTTGAATGTCAGCAGTGCAGGACAATATAAGCTGGGAACGTTGAGTATAGGAGGAAATGGAACTTTGGGCACCACATTAGACATAGAAGGAACTATTGGTTCTACCGGCGGAGCCATATTAAACACAGGAGGAGCAGTAAATGCTTTGCTTATTCCTTTGGGCAAAGTTGGAATTGGAACAGCAACTCCCAATAACCTTTTGCAGGTTGCTGATTTAATCAATTTTTTTGACGACGCAAAAACCAGTTTGGCAATTGGTTATCAGGCTCTGCATTCCAACACCACCGGTTCAGAAAACACCGCCAACGGCTACCAGGCCCTTTTCTCCAACACCACAGGTTGGGAAAACACCGCCAATGGCAAAAATGCTCTCTTTTCCAACACCACAGGACATCAAAACATCGCCGACGGCCAAAGCGCTCTCTATTACAATACCACTGGTTCCAACAACACCGCCGATGGTTTTTTCTCTCTTAGCGCCAACACCGCAGGCAATGGCAACACCGCCAGCGGTTATTATTCCCTTCAATCAAACACCACAGGCAGCAATAACACGGCAATTGGCAACAACGCTGATGTTTTATCGAGCAACCTCACCAATGCTACGGCAATTGGCTACTATGCTAAAGTTGGCGGTTCTAATATGCTCGTGCTGGGCGGAACCGGCGGTTTTGCAGTCAATGTTGGAATTGGAACAGCAACGCCATCAGCAAAACTGGAAATTTATACCGGCAACGGAACAAGCGGAATTAAAACCAGCCTTATTTGCAATGGAACCACCAGCAACAATAAGCTGTGGACAGATGCAAGCGGAAATATTATTTGCGGGGCAGACGCATCTGGTAGCGGAACAGGAAATCTCATAGACACATTGTCCGACACGCTTGGTGCTGGCGACAACGCCGAAGGACACAATGCAGTAAATTTCGGCAATGTTGGAATTGGAACAGCAACTCCGGCAACAAAACTTGAAATAGTCGGCGGACTGACCAAAACAACCGGCGGTTTAATTATAGAAACAAGAAATGGGTCAGACCCATCCAGCCCTGCCACAGGCCAATTGTGGTTAAGAACCGACATTAATCCTTAAATAAAAAAATGCTGTTGAATAAAAAAAAGGTATCTGTTTTCATAATTTTTTGCCTGTTTTGTTTTGCAACGTTTTTGTCGGCAAATTCAAAAGCAAATGCTTTGGTGATTGTAAACCCAATAGAGGTTTATGTAAAAGACCTCAAACTTTCAAAAACAGATTACAGGGCAGGTGAAACCGTTACCGGAACTTTCACTCTTTGGAATGCAAAAAACCTGAGCGTTCCGAATGTTCGCTATGAAGTGTTTCTAATGGGAAATTATAAAAACACTATTCCTCAAAAGCAATATGACAACTCAATAATGTACGGCCCGATTTTTTTGGCTGGAAACGAGAAAAAAGTTGTCAATTTTACATACAAAATTCCAGAGTCAATAAGCGGAGCCAATCTTGGGATAGAAGTTGTGGCAATGCTTGACAATGGCAGTTCTATGGGCTGGGACGATGCAATGCTCAATATTGCCGGTGGAACCGGAATGGCAGAAATTAAAAGCGCCGGCGTTTATGTGGGAGACACTGCTTTCAATGTTCAGGAAGGCCCGACAATTTATGCCGGCCAGAAAGCTGTTTTGAATGTTGTTTTAGAAAATAATACCGCAGACAAAATTACCATCACTCCTTCTGTAAATATTTACAAAAGACCGGAACCGAATAACATACTTTCATCTTTCAAAGACAAAACAATAACAATAAATCCAAATGCAGAATCAAAAATTTCCATAGACTTGCCCGCTTTCAATTACGCGCCTCAAGTGTATGTTGGCGAAATATCATTTTTAGACAGCAATAATGTAAAAAGAGCCACTACGGTTAATTTCAGATATATAATTGGGGGCGATATTGTTACCATAGATTCTGTTGCCAGCGACAAATCGAGCATTGCAGAAGGACAAACATTAAACATAACTATAAATTATGCCGGCAGTCCGACTGACATTATGACCAATAAAGTTTCCGGCGGAGGACCAGCGGACTTAAATGTTAAAATATTCAACCAAAACAACAAGCTTGTTGCCAATTATTCAGACAAGACAGATTTCAATGCTGGATACACAAAAACCATTTCTGTAAAAGCCCTGGCAAATGCCTTAGCAATGAGGGCAGAAATAACCGCGTCAAAAGATGGTAAAACTTTGGCTTCCTACAAAACAAACCTTTCTTCTGACTATGCAAAGCAATCCGACAAAATGGACGCAAGAGATTATTTCTCTCTAAGAATAATTCTTGCAGTTATTTTTGTCCTGATACTTTTTGTTGGCATTATTTTTATAAAAAAACTTCTCAAAAGAAAAATCCTGCTGGCAATTTTGATTATTATTTTAATTGTTTTAGCCACAGCTTTCTTTTTTATAAGCAAAGCAGGAAAAGCAGAAGCAATGGAATGTGTAGGCAACACATGCTTAGACAGCGAGACTTACTCAGCTAATACTACTTTCGCAATTATTACTAATGTGTTCGTAAATAGTCCCGTAGACACATTAACTTGCGGAAGCCAAGGATATTTGCAAGTATCAGCTGTAGGGCATGGCTGTGAGAATTTATCTTATAATTTTTGCCTCTCTTCTCCGGGCTTAGGACAAAATTGTATTCACACATTTGCTACTCCTGATCATACGACGGAAAGCATCATGACTTTTGATCGTTCAGCCCTGCCTTTTTTGGTCCCTGTTGCCGACACTGGCACTATTAACTTTACATTAGATCTTCACGCTGTGGAAGGAAACTACTACGAAACCCTTCAGCTTCATCAAAATTATAGCATATCTTGCCCCGACGCTTGCGGTTCGGCGGCTAAAAATTATACAGCCGGTTCTACTGCTTTCACAGGAAACTTCTGCAACCACGGAAATCCTGTTTCCATTTCTAATCCTTACATTTGGATTGCCAATTCCGGAGACAATACCGTCACAAAACTTAATATTTCAAACGGAAATGTGATTGGAACATATAATGTGGGAAATAATCCCCAAGAAGTTGCGGTTGATGCTTCCGGGAATGTCTGGGTTGCCAATAATGGCGGTAACAGCGTCACAAAACTTGACTCCTCGGGAAACACAATAGGAACATATAATGTGGGATATGGCCCACGCGGAATTGCAATTGATGAAGCCGGGAATGTTTGGGTTGCCAATTCCGGCGGAAATAATGTCACAAAACTTCACTCAGACGGAACCCAATATTCAGGAAGCCCATATTCTGTAGAAAGTGGCGCTTACGGAATTGCAGTTGACCCTTCCGGGAATGCTTGGGTTACAGACAGCGGAGGGAACAGCGTCACAAAACTAAACAGCTCCACTGGAGCAATTATAGCAATATCTTCTGTAGGAAATAATCCCTATGGAATTGCGGTTAATGCTTATGGGAATGTCTGGGTTGCCAATGCGGGCAGTAACAGCGTCACAAAGCTTGATTCGTCGGGAAATGTGTTGGGAACATATCCAGTAGGAAATAATCCTCGCGGGATTGCGGTTGATTCTTCAGGAAATGTCTGGGTTGCTAATTTTGATGATAATACTGTCACAGAACTTAATTCATTAGGAAATGTGATAGGGACATATTCTTCAGGAGTCGGCGCTTTTGGCAACAATCCTTACGGAGTTGCGGTTGACGCTTATGGAAATGTTTGGGTTGCCAATTCGGGCGCGGGCAACAACGGCGGACGCACTGTTACAAAACTTGATTCATCGGGAAGCAGATTAGGAACATATTCAGTAGGAAAAGGACCTTATTCCTTTGGAGACTTTACAGGGTTTGCTTTGCAATATTTTAACAAAGGATTTACTCCAACTTTCCCGACAACAAATACTCCGACAACAACATGGTCATGCGGAAATAGCACTGCTTGCGCTGCCACTCTTCAAGCGCCTCTTTGCGCTGACAGCGGACTTCGCATTTGGAATGGTTCTGAATCAGTTCATATTGCAGGCCAAGCTCCGGGAACTGCAACTTCTCCTTTAAGAATTAAAGAAAATTCAGGAATTTGGGGCGTGGTTTTGGTAAATCCGGGAGACCCAAATGATTCCGGAATAAGAATTCAAACCAATTCTGGAACCAAGGCATTGAAAGAATGCTCAACTGGTTCTGCCTCTCCGCCTGCAACTCCGCCTGCAACTCCAAGTTCAATTTTTGTCTGGGTTGCCAATTTTAGCGATAATACTGTTACAAAACTTGATGGTTCAAACGGAAATTTATTAGGAACATATCCTGTGGGAAACAATCCTGATGGAGTTGCGGTTGATTCTTCAGGAAATGTCTGGGTTGGCAATTGGATGGATGGCACTGTTACAAAACTTAACTCCTCAGGAAGCGTGGTGGGAACATATAGTTTAGGAGGATATTATCCTTCTGGTATTGCAACTGATTCTTCAGGAAATGTCTGGGTTGCCAGTTCGGGCGGAAATAAAGTTATAAAACTTAATGGCTCAACAGGAGCAACAATAGGAACATATAATGTGGGAAGTTTAACTTGGCAAGTTGCAACTGATTCTTCGGGGAATGTTTGGGTTGGCAGTTTAAATGGTAATACTGTTACAAAACTTAACTCCGCAGGAAGTGTGGTAGGAACATATTCGGCAGGGAACGAAACTTATGGAGTTGCAGTTGATGCTTCTGGAAATGTCTGGGTTGCTAATCGATTAGATGGCACCGTTACAAAACTTAGCTCCTCGGGAAACACAATAGGAACATATGATGTGGGAAATAATCCTTCTGGCGTTGCAACTGATTCTTCCGGAAATGTTTGGGTTACTAATAGTGATAACAATGTTATAAAACTTAACTCGTCGGGAAACGCAGTAGGAACATACCATATTGCGAATACTCTTTACAGAATTACAGCTGACGCTTCTGGAAATGTCTGGGTTGGTAATTTCAATGGGAATACTGTTACAAAACTTAATTCCTCGGGAATCATAATAGGAACATATAATGTGGGAAACCATCCTTATGGAATTGCAGTGTCACAACAATAATCATAACCAATAATTTTATTTTTATGCCGGAAAAAAAGAAAAATTTTAACAAAATAAAAATTATATTATTTTTGGCTGTAATAGTTTTTGCTTTTTCTTTTTTCCCGGCAAACGAAATAAAAGCCAGCGGAAATGTTTATGGCTGGGCTTGGACATCAAACATTGGCTGGATAAGTTTTAACAATCTTGGGCTGGCTGGCATTCCGGCTGGCGGAGGAAATGTTGATTACGGAGCAAACATTGAAACAAATGGCGACATCACCGGCTATGCTTGGTCAGAAAACATCGGCTGGATTAAATTTGACCCGGCTCCCGATTTGACCGCCTATCCTGGTTGCGGATATCCAACTACGCCATGCTATTCCTCGCAAGTAATTTTATCTGCAAGTTATCCAATTAACGGCTGGGTGCGAGCCTGCTCTGTTTTTCAATCAGGATGCAGCGGAACGTTAAGCTCAAACAGAGGCGGATGGGACGGCTGGCTAAAATTGCCGAATCTTTGGATAGATGCAAGCGGTTCTCCGTCTCAATTCCATTACTGGACTTGGGGAGGCAGTTCTGCCAGCTCGGATTCAGCGCTTAACCAAGCCGTAGTCGGCTGGGGAACTTTCAATTGTTTGGAAGGAGGGGCAAACGGCGAAAGCGTTTGTTTAAGTTCCAATTATAAAGTGGCAACCACTTTCTCTTTTCTTCCAAAAATAAACGGCGTTTGCGGTTCTGCCAATGGTTCAATTGTTTCTTTTGCTCCAACCAGCAACCTTTGTTTGACCGGCGCATCATCCAATGTTTCCGGCTCTGGTCCCTGGACTTGGACATGCCAAGGCTCAGATGGCGGAACAGACAGCTTGCCTTGCACAGCCAATCTTGACTTGCCTACTGCTGACAATCCTCATCAGCTGGCTCCTGATTATTGCAACGCTCCTAAAACCGGCAATTTAACTTTTAAATGGGATTACAATGATATTGGCAATAATCCACAAGCGAGGTTTGATTTTCAAATAGCCGATAATTCTAATTTTTCTTCTCTGAAAGTTGACAGAAGATATTGCGACACCAATTCAACCAGCCAAGCAGTTTATGTTGTCGCTTCCCCTAATTCATATATTCAAACCTATTGCGAAAATACTCCCGACCAACACAATGTTAACACGCCCAATAAGTTATCATACAACACTACATATTATTGGCGGGTGAGAGTTTGCAACAGCCAGTCCAATTGTTCTGATTGGTCTTCAGGGGATTCTTTCCAAACAGCAACTCACGCTTATCCAAGTCCTGATTTTACTCCTTCGGGCATATTAGCCACTTTGGTCAACAATAAAGCAAATTTTTCCTTTGATGCTGGCAATACAAAATGTTATGATGCAGGAAATAATCCTACTGATTGCGGATTATACACTTGGAATTTTGGCAAAGACAACGTTTGTTTTGACACAAATTGCCAAGTATCCAATCCTCATATTTACTATACTTCAAGCGGAATAAGAACTGTTGATTTAACCGTTACTGATAAAGATGGATACTATTGTTCCACCCACCATGATGTAAATGTGGTAATTCCGTCGAATGTTCCGCAGTGGCAGGAAATCTCGCCGTTTCAATAGAAAAGGCTGACAGGGGAAAAAGATTTTCTGTGAATTGGGCAGGCGCCAAATTTTCTCAATTTTTCAATATGCGCTTTTGTGCCGTATCCTTTGTGCTGGTCAAATCCGTAATTAGGATACTTTTTATGATACTTTTGCATAATTTTATCTCGGGTAACTTTTGCAATTATAGATGCCGCCGAAATAGAAATAACCTTTTGGTCGCCCTTAATAATAGAACGCTGAGGCAAATCTATTTTTATTTTGAAATTTCCGTCCAAAAGCAAATAATCTGGTTTTAAATTTTTAATTGCTTTTTTCATTGCCAATTTCGTCGCCTCCAAAATATTTATTTTATCAATCACCTTTTCAGAAACAATTCCAACTCCCCAATGTATTTCAGGACAGCTTGTCAGCTCTTCATAAACTTTCTCCCGCTGTTTTTTAGACATTTGTTTTGAATCCCGAATTTTTAATTTCGAAATTCGAAATTCGAAATTCGAAATTATTACTGCCGCTGCCACAACAGGTCCTGCCAATGGTCCTCGGCCGGCTTCGTCCAGCCCAACAACGCATTTGAAGCCTTGCCCCTTCAATTTTTTTTCTTCATTAAAATTCGGATACTGCATAACTTTTTGTAGCTTGATTTTAGCACTATAAAGAGTAAAATAAAATATTAAACATTATGTCTAAATTTACCCATCTGCACGTGCACTCTCACTACTCGCTTTTAGACGGTTTGCCAAAAATCGACGGGCTTTTGGATTATGTAAAAGAATTGGGCATGGATTCTGTTGCCCTAACCGACCATGGAGTTATGTATGGCGCAGTTGAGTTTTATAAAAAAGCCCGGGCAAAAAAAATAAAGCCAATAATTGGTTGCGAAGTTTACACGGCTTTTGAAAAGCATACAGACAAAAGGCCCAACATAGACCAAAAAAGAAATCACTTAATTTTGCTGGCAAAAAATAACCAGGGGTATAAAAATTTGGTAAAGCTTGTGTCTGTCGCACAATTAGATGGCTTTTATTACAAACCAAGAATCGACGAAGAACTTTTGGAAAAATACGCCGAGGGCCTAATTGGGCTTTCTGCCTGCATACAAGGAAAAATTCCAAGACTGCTTTTGGCAAACAAAATAGAAGAAGCTGAAGAAACAGCCAGAAAATACGAAAGATTTTTTGGCAAAGGAAATTTTTATTTAGAGCTTCAGCATCACCAAAATATTCCAGACCAAGAAATTGCAAATAAAAGACTGGTTGAGTTGTCTGAAAAAACAGGCATTCCTTTGGTTTGCACAAATGACATTCATTATTTAAAAAAAGAAGATGCAGAAGCCCAAGATATTTTAATGCTGATAAATACCGGAGCTGATGCAAACGATCCGGAACGCTTGAGCATGGCACAAGATAATTTTTCCATGATAAGCCCCGAAGAAATGCAGGAATATTTTAGCGATTGCCCTGAAGCCTTTGAAAACGCAAAAAAAATTTCCGATATGTGCAATGTAACAATAGAACTTGGAAAAACTAAACTTCCAACGTTTCCCTTGCCCGAAGGCAAAACAGCAGAAGAATATTTAGAAGAATTATGCTGGCAGGGAGCCAAAGCAAGATATGGAGAAAATCCAAGTAAGGATGTTACAGACAGATTAAAATATGAACTTTCAATAATTGAAAAAACCGGCTTTGCGGGCTACTTTTTAATTGTTGAGGATTTTGTAAATTGGGCAAAGAAAAACAGAATTATTGTGGGCCCGGGCCGTGGGTCTGCCGGAGGTTCCATTGTTTCGTATTTGTCGGGAATCACAAATGTTGACCCGCTAAAGCACGACTTGCTTTTTGAAAGGTTCTTAAACCCGGAAAGAATTTCTATGCCAGATATTGATATGGATTTTGCCGACCGAAGAAGAGACGAAGTCATAAAATATGTTGCCGAAAAATATGGCTCCGACCATGTTGCCCAAATTATAACTTTTGGAACAATGGCAGCCAGGGCCGTAATTCGCGACGTGGGCAGAGCCTTGCAATACACATATTCTTACTGCGACACTATGGCAAAAATGGTTCCGCTTGGAATGGACCTGTCAGAAACTCTTGAAAAAGTTGATGAGTTTAAAAATATGTATGAAATAGATCCAATGGCAAAAAAATTAATTGACCTTGGAAAAAAACTTGAAGGAGTTGCCCGCCACGCTTCAACTCACGCCTGCGGAGTTGTGATTTCAGCCAACCCTTTAACAGACTCGGTTCCCCTGCAAAGGCCAAAAGAATCAGACACCGGAGTCATCACTCAGTTTGAAGGACATTCAATTGAAGATTTGGGACTTTTAAAAATGGACTTTTTGGGTTTGAAAAACCTCACTATAATAGAAGATACTTTGGCGCGCATTTATGTTTTGCATAATAATTTAAAAATTGACTTAGACAACATTCCTGAAGACGACCCAAAAACTTTCAAGCTTTTACAGGATGCCCTGACAACTTCTGTTTTTCAACTTGAGTCAGACGGGATGAAAAGATATTTGAAAGAATTGCATCCCACAACTTTTGAAGATATTACCGCAATGGTGGCTTTATATCGCCCCGGTCCCATGCAATTTATTCCAGATTATATTTCACGAAAGCACAGTGGAGAAAAAATTGCCTACATTCACCCAAAACTTGAACCAATTCTAAAAGAAACCCAGGGCATCTGCATTTACCAAGAACAGCTTATGAAAATTGCCCAAGAAGTTTGTGGGTTTACTTTGGGCGAAGCCGATGTTTTAAGAAAAGCAGTCGGTAAAAAAATTAAAGATTTGCTGGACGCGCAAGAAACAAAGTTTGTTAACGGCGCAATAGAAAACGGCGCGTCAAAAAAGGTGGCGCAAGAATTGTGGCAATGGATTTTGCCATTTGCGTCTTACGGCTTTAACAAATCCCATTCTGCGGCTTACGCCACAATTGCCTACCAAACAGCATATTTAAAAGCCCACTACCCTGTTGAGTTTATGGCTTCGGTTTTAACTTCTGAAAGAACCGATGTTGAAAGAATTGCATTTTTAATTGACGAATGTAAAAAAATGGAGGTTGAAGTTCTGCCTCCCAACATAAATGAATCTTTGAAAAACTTTGCCGTTGTTGAAGGAAAAAAACAAATTCGCTTTGGCTTTTTGGCAGTAAAAAACGTTGGCGTAAACATTGCCGAAGGAATTGTTGAAGAAAGAAAAGCAAATGGTCGCTTTTCGTCAATTGGAGATTTTATTCATCGCGTAAAATCAAAAGACCTAAATAAAAAATCTATGGAGGCTTTAATAAAAGCCGGCGCATTTGACGAATTTGCCGAAAGAAACCAGCTTTTGCAAAACCTGGAAAGAATGCTTGAAATTGCCCGCGAAAACAATAAAAAACAAAATACAAACCAAATTGGGCTTTTCACAAACACAAAAATAAGCAACAACGACATAAAGCTTGACCCTGCCGTTTCTGCCACAACTTTTGAAATTTTAAGCTGGGAAAAAGAATTGCTTGGACTTTATGTAAGCTCGCACCCGTTAAACGGATTTAAAAAACTTTTTGCACAAAGAACCGTTGCCATTTCAACAATTGACGCCAGCTTTGTAGATAAAAAAATTATTATTGGCGGATTAATTTCCAATGTCAAAAAAATTATAACAAAAAAAGGACAGCCCATGCTGTTTATAAAAGTTGAAGATCTAACCGGCAAAACAGAAGTTGTAATTTTTCCAAATTTATTAGAAAGAAACCCTGTTGCCTTACAGGAAAACAAAATTGTTTTTGTTGCCGGCAGAGTTGACGACCGCAACGGAGAAATAAAAATCGTCGCCGACGACGTCCAAGAAATCCTCGTCCCCAAAGAATCATAATCCCAAAAAACATACCCTCATTTATGTTTTTTCACGCCACGTGAAAAACTATTCTAGTTTGAGCAACTCCGCAATGCGCTGACCATCATCAACAAAGTCCAGCAAGCCAAACCGAACATATTTTTCCATTTTAAATAATCTTATAAAATCCCTTATTTCTTTTTCGCACTCATAAGGAAATATAAATATACTTTCTTGCAGTTTATAAAACCCTGCCGTTTTCAAGCGGTATCTCAATGCATCCCTCCCCCTTCTGCGATTTTCGGGAATATTGAAGAAAACTATGCGCCACTTGCCATCCCATTTTTCTTTTTTATCACCCAGCCTTCTAAATCTATAATTAATCGCCAGTAGCATTCCCTTTTCGGTTAAAGAAAATAAAATTGAACCTTCATAATTTTTCTTTCCTTCAATTAATTTTCCTTTTTTAAGGTCAGAGACTGCTGTGCTTAATTGTTTTTCGCTAAAATTATGGATATCTTTTAAAACATCATTCAGAATAAAAAACCGAGCATCGCCACGACCGCCGACATGAGCATGCTCAGTTTGAAAATATATATTCCATAGTATTTCTTCTAAAATTTTTCTCATGCTTTTAATAAAATAATATATTCTTATTCTATATTTCTATTATACTACAATTTACTTTTTCACGCCACGTGAAAAAGTATAGTTTACACCCGATCCCCAAAGAATCGTAAAATTTTGTAAAAAAATGTCGCGTGCAGAATACACTACACACGACATGGCAATGGGGATTGGAAACACGAGCGTGTTTACTTTGGAAGCAGCCTTTTCATCCAACTCCACCTCTCCATTTCTTTGATAGGGGTCAGCGCGGTCGCTACGCCGAAGGCGAATACAACCGCGAGAACGAGAATGCTGATGGTCTCTCCTATGGTAGGCGCTCGGTGAGCCTGGCCGATAGAGGAAACCACCAAAGTCACGACCAACAATGAAAGGACTGCTGCAATTCCTGAAATACGGCTCAGAAGCCAACAAAAGATGTTCACTACATTGCTCCTTATTTTGTGTTTTTCCCCTGCTTTGCGGAATGCTCAGCAAAGATAAAAACCTGTTGTGTACTATTTTTTGTATATCATATTTACACAACCTTGTCAATGCTTTTATACTGAAAACAAAGGTGGTAAGATTACTAAATATATAATTTTAAACTAACTTATTATGGAAAACATTGAAAAAATAAGGCATTCGTTAGCGCATATTTTAGCAAGCGCTGTTTTAGAGCTTTATCCTAAAACAAAATTAGGAATGGGCCCGGCAATTGAAAACGGCTTTTATTACGATTTTTTGCTACCCGCCGGAGCCTTGCGCGAAGGCGGGCAGGAAGAAACTCTGCAAAAAATTGAAGACAAAATGAAAGCGCTAATTTTGCAAAAACTAAAATTTGAAAAACAAAATATCACAAAAAGGCGCGCCAAAAAATTGTTTGCAATTCAGCCATATAAACTTGAACTCATAAAAGATTTGCCCGGCGAAAATGTTTCTATTTATCAAACCGGAGAATTTGTTGATTTGTGTAAAGGACCTCACATAAAGTCTACAAAAGAAATTGATGTTAAAGCATTTAAATTGAATAAAATTGCCGGAGCATATTGGAAAGGAAGTGAAAAAAATAAAATGCTCACCCGCATTTATGGACTGGCATTTGAAACAGAAAAAGAATTGGCAGATTATTTAAAAATGATGGAAGAAGCCGAAAAACGCGACCACCGAAAACTTGGCAAAGAATTAAAAATATTTACTTTCTCAGAAATGGTGGGTCCAGGGCTTCCTTTGTGGCTTCCAAATGGCGCTGTAATAATTGAAGAAATAGAAAAACTTGGCAAAGATATGGAGAGAGAAGCAGGATATTTAAGGGTTAAAACTCCGCACATTGCCAAAGAAATAATGTATAAAACTTCAGGCCACTTGCCATATTATGCCGACACAATGTTCCCGCCAATGATTTTAGAAGAGGACGGCAAAAAAATAAAATATTATTTAAAGGCAATGAATTGCCCGCACCACCACCAAATTTATGCTTTTGAACCTAGAAGTTATCGTGATTTACCGTTAAGGCTTGCTGAATACGGCACATGCTACCGCTATGAAAAATCTGGCGAACTTTTTGGGTTGATGCGTGTGCGATCTATGGAAATGAATGATGCCCATATTTATTGCACAGAAGAACAATTTGCAGAAGAATTTTTAAACGTCATAAAATTATATTTAGAATATTTCAAAATATTTGGAATTCAAAAATATGTAATGCGATTTTCCACTCACAGCAAAGAAGGCTTGGGCAAAAAATATATCAACAATGAAAAATTATGGAAAAAAACAGAAGACATGGTGCGTGCCACCTTGCTGAAAGAAAAAATTCCTTTTGTTGAAGTAAAAAATGAAGCTGCTTTTTACGGACCAAAAATTGATGTTGAAGTTTGGTCTGCCATAGGCCGAGAATTTACGTTGGCTACAAACCAAGTTGATTTTGCTGTGCCCGAAAGATTCGGCTTGACCTACATAGACAAAGATGGAAAAGAGAAAACTCCAATTTGTATACACCGAGCTCCCCTTTCCACCCACGAAAGGCTAATAGGATTTTTAATAGAACATTATGCCGGGGCGTTTCCGTTGTGGCTGTCACCTGTCCAAATCGCTGTAATTCCAATTTCTGAAAAGCATGATGACTACGCAAAAAAAATTGAGAAAGAATTAAAGGAAAATAATGTTAGGGTTGAAGTAAAAAATGAAAACGAGTCATTGGGCAAAAAAATTCGGGAAGCAGAAATGCAAAAAATTCCTTACCTATTAATTGTCGGCGACAAAGAAATTTCTGCTAATGCAGTTTCGGTAAGGGAACGAGGAAAAGGCGACTTGGGCCAAGTGCAAATTGATAAATTTATTGATAAAATAAAAGAAGAAATTAAACTAAGAAAATAAGAATATTTTATGAATGAATTATCTGACGCAACAAAAAAACTAATACTGCAGTACGGCCTTGCCCAAAAACAGGACTCAAAACAAAAAACCGAAACCATACACGTTGACGAAGTTGCCAAAAGGGTTGCTGCTTTTTACGAACAGATAAGAACAATCGTAGACTGGAAGGAAGAGCACTTGATGCGCAGGGCGGCAATTATCAGAAAATTAAAAAGGAAATTTTTTGATTTGGAAATGAAAAATTTTGCAGAAACCGGCGACGTGGCAGAATCTTTGGTTTTGGAATTGATAAGAGGCGGGCATTTTCCAAACGACAAAATTGAAGAATCAAAAATTACAGATGTCCAAAAAATAATAGACAAATATATTTTTATATTAAAAAATAATCCTGAAAACAAGGCAGGGAAAGCCGGACTTAATTTTTACAACTGGCTGATAGAAGTTGCTGCCTGCGAAATAGAAGAAACATTGGCTCCCGCAATAAAAGAAATGGCTCTGATTGATTATATGTTCGGCCAGATGAAGCAAAAAATCAAAGTTTCGGACAAAATTTTTGAGTCGGGATATTTAAAAAAGGAAGATGCAAGCATCCAAATTTATATTGCCATATGCCAGGCTCTTTTCAAATTGGACAAGCCGATAATCAGCTACAACCTGATAAAATACAGGTATCCTGGCTGGCAGAATGCCGACGAGCAATCAATTTTGAAAGTATCGCAGAACGCCTTCAACATTTGGCTTCGAATAGAAAAAGATTTGGCGAATCCCCTAGCGAATAAATTCTATAACATCTGCGAAAAATATGACACGCCATATTTATTGATGGGAGATATTTTATCTATGAATCACGCGGCGGAAACCGGAAAAGAAATTTTGGAGCCTTCCATTTTAGAAAATCTCATAAAAGATGCTTATTCGAAGAGATTGTCCACTTTAAAATCCAGAATTTTCAGAGCTGCTGTCTACTCTACTGTCTCAATTTTTATAACCAAGGTTTTATCATTGGTGCTTCTGGAAGTGTTAATAGAAAGGGCCATAGGGGGCAAAATAAATATAATTCTGCTTGGCGTAGACGTGCTGATACCAACTCTTTTAATGTTTGCGCTTGTAATCACCATAAAGCGCCCTTCCCAAAAAAATTTGAACCTTGTCATGATGGAAACAATGAAAATAGCTTATAAAAAAGAAAACACCGACACATACGAAATCAAAATGAACAGAAAAAAAGGGTTTATAATGAAAGCCGTTTTGTCTTTAATATATGTCTTGTCGGCATTTGTAACCTTCGGCGCAATATATTGGATTTTAAACCATTTTGGCTTCCCTATTTCCTCTATAATCATCGACATCATATTCATCGCCCTTATTTTATTTGCCGGAACAGCTGTCGCAAAAAGAGCCCAAGAACTCACAATGGAGGAAGACAAAGAAGGATTTTTAAGCTTTTTATCCGATGTATTTTTTCTGCCGGGCCAAGGCCTTGGCCGGTGGCTTTCCAATAAATGGAAAAGATATAACGCCTTTGCCGCTTTATTTAACGCCTTAATAGATATGCCATTTTCAGCTTTTGTGGAATTCTTGGAAAAATGGAGAAACTTCATCAAGGAAAGAAAGGAAGAAATGAGGTAATTTTATGAAATACCATATTATTGTTTATGGCTGCCAGATGAATTTCTCTGATAGCGAACGAGTTTGTGCGGTTTTAGAAAATATACGCTACAAAAAAACTTCAAACATAAATGAGGCGGATTTGATTGTGGTTACAATGTGCTCGGTCCGCCAATCCGCTGTTGACCGAGTCCAAGGCCTTACAGAAAAATTTGAGAAACTAAAATATAAAAATCATAAACTACAAACCATTCTAACAGGATGCGTCTTAAAAAAAGACAGAAAAATATTTTTGGAAATTTTTGATTATATAATTGATATTAAAGACATCAAAAAAATCTCCGAAATACTTAACAAAAAAATAATAAAAAATACTGATAATTATTTAGATATCACGCCGAAATATTCCTCAAAATTTTCCGCTTCAGTTCCAATTATGACCGGCTGTAACAATTTTTGCGCCTATTGTGTCGTTCCTTACGTCAGAGAAAGAGAAATTTCAAGACCGACAAAAGAAATAGTTTTTGAAGTAAAAAATCTGGTTAAAAAGGGCTACAAGGAAATCTGGCTTTTAGGCCAAAATGTTAACAGCTATAAGAGTGGCAAAACCAACTTCCCTGCCCTGTTAAAAACAATAAATAAAATTCCTGGAAAGTTTTGGATACGTTTTACTTCTTCCCACCCAAAGGACTTTAATTCAGAAGTTATAGCCGCAATAGCAACCGGCGGGAAAATTACTCCTTATTTGAACTTGCCAATACAATCTGGCGATGATAAAGTTTTAAAAAACATGAACAGGCACTACACCGTTAAAGATTATAAAAATAAAATTAAAGAATTAAGAAAAAAAATTCCCGCAATTTGCCTGTCAACAGACATAATTGTGGGGTATCCCGGAGAAACAAAAAAACAATTTGAAAATACTTTGCAACTTTTTCGAGACATAAAATATGACATGGCATATATAAATAAATATTCTGAAAGAAAAGGAACAGCAGCGGCAAAATTAAAAGACAATGTTTCTGTTGTTGAGAAAAAAAGAAGGGAAAAAGCCTTAAATGAAGTGTTAAAACAAACTGCACTGGAAAATAATAAAAAATTTGTCGGCAGAGAAGTTGAAGTTTTGGTTGATTCTAAAAAGGGCTCAAGACAATTCGGCAGGACAAAAGAATATAAAATTGTAGAATTCAATTCCCTGGCCGGGCAGGCAAATAAAAATTTGATAGGAAAATTTATAAAATTAAAAATAGTTGACGCCACTCCATGGAAACTAAAAGCAAAAATAAAATAATTGTAATTTTGGGCCCCACTTCGTCTGGTAAAACAGACCTTTCAATAAAACTTGCCAAAAAATTTAATGGCGAAGTGATTTCTGCTGATTCAAGGCAGGTTTATAAGGGAATGGATATTGGAACAGGCAAGGTTACAAAAAAAGAAATGCAAGGCATTCCCCATTATCTCTTGGATGTGGCAAATCCAAAAACAAGATTTTCTGTTGCCCAATATCAAAAGCTGGCAACCCGCGCAATAAAAAATATCCATAAGAAAAATAAGGTTCCATTTTTAGTTGGAGGCACGGGTTTTTACATACAATCTGTTGTTGATGGAATTGTCATTCCCGAGGTAAAACCAAACTGGAAATTGAGGGGAAAGCTGGAAAAGATGACAAATGAGCAGTTGTTCGAGCGACTTAAGGCTTTAGACCCAAAACGGGCAGACTCCATAGACAGACACAACCCCAGGCGCTTAATTAGGGCTCTGGAAATCGTTTTGGGGTCTAAAAGGCCTGTAGGACCCTTATCAAAAAATACCCCATTTGAAGCCCTATTTTTAGGCATAAAAAAAGACCAAAAAGAGCTAAATAAATTGATAAAAAAAAGGCTGTTAAAAAGATTAGATGAGGGTATGATAAATGAAATAAAAAAACTCCATAAATCTGGAGTCACGTTCAAACGCCTTGAAGAATTCGGCTTAGAATATCGGTTTGTCGCACAATATCTTCAAGGCAAATTAAAATATGATCAAATGGTCAGCCTGCTTAATAAAGAAATAGAGCATTATGCCAAACGTCAGATGACTTGGTTTAAAAAAGACAAAAGAATACTTTGGGTAGAAAATTTTAGCCAAGCAAAACGCGAGGCAATAAACTTTCTGCGCACTAAAAATCAGAAATAGATATTTTTCAATTCGGGCTGGCCGTGGGTTTGGCGGGCGTTGAAAAATATTTATTTCTGCTTTTTAAACTACAAAATCTTTTTTAAAATTTCTAAAACGGTTTCAGGTTTTGCTGTACCTCGAGTCTTAGCCATCACCTGACCGGCTAAAAATTGCAGAGAAGCTTGTTTGCCGGCTTTATAGTCCTCGACTGCTTTTGGGTTTTTTGAAATAATTTCTTGTATTATTTTTTCCAATTCTGAATCATCTGACATTTGTCCCCAATTATTTTCATCAATAATATTTGAAGGGTCTCCGCCAGTATTAAACATTTCCAGTAAAACCATTTTTGCAACTTTGCTGGAAATCTCATTTTTATAAATCATTTTTATAAATTCAGCAAAATTTTCAGGAGTAATTTTGAATTCCTTTTCCACAAATTCTTTTCCCTGCAACAAGCCTTTCACATCTGAAATCAGATAATTCGCAATCAGTCTTGAAACTTTTTTATGTGCTTCATCTTTCTCCTCCTCTTCTGTCCATTCTTCAAACTCAGAAACAACTTTTTCGTAATATTCGCTCAAATCTTTATTTGCAACAAAAAACTCAACCGGGGCGTCTTCCAAGCCATACTCTTTTTTAAACCTTTCTCTTTTTTCTTCTGGTAGCTCTAGCATACTTAATTGTATCTCATTTACATAGTTTTTGTCAAAATGCATTGCTGGTAAATCGGGTTCTGGGAAATATCGGTAG
>JAPLZF010000013.1 GCA_026395175.1 Candidatus Staskawiczbacteria bacterium | reverse complement strand
GCATCGCTGGGTAGCTAAGTCGGGAATAGATAAGCGCTGAAAGCATATAAGCGCGAAACTAACTCCAAGATGAGAACTCTTAGATTCCCCGCAGATCACGGGGTTGATAGGCTCCAGGTGTAAGGCTAGTAATAGCTTCAGCCAGGGAGTACTAATAAATCATTTTATCCTTCGATATACTCAGAATTTCTGAGTATATTACACAATAATGCATTTTAAGCGTAAGTTAATTAATAGATACAGATTTTATATATTTTGTAAAAAGAAATCGTGAGCAATGTAAGAGAGCTATACTGGAAGTGCTCCACCTGATCCCATTTCGAACTCAGAAGTGAAATCTTCCAAGGCCGATGGTAGTGTTTTACGCGAGAGTAGGTAGCTCTCCTACATTGTTCATGATTTTTTAAGAAAACCAGCTCTAACCAGCTGGTTTTTTGTTTGTTGAAATATTAAGTTTTGAAATATTTTACTCCGTAGTGAAATCTACGCTATCGCGTGTTTTTAGCTACGGACTTATTCGTAGAGATAAGCTTGACAAGGATATTTATAAATGCTATAATAAATATATAGTTAAGAATAGTTCTTTTACATAAAATATGTGGGATACAATGAGTAGCGCAGTGGATATCTTAATTTAAAGATATTTAGTGCGCTACTCATTTCGAGAAGCCCCGATGCAGGAATGCATCAATATCGGAGAATTTGGTCATGGATAAACTTTCGGAACGAATCATCATCTTTGTCGGATTGCCATTGCTTGCATTAGGTAACTTGGCGCTGACATTCGCCATGCCGACAACGGCAATGAAGTTGACGTATCTCGAGTTCGGGCTGGCCTGTTCGGTCTGCATCGGTCTCGGAATCGCCAACATCATTACCAATTCCCGTCACGAAGAGAAACTCGAGTGGTTCGTCAGGCCAGTCGCAGCCTTCGGGCTGGTGATGGCCGCGAACACGGCGGCACTCTATTTCCTCGGGTGATTCTCACCCAGCAGCACTCGCCAACGAGACCCAGCGGGTAATAAATACCAGGGTCTCTCTTTTTTTACAAAAAAAACACAGCGGGCTGTGTAATAAAATTACATTTAAGCAAAATTGGTTGCTTATTTTTTTGGAAATTATCTTACCATTGTCAAATCCTTAACCGGAGCCGAGGAAGCATATTTCTTGATGAGGTCTATTGCATTTTCGGCCTCTTTCTTTTTGTCATAACCTTGGCCGGTTGCAAGAACCTCGTCCTGAAAAAATTTGACCGCAAACCTCTAACAGGGTAAAATGACAGAAACAAAATATATTGAATTGCAATGAATAGTTTTAAAAATTTTTCAATAAATAAAAAGAATAATAGCTGGGTGAAAATTTTAATTGGAGGAATTGTTGTTTTAGCTGTTTTATTTATTTTAAATATTTTTGTTTCGCCAATTAGAAATTCTTTTTACGCAATATCTTCGCCAATACAAAAAACTTTTTGGACAGCGGGGGAGTCGGCATCAAATTTTTGCAGTTCGCTGTTTTCTGGGGGAGCTTTGTCAAAAGAAAACGCAAATTTAAAATCAGAAAATCAAAAACTTTTATCGCAGGTGGCTGCTTTGCAATCAATAGAACAGGGCAACCAGGCCCAAAGCGATGTTTCTGCCAGCTGTCAAAATAGCGGATTTTCGCTTCTTATGGCAGGAGTAAATGGCCTAGATAATGATATTTTGTTCATAAACAAAGGTTCAGCCGACGGCGTTGACGAAGGAATGCCGGTGATAAACCAGCAAAACGCGCTTTTTGGCAAGGTTATTAAAGTTTACAAAAACTTTTCTCAGGTGATGCTTATTTCAAATAAAAACAGCGTTGTAAATGTAAAGATCCAACAGCCAGATGTTACCAAACCAGAGATAGACGGAGTGGTAAAAGGAAGCGGGGGATTGTCGGCTTTTTTGGACCTAATTCCGGTTGACAGCAACATAAATGTAAATGATGTTTTGGTGACTTCAGCCTTAGACAAATCTTTTCCAAAAGATTTGCTGGTTGCTAAAATTATTCAGAAGGAAAAAAATGACCAAAAACCATTTCAGCAGGCGCAGATAAATTTGTTTTCCAATGTTAAAACCGCTGATAATCTGTTTGTAATCACAAACTACAAGCAGAACTAAAATGTTTAAGAAACTGCTTGTTATTATTTTTCTCTTTTATTTTTTTGCCTTGTTGCAAAGCAGTTTTTTGTCGCATTTTAGCTTGTTTGGAGCGGTTCCAAATTTAGTTTTTATACTTTTTTTCCTGCTTGTTTTCTTTGAAGAAGGCAATAATTACCAGATTATTATTTGGTCTGCAATAGCCGGAATTTTTTTAGATTTATTTTCGTATACATATTTAGGGCTGTCTGTTGTTTTACTCATAATTTTTGGGTTTTTGCTGAAAAAAGTACAATCGTTGTTGAAAGACACAGAGGACAAATATCCTTTTGTTTATTTTTTGCCTCTTTTTATTATTTCCCTGCTGGCTTATAATTTTTTATTAAGAACAGAAATTATTTTTTCAGTAGTTTATAGTTCTGTTATTGCATCTGTTTTCTTTTATATTTACAGAATAATTTTTGTAAAGAAATGATGAAAAAATACCGAGTAAAAAATTCAAATTTTGATATAGAACCTCACGAGGTTTTTTTAGATAAGCTGGCTCAAATTGAGGAAGAAAAGCATGGCTTGTCTGAAAAGAAATTCGAGGTGCCTTTGAAGGAAAAAATATCTTATATGCTTTTTGGCATTTTTTTTATTTTGGCTACGGTTTTATTTTTCAGAATTTTTTATTTCCAAATTTTTCAAGGCAAAAAATTGCACACCCAAGCTGAAAACAATAAAGGAAGCGTTAATTTAATTGTACCGGAGAGAGGAATAATTTATGACAAAAATGGAAAGCAACTGGTGCTTAATTCTCCGGCATATGATTTAATTTGCGACCGGGGGCGCTTTTCTGTTTCATCATCGGAAATTTCCAACGAGATAAAAGATATCAGCGATATTGTCGGTTTAAATCCTCAGGACATAGCAAATGAAATACAAAATACTAATTCTTCTGAAGTTTTAATTGCAGACAGCATAGACCACGAAAAACTTTTATTGCTGGAAACAAAAATTAATGATTTTGTCGGGTGCAGAATCCAGCAAAATACTTCAAGAGATTATGTTTTGGGCTCAATTTTTTCTCCGGTTTTAGGTTACACTGCAAGAATAAACCAGGAAGAATATTCAAATTCAACCGGTTATGCAATTAATGATTATATTGGAAAAACCGGGCTGGAAAAACAATACGAAACATATTTGCGGGGAACGCCAGGGCAATCGAATCCGGCGAAATCAACAGAAAACAAAGCAGTTGTCGAGGCAAAACCCGGAGACAATTTAGTTTTAAACATAGATGCCGATTTGCAAACGCAAATTTATAACGCACTGGAAAAAAGCATAAAAAATGTCGGGGCAAAAAAGGGCGCGGCAGTGGCTATGGATCCAAGAACCGGAGCAATTTTAGCATTGGTTTCTTATCCGTCTTACGATGATAACGCTTTTTCCGGTGGAATTTCCCAAGCAGAATATAGCAGCCTGACAAACGACCCCAGCCAGCCGCTTTTTAACAGGGCCATTTCAGCAAATTATCCGACAGGCTCAACAATAAAACCATTTGAAGCATCGGCGGCCTTGCAAGAAAAAATAATTTCTCCGGACAAACAGATAAACGACATTGGATATATTATAATAAAGTCTCAATATGACCCGAATGTAACTTATAAATTTAGCGGAGTTACTGCGCACGGATGGGTTGATATGAAAAAAGCTTTGGCGGTTTCTTCCAATATTTATTTTTATACGGTTGGAGGAGGATATCAAGACCAGCAGGGACTGGGACCGACAAGAATTAAAAAATATTTATCGCTTTTTGGCTGGGGTCAAAGAACCGGGGTTGATTTGCCGGGAGAATTTTCAGGATTTATTCCAGACCCGGCCTGGAAAAAAGCAACAAAAGGCCAGTCATGGTTTGACGGCGACACCTACAACCTTGCAATTGGACAATCTGACTTGCAGGTAACCCCTTTGCAATTGGCATCGGCTTATTGCGCAATTGCCAACGGGGGAACCTTGTATAGGCCGTATATTGTGGACAAAGTTGTTTCCCCTTCGGCAAGCTCAGGGCAGGCAACTCAGGTTATAAAACAGTTTGAGCCACAGGTTGTCAGAAGCGGATTTATAGACCCTGCGAATTTGCAAATTGTGCGAGAAGGAATGCGGGATGGCGTTGATAAATCATACGGAGGTTCTTCCATTTTAAATGACTTGCCAATTCCTGTTGCGGCAAAAACCGGAACCGCGCAAATTGGAGTTGAAAACCATTTTAATGTTTGGTCATCTGTTTTTGCGCCTTATGATAATCCGCAAATTGTTATTGTTGTCACTGTGGAAAATGTGCAGGGTTTTGGAGCAGTTACGCTTCCTGTTGCGCACGACGTGCTAAACTGGTATTTTACAAAGAAATAAAGTATACTGCAAATAGTCGTTTTACAGGTGAATATGGTTGGCATGAAAGGCACTAAATGTGCAAATGAGGAGGATGCAAAAATGTATGTGATAGGAGTACACGGGGCACAGCTACGTAATGGTGTAGAGCCTAGCGAAATTAGGAGACGGATATTCTGTCTCCTTGAAGACGAGCCCTACATCGAAGATGTGGTTGTTGAGTGCTACGACACGAGTGTTCTTGACAGGTTTAGCGAACCTCGGCCATACCTTCATTTGGGTTGCGATGGACAAGCGAAATATAAGTGCGCGATCGCATCCCAGCTGAAGAAACTCGGCATGAGGGTCATGTGTGACTAGGAATATAAACTGGAGGCATCCTTTTGGCCCGAGAAATGCGGAGGCGTTTCAAGGGCTTTTATTTTATTTTTAATTTTGGTATTATAAAGTAAATTATAACAGCAAGGTGTTCAGCGAAATTTCAGCCCCAATGTATAAATTGTATCTGGGCTAAAATTTCGAAGCAAATCTGCTCGCCTCGCTCGCAGACCCGTGCCTACAATAGAAGAGCTTAGAAAAACAAGAATAGAAAAATTAAAAAAGCTGGAAACAGCCGGGCTTTTGGCGTATCCTGCAAAAACAAAAAGAACTCATTCTGTTGCTGAAGTTTTGAATAATTTTGGCAAGTTGTCTAAGGGAATTTTAGGCCTGCCTGCGCAGGCAGGAAAAAAATCTGTTGTTGTTGCAGGAAGAATTATGGCAATGAGAGGGCAGGGCGGGCTTACTTTTTTAGATATAAACGACGGGTCTGGAAAAATACAAATTTTAATTAAGACAGATAAATTAGGCGAAAAAGGGTATCAATTTTTCTTAGATGTTTTTGATATTGCTGACTTTGTAGAAATTAAAGGAACTTTATTCACAACAGCTCGTGGTGAAAAAACAATTGAGGCAGAAGATTATAAAATGCTTTCAAAAGCATTATTGCCTTTGCCAGATAAATGGTGCGGAATTTCTGATGTTGAAGATTGTTTGAGAAAAAGATATTTAGATATTTTATTTAATCCAGAAATTAAAGAGATGGTTGAAAAGAGAACTATGTTTTGGGCTTCTATGAGAGAGTTTTTAGTTGAAAAAGGATTTCTGGAAGTTGAAACTCCGGTTTTGGAAACTGTTCCCGGCGGAGCCGATGCAAGGCCATTTAAAACTCATCACAATGCTTTAAACATAGATGTTTATTTGAGAATTTCTGTTGGAGAATTATGGCAGAAAAAATTAATGGTTGCAGGCTTTGAAAAAACATTTGAAATTGGCAGAAACTTTAGAAACGAGGGAATGGATTCAGAGCATTTGCAAGATT
>JAPLZF010000003.1 GCA_026395175.1 Candidatus Staskawiczbacteria bacterium | reverse complement strand
AAAGTCCTTGAGTTCCGGCAACTTTTGCATAAAAATCTTTCGCAGGAATCGGTTTTCCTATTTTTTGCATTTCAATGGCCAAAGAGCCCAAAGTGCTCTTAACTTTTTCTTGAGCATTAGGAAGATTTGACCAAAAGTAATGATAATCCTTTTTCTCGCAAACCTTAGAAAATTGCTCGCCGATTGTCAGCAAAAACAAAACATAAGGCTTTTGGCTTTTCCCGCCCAATTCCTCCAAAACATTTTCCTCTTTTTTAAAGCCTCCTTGCTTGTTAAAGTAATCAGCGAAATTGGCAAAAACTGCATCCAATGCTTCTTTATTATTCTTTCTAACAAAAGTAAAGCCAGCCTCTTCTATCTGGCGGACTCTTTCACGGGTTATTCCCAATGTTTTACCAATGGCTTCCAAGGTCTCCGGCTCGTTAGTTTTCACACCGAATCTGCGGTCAAAAATGTCTTTAGTTTTTACACTAAGACCTTTGGTAAACTTCTGGTATATTTGCTTGTAGTTACTTTTTTCCATACTATATTAAATAGGCATTTTTCCTGTCTATTGTTCTAGTCTATCATAATAGATAAACTATGTCAATAGACAAGCTAAAAACCCTTATTGCTTCTTTAAGCTGTGTTTATACCAGCTCACCAAAAGCGGGCTGGCAATAAAAATTGATGAATAAGCTCCTGAAGTTATACCGATAATTAGAGTTAGCGCGAAATACTTCAAAGTCTCTCCTCCCAAGAAGTAAAGCGAAACCAACACGAATTCCACGGTCAAAACTGTGCTGATGGATCTTCCCAAGGTCTGGTTCAAGCTCCAATTGACTGTTTCCTCAAATTGGCCCATTCCCCTTCTTAAAATGTTCTCTCTGATTCTATCGAAAATAACAATCGTGTCGTGCACTGAAAAACCAAGAATTGTCAGCAAAGCAGCCACAATTGGAATTGTGATTTCAACGTTAAAAAATTTACCTAAAATAGAAAACACTCCAATTGGTATTAAAACGTCATGGAACAAAGCCACCAAAGACGCAATTCCGTATTTCCACGAACTGACTGGTTTTGAAACTTTCCTGAAAGCAAAAGCAATATATAAAGTAATTGCCAATAATGCCAAAACAATAGCCAGTTCTGTTTTATTTCTCAATTCCTGGCCGATTGAAGGGCCGATGTATTCAAAACTTTTTTCTGTAGTTGGAGTCAGCTTGTTTAACTCAGCTAATATTTGCTGGTGTGTTGCTTCGTCAACTCCCTTAAACCGTAAAACTGCTCCGTTTAACCCAGTGGGTTGCACGGTAATTTCTCCTAAATTAAAGCTCTTCAAAGCATTGCTGATAGAATCGCTCGATTGCATTTTTGTGAACGAAACCTCCATGTTGCTCCCGCCGACAAACTCAATTCCAAATTTCAGACCAAACATAAACAGCGAAACAATTGTAGCTGCAATTAAAAGCCCCGAGATAATGTAATAGAATATTGAATACTTGGTAAAGTTAAATTGCATAGAATTAAAGTAGCCATTTAGCTTTTTCGGAGGCCCAGAGGGCACCCCTACCGATAAAAACCATTAAGAAAATTCTCGTTATAAATATTGCCGAGAATAAGCTGACCAAAATACCTAAGGCCAGTGTAAAGGCGAATCCTTTTATAAATGAAGTCGCCACAAAAAACAAAATAGCGCAGACAATCAATGAGTTAAAGTTTGAGTCGCGGATTGATGGCCAGGCTCTCTTAAATCCTTCGTCAATTGCCTGAGACAATCCTTTGCCGGATTTTATTTCCTCTTTCATTCTGGCGAAAATCAAAATGTTGGCGTCAACTGCCATGCCTATAGAAAGGATAAACCCTCCAATTCCTGCCAAGGTTAAGGTTACAGGAATCAGCTTGAATACGGCCAAAGTCAGCGCTACGTATATCACAAGGGCCAGGGACGCAAGCAGACCCGGAAACCTATAAAATACCACCATAAAGATAACCACTGCTATAAGTCCGTATATTGCTGCCCAGAGCGATTTCTGCAGGGAAACCGAGCCCAAAGTTGGCCCTACTGTTTCCTGTGAAATTGGGCTTCCAATTTTTACCGGCAAAGCTCCGGAATTTAATCTTGAGGCAATGGAATTGGCTGTCTGGGTGGACATGCTGGCGGAAGTAATTACCGCGCTTCCGCCGGTAATTTTATCTTCCACTGTTGGCGCGTATAAATCCTGATTGTCAATTTTTCCGTCTCCGTTGGTGTCTATAATGGAAGCTCCGTCCAAATAAATTGCCAATGGTTTTTTAATGTTTCTGCCGGTAATGTCGGCAAAAATTTTGGCGCCTTCGTCGTTGAATTTCAATTGGATTTGCGGCTTGTAAGTTGTTTGGTCGAAAATAACAGTTGCTTTCGTCAAATATTTTCCCGTCAATTCTGTCGGCTTAAAATATGGATTCTGCAAAGCCATCTGCCAATTTGCAATTTTTGTAATATCTTCTTTTTTAGCGCTGGCTGCCTGCACTTCCTTCATTTTATCTAAAATCTGCTGAGTTTCCTGGGCAGTTCTTTCTTCGTCAAATTCCAAATATGGAGTCTGGCCAATCATCTGAATTGCCTGCTGAACATTTGTGACTCCCGGCAATTCAACAGACAACCTGTCTTGGCCCTGAATCTGAACAATCGGTTCTGAAACTCCAAACATATTGACTCTTCTTTCAATTATGTCGCGCAAGCCAGACATTGCCGAAGACTTGTCCTGCACCGAACTCAAATCAGCCTGGTAAACCAAGCTCACTCCGCCCTGCAAATCAAGCCCCAAAATATAATTTTTTTCAGGAAAATGCGGAAGCGTCCACGACATTTTATGGTTTAAGAAATCAACCGACTTATTAAAATAATTCGGATATGCAAAAAGTCCGGCCAAAACAGCCAGGACCAACACGCCAATAAAGATATAGTATTTCTGTTGCATTTGTTAAATGTGAAGTTATAAGTTAATTAAGTATTATATCTCTACTTCCTAAAATAGTCAATAATTTTACAATTGTTCTAAAATTTTTAATTCCAAACTTTCGGTGCTTGTGTCATAAATAGCAAAAGTAGATTTATAAAACTGGCCTGCCAATTCGCCCGGGTTTATCATGTGGCAATTATTAATTTTTTCGTCCCAAGGCCTGTGGGTATGCCCATAAAAAACCAAGTCAAAAGCTTGCCCTGAGGCTCTCGAAGGGTCCTGTTGCTGCGCCATTTTTTTTGCAATATCCGGAAAATGTGTGAATGCGACTTTTAGCGAAAGTCGTCCTGAGCTTGTCGAAGGACTTTCCAATTCAAATTCCAATTCCATTTTTTCCGGCAAATCCAAATCATAATCTCCGTTCCCTTTAACAAATTTTATTTCCCCGCCAAATAATTTTTTAGAATCATCAACTATTTCCTGACTGCAAATATCTCCGCAATGCAAAATCATTTGGATTTTTTCTTTTTTAATCCATTCAATTGCTTTTTTAAAATTATTCCAATTATTATGTGTGTCTGAAACAATTGCAATCTTCATGTTTTAATAATTTATTTTCCTGCGACGCAATTGTTAAAATTATTTACTTGGCCGTTATACTGCGCGATAATGCTTTTCAAAGTTTCCGCCAGCAAATTATATTGCGCCACCAGCTTGTTATAATCATTAACCATCTGGTTATAAGTTACAGCGTTTTTAGTTGTGTTTTCAATTTGGCTTTTCTTTTCATCAATCTGCAAGGACATTGCGTCCAGCTGTGTCTTATTTGAACTAATTTTGTTTTCTAAATTTACATCGGGCTGAACGCACGAAGATAAAGGAAGCCCGAATTCCTGCACGCCTATCCAAACAGTCTCGCCTTTATAAGTTCCTTTCACAACCGCCACGCCAATTTCTGTATACCTGTTATTTAAAATGTTCGCCCTATGCCCGGGGCTGTTCATCCAATCTTGCACAACTTCTTTTTCTGAAGAAAAATTTCCCAAAATCAAATTTTCTCCCTCCACAATATAGTCATACCCAAAACTTTGCGCTAATTTTCCGGGGTCAACGCCAGCCGGAGACAAATGCTCAAAATATTGATTTTTAAACATATCATTGGCTTTTGCCGATGCTGCCTGGTCGAGTTTTGCATTTTCTTTCAAGGTCGGAAAATTCCCGTTTTCTTTTCTTTGCAAATTCGTTTCTGCAATAATTTTGCTTTGAAGCAAAACAACATTATTGCTGGCGCCTCCAATGTTTAAGGGCGCAGGGCTTAATATCTGCCTGCCTGCTTTTGAAATTACCAAACCAATATCTGTCTTTTGAAAATTTTGAACTTGCGTTTGGAATTGTTTGCTGAAATTATTAAAATATCCAATTAAATTATCCCTCCAGCCTTCGGCTGGTCCGCCTTGGGCGGAAAAATATATTCCTGCTCCAAAAGTTGCAATTATTAAAATTAAAATAACTATTTTTATTTTCATAATTTTAAATTATTTTCCATGGCATTTTTTATATTTTTTACCCGAACCACAAGGGCAAGGGTTGTTTCTTCCAATTTCTTTCTTGCCTGATTCAATTGCATGAGATTGTGGCATAGACTTTTGATTAATCTGCAAACCAGCTTTCAAAATATTATCTGCAATGTTTGCGTCAAGCATTGCCAGCAATTGGCCAAATGCCTTGTGGCCTTCATTTTTATATTCAACCAATGGATCTCGTCCGCTATAAGCTCTCAACCTTACAGAATCTCGAATATGGTCCATATAAGATAAATGTTCTTGCCAAAGCATATCCAGTACGCGCAGAGAAATAAATTTTTCTGTTTCGTTTTTTGAATTTTCCAAAAAGTTTTTGCGTTTCTTGTATATGATTTCTCGGTGTTTGTTCAAAACATCATCATATTCCAACACGTGATGACGAGCATCAAAATTGAATCCTTCAATTTTTTCTTGGGCCGACTCAATTGCTCCTGAAATCATTCCTGCCTGAATTGGCTCGTCTTCTGGCATTTTCAAAGCAGTCATTAAATTTTTAATTTTGTCCCCGCCAAAAATACGCATTAAATCATCTTCCAAGGAAACAAAAAATTGAGTGCTTCCCGGGTCTCCCTGCCTGCCGGCTCTTCCCCGCAACTGGTTGTCAATTCTTCTGGCGTCGTGCCTTTCAGTGCCAATTACATGAAGTCCCCCAACTTCGCGAACTGCGTTCGCTTCATCGGTTGAAGGCGGATTTCCCCCAAGAATAATATCAACTCCTCGACCTGCCATATTTGTTGCAATTGTAACAGCTCCTTTTTTGCCAGCCTGAGCAATAATTTCTCCTTCCCTTTCATGGTTTTTGGCGTTTAAAATTTGGTGAGGAATGCCTTTTGTTTCCAGCAATTTCCCCAAATATTCGTTTCTTTCAACAGACCTTGTGCCAACCAAAATCGGCTGGCCTTTTTTATTTAGCTCTTCAATTTCTTTTATGACCGCAGAAAATTTTCCGGCTTCTGTTTTAAAAACTTTGTCTGCCAAATCTTGCCTTATTGTCGGTTTGTGCGAAGGAATGGCAACAACTTCAATTTTGTAAACCTTGTCGAATTCCTCGGCAGAAGTTATGGCGGTTCCAGTCATTCCGGATATTTTTTTATACATCCTAAAATAATTCTGGAAAGTAATTGTTGCCATTGTTATTGATTCCGGCCTTACAATTACGCCTTCTTTTGCCTCAACTGCCTGGTGAAGTCCGGCAGACCATCTTCTGCCCGGCAAAATTCTGCCGGTAAATTCGTCAATAATTAAAATCTCCCCGTTTTTTACGGTGTAATCTCTGTCTTTAAAAAACAAAGCTTTTGCTTTTAACGCCGACTCTAATTGATGGGTTGTAATAATGTCGTTGTCCAACCAAGGGTCAAACCCTAAACTTTTTACAATTTTATTCTGGCCTTGGTCTGTAAAAACAACCGACTTCATTTTTTCATCAAGCTCATAATCTGAACCCTCTAGCCCTGAGCCCGTCGAAGGGTTTCCTCCTTTTAAAAGAGAAACAACTTTTGCAAAAGTATAATATTTTTCGGTTGCTTCTTCGGCCTCGCCGGAAATTATCAAAGGCACTCTGGCTTCATCAATTAAAATTGAATCTACTTCGTCGACAACTACAAAGTTATGCCCTCTCTGGACTTCCTGATTTTTTTCAAAAACCATATTGTCGCGCAAATAATCAAAACCAAACTCATTGTTGGTTCCATAAGTAATGTCGGCTGAATAGGCTTCTTTCCTTGAAACTGGCTTTAAATAATTTTGGATAACTTTAAAATTTCCCATTGCATCCCTTTCTTTGTCAGCTTCATCACTTTTGTAATTTGCATCATAAACATATCCGGACTCGTTAACAATGCATCCGGTTGTAAGCCCAAGCGCATCATAAATCTGCCCCATCCAAACCATATCTCTTTTTGCCAAGTAATCGTTTACGGTTACAATGTGCACTCCTTTTCCTTCTAGGGCGTTTAAATATGCCGGCAAGGTTGCAGATAAAGTTTTTCCTTCACCAGTTCTCATTTCTGCAATTTTTCCCTGGTGCAAAATAATTCCACCAATCATCTGTACATCAAAATGGCGCTGGTTCAAAGTTCTTTTTGCTGTCTCACGAACCAACGCAAAAGCCTCTGGCAAAATTTCATCCAAAGCTTCGCCTTTGTCCAATCTTTCCTTAAATTCTTTTGTTTTTTCTTTTATTTGGTCTGCTGAAAACTTCCCAAATTCCGGCTCAAAAGAATTTATTTTTTGTATAATTGGTTGAAGCCCTTTTACAAATTTTTCGTTGGGGTCTCCAAAAATTTTAGATATGATTGACATAGTGTTATTCTGTTATATTATACGAAAATCCCGCGCATTTCAAGTTAAAAATGCGCGGGTATAAAATTTTTTAAAAATATTTTCTCTATTTTGGAGTCAGCGCTTTGAGTATGTTGTCTAAAGTCTGCACCATTGCCCGCTGGTTGTTGGGAGTGATTGCCGGAGCAGGAGCAGGCGTTGGAGCTGTGATTGTTTTAACCGGCTTTGGAGTGTCTGGCGGAGTTGTTGTTTTAGCCGGTGTTTGCGAGGCTGATGTTGCTGCCGGCGGAGTAACGCCCAAATACTTGTTTAGCGCGGCTCGCGTTTTTACTCCGACCACGTTGGCAGGAACGAATCCCTGGACTGCCTGGTATTTCCTGACAGCTGTAAGAGTCTTTTGTCCAAAGTATGTTGTTTCTTTGCCCGG
>JAPLZF010000011.1 GCA_026395175.1 Candidatus Staskawiczbacteria bacterium | reverse complement strand
GTCTTTGGCTGTTAATCCTGCCTCTTTCATTGTTTTGTCTATCAAATGTATAGACTTTTCAATGTAATCTGCCACCATGCTTTCCAAATTTGCCCTGGTTAATTTCAAATCCAGGTGTTTTGGCCCGTTTTGGTCGCTTGTAATAAACGGTAGGTTTATTTCTGTTTCCATGCTTGAAGACAACTCTATCTTCGCCTTTTCGGCCGCTTCCTTTATGCGTTGAAGTGCCAAATTGTCTTTTTGTAAATCTACTCCGTTGTCTTTTTTAAATTCTGCCACAACCCAGTCCATAATTTTTTGGTCAAAGTCATCTCCGCCAAGGTGCGTGTCGCCACCGGTGGCTTTAACTTCCACCGTGTCTGCTCCAACATCTAAAATAGAAATATCAAATGTTCCTCCTCCAAAATCATAAACCACAATCTTTTCATCGTGTTTTTTGTTTAATCCGTAAGCTAAAGCCGCGGCAGTTGGTTCGTTTATAACCCTGTCCACTTTAAATCCTGCAATTTCTCCTGCAATTTTTGTAGCCTTTCTTTGCGAGTCGTCAAAATATGCCGGGCAAGTAATAATTGCTTCTGTAATTGGCTCGCCAATTTTTGCTTCTGCATCGGCTTTTAATTTTTGCAAAATCATTGCCGAAATTTCTGCAGGATTAAGCCACTTATCCCCCATCTTCACGTCTACCCCGCCATCGGTAGACTCTTTAATTTCGTAAGGCAATAATTTTTTATCTCTTTGAACTTCAGGGTCAGAAAACTTTCTTCCAATTAATCTTTTAACAGAAAAAATTGTATTTTGCGGATTTGTAACAGCCTGTCTCTTCGCCAAAACCCCAACTGTTCTCTCTCCTGTTTTTGAAATTGCAACAATAGACGGAGTTGTTCTGGCTCCTTCTTTGTTCTCAATTATCTTAGCTTCGCCCCCTTCGACGATAGCCATTGCGCTATTAGTTGTACCTAAGTCAATACCAAGTATTTTGCTCATAATATTTTTGCTTGCCCCGTGGGACGCAATTACGAAGTAATTTCGTCTTTTACGGGGTTTGACATATGTTTTTTTATTTATTAATTATTATTTATTTATTATTTATTTAATTACTATTTTTATTTTCCAGATTTTCTTCGATTATCTTCTTTACATAACATCTGGCAGTTTTTTGAAATTGTTTTTCCGCCTTTGTGCCAAGGTGTTGCATGGTCTGCTTCCATCTCTTCGATTTCAAAATGTTTTTTGCATTTTATACATTTACCTTTTTGTCTTTCGTACGCTTCTCTTTTTTGCTTATCTGTAAATGCTCTAATATTCAGAAATTTTTCATTTCTAGTTAAAACATATTCGTAAATGCCAGATTTTTTCGTAACATCTTCGTCTTGCATTAATTTAGTTATTTCTCTCTCTAATTTTGCCGAATCAAATTTTTCCTTTTTAAATTTGTTATACAACTCTCCCCATGGCACATTATTCATTTCTCGGCGATAATTTGGGAAAACTTCCCGCGTCCATGCAATCACATTCTGAAAATAACCCCACAATTCATCCGCATTTTTATCGTGCTGGTGCTTTGCCATGTAATCTGCAACATTTCCGTTGTTAACCCATAAAATAGCTGTTTCCAAATATTCCTGTCTGATTGGCGAACCGCTAACCAGTTGCCCACCATCATTTGCAAGCAAAAAAGCTACGCACTTTGATTTGCTAAACTTTAATTTAGCGTCGCTAAGCCATGGCCCAGTATAAACTGCATTAAGAATTTCCTGATTTGTCAGTTTTTCGCCAGCAACATTAATAATAGTAAACCAATCTATTCTTTCCTTATCTGTGCCGTCGCAAAAATAAACAAATAATTCATAATCTAAAATCTTATTTTGCTCTTCTTTAGTCAAATTATGAAACATAGCCAGTCTGCCATTAAAATCAACAGAGAAATCTCCATTCACATATTGCCCAATGCTAATTGTGCGCTGTTGCCCGTCTAAAACTTCAAAATCACCTGCTTCGTTTTTCATCCAATACATCACATTAAGCGGAAAACCATTTTTTATTGTTCCAATCACAGCATCGCGCTGTTTGCCAGTATACACAAACTCGCGCTGGTATTTTGGTCGGATATCCAATCTGCCGTTATAAGCAGTAACGCCCTCTTCGTTGCTGTCTTTGTATCCGGCAATAACTTCTCTAATCGAAATTCTATTTAATTCAATTTTCATAATTTTATTTTTAACTTTTTTATTTTATATCAAATTTTTCTTGAATGATCAGAATAATTAGAATAAAAATCAATATCTCCTTTCCACTCTTCATTTAAATTTCTTGCCAAAAAACCTTTTGGTTCAACTATATCAATATTTATATCCCTTATTTCGTTTATAATCGTGTGATTTTGGTCAGTAATATAATCGAAATTTGTAACCGCCATGACAACTGAAGAGCTTGAAGTAGAATTAATTAGAAGAGCAACCTGCCCAGATTGCGGAATTTCATTTGGTATTTTTTGACCATAGTAATTTCTATACGACAAAGAAGGTGTAGGTCTTTTCAGGGATAAAATTTCTGAATTACGCTCCAAATTTTTTTCTGCTGGCTTATATTGTAACTCTTCATTAAAGGTAGAACCAAAATTTTTAGACATACCCTCTTTTTTTACATCTTTTATTTTCACTGAAGAGATCCAACCTGTATTTCCTAAAACGGCTATTATGATAAGTAAGTACGTCGTGATTTTTTTAATTAATTTTGTCATCATAATTTTATTTTTTTACTTTCTTATTTTTTATTAAAATTCGATTATATATTTTTTTACCTTTAATAAGTGTAAAACATTCATATCCAATCCATCTTGCAGAATTAGCGATACCAAGCATTTCAAATTGTTTAGGATTATACTTATCAGCAAAAGTAATTGGTACACCCATTACTCCATTATAATCCATTGGTATATCAGATACTTTATCAACATTTATAATATCGTAATTATCATATTTAGGAAATTCCTCTGATGTATATTTCTTATATAAGTCGAGTTCCTCATGCCGTTTTGTAGTATCTAAATTTGTAAACCATACAATACGTCCCATGCTAAAAAATTTCACTCCATTTTCTATTTTTATTCTTGCCTCTGTTTCTATATCATAATCGTTAGGGACCTGGAACCATTTTGTGCCACCGTTATCATAGCCGAACCATAATTTATTTTCTTTAATATAACCAAAAGTTTCTTTATAAGTTACTGCGTTTTGATCGCCAAGAATTAAAAATTTTTTATTATAATCAACAAGCTGAGCGACATATTCGCGAAACAATGAAAATGGCGGATTGGTCACGACTATATCAGCTTGTTTTAACAGCTCAACACACTCATCACTGCGAAAATCACCATTACCTTTAAGCGGAGTTGAATTTTTCTTATTATTTTTTAATAAAAATTTGACATCATCAATATCAATAGCCCCATCTTTATTGGCGTCTGACACCTCGGTGATTTCAATTTTAAATGGCTGTTTTCCTTTTGGTTTTAACCCTGCAATATTATCTAACGTTAACTGCCTACCAACAATAGGAGACCCACTATAGCTTGTAGCAATAAGCTTCTTCAACTTGAGCTCTTTAAAATTACCGGCAAAATATTTGAAAAAATTGCTTTCAAATGGGTCATCGCAATTACAGTAGACAATTTTATTTTTGAATTGTTCTTTATAGTGTTTAAGCTCGTTTTCTATATCAACAAGCTGAGTATAAAACTCATCATTTTTTGCTCTATTCGCCTTATGCAAATTTTTATTTAACGACTTCTTTTCCACAATTTTATTTTTTATATATTATATTCCCAGAATAAATATTTTTTCCATTTCCATTTTCCTTTTTTTCTTCCCGCGTTGGTTGTCATACGACAACCTGATACTTTTCTTCCCGCACAGGTTAATACTCATTAACCTGAAACAATATTATTTTATCTCATAACCGACCAATTTAGTCCGTTATGCGGGATTTATTTTAGCTATATTGTTTATTTATTTTCTCGTATTCAGCTATTAATTTTTTCCAAGCCTCGTATAATGGTATTAGTTGTTCTTTTATATCTGGGAATAAAGGCAAATCTCTAAAATCTCTTTCAATTTTTTCCGATGCAGTTGTCATATCCAAATACATAGGAGAAGTCATATGACTTGCTGAATCGGAAAATGCTATCATTTTTTCTTCAATTGTTTCTGGTTGAACATCCTTGCACCTGTGTCTTCTTACACATTGAGCCACTTTTTCAATTTTTTCTTTATCTATTTTAATACTTTTTAGAAATTTTCGGGTAACTTTTTCTCCAGTTACAGCATGATCTTCTTTAAGAATCGGATAATGCCCAATATCATGTAACCATACAGAAAGCATAACAACCTCTTTATCGGCTTCAGGATATTTTTTCAAAAGATAATTTGCCCATTTTTCTACTGCTGGCAGATGAACAACAAGTCCATATGTGTCACCTCCAAAATTTTCTACTGTTTTGTAGAAAAATTCTTTTGTTTTTTTAACTGTATCAGATTCCATAATTTTATTTTTAATTATTTTTTATACTTCGCTCTTTATTCAGTAGGTTCACTTTCTACGCTATCGCGTAGTTTATGAACCTAGTCGTATTATTTCTATATTTTCATGCTATTTACTTACTTTTACTTTCGCACAGGTTAATACTCATTAACCTGACTTTTTCCCGTGGCGTGAAAAAATACTTTTATTAATTAATGTTTAAGGCGAAAAATAAGAAATAATTTTTTAAAGATTCTGGGTTGGTTTTAAAAATGTTCTCTCCAAAAAATAAATCACAGATAACCTCGCGCAGTTTAAAAATTTCAGAAGAGCGATTTTTCCACCTTTTGTCGGCAATAGTCAGATCAATTAATTCCAACGCGCGGAAAAAAGACTTATCTGTATTTTCCTTATCTCCTTTTTGCCTTAAACCCAAGGCTCGGCTAACCTCGCTGCCAATGTTCCCCATTTGCTGTGCTAATGACATTTCTTGCCATCTTTTTTCAAAATCTTTTTTCATTTTTTACTTTTAATTTTACTCCCTTATATATTATATTCCCAGTATGGTTGCCATACAAATGGCACGCTCAGACATTCTTCAAGAGTTTTTCCTGTCATCGTGTCTAATCCATATTGAGTTGCGCGGTGCCCCACAACTAAAATTGCTTCGTCTTTTTTATATCTTTTCTTTAAATCGTTATAAAACTCGTGAAGTCTTTCCATTGCCTGTTCGTAGCTCTCTCCATTTTTAAAGGGCTTATTTATGCATTCTTTCTTCAGCGGAGCCACAACTTCGCTTTTCTTGCCGTCAAAATCGCCATAATTTACCTCTCTGAGGCGCTTGTCGATAATAACCGGTATTTTGTCCTCAAACGCTATCTTCACTGTGTCTATGGCTCTTATTAGGTCAGAACAACATATGGCGTCTAATTTAATGCCCGAAAACCGGAAACCCAGCTGTTTTGCCTGCTTTACGCCCAATTCAGACAACCCAACATTCTTCCACCCGGAAGCAATTCCCGCCTCGTTATCTGTTGTTGTTGTATGCGCTGCAAAATATATTTTCATTATTTGGAAACTTTAATACTTCGACTCGCCTTGCTCGCTCAGCATGAAGGTCTACTTCGTAACCTTCACCTTAGCTACTCTAATCAATTTGCCGTGCAGGGTGTAACCGCGCTGAACTTCCTCGACTATGGTGCAGGGTTTGCCCTTCTTCGCTAACGGCTCATCAGGACCAATTTCCTCGATTACTTCGTGGAAATTGGGGTCAAACTCTTTCCCAATTGCTTCAATATGTTCAATCCCCTCTTTTTTTAAAAAATCTTCAAGCTGTTTTTTTATCTGCTCAACGCCTGGATCTTTAATGTGGCTTGCTGCAAGGCAAAGATTGTCTAAAATTGGCAAAATATTCAGAATAATTTCTTCATTTGCATATTTCACCAATTGGCCAATTCTTTCCATTTCATCTTTTTTATAATTTAAAAAATCTGCCCTCTCGCGCTTCCAGCCATTTAAATACTCCTCTTCTTTACCTAGTTTTGGTTCTTCTTGTGCCATATTTCTATTGTTGTTAATATTTCAAATAAATTATCATTTTCAAGATTATGCATCAGTTCCTGCATCATTTCCATTTCTTTTGCCATTTCTTCATGCGCGAATTTGATTTGTCTAAAAATAAAGTTTTCGAATTCATTTTCTCTCTGTTTCTTAATTCTTTCTGCAAAATGTTTGTATGCTTTTTCTGTTGGAATTCTGCCCGCCGATGTATGGGGTTGTTTTATATACCCTTCTTCGGTTAAGGCCTGCAAATCATTTCTTATTGTTGCGCCACAAACATCTAAATTTATAATCTTTTTCAAAGCCAAAGAACTGACAGGTTCGGCTGTGGCAATATATTCTCTTATTAAAAAATCTAAAAGTTTTTCTTGTCTCTCGCTTATCATAGAGTTATCTTATAAAATTGGCAGTCGGTTGTCAAGAGTGCTAAAACAAAAACCACCGGTATTGTCGGTGGTTATGTTTTTTTGGTTATGTTTTGTTTATTTTGCGTTAATGCTTAACATGTCAATTTCAAATATCAAAGTTGCATTTTGCGGAATAATTGGCGGGCGTCCTGCGGCTCCGTAAGCCAATTCCGGCGGAATTGTAAGCTTTCTTTTTTCGCCAACTTTCATTCCCAAAAGTCCAAGTTCCCAGCCCTGAATTACCTGGTTTTGCCCCAAAGTGTATGGAAACGGCTGGTTGCGGTCAATTGAAGAATCAAATTTTGTGCCGTCTGGCAAAGTGCCGACATAATTTACCACAATATTGTCGCCCACTTTTGCGCCCTCACCTGTCCCCTCTTTTAAAATTTCAACTTTCATTCCCTGAATGTCATAGCTTGCAGGAGTTTGCGTATTTTGGTTTTGCGATTGAGCCGGCGCCGGTGCTTGGACCGGGTTGGCTTTCGGCATAATCAAAATATAAAATCCGACAGCTATTATAATTAATACTATTGCTAAAATAATTATTAATAAAATCTTATTCATTATTTTTGTTTTTAATAATATTATTTTATTTTACTCCAGGCTGAAAATTTTGTCCACCAGCCGGCCTAATTTGAATTGATTGAGCTGTCACGCTTCCGTCGGAATTTGTCGTTCCGGTTACGCTTACAGATGTTCCTGTTGCCAAGTCATTTGCGGTTCCTGTTGCAGATTTTGCAATTTGAGTTGTGTCTGAATAAAAAATTATTTTTGAACCTGTGTTGTTGGGCAATTGCAAGGTTATGCTGGTTGCATCTTTTGAAATAATGCTTCCAGAAATAAAATTGCCGCCGGTGCCGGCCCGGTTAATTCTGGTCTGAAAAGTTCCATTGCCCGCAAACGAGCGCGAATTTTGGCTTTTGCCGTAAAGCATTCCGCCAAAAAAACTTCCGCCAACAATAACTAATATAATTATTACGGCTATAATGTGAATTGTCTTAAATTTTTTTGTCATAGTTTTTATTTAATTAATATTTTTCGACTTTTTTATTCATAACGCAATGCTTCAATTGGATTTAGTTTGGCTGCTCTTTTTGCAGGGTAATATCCAAAAATAATTCCAATACTGGCTGAAACCGCAACCGCTAAAACAATTGACAGCAATGAAACTTGCGTTTGATATAAATTAAAATATTTAATGCCAAAAGAAATTATCCAACCTAAAAATACGCCAACAACTCCGCCAGAAAATGTGAGGACAACTGCTTCTGTTAAAAATTGGAAAGTAATGTCTTTGGCTTTTGCTCCAATTGCTTTTCTTAGTCCAATTTCCCTTGTTCTTTCTGTAACTGTTGTCAACATCATATTCATAATTCCAATTCCGCCAACAAGCAAAGAAATTCCTGCAATGGCTCCCAATAAAATTGTCAAAGTTTGGCTGACGCTTGAAATGGAAGACAAAATGTCGGCCTGGTTTTGAACAGTAAAATCTGCGGATGCCGCGTCTGCAATGTTGTGGCGCGCCAATAATAATGATGTTACGTCGTTTTGCGCCGAAGTCATTAAAGCCGGGCTTGAAATTTGTAAATCAATTTCCGACAAATATTTGTTTCCCGACAAATATCTTTGCTGGGTTGTGTATGGAATGTAAATTCTGTCGTCTTGGTTTTGAAATCCGCTTCCGCCTTTTGTAACTGTTACTCCGACAATTTTAAATTCAAGCTTGTTTATTTTTATTGTCTGCCCAATTGCGTCGCTTGCAACCGCATCTGTTCCAAATAAATCTGCAACAACCGTCGGGCCGATTACCGCAACTTTGGAGTAGTTGTCTATGTCTTGCTGGCCGACAAAAACTCCTTGGTCAATGTTTAAATTTCTTACAGAAGGATAAGTGTCGCCGGTTCCTATCACCGATGTGTTTGTGTTGTTTCCCTGATAAACAACCTGGTATCTTCCTGAAACTTCCGGCGCCATATATTGCACAGCAGAAACCTGGGCAACAATTGCATTTGCGTCATCAATTGTTAAAGACTGCGCTGTTCCGCCTGCCTGCCGAACTCCTGCGCCAAAAGTTCTTTGAGCGCCCGGAGTTATCATTAAAAGATTGGAGCCGGTTGACTCAATGCTTGCCTGAATTGATGTTGTGGCGCCCTGTCCCACAGAAACCATAACAATTACCGAGCTTATTCCAATCACAATGCCCAAAATTGTAAGCCCGGTTCGGGCCTTGTTTGCTGACAGCGCTAAAAATGTTTCTTCCAATGTATCTGTTAATTTCATTTATTTTTAGAATCGCTTAAAATCAGGCCGTCTTTTATGGAAATAATTCTGTCCGCATGTTGGGCAACTTCGTGTTCATGGGTAATTAAAATAATTGTCCTCCCGTGCTCTTTGTTTAATTTTCTGAAAGTTTCCAAAACAATTTCGCCAGTTTTTGAATCCAAATTTCCTGTCGGTTCGTCCGCCAAAATTAAGGTTGGATTATTCACCAGCGCTCTGGCAATTGCCACTCTCTGAATTTGTCCGCCTGACAATTGGTTGGACAAGTGGTCGAAGTATTCTTCATCCAGGCCGGCTGATTTTAAAGCTTGTTTTGCTTTTTTGTTTCTTTCTTCGGGAGAAATTTCGGCGTAAACCAAAGGCAAAGAAACATTTCGTAGAGCGGTTGTTCGGGGCAAAAGATTAAACGCCTGAAAAACAAATCCAATTTTATTTTTTCTTATGTCGGCAAGCTCGTCTTCGTTTAAGGTTGAAACGTCTTTGCCGTCTAAAAAATAAGTTCCTGTTGTTGCTGTGTCCAAAGCTCCCAAAATATGCATTAAAGTTGATTTCCCAGAGCCCGAAGGCCCCATAATTGCCACAAACTCGCCGTCTTTTATTGTAAAACTGACTCCGGCCAAAGCCTGAAATCCAATGGTTCCGGTTTGGTATATTTTTACTATATTTTTTATTTCTATCATAATATGCCAGCTTAATTTCCAGGTCTAAAGGTTCCGCCGGTAATTCCTGGTACCCTGCTGGCTGAAGTGCTTGTCGATGCTTTTGCAGTACTTGTAATTGTTCGCACAACAACCTGGTCGCCTTCTGCCAAACCGCTGGTTATTTGCGTGTTTGTGTCGTCGGCAAGTCCAATTTCAACTGGTTTTTGAGTTGGAGCTGTTTTAGAAATAAATCCCTGGCTGGCTGTGGCGCTTGTTAAATCCTGTTTTTGCGAAAGAACCAAAACATAACTGGATCCGTTTTTTGTTTTGACCGCGCTGTTTGGAACCGCCAAAACATTTTGTTGAGTGTCGGTTATAATATTCACGCTTGCGCTCATACCGGGTTTTATTCTGTCGTCTTGCGTATCAAAAGTAATTTGCACGTTGTAGCTTACAACGCCCTGGCTCACTGTTCCAAGAGTATCAATTTCTGTCACTTTTCCGGTAATGCTTAAACCGCTGATTGCGTCAAAAGTTAAAATTGCCTTGTCGCCCATTTTTATTTTCGGAATATCGGTTTCGCTCAATGAAATTGCAGTCATCTGGTTTTGCGTTATAAAAGTTATGGCGGAAGTTGAAGAAGAAATTGTGTCGCCTTTTTTTACGCTTGTTGCCCCGATTATTCCGCCAAACGGCGCATAAATATAATAATTTGAGAGGGCTGATTTGGCGTCGGCAACAGCATTTTGCGCTTTTGTTAGAGATAATTGCTGGGAGGTTACATCCAAATCTGCGTTTGATATGGCAGTTTTGTCGGACTTTAAAGTACTTTGGGAATTCAGCAAAGAAATGGCATCGGAATTTGTTTTGGAAGAATAGCTGTTCAGGCTGGTTAAATGAGTATCGGCAATCGAGCTTGTTTTTATATTATATTTGGTTAAAACATCTTTATAAAATTGAATAAGATTGTTGGTGTCTTTGATTGATTGGGCGATATCTCTTTCGGTTTCGTAGGTTTCGCTGATTATCGAATCCACAGTTGCATTGTCTGAAAATCTGCTCGTTAATTTGTAATCGCTAAAATTTTTATCGTAAGCTGTTCTGGCGGTATTATAAGATGATTCGGCGCTGGCTTTATATGCCATAACGCTTTCGTCATGGGGATAAACGCTGAAAGTATAATAATCGATATTTTGCTGGTAGCTGTTGAAAGTATTGCCGTAAAGAATATCCTGAAGACCGGTCATAATTCCGGGCAGGTCGATAAACGCATTCGATACATTATTGTATGCGTTTTCATAATCTGTATTCAGCGCGTCTTGTGCATTTTGCTTATTCAAAGGAGTTGCCAAAGTGCTGATGCCTTCCAATTTTTGCAGGGAAATCTGCGCCGACAACAAGTTGTTTTCCGCGTCTCTGACGGTTTTTTGCGCGTCAGTTGTATCCAGTTGCAACAAAAGGGTTCCGGCTGATACTTTTTGCCCTGAAACCGCATTCAAATACACAATTTTTCCCGAAGCTCCCGAACCCGGAGAAAGAGAAATTTGGTCTGAAGCAGAAACCTGCCCTGTTCCGGAAACAGAAGAAATTATCGTTCCCTTTGAAACGTCTGCCAAAACATAGCGAATTTCTCCGCTGGTGTTGGTCAGAGAAGCATATCCTAAATATACTGCGCCCAACAAAACCAAAATTATTATCGAACTTATTATTTTATGCTTAAATATTAAATTTTTAATTGTGAAAAATATTTTTTTCATGGCAAAATTTTTGGCATAGCGGTTGGCAAAACCCTTATAAGCTCGGCCTGTATTTGGCCGTTGTTGTCCGGGTCTCCAATTACAACAACATTTTCATTAATTGTAAGCTCGGATAATTTGATATTTTTTCGCTGATAGACAATTGTTGTTTGGGTGCCAACTAAAATATTTTTCTCAACATTATCTGCGCCTTTTATAGTTAAGGTTTGGCCGTTTATTTTTATTATCTGCCCGAATACTCCATTGCCCTCGGTAAATTGTTCGTTCATCATCGCGTTTCCCAAAAATCCGCCTGCAGGCCCGGCAAAGTTGTTGTGATATTGGCTTGCCCATTTAAAAGAAAATTCGGCTCGTTTTGTTCCAATAAAAACCCCTAAACTGAAAACAAAGCCCAGAATAATCAGTCCGGCAATGCTTAAAATTATTATTTTGAATAATTTTGATTCTAATATATCTTTCATATTTTTAATTTACCGCCAGGTGGCGGATAGTTTTAATATTTTTCGTTAAAGATTTTACTGACTGCAAAAATGTCAGCAAAACAGCCAAAAATATTGCAAGACTAATTGCCGGCAGAGTTTCCAAAAGTATCATTGCAAAACTTTGCCAGTGAACAGCAACCACAGAAAAGTCAGAAAACGCCAGCGATGAAAAATTGAAAAAGCCCGAGTTTTTTGAATTAGACAAAAGTATATTTAAAGATGGCACAAAAGCAATTAAGGATGCAATTAAAGTCGTAGAAAAAATAATGGTTCGCCTTAAAACTAAAAGGCGCTCTTCTCTATGAATGCGTTTTAAAATTTTTTCCAGTAAACCAATTGGTGGCTCGTTATAATTAGTCATCATAATCGTGAGATTCTAATATATATTGTAATACGCCTTTCATCTGTCCTTTGGTGCTTATTTTTTAATGCTTTTCCTAAGGCTTGAAAGCGTCCTGCGGTATCGGCTTTTAATTGTGTTGACCGATTCTTCAAATGTTTCGGCAATTTCCCGAAAGCTCAACCCTTCAACATGTCTTAAATTTATAATTTTTTGCTCTTTTTCGGTCAAATTTTGCATGGCAACGGCAATTGTTTTTTTGTCGCTTAAATTCTCTAATAAATTCAGGGGTTTTTCGGCAATATTATCAACCAGCAAATTTTGACCTTTTTCATTTTCAAACCTTGAAAAAGGTATTGACTTTTTCTTTCGCAAATAATCAATGGACGTGTTTTTTGCAATTTGAAAAATCCACGGCCTGAAATTTTTATTTTGGTCAAACTTTTTCATATTTTTCCACACCTTAACAAAAACCTCCTGCGTTATGTCTTCTGCGTCGGTTGGACTGCCGACATTTTTATAAACAAAACTATAAATTGTTTTTAAATATTTTTCTATCAAAAAATCCAGCGATGAGCTGTCGCCCTTCAGGTATTGCTGTATTAATTTTTTATCTTCAGTTAGTTGCTTCAAATTTATTTTTAATTCGGCTAATTGCAATTTCCATTCCAACTTCTCTTGGATTTTTCTTTTCTGCAATGCTTTTTTCCAGAATAAGCCTGACATTTTTTGCAATTTTTCTGTCAATTGTTTCCATCATTTTCTTAGGATTATATCCTTGATATTCAGCATAAGATGAAATTACTCCACCGGCGTTGGCAATAAAGTCTGGCACAATTAAAACTCCTTTCTTAAAGAATTCTTTTTCAATTTCTTCAGACATTGGAATGTTTCCTGCCTCAACAATCATTTTAGTCTTTATTTTGTCCTTATTTTTTTCGTTGATTACATTTGTCACAGAAGCCGGAATTAAAATATCGGTTTCTATTTCCCAAAATTTTTCTGCAGAAATTTTTTGACCACCCTCATAATCTTTCAGTGCCTTCTTTTTTTCTATAATTTCTTTAATTAACTTTTCATTAAAACCATTTTCTTCATAAATTGCGGTTTCGGCATCTGCCAGCAAAATAACCTTGGCTCCCATTTCCGCCAAATATTTGTAAGCAAACGTTCCCACGTTTCCAAAGCCGTGAATGGCAATTTTGGCGCCTTTTATATCTATTTTAAGGGTTTCTGCCGCTATTTCTGCCGACTTTGCCACTCCAAAACCCGTGCTTCCATATTCGTGAGGAATTCCGCATTTTTCTTCTTTTTCGCCAAAAAGTTTCATGCACAAGTTTGCAGGCTTTCCGGTTGCAGAATGCCAATTTCCGGTTGCTTCCACAAACCATTGCATTTCACGTTCTCCTGTGTGGACATCTGGCGCTGCAACATATTTTTTAGGCGTCAGTAAACTTATAGCCCGCGCGAAGCTTTGAATAAATTTCTTTTTTAATTCATCGCTTCCGCCTTTCCAAACAATGCCGGCTTTGGCGCCTCCAAATGGCAAATCTGCCAAGGCATTTTTAAATGTCATTGTGCGCGCAAGCCGAAAAACCTCTTCTGCCGTAACATTTTCGGTCATTCTAATTCCCCCTTTTCCGGGCCCCAAAACAGTGTTGTCAATAACCAAAAAACCCTCCATTTTTAATTTCGGGTCATAAATTTTTATTACATACTCGGGTCCAAACTCATCATTTTCTATGCTCATATATATTAATACGCAACGTTTTAAAATTTTGTTGCAATTTTAAATTATAACACAAAATCAAATTATATACATCTCTTGTCCATATCCTCCAATTCCAATAAATTCCGCCTCGCCTCGCAAGATTTTTTCAAAAGGCAAACATCCAAAACATCCTTTTTCTCCTCGCGGGCAATTAAATTCCTTGTTTTCTCTGGCAATTTTTATTTTTCTTGCAATTGCCAAAACGTCTTCCTTTGCTTTTTTTGCGTCGGGCAACTTTACCGAAATAGGCTTGTCGTCTTTGTCTAAATACCAGTAGGCTGCGCCAGAAATTTTTCTTTTTTGTAAATTATTTAAAAGCAAAAGATAAATTGGAAGCTGAAGTGAATCTTCTTTTTCTTCATTCTTCCCTGTTTTAAAGTCAATCATTTTTAGGCTGTCGTCTTCTGGAATATATTCTAACCAATCAATTTTTCCGCTTAAAATAATATTTTCTTCCTCTGACAAAAAAATGTTTGGCGGCATATTGTTGGCAGAGGGTGGAAGTTTTACTGTTTTTTTTGCCAAGGGTCCCGGATTTTTTACAACTCTCAAAATCATATTTTTTCCTCTTTCTTTTGCTTCTGCCTCTTCCTGCTCTGATTTAAATCCGCCTTGTTTCCCTGAGACTTTTTTCCATTCTTCTTCAAATATTTTTTCTAAGGGTATTAAAAATCTTTCTTCTGCCTTGTGTTTTGCCAATCCTTCCAGGGTTTCGTGAACCGAAACGCCCAATGAAAGCGCGGGAGAGGTTATGTTTATTTTTCTGGCTTTATCGTTTTTGTAAACATTGTGCAAATAATAAAGCCGCGGACATTTTAGGAAGTCCGCAATTGACGAGTGAGAAACCCAAACAGAATTGTATTTATCCTGCGCCATAAATTTAGTATATTTTTATTTTACGCTTCTGGCAGATTTTTTCAACTTTTAGCCAATTTTTGTAAAAAAAGAAGACCCTTTATTTAACCTCCCGGGTCTTTTTGATTGAGAGTATAGTAGTGGCCTAATTTCAGGGTTTCTGTTCACGGAAGTTAGAGACTCCCTTCTCGAAGGCATCGTGGAGTTCACTGGTTCGTTCCGTATCCATAACGTTACGGACCTTCACATCGGAAGGACTCCTTGAGAGCTCGTGAAGGAAGCCGGATACTGAAAAGCCCAATCCATGATCGTCCTTCGCCCATTGTTCTCCTTCGTTATGGGCTCGTTGCCGTTCTTCTGCCGTCGGGTTTGACATAGAGATGTTCACCTCCTTTCCGGTTCGGCCGCCACAGCCGTTTATGTTAGGTGCTAATTGTATATTATAATATTCTAGAAAAATGTCAATTTTTAAATTAAATTTTTGTAGATGAATTGCATTGTTGCAGGCCACCAAAATGCAGTCGAGTGTGTTGGCGCCCAAACCATTTTTGTTTTGCCGTGGGTTGGCTTTGCGTTCCAGCCAGGAAAAACCACCAAATCCAGCGGTGTATAAATTGAATAAACATTTGTTTCTGCGGTTGGGGCAAAATCCTCAAGCTCTTTTAACAGCTGGCTATTTGGCCTTAAATCAATAAATCCCGGCCAATTTAGCATATATGCCCATTTTGAGCCTTTGTGTGGCGTGCAAATTGTAAATAATTTTTTGACGTTTTTGTTTTTGTAAAATTTTAAATATGCCAGCACAATAACTCCTCCTTGGCTAAAAGATATAATATTTATATTTTCTTCTTTTATGTTTTTTTTAATATAATCTGCCAGTTCTTTTGAAATTACCTTAATTGGATGAATTCCAATTCTGCTTTCATAGCTAAATTCGTAGAAATTATTTATTCCTTTTTTTCTTAAATATTTTATTATTGGTTGATATTGTTCTTTATCTCCAACAATCCCATGAACAAATACAATTGCCTCCATTTTTTAGCTTATTATTTTATTAGTGCTCCGGGCGGGATTTCCTTGTCGGGGTGCAATAATACCGGCTGGCTGGACGCATCCGACGGGCCGAAGGTGCTGAGCGAAGCCGAAGCACAAAGTATCATTCCTTGGCTTTCTAGACCGGCTAAGACGCGCGGAGCTAGGTTATAGGCAAAAGGGCACTCCTTGCCAATCAATGCTTCTGGCTCGTAATATTGAGCTATTCCTGCGATAACCTGCCTTATTTCTCTATTATTAGTAGTCGGTGGGACGTCCGACGTCCCACCGACTATAGAACCGAAGTCTACATTTAGTTTCAAAAGTTTTTCAGAGTTCTCAACCTTTTCAGCTGAAATTATTTTTCCAATTCTTATTTCTAATTTTTTAAAATCTTCGAAATTTATAACCTCCATAAATTTAATATTACTTTTTATTTTATCTTATAACCGACCGAACTAGTCGGTTATGCGGGTTTTTTTATTTTGCGGGGGTTTCTGGTTCGGCTTCGGGCAACTGCGCCATTCTAATTCTGCTCAATTCAATTGACATGCCTTCTCCATTTTCTGTTTCAAGGACTAAAAATTCACCATCAAACGACCAAGGCAAAACCCTTTGCTTTGTCATTGAGCCACTGCCATCGGCAGATAAAACAGTCAATTCTACCCACTGGCCTTGCTCCGCCGCATTTTCTAACATGCGCAAAATTTCTTCAGGACCTTGTTCCACAAAAAAATCTTCTTTAAATTTTGGTTTGTCACTCATAAAAAAATTATTTTAATAATATTATTTTCTTTATCGTTGGGCGAAATCGCAGATGTCTTTGAAGTCGCAGTATTGGCATTGCCAGCCGGGCGTTGGGTCAAATTCCGAGTTTTTTATTTTTTCTATTTCGTCTATAATTTTATCCTTCTGATTTTTCAATTCTATTTCTGAGCCCAAAAATGCTGCAATTTTTCCATCGTCTAAATAATAATAAGCCAGTTGTCTTGGTTGCAAATGTAGAACTTCTTGAGCTGCAATTTGGTAAATTAAAAGCTGTTCTTTTGCGTCCATGTCTAATTTATCCTTTGATTGGCCTGTTTTGTAATCTATAATTGCAACTCCCCCACTAACTTCGTCTATTCTGTCTATTACGCCGTAAAGCGTGTATCCGCCAACCTTTAAATTAAACGGCATTTCTAAAGCCGGCACGCCGTTTATTCTTAAAATTATTGGAGGGTTTTTGGCATATTGGCTGTAAAATTCTTTTAAAATATCTTTTCCTTTTTTATAATATTCATCTTTTTGCTTTTGATTTTCATACCATTCGTCTATCCAATTTTTTTCGTATATTTTTAGCAAGTCTTCAAATTTAGTTTTGGATTTTGACTTTTGGATTTTAGATTTTTTCTCGGCAAACAAGCTTTCTTGTTTTTCAGATTTGTCGGAATTTACTTCTTTTAAGAACTCATCAAGCGTGTTGTGCATTGTTTTTCCAAATGAAAAAACTGCTTTGCCACGTGTTGGGACTTTTAAAATAAATCCAAATTTGTATTGCAACGGACATTTTTCAAAAGCAGCCAGTTGCGAATAAGAAAAATGCTCGGGCAAATACTGAGGCAAAACACGCTTGTGAGCGAGCGGGCTAGGGGCGGGCGAGTCCCGCCACGCGGGACGAGTAGGGCTAGCGAGACGAGCAGGCGTGTTTTGCCGACCACTTACAGGCATATCACTCCTCGCTTCTTCAATTTTATATCCCATTTCTGATAAAAATCTGGACAGCTTTTTCTTGCGCTGGCCTCCGTAGTCGTCAGCAGACGTAAAAAACAGGCCTTTCTTGGCTCGCGTCATAGCAACATAGCATAACCTTCGTTCTTCTTGCAAATGTACGTCTCCTGTGGGTTTTATGTCTTTTATCATTGCGTCCGGAAGCTCAATTGGGTCTTTTCGTTGGTCGGTTGGAAATCGGCGGTCAACCATATTTGCCAAAAATACATATTTAAATTCCAAGCCTTTGGCTCCGTGAATTGTCATAACTTTTATCATGTCAGGTCCCAATTCCGGGTCAAATTCCAGTTTCCCTTCTTCGCCAGATTCCAGCTCCAAAGTCATTTCCTCCATAAAGTTTTTTAAAGTTGGCTCAATGTTGGTTTCTTCAAAAGTTTTTACTTTTTTGTAAAACTGGTTTAACAAATCTATTTTTTCGTCTTCGTTGTTGTGAATTAAATGTTTTAAATATCCTGAATCATTTAAAAATGCCACCAAAACTTCAGAAACTCCTTTTACCCTGGCCAGCTCACTATGACTTTTAATTATGGAAAGCACAAACGCAACCTTTTCTTTTGTTTTTTCAGAAATGCCGGGAATTATTGCTAGCTCATTCATTGCGTCAAAAAGCGAAATTGTTTTTCTTCTGCAAAACTGAGTCATTGTTGCAATGTCAGATTCTGCAATTTCTAAAAATGGCAAATTCAAAATTCTGTAAACAGCTGTGCCTTCGTGATAGTTGTCCAGAAGTTTAAAATAAGAAATTATGTCTAAAATTATTGGTTTTGAGTAAAGCCCGCGAGAGGCTAAAAATTGAAAAGGCAAATTTGCCCGCTCTAAGGCTTTTACAAACGGAATTGCAGAGTCATTTGCGCGCACCAAAATTTCAAAGTCGTTGTATGTTGCATCTTTGTCGGTTTTTAAAATTTCTAAAATCTTTTTTAAGGTCTGCCCAACTTCCCCATCTAAATTTTTTGCATGAATATGTTCTATAACTCCCTTTTCTTTTGTGTCGGCGATAAGTTTTTTGTTAATTTTTATGCGAAACTCCAGCCTGTCGGGGTCGTTTTGTTTTATAAAGTTGTATGACTGGTCTAAAATATTTTGCGAAGACCTATAATTGTTAATAAGAGAAATTTGCCTGGCCTTCGGAAAATCTTCCTGAAATTTAATAATATTTGAAAAACTTGCTCCTCGCCACCTGTAAATTGCCTGGTCGTCGTCTGCGCAAACAGTTAAATTATTATTTGGTTCTGCCAAAAGTTTTATTAATTCATATTGCGCCCAATTTGTGTCCTGAAACTCGTCAACCAAGATGTATTTAAATTTTTCTTGGTATTTTTTTAAAATTAGCGGGCGTTTTTTGAAAAGTTTTAGGCAATAATTTATCAGGTCGCCAAAATCTAGGGCGCCGTTTTCAAGCAAAATTTGCTGATAAACATGATATGCGTTGGCAACTTCTGTTATGCGTTCGGTTTCTTGGTCTTCTTTTCCGTTGTCTGTTGTTTTTAGGGTGTCTGCATATTCTAAATAATTTTCAGGATAAATTTCTTGGTCTTTACAATGAGAAAAATGTGAAATTAAAGCCTGGATAAATTTTGTAGGGTTTCCCAAAGCTTTGTAATAATTTAAATCAAACTTGTCTAGGTTTTGCCTTGCCAACAACCAGCCTGCAGTATTGTCTAAAATTTTAAAATCTGGAGCCAATCCAATGTCTAACGCATTTTCGCGCAAAACTCTTTCGCAAAAAGAGTGAAAAGTTGAAACCCACAAATCTACATAGCCAAATTCCAAAAGTTTGTCTACTCTTTCTTCCATTTCAAATGCTGCTTTTTCGGTAAAAGTTACAGCCAAAATTTCCTCGGGCCTTGCCAATTCTTTTTCAATTAAATTTACAATTCGTTGTGTAATTACGGTTGTTTTGCCAGTTCCGGCTCCTGCAACAATTAAAAGCGGGCCTTTGTCAAAAAGCACTGCCTCTTTCTGCTCTTTATTTAATTTTGATAAATCTAACACCATATTACTGCATTTTACTCTTTTTATTTTTTATTTTCAATTTTTAAAGACTAAAAAATTATCCGTAGTGAAAAACACGCGATAGCGTAGATTTCACTACGGACATAACCAAGGGCATAAGTAAAATTTTTTACAAAATAAAAGGGGCGAGAAGAAATTCCCTGGATACTTAGCGGAATCTCAACTCGCCCTTGCGACTTGCTGGCGGAACACGTACCGAATAGACATCTGTTCTTACCATGTTTCGGCAGTCTAACGATAGCGTCGTTGCCAGTAGGTCACCACGCAGCGACCCCGAAATGAGTGATCCGCGAGTATTGGATCAACTGGGGCTTTCGTTAGCCCTCTTCATCTCACGGGTCAAAGCAAATCTTTTATATCATATCGTTATGAATTAAGTCAATACCTTGCTCGGGTCGCTGCCTTTAATTGGGGCATATGCTCAGCGTGTGGCTGAACTTTTTGGACTTGAGTATCTCACAGTATTCGGGCTGGAGAATGCATATTCCTTTTCTTGTCATACTAAGTATGGGAAGCGAGCCAAATTTTGCCAAGCCTTCTGGCTCCATTATTCTGCGCATATCGTTGTTATCGCGAACCCACGGGTCGTAATAAAACCTGACTGCAATTTGCGCAATAACAGAGAAAAACTTGAATTCATGGTCGGTAAGGTCTATATTTATTCCTTTTTTCATCAGCGTCAGCTGGAAAATCCTGCGCATTTCGGCAGGGTCTGCGGTTGTATCCTCGCCAGCCATCTGCGGGATTTGCGGAATTGAAATGTTAAATCTCAGTTCGTAATCAACTTTAATTATTCCAATCTTCATATATCCTACGTAACAAATGCCGTCTTCAACTTGCTCCATATAGTTTTCCATTTCGACTTGCATGGCAATCCCCTTTCGCGTGTTATCTGTGAATTTTCAATGCGCTAATAATATTATACATTATTTGCAACAAAAAACCACCCGAATTTTTTAAAGGGTGGCTTTTGGAAATTATTTAGCTGAGTGAATTTTCAATTTTAGCTTGTCTGCAAAAACATAAATTTCTCCAGAAAAGTAAAACCAGGCAGAAAATATAATTAAAAGCAACGGCAATAAGAATGAATCTGTCAGAAAATTATTTGTTAATCCTGTTGAAACCGAACTGGCGCCTGCAACCTGTCCTGCATTAATAATATTATATCCTGAAGAATTAAAAGTCATATCCTGACCGTAAATTATGTTTCCGTTATTTTTTTGCGCCACAGCCCTAAAATGGTAAGTTGTGTTGGGCAATAAATCGGCAATATGCTGGTCAAATGTTCCGGCGTTTTGAACCGGTCTGTGGACGCTTTCATATCCATAAGATGCTGTTGTTCCCCACTGAAACCAAGCATAAACAATTCCGGGAGCGTTGCCACTTGAAATATTTCCATTTAATACTGCCTGGCTGTTGTAATTATTGGTTGCGTCGTTTGTTTGCGCGTTGACATTATAATTGTAATTATTATTGTTATAATTTGCGTAAATTATTGCGCTGTCAGAAGCAGAAAGCCCGTAATTATTTGTGACAGTTAAAGTGCAAATGTAAATAGCGCTCTGCCAAACCGTGCTTTCGGCAGTAAAAAGTGGCTGGGGAACATTTGGATTTGATAGTGTTCCGCCGTTGCAAGTCCAGTAAAAATTCAAATTTGCGCTGTTTGAGTCAAAGCCCGAACCTTGCAGAATTGCCGACGGGTTTGCATTGTACATTCCCGAGGTTACATACAAATCTGGGCCGGCATTGGCTGTGGGATTTTGATATGCGAAAATTGCAGAGCTTGCTGAAAGCAAAAAAATGCAAATTAAGATTAAAAAGCTTAATTTATAGATGTTTTTCATATGGCTTGATATTACATGAGTATCTTGATATTGTCAATGGTTTGGTCGTAAGTTTTACAATCTACCGGATATGGCGTGGCGTCTTTGCCTCCATGGGCAAAAGAATAGCGGGCAGGGTCTTCATAAGAAGGCTTTGCTCCGTAAATTACTTCAGAAACCAAAGCCAAAGCCCGAATTGTTTTTGGACCCACACCGGGTGTGGCTAATAAATTTTCATAATTTTCAGGATGCTCGTCGCAAAGCCTCCACAAAATTTTTTCCAAGTATTTTGATTTTGAAAAGTCTTCTGTCACAACCGGATGCCAATTAAACTCTTTGTTTTCTAAATTTAACAAAGTTAATTGTTCTTTGCCATTTGATAAAGTAGCTGTTTGCGACAAAGGTGTGTAATATTTTCTTAACAAAGTGATGTCTTTCATTAAAGTATTAAAACTTTGCGAAACTAATTCTGTGGACAAACCCCTGTTCTGCTTTGATTTGTTGGCTGTCATATTCAAAACTTCTTTAACTTTTAAGTCGCTGGTAATTCCCGAATGCGGTTCTTCAATTAAATCTTTTATGTCCTTTGAATACCAATGATATCTTCTGGCAGAATTCTCTTTTATATTCATTCCCTGCTGGACAACCGTCCACGCGCCGTTTTTTGAAAAGAAAAAAGCGTGGTGATAAATGTCAAATCCGTCCTGAACCAAAGATGAGTCAACTTTTGCCGCCATTTTTGAATTGTAAACCAAAGCTGAGGCAGATTTTTCCGGCATGGCAATGCGTTCGGCCCAATTTATTATTTGTTCTGGAGTTTTTAAAGATGTCTTTCCTTTTCCTCCGCAAATAAAAATTCCCAAATCTTTTTCGCTTCCTCGTATGGCTTCTTTTAAAGCCGCAGTTAAAATTGTTGTCAGGCCTGAAGCGTTCCAATCAAATGCCAAAACAGTTCCCAATGATTGAAACCAAACCGGGTCTGAAATTCTTTTTATAAACTCATCCTCTCCTTCTTCGGCAATAATGGCATAAATCATCCGTTTGGAAAGTAAAACCATTCTGTCAAAAAGCCACTTGGGACATTTTCCGTAATCAAGCGTAAAAGTCGCTATGCCTTTGTTAATCATTTTAGATTTGAATTGTAGAAGTTTAAAAGATTCCCCCTGATTATGATATTTGATGCTTTTATTGCATCTGACTGCTGGTAATATAAATTTTGGCAATCGGCAATTGGCAAATATTTTTGGTCTAGAATAGATTCGCACGAGCCGTGCAGAAAAATTCCGTCTTCGTCTGCCTGATATGCCAATTTGTCAGTTAAAATTGCGTCAATTCCGCCTGAAATAACTTTAAAATGCGTTTCAACCGGTGTTTTTGTATTTAATAAATCCTGGCCCAAAATTGTTTTTGGCAAAACAATTCCCAACAAATTTGCAATTGTAGGATAAACATCCAAATGGCTTGCCGGTTCGCTTATTGTCTGATTTTCTGAGCCTGAATTTAAAATAATCATTGGCACCTGATTGTTTGTCAGCGCCGGCAAAATATTCTCTTGTCCTAAAGCTTCTGAAATGTTTGTAAAACTGCCGTGGTCGCCCCAAATCAAAATTAAAGAATTTTCATACAAGCCGTCTTTTTTTAATCCGTCTATAAATTCGCCAATTGCCTTGTCTGCGTAATGGATGGATTGCAGATATTGCTGCTGATTTTTATCAAGAGTTGTGTCAGTTGGAATTTGCAAAGTTTGCAAGTTGTCCGGTAAAATAAACGGCGTATACGAACTCATTGTAATTAGAGTTGCCATAAACGGCCGGCTGAAATTTTCCAATCTTGGCAATGACTGGGAAAATAAATCTTCGTCGCCCAAATCAGAAGGCCCTTTGCCAACCGGGCTGGTTATGACATAATCATTTAAATCATATGCCTTTTGATATCCAAGGCCAGGGTAAATGTTTGAGCGGTTCCAGAATGTCGGCACATCTCCGTGCATAGAATAAGTTTTATATCCGTTATTTACCAAAAGCTGGGGCAAAGCTTTGTAAGTATTTTTGGCATAATCAATAAAAACCACGTCGTCCGGCAAGGGATATAAAGAATTCATTGTTGAAAATTCGGCATCGGCTGTGTTTCCTGGTCCGACTTGCGCATAATAATTATTAAAATATAATCCGTCTCTTGCCAGCTGATTTAAATTGGGAGTGATTTCCTGTCCGGCAATTTCTTGGTTTATTACGGCATTGTCCAGCGATTCCACCTGTATAATAATTAAATTTTTGCTTTTTTCTTCTCCAAAATACTTGCCCTGAGCGAAGTCGAAGGGTTTTTTGCTCTGCGCGAAAGTTTTTAAAAAATTCTTGTCATCGTCGGTGGTTAAGTTGCTCCGCAAAACATACTTAAACGTGTCTTCAAGAAAAAAATTCATAATTCCCATTTTGCCGACAAGCGCCTTCAAATCATAAACGTCGGTGTAAAGCCGGCTGGTGCTTCCCCACTCCTTTTTTTCGGTGTATAAAAGATATTTATATCCGAAAAATACTATGATTATCATTGCAACAATAATAATGGCTTTTTCCAATTTCGGCAAAATAAATTCTGTGTATTTATTTTTTAAAAACAGAATAAAAATAATAAAAACTATTGCAAAATTGCTCGAAAATAACAGCAATTCAGGAGTAAGTAAAGTTTTTACGGTGCCGGAAACGCTTATTGCCTCTCCTGCATATTTTATCGCCGAAAATTGCAGAAAGCTCTGCGAATACCTGTAATATAAAAATTGCGCAGAAAAAATGAAAGATATTAAAAAAGAAATCAGCAACAAATATGCGTATTTATATTTTTTGTTGAAGAGCAAAGCTGTTCCGTAAAAAACAACTCCCAAAGCAAAAGCAACTAATAACAATCTGGCGGAATATGCTTTTGAATAAATGCCAAGCCATTTATTGAACGCCAGATTTTGTATTACAAACAAAACCGCCAGCCCCACCGGCAATAAAATAACTCCCAAATAATCAAAAACTGCCTTTTTTTTACCCATTATATTCTATACGAATAAATTTAGTTTTCAGCGCTTAAAAAAAGATATTTAAATCTTCCGTCTGGTGATTCTTCTGTTTCACTGATTATTTCTTTTGCTTTGATTCCTTTTTTTGGAAAGCCAGCTTTTCGAAGAGCAGAAATCAAAGATTTCAAAGAATAGTCTATAAAATCTGGATAAAGCTGTTCAACAATCTCATCTTCTCTAAATTCTTCCTGTTCTTGTTCTACTTCTGTAGTGAATCCCTGGATATCGGCAACTATTATTTTACCCCCAGGATTAAGGCGTTCTTTTATTTTTTTAAACAATTCAGGGATTTCTTTTTCTTTATTTGCGTAAAGGGCAAATCCGATAATAATGTTATCAAATTTTCTTTCTCCTAAAGCTTCGATTTTATCTATATCATGATAATTACCAACTACTAGATCGTATTCTTTTCCGTTTTCCGCAAGACTTTTTTCTCTTATAGATTCTAAAACTTGCTCACCTGTACGAGGATTTTCTTTGTTTCTCTTTACTTCTTGAGCTTCACCTGTTAATTTCAAAATTTTTATATCATCTTCTGAAACATATTTCGGTTTTTCTTTAACTTCATCGGTTGCTGGCGAGACACCATCTAAAAATTCTTTCAATGCCTGTATATTTTTTTCACTTAAATCTAAAGCTGTAAAATGGCTAACCCTATCTTCAACTGAACCCATATAATGAAGATGAGTAGGTCCTGCGCCTAAATCAAGCAATGTGCCCTTTTGAACCTCCTGCCTATAAAAATCAAAAATAACATTTAAGTCAGCATCATCAACTACCGTCTCCCCTTTTTCATCTCGATGAATCCATTCTGAACTAAAATCTCGATGAACAGATTCTATTGGATTGTAAACATTTTTCTCTTTTTCTTGTTCTTCTTGATTGGCAACCATTTCTCTTAATGCTTCCGACATTACTTTTTGCTCTGGATCTTCTTTTTCAGGAGTTTCTCCTATTTCTTGTTTTATCATAAAATTATTTTATTTTAATAGTTTGGGGATTTTTTAATTTGTTCCAAGCCGTGCGGATGCGATTCTTTTACTCCGGACGGCGTAAGCCGGTAAAAATCAGCTTTTTTCTGCAATTCTGAAATTGTTTCAGCCCCGCAATATCCCATTCCGCTTCGCAACCCGCCAAGAAGCTGATAAATTATAAATGAAACATCACCTTTATAATCAACCTCGCTTTCAATGCCTTCTGGCACCAATTTATTTTCTGCGCTTTCAGCCTGGCCATAACGTTCTCTTGATGCTTTGTTGTCAATCATGGCTCCCAAAGAACCCATTCCGCGATAAACTTTCACCTGCTTTTTGTCGTGCCGGTAAATTATTTCTCCGGGCGATTCGGTTGTGCCTGCCAAAAGCTTGCCAAGCATCACGCAATCAGCTCCGGCTGACAAAGCAATGGTAATGTCGCCAGAATATTCAATTCCTCCATCGGCGCAAACAGGAACTCCATATCCTCTCAAAGCTTTTGCGCAATTGTAAACAGCTGTAACCTGCGGGCATCCTACGCCTGCAATAATTCTGGTTGTGCAAATAGACCCGGGCCCTTGCCCAACTTTTACTCCATCGGCTCCTGCTTCTGCCAATCGTTTTGCCGATTCTGCTTCTGAAACATTTCCCGCCACAACATCAATTTTCGGATATGTTTTTTTACAAAATTTTACAGCCTCAATAACCGCTTTCGAATCGCCGTGAGCCGTGTCAATTACCACCACGTCAACTTTTGCTTTTGCCAGCAATTCCATTCTTTGCCGTGTGTCTTCGCCAACTCCAATTGCAGCTCCTGCTTTTAATGTTCCGTCACTTGATATATTATAATCTGGAGAATGGCCTTTTACAATTCGCCTTACGTCCGACAAAGTATAAATGCCTTTGAATTTTTTATTTTTATCTAATATCGGCAAAATTTTTACGCGTTTCTGCATCATAATCTTGTATGCCTGCTCTACTGTGGTTCCAGCTTCCGCGCTGATAATTTCTTTTAACATTATATCGGAAATTTTTGCAGAATTGTCCAAACAGAATTCAAAATTGCTTTTTACCACGGTTCCCATTAATTTCCCGCTGTTATTCAAAACCGGAAAGCTCAAAAACCTGTAATTTTTTCTTTCTATAAATGCCAGCACCTCTGCCACCGTTTGATTCGGATTTATGCAGATAGGCTCATAAATAAAAGCGCTTAAATTGTGCTTTACTTTTTCAACCGCAGAAGCCTGATTCTGCGGAGAAAGTCCTTTATGGATTATTCCCAATCCGCCAATTTTTGCCAAAGCAATTGCCATGTCGGCTTCGGTAACTGTATCCATTGGAGCTGAAACAATCGGAATATTTAAAAAACCGACATTCCTTGAAAATTTTGCCTGCAATTTTGCATTTGCGGGCAGAATTTGGGAATAGCCGGTTTTTAACCGCACATCATTATAGCTCAGCGCCAAGCCGAGTTTTTCAATCTTGTCAAAAAAATCATCGCATTTTCTTTTTTCTGTATTTTTCATGCTGCGGGACTTGGATTCGAACCAAGATACCAGCCTTCAAAGGGCTGTGTCCTACCATTAGACGATCCCGCAATAATTTTATAATATCACTTTTTAGAATTTTTTCAAATAAAAACCGCTTTTTCAGCAGTTTCTATTATTTAATTTTTTATTTGCAGGCAGTCTGGGCAGAAACGCATTTTGTTGTCCCTACTTTTTCGTTTTTATCTATGCACAAATAAGTTCCGTCTGCCAACTGGGTTGAAGAACAATAATTTTGTATTCCTGAAAAACATACTGGATTTTTCCCTCCTTGCTTTATAATATCATTAGCAATGCTTATAAATTCTAAACCGTAAGATGTTGTTTTAGAACCATTTAGAAATCCGTTTTTACAAACTAAAGAATAACTCTTGTTGGAAGAATATAACATTTCCGCATCAAAACCGATCTGGTTGATGTCATTATTTATATTCTGCAATTTCATCAACGGCAAAGCAAACTCTTCCAATTTTTGCGCATTCGGCGGAACTTGAACCGAAATAGGTTTGTTGAAATTGGAATTAGTAATGTTAAGTTTTACTTCCAGTTGCATATTATTTTTTCCCAAGTCAATTGTCTTATCAAGCTTAACTTGGTAAAGCATATAATCTTTTTTGCCAATCCATATTTCCATATTTATATCTCCCAAAGAATCCGTCATGGTTTTTACATTCCCGTCAATTATATTTTTATACGCTGTTAAATTGCTGTTGCCGGCATTTTCGCCAATTGCCAAAACTATTATTTTAGTTATTAAATCCTGCAATTTTTCTTTTTTAACAACTGCTGAATAATGGTATGCGCCTTGTCCGCTTACGGTTTGGTCATTTAATTGTTTTACAACAGAAATCATATTTTCTGAAACTATCAAATCCTGAATTTTTTTAGCCAAATCTGAAGCGCCAGCTTGAGAAATATTCGGCGTTGCTGTTTGCGCGCTACCTTCGGCCTGCGATAATGCTTTTATGGAATCTTGGTCGACTTTAAACCATTTTCCCTTGATTTTAGAAACATCCAATCCCGGAGAAGTATATGAAGCTGGAATTGTAATTTCATTGACTCTTATATAAAATGCGCTACCGACAATGGCTATGTTCACATCAGCTACAAGCGGAGAAACAGACCCGGGTATTGCCAAATTAATTTTAAAACTGCCGTCTGCTTTTATATTTTTGGCATCTGTCATATCTGTTTCGCTGTCTGCATTCAGCGTTAATTTTCCCTGAGATGCTCCGTTGTTTGCCGCGCTAATTTCTATTTGCATTGCTGTATGGGAAGATTTTACATCTTTCATATTTGTCATCATATTATTGATGACTGTTTGAGGGCTTGGCCTGAAAAAATTCAAAATAAAATTAGAATACGGAAGATTTAAATATTGTCCGGCGGAAAAATATCCCGCTCCGCATAAAACAACAACAATTATAAAAACAATTAAAAATTTCAAAACAAAATGCGATTTCCTCATTCGGGGCATATTGGTTTCCATGGGTTCGGGCTTATAACTTGCTTGCGGCTGAAGCTGGCTAACTTGAGGCTGTTCGACAATTTTTGGCTGGGCCGGCAATTGTTCTTGCGGCTGAGGTTGAGGCTGTGGTTGTGGTTGAGACTGCGGTTCCGGCTGAACCTTTATTTGTGGCGGACTAACAACTGGGCTGGCTGCCGTTAAAGCATCACTCACCTCTGTTTCTGTCCAACCATTTTTGTATAATAAATCGCGCATCTGGCCTTCTGTCTGTCCTGCGTCTTTTGCTTTTTTAATATAGTCTACTAATTGTTGTTCTGCCATATTATTTAAAATTAAAAATTATATTATTTTATTATACCACAATGTCAACCTTTTATATTTTTTAATGCTGTGGATAACTTTTTGTTATTTATTTCCCGAGCCTTGCAGCGCTTTGAGTATGTTGTCTAAAGTCTGCACCATTGCCCGCTGGTTGTTGGGAGTGATTGCCGGAGCAGGAGCCGGCGTTGGAGCTGTGATTGTTTTAACCGGCTTTGGAGTGGCTGGCGGAGTTGTTGTTTTAGCCGGTGTTTGCGAGGCTGGCGGTGTTGCCGGAGTAACGCCCAAATACTTGTTTAGCGCGGCTCGCGTTTTTACTCCGACCACGTTGGCAGGAACGAATCCCTGGACTGCCTGGTATTTCCTGACAGCTGTAAGAGTCTTTTGTCCAAAGTATGTTGTTTCTTTGCCCGG
>JAPLZF010000007.1 GCA_026395175.1 Candidatus Staskawiczbacteria bacterium | reverse complement strand
TGAAACTATCACCTTTCCTCCAGCAGGGGAATATTTTATCGCGTTGTCGATGAAGTTTTGAGCCACCAGCCGTATTTTCTCTGCGTCAACCATAATTTTGGGAAGGTTGTCCGGCTTTTCAAAGCTAACCTTGATTTTCTTTTCTTTGATTTCGTCTTTGTAGCTGTCTATTGCCAGAGAAACAATCTTTGCTATGTCCGCCATCTCTGTCTTATACAAATACCTGCCTTCCTCAATGCGCGCCACGTCAAGGAGGTCGTTGACCAGGAAAATCAGCCTTTCATTGTTTTCAAAAGTGTTTTTAACAACCTCGCTTTGTTCTTTGGTGAGCTTGCCGAAGTCTCCTTTTTGAAGCATGCTCATAGACCACTTGGTAACAGAAAGAGGCGTCCTTAACTGGTGGGCGGCAAGGGAAACGAACTCTGACTTCATCTTTTCAACGAATTTCTCGCGGGTGACGTCGCGCAAAACAATCAGATGCCCAATATTGTTCCTGCCCAAGTTCAGAGATATCACCGAAAGCTCGATGATAAAATCTTTTGCCAGCTTGACTTCTTTCCTGCGGATATTCGAAAGCCCATGGATTAAGGCAGACACTATTGGTTTTGCTTTTGCAAAGTCCGCCAAGAATTGGAAAGGCTTTCTAAGCAGATTATCTCTGTCTTTGGTTAAATTCAATCCAAGAATCTTCTCGGCTTCGGGATTAATTGAAAAAATCTTGTCTTTTTCATCCAAAATTATTAAGCCGTCTGCAAAACTGCTGATTATTGTTGATGTCTTATCTCTCTCGGTTTCGGCTTTTATTCGGTTCTCCTCTGATTTTTCAAGCATTCTGGTCAGGTTTATTTTCGCTTTTTCTAAATCCCTCTTTTCGGTAAAGAACAGCCTGCCTATGAAGAACAATATTATTGAGACCAGTATTACTATTATGTAAATCGGCCATACCAGCAAGTGCTGGAACAAGAAAGAGCTGATAAACATTAAAGACAGGAGAAAGGCGATGATTAAAACTATCACCAGAGAATAGATGAAAGCCTGGAAGAATAGAGAGCTGATGTCCATCAAGTGGTATTTGATGATGGCGTAGCTGGTGAAGCCGACTAAGAAGATTGAGCTTGGAGTGTCCAGAGAGGTGAGTTCTGTGAATCCGAAGAAGGGAAGGATAATGCTGACAATGCCAACCAAAATAGCGAATGTCATTTCTCCTGTTAAGAAATATATTATTTGTTTTTTTCTCTGGCCTGAAACTTTTTTTATGGCGTTGATAGGAATATAGATGGCTAGTGAAGTCAGGGAAATTATATACGATGCCCATAAAATAAAGAGCGGACCGAAATTTATTTTATGGCTTGAATTAGAATAAGCAAGAAGGTTGCTGATGGTAAAAGGCGTGAAAAGAGTAGTTGCAAAAATTAAAACAAAAGCTGAAAATACAAACATTTTTACATGTCTGCTCGTTTTTCTATCAGCCAAAGCATAAGCAAAGAAAACGCCGGTCAGCGGAACCATGGCTCCAATAGAGTAAGATATTCTGATCCAAAGCAAATTTTGGGTTGCTAAAGACACGGACTTGGCAAGGCACCATAAAAAAATAGCAAGCCCGAAATAGAAAAAATTCTTATTCAGCCTTGATTTTGGATTTTTCGCATAAACATAAACAGCCAAAACAAGGTTGGCCAATCCGGACAATAAAGTTATGGTTGCAATAATTAAATCCTGCCACATTCATATATTATACAATTATTATTCAGATTATGAAAATTGCAAAATATGTAGTAAAATAAAAATATGATATATTGGCTAATAGCAACAATTCTAGCCTATTTATTTTTTAGCTTTGCGTCTTTGGGTGATAAGCTGGTTTTGGCTGGCAAGCCAAAACCCAATTCATATACTTTTTATGTGGGCATTTTTGGCATATTCGTAATTTTATTTATTCCATTTATAAATTTCGGTTTTCCGGACAACGCAGGGTTAACTTTTGTTATATTAGACGCAATTGTCCGTATTTTGGGAATGTATACAATGTACAAAGCCCTGGAAAAATTTGATGTTTCAAAAGTCGTGGCAACCATTGGAGCTACTCAGCCTATTTTTATATTTATTTTGACTTTTATTTTTTTCAAGCCCCAGGCAATGCCCCTAATAGATATTTTTGCATTTTTGATATTGCTGGCAGGAAGTGTTGTTATTTCCGCCGGCAAAAACATTAAAATTACCGCCGATTACTTGAAAATAACAATTTTTTCTTCGCTTATGTTTTCTTTTGATTACATCTTCGCCAAATTGGTTTTTCAAAGCGCAGGGTTTTTGCAGGGAGTTGTTTGGACAGGAATTTTCATTTTTTTGTTTGTCTTTGTTTTTCTTCTGCGCAAAAAATCCAGAAAAGAAATTTTTGCCAAGCGAATGATTTTGAGCAGAAAAACGGAAAAATCCTTCGTGTTTGCGCAGGTGTCCGGCGGAATCGCTAATTTTTTGCAGAGTTTTGCAATATATCTGGCTCCCGTTGCTTTCTTGGCAACTATAAATTCTTTGAGAGGAATCCAATACATATTTCTTTTTATTATAGCATTGCTGATTTCATATTTTTATCCGAAAGTTTTAAAAGAAGAATTATCAAGGAAAATAATTTTACAAAAAATAGTTTCTATTATTCTAATAGCCGTTGGATTGGCAATATTGGTTATTTATTAAAATCACAAAAAAATCCCCCCGCATCGCGGGGGGATTTTTTGTTTTGTTTATGTTTTCAATTAAGACAAATGTTTTGAAACCAATTTTGTCATCTCAAACATATTTACAACTGCTTTTCCGCCAAAAACTGGTTTTAGCTTGGCGTCGGCAATTATGTTTCTTTTGGCTTTCGGATCCTGCAAGTTATTCTTTTTAATATACGCCCAAAGTTTTTTTACAACTTCAGACCTTGGCATAGGACCCTTTCCTACAACTGCCTCCAAATCAGCAGACAGTTTTAACGGCTTCATGAAAGCCGAATTTGCTTTTCCTGGCATTATAATGCTTCGACTTAGTTTCGGTGTCTAGCCTTCACTATGCCGAAAGTTAATTTTATTAATGTGCCTATATTACAATGATGACATATTTCCCTCTGTAAAGCAACTGCCTTGTCAAATTTTGCCTATATTTTATCCACATTTTGCCTCTTGCTTTGCCTTGAAAATAGGAGTATAATTATAGAATATAGACAAAATAAATATGTCAAAAAACATTATAATAAATGACCCTAATGAGGGTGTTTTAATTAAAGAGTTAGAGGTAAGGACAGATATTAAGGCAGAGAGAATTAAAAGGCTGTTAAGCCTTCCAGACCTCACAAAAAAGGAAAACTCTCCTGTTAAAATTTTGGTTGACCAAATATTAAAATTACCAAGGTTTGCTGACTTTGGCTTGGTTGATTTCCCAAGAGTGGTTACCGTGCAAGACAATTTTGATTTGTTAAATACTCCAAAAGACCACCCGAGCAGAAGAGATACAGACACTTATTATTTAACCGACAAAGATATTTTAAGAACTCAGACTACAACCATGTGGCCGTTTTGCCTTCGCGACAAAGATATTTTAAAAACTCTTGAAGAAAAAGGAGAGTTTGGAGCGCTGTCAACCGGAATTGTTTTTCGAAAAGATGAAATTGACCGAAATCATTTTCCTGCATTTCACCAAATCGACGGATTATATATTTGCAGAAAAGATAAGAAACTCATAACTCAAAAGGACTTGGAGGAAGTTGAAATTGATATTGCAAAAAGTATTTTCGGGCAAGATGTTGAATATAAATTTTTGGTAGACTCTTTTCCTTTTACAGACCCTTCGGTTGAAATGGATATTAAATTTAATAATGATTGGCTTGAAGTTGTGGGCTCTGGATTGGTGCACACAGAAGTTTTGAAAAATTTTGGACTGGACCCTGAAGTTTACAACGGCTGGGCATTTGGTTTTGGAATAGACAGACTGGCAATGATTAAAATGGGAATTACAGATATTAGGGTTTTGTGGTCTGACGACGCAAGGATTACAGGCCAATTTAAAGACATAAACTCAAAATATAAAGAGGTTAGCAAATATCCGGAAACCTCGCGGGACATTTCCTTTATAATTGATAAAAGTGTAAACTTAAATAATTATTACGAAATTGTGAGAGACTTTTCAGAAAATTTAATTGAAGAAGTAAAATTGGTTGATGAGTTTGAAAATGATGAAAAATTTGGCAAAGATAAAAAGAGCTACACATTTCACATTGTTTATTGTTCGCCAGAAAGAACTTTAACTTCAGAAGAGGTAAACGCAATTCAGGAAAAAATTAGAAACAAAACCGCACAAGACCTAAACGCAGTACTTCGATAACCCCACACCCGTGCACAGGTGTATGGGTGTGTCATCCCCGCCAAAGTCAGGAATCCAGCGCAGGTTAACACGTGTTAACCTGAAAATTAATCATTTTTTAAAAAATAAGTATGTTTAATATTTTTGCAATTGGGGCAATCGTGGCTGGAATTATCGCTATAGTTGCTTATATACCGCAAGTTAAACATTTGGTGACAGTAAAGGATTCAAAGGGAATAAGTGTTTTGGCGTGGCTTGTTTGGCTTCTTTGCAACTCTTTATTACTTGCTTACGCTATTTCAATTGTAAACATCCCTTATATGATTGCAGATGGCCTTTCCTGTTTGGCAAATTTAACAATAATTATTTTAGCGATTAAATATAAAAAATAATAAAAAAATGAAACTAGGAATAAAAGAAGTTGAGGAAAAAAAAGAGGAAAAACCCGCCAAAAGTGCTCTGCACATTCAGGCGGGCAAGAAGCCAGTGGCAAAAGAGAAACCGGTTGCCAAAAAAGCTGTTAAAAAAGAAAAGTCGGTAAAGGAAGAGAAGGTTGCCGAGGAAAAAACACAAGACAGAAAAACAGAAGTTGTTAATGAGTCAGCTAAGCCGGCTTATGTTGCCGAGAAAAAGAAAACCAGGAAAGAAGGGGAATACACAGCAAAAGACATTTATGTTTTGAAGGGTTTAGAGCCTGTAAGATTAAGGCCGGGAATGTATATTGGCTCAACAGGAGTTGATGGGCTTCATCACTTAATTTGGGAGGTTGTGGACAACTGTTTGGACGAAGCAATGGCAGGATATGCCAAAAACATTGAAGTTATTTTATTGCCGGACAACCGCGTAAAAATTTCTGACGACGGTAGGGGAATCCCGGTTGAAAAACACGCAGACACAAAAAAGTCGGCATTGGAAACTGTTATGACAACTCTGCACGCCGGCGGAAAATTCGGCGGAGAAGCTTACAAAGTTTCTGGAGGATTGCACGGAGTGGGAATTTCTGTTGTTTGCGCATTGTCTACCTATATGCTGTCTCAAGTTGAAAGAGACGGCGGAGTTTACCAGCAGGAATATTTCAGGGGAGTTCCAAAATCGATTGTTAAAAAAGTCGGCGATTCAAAAAAAACCGGAACCACTCAAACTTTTGACGCCGACCCGCAGATTTTTTCAAAAATAGAATATAATCCAAAAACAATTTTAAACCATTTGCGCCAGCAGGCATATTTGACAAAAGGAGTCAGAATTATATTCCGCGACGAAAGAAAAAAAGGAGAGGAAGATAGTTATGCCTTTTATTTTGAAGGCGGAGTTGGCTCGTATGTAAGATATTTGGTTGAGGGAAACACGCCAAGGCACCAGAATGTTTTTTCGGTTGCCGCCACGAAAGACGGAATTGCCGTTGAAGCGGCTTTTCAGTATACACAAGAAATGGAATGCACAGAAGAATCTTTTGCAAACAATATTTATACGGTTGAGGGCGGAACTCATGTTTCTGGTTTTCGCACAGCCCTAACAAGGTCTTTAAATGATTATGCAAGACGTGAAGGATATTTGAAAGAAAAAGATGAAAATTTTTCCGGAGACGATGTGCGTGAAGGATTAACAGCTGTTGTTTCTGTAAAAATACGCACTCCGCAGTTTGAAGGCCAGACAAAAGCAAAATTAGGAAACCCGGAAGCTAAAAATGCAGTTGAAGCAGCCACTTCGGAAGGATTGTCTGATTATTTGGAAAGAAATCCAAGTGATGCCAAATCAATTATTGAAAATTGTTTGTTGGCTACCAAAGCAAGACTTGCGGCAAAGGCTGCAAGGCAAACGGTTTTGAGAAAAGGAGCTTTGGAAGGCTTGGCTTTGCCCGGAAAATTGGCAGATTGTTTGTCTAGAAAACCGGAGGAATCTGAAATATATATTGTTGAGGGAGATTCTGCCGGAGGCTCGTCAAAGCAGGCGCGCGACAGAAGATTTCAGGCAATTTTGCCTTTAAGAGGAAAAATTTTGAATGTGGAAAGAGCCAGACTGGACAAAATGTTGGCTTCAAAAGAAATTAAGGCATTAATTATTGCCATGGGAACCGGGATTGGCGAAGATTTTAACATTGAAAAATTAAGATATCACAGAATTGTAATTATGACCGATGCCGACGTTGACGGCGCGCACATTCGCACATTGCTTTTAACATTTTTTTACAGGCATTTTAGGCCGGTTGTTGATGCCGGGCATATTTACATTGCCCAGCCGCCGCTTTATAAAATTCAATCTGGAAAAGCCGTGCACTATGCTTATTCAGACGAACAAAGAGACAAAATTTTAAAAGAAATTGGCAAAACATCTGTTAGTATCCAGCGATACAAGGGTTTGGGAGAAATGAATCCAGAACAGCTTTGGGAAACAACAATGAATCCGGAAAACAGAACTTTACTGCAGGTTGCTTCTGAAAACGCCCATGAAACCGACAAAACCTTAGACATTTTAATGGGAGAAGAAGTTGAACCGCGCAAAAAGTTTATTCAAACCCACGCAAAAGCCGCTAAAAACATAGATATATAAAAAAAGCTTGACTTAATGGTTTGTTTGGATTATTATAATAAATGTAATATATATACCGCCTTCGGGCGGTTTTAAGAACCATGACAATAACACAAAAAATTAATATATTCTTTAAGGAGGTTTTTGTTGAGATGAAAAGAGTAAGCTGGCTTTCCCAGAAAGACGTTTTGCGATACACAGGAATCGTACTTGCAATTACAATTGTGGTAGCCGCATTTTTAGGCGGTTTGGACTATATTTTTACAGAAATAATTAAAAAGTTAGTTTTAAGGTAAAATGCCAAAACAAGTAATAGAACAGGAAAAAAATTGGTACGTAATTCATACCTACTCAGGATATGAAGATGCGGTTGCAAAAAATCTTAAGCAAAGGATTGAGAGTTTGGGCATGGAAGACAAGATTTTTAATGTAATTGTTCCAAAAGAAAAAAAGATAAAAATAAAAAACGGAAAAAGAAAAACAGTTGAAGAAAAAATTTACCCAGGATATGTTTTGGTGCAAATGGTGGTTACCGACGAATCGTGGTATGTGGTTAGAAACACTCCAAGAGTTACAGGATTTTTGGGAGCAGGCACAACTCCAATTCCGGTTTCTGCTGTTGAAATGGAAGACCTAATGAAAAGAATGGAAGTGGGCGAGCCGGAATTTACAATTGATTTTGAAATTGGCGCCACAGTAAAAGTTAACGATGGGCCATTTAAGGGTTTTGAAGGAAAAGTTTCTGAAATTGATAAAGAAAGAGGAAAAATTAAAGTGCTGGTTAATATGTTTGGAAGAGACACGCCGGTAGAATTAGATTCATTACAAATTAAAAAAGTAGAATAAAATCTAAATATTGCTTTTGCGCCAGCTCCAATTGGCTCTGGCACATAACATAGTATTTAGAAAAAACATGGCAAAAGAAATAAAAGCCGTAGTCAAAGTGCAAATACAAGCCGGGAAAGCAACCCCAGCGCCTCCAATTGGGCCGGCTTTGGCTCCTCATGGGTTAAATATTGCTGAATTCTGCCAAAAGTTTAATGCGGCAACTCAGGCAATGGCGGGTTATACAATTCCGGCAGAGGTTACAATTTATAAAGACAGGTCATTTACTTTTAAATTAAAAACTCCGCTTGCTTCAGAATTGATAAAAAAAGCAATTGGAATTGAAAAAGGGAGTGGCGTGCCCAACAAAACAAAAGTTGGCAAAATTACAAAAGCCCAATTAAAGGAAATTGCAATCAAAAAAATGCCGGACCTAAACACAACAGACATTGAGCAGGCAATAAAAATTATTGCCGGAACCGCAAAAAATATGGGAGTAGATGTAATTAACTAGACAACAGAACAAGAAAAAATCAACCTTCAAGTGGGGTTGATTTTTGTTTTGAAAAGGGTGTAAAATGATTATACATTATTAATAAAAATATAAAATCATGGAAGAAGTAAAAGAAAAATATGCGCGTCCATCTTGGGATGAATATTTTTTGAATTTGTTGGAGCCTTTGGGCAGAAGAGGAAGCTGTGACCGGGGAAGAAGCGGTTCGGTAATTGTCAGCCCTCATCATACAATTTTGGCAACAGGTTATGCGGGTTCTCCTCCGGGGCAACCGCACTGCGACGAGGTTGGGCATTTGATGAATACGGTAATTCACGAAGATGGAACACAATCTCAACATTGCGTGCGAACTTTACATGCAGAAGAAAACGCAATTTTGCAATGCGCTAAAGACGGCATAAAGCTTGAAGGCGCTACAATTTATTCAAAAATGGTGCCGTGCTATAACTGCGCAATGAGAATTTTACGGGTTGGAATTACAAGAGTTGTTGCGCAAAAAAGATATCACGCAGACAAGGCTTCAATGGAATTATTTGCCAAAGCCGGCGTGGTTGTAAATGTTGTAGATAATACAGTTGAACAATATAAAAACCAATGAATAAAGATGACGAGCAGATTTTAGTGGTAAAATCTGATATTTTATTTCGTGACGGAAAATGGCAAGGATTGAAAACAGATAACCTGGATTATTATACTGATTTGATAAAGAAAAATTGCGAATTTAAAAGAAGGGGAGATATGGAAAATGATACTTCATACCAGCAAATAATTCCGTATATACTTTTTAATTATCAGGATAAATATTTTTTGTATCGCTATTTAAAAGAAGCCGGCGAGCAAAGACTGAAAAATGATTATATTATTGGTGTTGGCGGACATATTAATTCAGAGGATGTAAAAGAGAGCGAAGATGTCCTGGAAGCTGGCAGAGACAGGGAATGGGATGAAGAAATAGATTATAAGGGAAAATTAGAAAAAAAACTTATTGGCATTTTAAATGACGACAGGCGAGCGGTGGAAGCGGTCCATATAGGATTGGTTTATCTTTTTCAAGGAGATACTCCGAATATTTTTGTTAAAGAAACAGATAAAATGGCAGGCGAATTATTTGACCCAAAAGAGCTGGCGGAAAAGGTAATAAACACAGAAGGCTGGGCGCCAATAATTTATGACGAGTATTTAAAAAATTTAAATTAAAAATATGGCAAATAAAATAGTATTTATAGTAGGTATGACGGGCTCTGGCAAAAGCGAAGTTTCTGATGAGCTGATAAAAAACGGTTTTGCATATTTAAGATTTGGCCAGCTGACTTTGGATATAATGAAGGAAAAAGGATTGGAAGTTAATGAAGTAAATGAAAAAGCAACAAGAGAGGGCTTGAGAAAAGAGCACGGAATGGGAGCGTATGCTACTTTGAATATCCCAAAATTTGACGAGCTTTTGAAAACTTCAAATGTTGTTGGGGACGGACTTTATAGCTGGACAGAATATAAAATTTTAAAAGAAAAATATGGCGACTTAATGTATGTTTTGGCGGTGTATGCTCCTCCAAAAATAAGATATGAAAGATTGGCCGGCAGGAAAACAACAGAAACAGACAAAGACAAGCGATTTCGACCTTTGACAGAGGAAGAAGCTAAAAAGCGGGATTACGCCGAAATAGAAAATATTGAAAAAGGCGGGCCAATTGCAATGGCTGATTTTACGATTCAAAACACCGGCACAATGGAAGATTTGAAAAACAACGTAAAAAAAGTAATTGAATTAATTCAATGATTAAAAGCGATTACGCGGGGAAATTTGTTGTGGTGGAGGGGTTAGACGGTTCTGGAAAATCTGCGCAGGTTAATTTGTTGATAGATTTTTTGATACAACAAGGCAAAGAGGTTGTTGAAACAAGAGAGCCGACAATAGAGTCAAGAGCAGGGCAAAAAATAAAACAAGCTTTGAGAAAAGAAATTTCCTTGGAGCCACTGGAATTGCAAAAACTATATGTGCAGGACAGAAAAGAACACTTAGAAAACAAGGTAATTCCTGCGCTTAAAGATGGGAAATTTGTTGTTTCTTCGAGATATGCTTTTTCAACTTTTGCTTATGGATATTCTGACGGGTTAAACGTTGATTCGCTGGTTGAAATGAACAAAGAATTTTTGTTGCCGGATTTAACAATTATTGTGGATGTTCCACCGGAAGCCTGTATTAAACGAATTGAAGGCAGAGGAGAACCGGAGGAACTTTTTGAAAAATTAGAAAAATTAAAAAAAGTTAACGAGATTTATAAAAAAACTCCAACAATGTTTGAAAATGTTGTTATAATAAATGGCGAGAGAGCAATTCCAGAGGTTTTTGAAGATATTAAAAAAGAAATAAATAAATTATTATAAAATGAAACAATATTTAGATTTGTTAAAAAAAATTATGGATGAGGGGACTGACAGGCCAGACAGAACCGGAGTTGGCTCAAGAGCAATTTTTGGGCAACAAATGAGATTTAATATGAAAGACGGGTTTCCGGCAATGACCACAAAAAAATTGGCATTTGAGACAATGAAAGCGGAATTATTGTGGTTTTTGTCGGGCAGTTCTGACAACAAAAAATTAAATGAAATGGGCTGTCATATTTGGGATGGAAACGCTAATGCTGATTATTGGAAGCCGAAAGCAAAATTTGAAGGCGATTTGGGAAGAGTTTACGGAGTGCAGTGGAGAAGCTGGAAATCGCCATATACCGACGTGCCAATTGATCAGTTTCAAAACGCAATAAATCAGTTGAAAAAAAATCCGCAAGACAGGAGGATTATAATTTCTGCATGGAATCCAGCAGAATTGGACATGATGGCGCTTCCGCCATGCCATTTAATGTTCCATTTTTTCTGCGTTGATAATAAATTATCTTTGCTGATGTACCAGAGAAGCTGTGACACATTTTTGGGAGTTCCATTTAATATTGCTTCATATTCTTTGCTTTTGTATATGGTTGCCAGAGAAGTCGGTATGGAACCTTGGGAATTTGTGCATATTTTGGGAGACACTCATATTTATTTAAATCATTTTGAACAGGTAAAAGAACAACTGGCAAGAGAACCATATCCCTTGCCAAGATTATGGCTTAACCCTGAAATAAAAAATGTTTTAGATTTTAAAATGGAGGATATAAAGCTGGTTGATTATAAATATCATCCAACAATTAAGGCCCCAATGGCTGTGTAATTATGATTATCTCAATGATATCTGCGGTGGCAGAAAATAGAGTAATAGGAAATAAAAACACAATCCCATGGCATATGCCGGCTGACTTTAAATATTTTAAAGAAGCCACATTGGGTAAATCTATTGTAATGGGCTTGAACACTTTTAATTCTATTGGAGGAAAACCTTTGCCAGACAGAAAAAATATTATTTTAAATAACGATTTAAATTATGTTCCGCCAGAAACTTGTTTTGTGGCGCATTCAATTGAAGAGGCTTTGAATATTGCAGAAGATGGCCCTTCGACAAGCTCAGGGCAAAAACAAGAAGTTTTTGTTTGCGGAGGAGCATCGGTTTACAAACAATTTTTGCCTTTAGCCCAAAAGCTTTATATCACAGAAGTGCACGCCAGCCCAGAAGGCGACACATACTTTCCAGAAATTAACAAAGTAGAATGGAATGAAGTAAAAAGAGAAGACCACAAAGCCGACGACAAAAATGTTTATGATTACTCGTTCGTAGTTTTAGAAAGAAAGTAGGGAATTTTAAAAACAGCTTGAAATATAGGCTGTTTTTTAGTATATTAAGTAAATATAAATCTATGGCATATAAACCAACAATTGGACTGGAAATACACGCAGAGCTGAAAACAAATTCAAAAATGTTTTGCTCATGCAAAAATGATCCTGATGAAAAAAGGCCAAATTATAATATTTGTCCAATTTGTTCTGCTCAGCCGGGAACCTTGCCGGTTGCAAACGCAGAGGCAATAAAAAAAGTTATAAAAACCGGAGTGGCTTTGCATTGCAAAATTGCCGAAAATTCAAAGTTTGACAGGAAAAATTATTTTTATCCTGACTTGCCAAAAGGTTATCAGATTTCACAATACGACCAGCCATTATGCGAAGGAGGTTATTTAGAAATTGAGGGACATAAAATTAGGATAACAAGAATACACCTAGAGGAAGACACAGGCAGTCTGATGCACCTCTTCGAGCCTGAGGACTCTCAGAGCCGAAGGCCCGAGGGCACAGATTATTCCTTGATTAATTTAAACAGGGCAGGGGTGCCTTTAATGGAACTTGTAACCGAGCCGGACATTACTTCGGGCAAAGAGGCCAGAGAATTCGCGCAGGAGCTTCAACTAATTTTGAAATATTTGGGAGTTTCTGACGCCGACATGGAAAAGGGGCAAATGCGGGTTGAGGTGAATATTTCTATAAGCCAAGACAAGAAATTGGGAACAAAAGTTGAAATTAAAAACCTGAACTCATTTAAAGTTGTTGAAAAAGCAGTTGATTTTGAAATTAAAAGACAGGAAGAAGTTTTGAGCTCGGGCAAAAGTGTTGTGCAGGAAACCAGGGGCTGGCACGATAAAAAAGAAATTACGTTTTCTCAAAGAGAAAAAGAAGAAGCGCATGATTACCGATATTTCCCGGAACCCGATTTACCGGCAATGCATTTTGACAAAAACTATGTAAATGAGATACAATTAAGTATGCTAGAGCTACCAGAAGAAAAAAGAGAAAGGTTTAAAAAAGAGTATGGCTTGGAAGACGCCCCTATTGAGTTTTTTGTTGCGAATAAAGATTTG
>JAPLZF010000010.1 GCA_026395175.1 Candidatus Staskawiczbacteria bacterium | reverse complement strand
TGTCCTGTGCACAAACCCGGCAGTGGCACTTCTAAAGCAGAAGCAGAAACAAAATTAGCGTTGCAAAAAAGAAAAACAATAAGGAAGGTCGAAAGTAATAAATGTTTGTTTTTTAACATTTTAATTTATGAGCGAAAGAATACCTTTACATTTTCTATTTTATGGGAATTATATAATAACTATCTAATTCATCTCCGCCGGACGATAGAATTGGCTGGGCGCCTATATTGAAGACATCTTGAGTAAATGTTTGGCAATATAATACTGGGTTGCCATCTGCTCTTATGCAACTATTAACAATGGGGTCGCACGTCTCGCCCATATAGCAATCTAAATCATCCTCGCAGTAATATTTTGAGTAAAGACCAACTAAATAGGTTCCTTTTATTCTTATAGACCCGGGACAATCTTGGAAGGTTTCGCAGGCATTGTTTGCACAAAGTTTTTTTCCGTCTGCGCCCACGCATGCGCCTTTAATATCACATGTTTCACCAATGGTGCAGGCAGACCCGCATTCACTACTGCCTTTGCATTGGCCGATTTCAGCATAACACGTCTCGCCGTTAGGGCAATTATGACCTTTGCAACTACCGCCCCAACATGCAGTTTCAGAATCGCATGTCTCGCCGGCAGAGCAATCTGTGCTCGATATGCAGCCATAATTGTGGCCTCCGCATTTGCTGTTTGTACACTTGTATTTATAAATAGCTGGCCTGGTAACACCTTTATAATTAAAACATATGCTGGTTGTATCCTTTTTTAAAGGAGTGCTTTGTATTTGAGAATCCGGTATATTTGCAAAACCGGCATCTTGCCCTGAATCCCAGCCATGAGATGTGCTGTAGAAAGTTACGCCGTCTCCGGAAGCTCCGACATCTGTATTTATTTCAAAAATATCAGCAGCAGAGGCATCTATGTTAACAACATTGCAACCCTCATTTGTTATTGGGACACTGCACTGGCTTCCGTTTTCAAGGCCTGCTACTTGGTGGAAGATAACGCCGTAATAAACATCATTTGCCGAGTCATTTGGGTCGATTTCATTAACAATTTTGACAGCTTTTATCTTTCCAGCAAATGGAGCCCCTATATTATCCTGCGAGCCGAGATTTGCGCCAGAACTATATCCACTGCAATCAGCCGTTAAACAATAATAAACACCCGGTGTCTTGAACGCTATTTTAAAAGAACCATAACCATTAAAAGACAAAGGGTCGTCATCACATTTTATTTCTGTAACTTTTACTCCGCTAAGGTCGCCATTTCCTCCTTCAAGTCCTGCGACAGGGAATAACCAAACCATTAAAGTAGGGTTTCCGCCTGCTTCTCCTTCAGCCTCACCTGCCCCAACTGGTCCTCCGCTGCCAGGACAAACATACTTAATACTGGTATATCCTTCGGGCAAGGTTTGAGTATCTGACCATTCTGGCGGGCATGGCTTGTCTTGGGTGCCATTAGTAAGAAAAACTCCGGGCACGCCCGATAATGGTGTTAATGTGGGCTTTAAAAGTGCAGGATTGATTGTCTGTATGATAATGAAAGAAGCAAATGTTAATATCAATCCTAAAACAGCGCCCTTCATTCTGTCTCTGGCATTTGATGCTGATTCAGCGCTATCCATTGATGCTATCAAACCGACAGCTCCTATGACAAAAGATATGAGAGATAAAGTAAAACCTATGCCAATAAAGAATGTAAAAAAGTAAATAGCATATTCAGGAAGACTGCAAGTGTCTAGGTGTCCTGTGCACAAACCCGGCAGTGGCACTTCTAAAGCAGAAGCAGAAACAAAATTAGCGTTGCAAAAAAGAAAAACAATAAGGAAGGTCGAAAGTAATAAATGTTTGTTTTTTAACATATTTTTATTTCATTAATTGTGATAAAAATTATTTTGTCGTATTTTTGCTATATTGGCTTGCGCAGAACCAATTGTCTGTTAAAGACTTATTAGAAAGTTTGCCCAACTTTATTCCATAGCAGCCCGTTGTTGTTACATCTTTATTTGTTGTAGGGTCTTTAAATGTTATTGGGTTGGTTGTAATAGGAGGAATTATTTCTTGTTCAACTCTTGTACAGCTTAATAATCTGGCATCTATTCCGTAAGCCGTGGTTATTAAACTGCAATCATTGGCTGTTTTTCTGGAATAGGCTAATTCGTTTATAATATCACTTCTTGGCTCTGCAAGCATAGCCGAATTAAAACTTAAAAAATCAGTTTTAAATTGCCTGCTGTCGCCAGAAAGTTCTGCCAAATAATCTATAATTTGTCCGCATGGATTTCCTTGGCAGTCCACAAAACTGCATCCATTGAAACATCCGTCTATTGTTATGGCTTCCCAATAAGAACAGTTGGTTATGCAAATCGGTCCGCAAGGACGGATAGAATGGCTTGAATCAAATTTAGCATTGCATTTGCAATAATTTTTTATTAAAGTTGCATCTTTCGCAGTTCCTATTTGCATCATTTTATCAATTATTTTTTGCGTGTTTTTGTTTATTGTGTCGGCATTTTCTATCAGCTGTTTTGCCCATTTTATAGCATTATCAACTGTCTGTCCCACCGGCACCTCTCCTTCTTTTTTCAACTCTATAACCCTGTCTGTCCCTATTGGAGTCTGGCTCAAACCTTCTCTGCTTTGGTCGGTCCACCAATTGTCCTGGCAGTAAAAAGTCAGTGGGTCGTCGTTATGTGAATTTTCATTGCATTGAGATCCGGTTGCGCACGGACATTTCGGGCAATTTGACGAGGCAGATATGTTTAAATCTTTGTTGCCTGCATAATTGTCAGAGCCGTTCTTGCATAAATAAGCATTGCTGATGCAAAAGTTTGCGTTGCCTTGGTCGGTAATTTGGTTGGCGCAATTTACAAAATTTTCCGCGCCAAACAAGCATTTGCCCGGGTTGTCCAAAACGCATTGCCCGTTATCTTTACATTGGTTTTGGCATAATTTATATTGGTCGGAATCAGAACATGGAGAATATTCTTTGGCGCAATTATTTGAGCAGTCTTTTTGGCAGGAAGTCATGCAGTTTCCAAAATTTTTGTCGTCAATGCCTGTACACTTATTGGTGAAAGTATCGCACTTTTCTGAAAAAGGGCATTCTGTGTCATTGTTGCAGCTAACTTCGGGATATCCCAATGCGCAAGGCTTTGAATTGCTGCAATTTTCAACGCATTGTTGCTGGCTTGCCAAACACTCGGGGTTGCCTCCGTCGCAGGTTCCGCAAGTTTTGTAGCATTGCATTGCCTCTTGGCTTGTGTCCGGGCACATATTATTGCATTTTTTCAAACAGCTGGAATTGTTGTAATTGAATCCTTGGCAGTAATTTGCCACTTCTACAGGGCTGTTGGTTACAGGGTCGGAAAATGTTTCCGGGTCTTTAAGAATAATATGATTTTGCTGGTTTGTGCTTTCGTAAGTTTTCAAAAGGTCGACATAAGGTATTGCCAAATAGCATTTTCCCAGCGCAGAGCTTGCCCTGTTTAGCAAGTTTATATCATCTTGAATTTTGCTGTCATCTTTCCAGCTGGCTATTTTTTCTTTAAAGTATTTTTCTTGCTGGAGCAGATTTAATTTTTTCCAATTTTCTTGGTTGATTAAAGTAATTGTTTTGTTGTTTATATGAGTCGTTGTTTCAACAAAATCTTTTATAATTCTGCCGTCGCATAGATTACTTGCATCCTCGTCTCCTTTGATTGGGTTGGGGCATCTGAATTCATCCAATCCATTGTATAATCCTTGTACCGTTACCGGACCGCTGAAATTATTGCCAGAAAAAGTGTTTTCATTATCATCAACTTTTTTAACATAAAAATAATAAATACCCGGTCCAACCGTATCTGGAAAATTAACTTGATAGTCGCCTGTGTTGGGCTTATTATATGCCAGCCTTACGTGGCAATAATTTTTAGCTGCCTTATCAATGGCTATGTGTGGAATAACACTTGTATCGGATTGGGTGCAAAGCCAGATTTCTATATTAGAATCAAATTTTGTGTTATCCCATTTCACTGTTTTAGTTTTTCCTTTAAGCCAATCCCCCGGCGGTTCATAAGTTATAACGGTCGGACCAGCGGTTATATTTCCTATTACTACTGCGTCGCTGAAAGCATTTCCCGAATATTTGTTGTCCCAATTGTTGACTTGTCTGACATAAAAATAATATGCGCCGGGAGCTGTGCCGTCTGGAAAATTAACAGAAGCGTTCCCTTTGTTGTCAAATGCAGGAATGGCGCCATCATTCAGTCGGACACTGCAATATTTGTTTGCCGCTAAAGCCACAGAGATATTCGGAGTAAAGCTTATTTCAGATTTTGCGCAAAGCCAAATTTCAATTTTTGCATCTGTTGCTCCCGGCACTCCGCTGGAATTAAAAGATGACTTATTCCATTTGACTGTTTTAGCTGTTCCGCTTGCCCAGCTTCCTTGTGGGTCGTAAGTGACAGCTCTTGAATTGCCTGAAACATCATTGCAAGCCACAGCTATGCCCGCAGGTCCATGCTCAATCTGATATTTTACTGATATTATTTTTCCGCTTGGGTCTTTGAGCGGGTTACCATCTTCATCTTTCAGCCCGGCATCTTTCGGACAGCAATCTGGCGTGCCATTAGCAGACACTACTTGGCATGCTCCGTTTAAAGGAGCTGATGGATTAGTATTGCAGTTTGACGTATCTGGTTTGCAGGCTCCGCTGCAATTATCAGAAGATTTGTAGCCAGGATTTAATAAATTGCCCGCCGGACACCCAACGCCATTAGAAACATAACATCCTGTTGTTTGGTCGCAAACAGATTTACATTTGTTTAAGCCCGTAGAAGGATCGGTGCCGGAGCAAGAACAGGTGTTCATTAATTTTGTTATCTTGGCTGACAATGCATCAACTACCTGAGCTTTTTTTTGGGCGCCGTCAATTAGTTTTGTAAGGCAATCTGCCCGGTCGTTTTCTAAAAATGTCGGGCCGTTTGTATTTTGGTCTATTTTTTCTCCGTCAATAGGATTTCCATTTTGGTCAAAATCATAGCAGTCTATTTTTCTTGTCAAAAGATTTTCAGTTAAAGTTCCAATGGGAATTTCATTGAAGGTGGTAACATCTACGTTGGAAGGCAGGGAAGAATTGGTTGAAGAACCAAAAGGAATCAATGATAAAATTCCTAATTTGCAAGTGGTTATTGCCGGATTGATTGTATAAATAATCAAGGACGCGCAAACAATTATCAAAAGTCCGGTGACGCCGGCTTTTATCCAATCTTTGCCTTCGTCTGTAAATTTTCCTCTTCCATAAGAAACCAAATAACTGATTCCGCCGAAAGCTATTGAAATAACAGCAATAAAAAAAGCCAGGTTCATTCCTAACCCGAAAAAATAACAGACAAATTGCTGAAGAGTGGAGGTGTCGTTTAAAGATTGTCCTAAAATATCAGGGTAATGAATCTCAAGCGCCAAAACAAACCCGGCTTTTAAAAAAAAAGCAAAAAGCAATCCTAAAAAAATAATTGTTTTGCTTGTGCCCCGAGGGGTATTTATTTTTTTATCCATCTTTCTTTAAAATTTTGTATTCAAGAAATATCAGTTTTGGGCAGACTCTATTTTTTTCTTTGCCGCTTCCCTATTTTGCAGAACTTCCTGCGGATTAGTTGTAATTATTTGGTTTTCTGTCTGGCTGGCAACAACCGAAAGATAAACGTGCTTTCTGCCGGCAAAAAACAATCCTTCGCCAACCGACGCTTCAATCAGCAGATATTTTTCCTGCTCGGTTAAATTGAAAGTTTTTTGTATGGTTTCAATTTCGGCAGTAGATTGCTTCATTAAAAATTGCAAAGACGAGTTTGTAATAATTGCCTTTCCATATTCAGAACTCATAAAGTCAGCCACATTTTGCGTAATTGTTGTAAGCCCCAAATAATATTTTCTGCCTCTTTTCGCCAAACCAAAAAGGAATGAAGCTCCGTCGTCTGACTGCATCAGCCACCACGCCTCGTCAATAACCAAAATTCTTTTTTTCAATTTTGACCTGACAATATTCCAGATATATCTCATAATAATGTAAAGCGCGATTGGCCTTAATGAATCTTCCATGTCTCTTATTCCAAAAACAACAAAGCTTTTGTCTATGGAAATATTCGACTGCTGGTTGAAAAAATCGGCAAAAGTTCCTTTGGTGAATTTTCCAATTCTTTTAACCAAAGATTCGGTTCCCGTCATACTCTCTAAAATTTCCTGAAAGTCTGACATTAAAGGAGTATTATTTTGCCATGTTTTGGGGTCAGACTGCGGAGTAATGTCTCGCACAGCATAAGTTTGAGTGAGAGCTTCGTCTAAAATGCTGTCTTCTTCTGCGCTTAATCCTCCCAGCATAATGCGTAAAAGCCCCACTAAGTTTATGACATTTGACCGCAAAATATCTTCGGGGTTGTCATCGGGTCCTGGCAAAGGCAAGTCAAAAGGATTCAAATGGTTTTGGCTCGTCAAAGAAATTTTTAAAAATGCTCCGCCGACTGCGTCTGACAAAGCTTGGTATTCGTTTTCCGGGTCCACAATTATGCAATCAACTCCCTGCATCAAGTATCTTAAAATTTCCAATTTTATGGCGTAAGATTTTCCTGCTCCAGCTTTTGCAAAAACCACCATATTGGCGTTTTCCAAGCTAAACCTGTCAAACAAAACCAAAGAATTGTTGTGTCGGTTGACGCCGTATAAAATTCCTTCGTTTGAGCTTAGGTCAAACGAAATAAAAGGAAAACAAGTTGACAAGGGAGCTGTGTCCATTGGAGTGTGGACATTTATCAAATCCATTCCGTAAGGATTGCAGGAAATAAATCCTTCTTTTTGCTTGAACAAGGCAGGTTTTATGTAAATTAACCGCGACTCAAAAATTGACCTTAGCGTAAGCTCGGTGTCGCGCAGTTCTTTTTCAGAAGTTTCATAAATTGTTATGTAAAGCCCCAGGCGAAACATTTTTTCTTGGGCGGTCATTAAGTTGTCTCTTAAGCTTTCAATATCTTTATAAGCTGTTTCAAGAGCAGGGTCGCGAATCAGTCCTTTTTCTTCCCTTTCCAAAATTTCTGAAGAAACTTCTGTAATTTTTTTTCTTAATTTTTTCAAAATCAATTCGCTTCCCACAGGATGCACGAAAAAAGCAATGTCCATTGGAGTATTCAAATTTATGACAGGCGAAAACCAGCCGGTGTTTAAATATCTTGGATAAGAAAAAACAAAGAAGGATTTGGCAAACCTTTCTCCAAGTTTTATGTGGTCCTGCGTCACTCCAATGTATGGCGGAGCAATAATGTCGCGCACATCAAAAGCCTCCTCCTCAAAAATTTTTTCTGTCAGGTCTTCTTTTTTCTTGCCTAAAAGATTATTTAAAAAATCCATAAAACTACTAATTTACGAATTTTTACTAATTTACGAATACGTATTAGTATATTCGTAATGATTAGTAATTTCGTAGTTACTTTAAAAGTTCGGGTAAAATTTCCGGGTAATACCCAATTTCCGCTTGGTCGGGATGGTGTATAGACCAAAAAAGTTCAATAAGCTCGGGAGTTGTCAAAGGCATAGCTTCTATTCCGCACCTTCGCAAACCCATTGATAAATATTCCATTCTTTGCCAAAGCTGTGTTTTGCATCTTTGGAACTCGTCGTCTTTCATTGGCTGGTTTTGCGTTTGATTTCCGGAAAATTGGTTCAAGAAGTTTTTTCCCACGGCTTTTGTTCCAAAAATTTCCATTAGGTTGTAAGGCACGACAACATAAAAATTTTTCGTCATAACCACGTCGCCCACCACCATATTTTTTATAAATTCCCTGTATGACGCCGTCTGCTCTTTCAATAATTGGTTGGTTTGTTTTTCTTCCAAATCTTTCAGGCTGTCCAAATAAGGAGTAATGTTTATGTTTCTTGATTGGACAACAATCTGGCAGAAAAAATCCAGAGAATTCAAAAAATTCTGAAAAGCGTAAATTATGGCTGTCTGCTCTTCTTCAGATTTTAGCGCAAAATTTATGGAAGAAGCCATCAAAACTCCCCTTATGCCGTTATTTTTCAAAAGCAAAACTCCTTCCCTTATATCTTGCACTTCTAAAAATGCTTGCGTTGCTGACTCTGGCATATATGCTAATTTTAAATTTTAAATTATAAATTTTAATTCAATTATGACAATTCTAAAATGTTTAAATTTTCTCAGGGTTTTGATTTGTCGATGAAATTATTATTTTAGAAAAGATAAGTGTCAATTCGTGAGCCTCTTGCCATAACAATCTGCAATTGTCTAATTTTTCTGAATTAGCTTTAGAAATTATTCTTAACCAATATTTTGTTTCTCGCGCCTCTTTTTTACAAATACATATTTTGTTTCGGAAATCTTTCTTCGATCCTGCTCCATTAGCTTCCATATAATTCGCTCCGATACTAGTGGCAGACCTTATAATTTGATTTATAAGTGGCCGGTTAATTTCGCTCTTTTCAATTGTTTTTACAAAATCAACCATATCTTCTCCAAATTTTGCTGTTCTCTCTTCCAAATCATATTTTTGGTTTGTTTTATTTTCATTCATTTAATCATTTAAATTTGATTTAAAATTTAAAATTTGTAATTTAAAATTGTAAGCTACTTCGTCCGCAATTCTATTGCTGTTTTTGTTTTTTTCAGCTGGCTTGTTTGGGCTTGCAAAACAGGGCCTTGGTCAATTTTTTTAATTTGTGTTCTTTTTATGGGTTTGAAGGGATAAGGAGATTCTTTTTTCTTCCAGGTATAATTTTTCCCTCCCATTGAAAACCCGATTGATGACAAAATTATATTTATTATGGGCATGCCATTCACCGTTGCAAAAGCAAGTATTGCGGTTCCAACAAAAATTACAATGCTAAACATATAAAAAAGAATAGTCGGCAGAATCCAATAAAGAAAAAAGCAAACCACGCCGGCTCCCACCAGATAAAAAAATTGTCTGAATGATATAAAGAAAGCAATTTTGCCTTCTGCTTCAATAAATTGCGGTATAGGATATTGCTCCATTTTAAAATTCTATTTTTGTATTATACCACATTCAGAAAATGCAACCCAATATAAATATCCACAGGAGCCGAAAGTCTTGACAGGAAACCTGTATTATGCTATAATTAAATATAGGCTTGGATATGTTTCCTGGCTGAAAAACAGAACTTTGAATCCCCCGCTTAGCGGGGTCATATGGAAAAGGAGAAAGACTATGTTGTATGCACTTGGTGTTTTGATTGTCGGTTTATTGATTGCAGTTGTCTACACGTTATTTTGCTTCACTTTCGTAAAAGAAGGTACGGCCAAAAACGTGGTCCGCTTCGGTGGATATCGCAAGACCATATTGGCTAAGAGGGGTTTTAGACTGAGCTCTGATGGAGATGTGGTCGAGGGAGGCTCAAGTAGTCCTGCTCTTTTAGGCGGATTGCGTTGGGTTAGCTTGTTAAGGCCCCTGGGCATTGATAGGATTTACTCTCGCACTATGCGCTACACTAAAGCTCTTCCCGACGGGAAATTTGAGCGCCGTCAAGATGAGAATACGGATTTCATCCTTGCCGGCACGCAGTATCAGTATGGGCTGGAGTTTTCTAACGCAGAGGATATGAAAAAACTTCCTCTACACGGGATAATGACGATGACGGCAATGATCATCAACCCGTACAAAGCCTTGTTTCTAGTTAGAGATTGGTTTGATGCTCTTGTCACCCGTGTTCTTCCGAGGGTAAGGCAGTACATCTCAGAGCACGAGTACGACAAAATCATCAACGATCCCGGTACTCAGTTAGACAGGGATGTCTTCGCAATGCTGGCCCATGATGGACCTGGCGGTGAGCCGAGCATTATTTCTATATTGAAGAATCAGTATGGAATTGAACTGCTTGCCCTGGAGACGGTCAATATTGACCCACCTGAGGGCTATCGTGAGGCAACCCTTGCGAAGTGGAGCGCTCAGCAGACTGCCGACAAGGACATGGAAGAGACGGCTGGCAGAATTCTAAAATCTGTCGCTCGGCTCGCTCATATCACCGAAGACGAATTGAAAGAGAAGCTTGATGCAAATCCCAAGTTAAGGGGTATTCCGAATTCCGAAGGCGGATTCAAGGATGACTTTGACAGAGCATGGGATCAGGTCAAACGCGACCGTGCTGGTGCTTCTGGCGATTTGCGCGACATTCGCATAGGTTCGGTAGATGGAACTCCATTCGCCCAAGGGAGTATTGCCGAGCTAATCGGTGGAGTCGCTGCGGCCTTCGCCGTAAAAGATTCCGGTGGCGGTCAGCGTGGTGTTGGCAATCCCGGCCGTCAAGGCAACCCTCGCGGTGGCGGAAGAAATTCTAACGATGATTCGGATGAACTCGTCGATGATGAGGATGACGATCATCCGGACCTCAGCAAGATGAATCCAGCTCAATTACGGGCTTGGGCGGAAAGAAAGGACAAAAGAAAAACAAGAAGGAGATAATAGTGTAGTATGGGCTGCTCGCCCCAAGAGCAAACAAAGGCGACTCCGACATTTCTGTCAGAGCCGCCTCTTTATTTATAATTTTATTCAATTGTTTCTCTATAGCTGTCAGACTTTTTGGTAGTATTTTTGACTTCTTTTATTTCAGGAATTTTAGTAATAGTCTTTGTTAATTTTATTGGTTTTTGATTTGTTTCATAACCTGTTTCTTTCGTCGGTATTTTTTCTGTTTGTATTGGTGCAGGCATTGTAATTACTTTTTCTTCTGATTTTTGCTCGACAATATTAATTTTTTGAGCCAGCGGTAAAAGTTTTTCTTTGATGTCTTTATTTATGTCCTGCGCTATTTTAGTGGTGGTTTTCAATTGATCTTGAATTGCCAATATAAAATCTTTTTCATAAATTTTTTCTCCTGCAATATCTCTTGATAGCTTGTATAAAATTATTATTCTAGAAACTTGTCCTTGCCCTATTTTATCAACCATATCATTTAGTGTTTCTTTCAAATTATTTTTTTCTAATATTTCTGAGATAATAATATACGGGCTTTTTTCTCCAGAAAACCATATTTTTTGATTTTGATTTATTGCCATATTATATTATATTTTTTAAGTTATTTTACCAAGCTGCAATTGATCCTATGTTTGCGGACAAATTATTTAGTTGTGCAAGTAAGTGATCGGCTTGAGCATTATGCCCAGCCGCCCTTTCAGCAGCATATTGTGCCCTTAGGGCTGTTTGTCTTGTAATTAAAGCGCCGCCTGGAGCAACCAGTCCTCTGTATCTATCCATTTGTTCTTTATTAAATTCCAAAGCAGCTCTATCAAATGTTCTATTATCTACATCCTCAGCAACATTTTCATTTATTTGACTATGATGCATATCTCTCAAATTAGGAACAGATAGTCCAGCATTTCTTCTTCTAACAGCTTCTCTTTGAGCTTCTGGTTGTGTCCACGCAACTCCAGTAGTAGGATTTATGTTTACTGTGCCAGTAACTTGGTCTCTTATAACATTTCTGACAGAATTATCATTGTGCCCTGATAACTCAGTCACTTGTTTTTCAGCATCAGTAGTGTTTATTCCCCATGATCTAGCACGGGCAGCCCGTGTAGCAATTTGGTTTACATCTCCGCCAGCATATTGATTGACAATTTTTCTTTTTTGAGCTTCGTTGAATGCGGCGACTCCAATTACCCCGCTTTTTCTCATATCTGCCAACACCTCATTGTCTGTCATATTTGCTGTATATTTTTGACGTTTTGCTACTGCCGCTGTATTTGAGTTTGAAGTTGTACCTCGAGCGGCAAGCCCCATAGATTCCAATGCTTGCAAAGAACCCGACTTAAGTCTGTTTCCAAGGTTGCCAGTTGCTTGTCCTACTCTAGAATTTTGTAATATTCCTCCTCCTACTTTTCCAGTTTTTTTGAATGCTGATACTGCCATACTGGCTCCAATTGCGCCTGATTGCATGGAGAATAAAAGCCCGCCAAGCAAAAATACAGAAGGCACAAGATAAGAAAACATGCTGGTGCCTGTAGTTTGGGCGGCTACATTTGTTGTTGTGCTGGTTATTCCTACAGTTAATTTGTCCGCAAGAAAAAGAAAAAAGGAACCAGCTACTCCAATAATGCACCATTGGAAAAAATTATTCCACCACATATCAAAAAACTTTTTTGTAAATGGAAATACATAACAAACAAAAGCCAATGGTGAAAGAACAACCAATATCCACAAAAATACATACCTGGCTAAAAATAGGAAAAAGAAAAGAAAAAACGTAATCAATGTTATAACGTCAAAAAAAATAATTGATATGGCCGCTCCGATTAAATCAGGAATCGCAGATATATCAAATAAGTGAGTATTGTTATAAAGAGCAGTCACCTGATCTGTTATACTCTGTGATACAGATTTTTCTAAAAATCCCCCACTTTGCAGAAAATGAGTCGTTAATATATTAGAGCCGTCAATAAATATTCCACAAATTAATAAAGAAAAATTTATTAAAAGAGCTGCAATTATTAGTTTGGCTAAAAGTTGGTTTGCCTGATATGTTTTAATCCTTAAAGCAGTCGCTATTCCTATAATGACAAAACCTAATACGACAACCATATTAGCTAAATCTCTTACTTGAGTCCAGCCAATAGCTATTACAGGATTAGTGAACTTGGTGAATGCCCATGTTGGGTCTGCATTCAAAGATATTATATAAAGTAATAATCCACCAGCAAGATTAGAAAGAGTGCCAAAAACTGAAATTGAAGTAAGTGTAATCCCCCAAACAATGGCGGTTAAAAGTGGCGCTATAGCAACATTGCTTATCGCTCTTGCGGCTGGTCCAACAATATCGCCGATATTCACATCGCCTGCATTCATGGTCATATCATCTATTTCTCCTGACATTCCTTGTGCTGATGCGAGATGAGGTAAAATAATTGCCGAAATAACAATAAAAAAAACAATAAAAAATATTATTTTTTTATGTCGCAAAATTTTTAAGAAAAAATTCATAATAAAAATATTTTTTTAATTGTCTTTTAATGTTTTGTAAACAAACCAAGTCCAAGATGGGGCAATGCTCACAATGGGAATTAATTCTATTCCACAAGCAATAAGAAATCTTTTAACAGCTTTTTTAACAGCCTCGCCAGGGCGGGTTATTAATAGCCATCCTCCAATAATGATAATTCCCAAAATGTCTGAAATAATATTAATTACCGGAATCAAACTGATAGCGTCTATAATCCCAGCTACACAAAGCATCAAAATTCCTTCAGGAGAAGCTAAATTACCGCTATTGCCGTCCCCTTCTTTTTTTTGTTCTTCTTCTTTCTGTTCTGGCATTATATTTTTGATATATAAATTATTCTATTATACCACAAAGAAAGAAAGCAAGTGAAAAAAATTATTCACACCTCTCGGTTAAAAGTCTTGACAATCTCTTTGATATTGCTTAATCTAAAATTAGAGGTCAATGATGTTTCATCTGACCATTGTCAACTGAATAGGGATTGTGAGGTACTAACGATGACTACGCACGCCGATTTTATCCAAGGACACAAAGTAAGGTCCGCCACGAATTACACTGGGATTCAAATGGTAACCGCAATAGCTGTCACAGCTTTGATTGTGGTTGCAGTAGGAATTCTGGTGGTGTTCGTGGTCCCAGCGTTGACCCACCAGAACGGGGTAATTGTTGCGGATTCTCAGCAACAAGAAGTGCTGGAAACCCCGAAAGAGACACCTGCCCAAAGCGCCAAGAGCGACATAGACGCTCGTATTGCATGGGCGCACACCGTGAACAACCCACCGACTGATCCGGCGAAGAAGCGTGAGTGGGCTCGTCACATTGCGACAGGGAGGTAAGGCATGGAATGCCGAAAGGCACGATTTATGAGGTTTCCCGACGCTAGTTCGTTGGGAGACCTCCTTTTTATTTGAAATTTTTATTTAATTTCAGCCAGTCTTCAACGCTTAATGTTTCGGCACGCTGGGTTGGGGAGATGTTATTTTTATAAATTAAGCGACTTAACGATGTTTTTTAAATATTTTGGCGTGTTTTTCAAACAAGATGCTATTGCTTCAAAAATTTTTTTAGCGTCGATTTCGTCATATTCGTGCGCTAATCTGTTCCGCAGTCCGGCGGAGTTAGCCATTATTTCCGCCAACTTAAATGGCAGATACTTTTTTCTGCCCAATTCAATAAAAGAATTGTAGAAATCTGTTGGAATTTCATTTTCTTTTTCCGATAAAATATGATAATTAATATCAATCATCCTGCCGATTATCCTTTCTAAATATCTTTCCGCCAGCGCTTCGTATTCTGATTTGCTCAAATAAGTTTTAAGAGAAAGCTTGCTTAATGCTTTTAAGCTTTTTAAGTCGTTATTTATCAAAGTTATTTTTCGGCTGATAATTTTTTTATCGATTGGCATAAGCGTTGATTATTTTTTTATTCAAATTATTTTCCATTTTAAAATAAGGAGCGTAGTCGTTATATGCATTGAATGCGTATAATTTGAATTTTAAAAAATCTTGCCTGTTTCCATAGAGCAAAATTGAATTTTTACTTACTTGAAAAAGCAACAATGGATTAGATTTATTTATATCCACCGTATCAACTCTGTCGTTTCTGAAAATATTTGCAAATTGAAGATTTATATTAATTTCATCATCATAACTTAAATTTTTCTCCGGCAAATAAGCAATGTCAAAATCGCTTTCCTTATGTGTTTTACCTGTTGCTTGTGAACCAAAAAGTAAGACCATCTTTAGATGATATCTTTTTGCAATTTCTTTTAAATTTATTTTTTGTTGTTTTTCTAACTCCATAAGGTAATTATAAACTATTTGCCAAATTTTTCCAGTCTTCAACGCTTAATGTTTCAGCCCGCTGGGTTGGGGCAATATTGTTTTTCAAAAGCCAGCTGTTTGTTTTTTCTCTGCTTAACTTTAACATTTTTGATAAATTGCCGGCTAATTGTTTTCTGGGTTGGGAAAATCCGGCTTTTACAACTTTGAAAAAAAGTTGGGAGTTTACCCCGTTAAATAATTTTGGCTTTGCCAAAATTCGCCCTTCGGGCGATTTAACTGGGTGAATTTTTATTATTGCCGAATCAATTTTTGGAGCAGGCCAAAAGCAGTTTTTTGAGACATAAGAAACAATTTTTGCATCGGCATAAAACTGCACAGACACTGCCAGCAAACTCATTCGCGGAGGCTTTGAACAAATTCTTTGGGCAACTTCTTTTTGAAGCATCAAAACCATTTCTTCTGGCTGGTTTTCGCTTTCCAGAAATTTTCTGATTAAAGGTGAAGTCAAATAATACGGGATATTTGCAACTATCTTATATTTTTTTGGCAGAGATAATTTATTTTTTAAAATATCTCCTTGGATGATTTCAATATTTTTGGAATCTTTCAAGGTTTCTTTCAAAATTTCAATCATTACTTTGTCTTTTTCTATTGCAATAACTTTTTTGGCCTTTTTTGCCAGTTCCTGCGTTAAAGTTCCAATGCCCGGGCCCACTTCCAAAATAACATCGCTTGGTTTTATGTCTGAAGCTTCAATAATTTTGTTTAAAACATTCTTGTCTATCAAAAAATTCTGTCCCAATCCTTTTGAAGGCCTGGCATTATATTTTGAAAGAAGTTCTTTTATTATTTTTGGAGAAGTCAAATCCATTTCATTATAATAGCATATTTTTTTGCTGTGTATAACTTCTTGACCGAAGGCCTGAAAAATGGTAAATTTTAAGTAAGTTGTTAAAAATATTTAGCAAATTCTTAATAAAGATAAAAGGTGCTAATTTTGAGGGATTATTCAAAAATCCCCTTTTTTACTTTGGGTTGGTTTCCGTTGTCTTGTTTTCAGCAATATATGCGTCCTGCGACAGTTCGGCAAATGCGGGCAACTTAATCAACAGCCATATTGTGTTTTTTAATCCTTTTTTTAATGAAACCAACAGCGCCAGCGCCAATACTTTATTTTCCAGCCAGGCAAACTCAATTCCTTTGGAAACTCCTGATTTGAAAATAATGCAAGATAACACTCTTTGCGCAGTGGCGGCTCCGTGCGTTGTGTCGGGGAAAGTTTTGGGAGATGTGTTTGGAGGAAACAATCAAAATAAAAAAGATGTGGTTGATTACACTGTCCAGCCCGGCGACACTTTGCAATCCATAGCCAATGCATATAAAATTTCTGTTAATACTTTGCTTTGGGCAAATGAGCTGACAAGTTCTTCGGCAATTAAAACCGGACAAAGCTTGGCAATTTTGCCGGTGGACGGAGTTTTGCACGTTGTGAAATCAGGAGATACAATGTCGGCGATTGCTTTAAAATACAAAGCAAAAGCAGACGACATAATTTCTTTTAACGATTTGGCAAATCAGGACGACATTTACATTGGAGACATTTTAATTATTCCTGGCGGAGTGATGCCTAAAAAAGCCAGTCCAATAATAAACAAGCAGGCTCCTTTGGCTGACAATTTCTTTATTTTCCCAACTCAAGGACTCATTACGCAGGGACTCCATTATCTCAATGCAATTGATGTTGCCAACAAATGCGGAACTCCGGTTTATGCGGCGGCTTCCGGCATAGTTGAAAGGGCTGTATTCAACAATTCTTGGAATTTGGGCATGGGAAATTATGTTACAATTTTGCACTCAAACGGTACAGTCACCTATTACGGCCATTTAGAAAATGTTTTTGTAAAGCCCGGAGACAGGGTTAATGTCGGCGACAGAATAGGGCTTATGGGCAGGACAGGAAAGGCAACCGGATGCCATGTGCACTTCCAGGTTGTGGGAGCAAGAAATCCTTTGTCCTCATACAGAGTCGGCTCAAACATAAGCTACAAATAAAAAATCGCCCTGAGCTTATCGAAGGACGATTTTTTGTTGTTTTATTTTTCGTTGCACTTTAGGCAGGTTTTGGCTTCCGGGCAGGCTTGCAATCTTTCTTCGCCAATTTCTTTCCCGCAGTTTTCGCAGATTCCGTATTTTCCTTCAGTTATTTTTTCTAAAGCTTCATTCACGTCTTTTAATTTCAATTCCAGGCTGTATTCCACAGAAAGCTTGTTGTCATATTCCTGCACTTCATCGGCTTGGTCGTCCTTGTCGCCGTCTTCCCTATTTGGATATTTTGTATCCCAATTGTGTTTTATTTTTGGGTCTTCTGTGGCAAAACTTTCCAATTCTTTCTGTATGGAATTTTTATTTGCTTCCAACTTTTTTTTCAATTCGTCAATTATTTTTTTGTCCATTGTTTTTATTTAATTATTATTTTGTTCCTTCTTTAACATCTTCAATAAATTTTTTTCGCGCTTCATTTTCCGCTTCAAATGATTTTGCCAGTTTTTCTATTTTCCTGGGCACAACCAATCCTCCCCGCTGTTCTCTCTGCACTCTTTCGTTTTCTTCCGCCCTTGCTTTTGACAGAGTTTCTTTTCTGGCTATTTGTTCTTGCGCCTGACCTCTTCTTTTTTCTTCTTCGCGAGCCATCACAGCAGAATAAATTTCCCTCAATGATTTGTCAGCTCCCAAAACTTTGTTTCGAAGCCCATTTTTTTCTGTGATGAGTTGGTCAGAAGACTTGTCTATCTGGCCGGTCCGGCTGTCTAAATCTTGAATTTGTTTTTCCGCTTCCCATCTCTTTTTTTCCACTTCCTGTATTTTTTTGTCTAAATCCCACCTTGATTTTTCTAGCGCTTCTCTCTGCGAAGGTATTGTAGTTGACTGCTGTTTTTCCGCGGTAAATTTTTGCTCGCCTTCCAATTTTTTTTCTTCTGCCAATATGGAATTCAATCTTTCCTGCCAGTCGCGCTTCTGCAGTAACAGCTTATTTTTTTCCAACTTCAAAGCAGGGTCTTTTTCCTTGTCAATTGCGTCGATTTGTTTTTCAAAACCAAGCCTTTGCGATTCAAGCAAAAATATCTGCTGGCGTTCCTGCTCGTTTGCATAATTTTTCAAATCTTTTTCAGCAATTCTTTCCTGGCCTTCATTTCTTGTCAGCACTTTTCCTCTTTCAATTTTTTCTTTGCTTGGCACAATAAGAGTCGCCCCAGCTTCAGCTTTTCTTTTTTCTTCCAATTGCTCGTCCAATGTTCTTATTTTGGCAATTTTATCCCTTTCTTTCAACGCATCGCCCTCTCTCAAGGCGCCTAAGTCCTTTTTCATTGTCCTAATTTCAGCCCGTTTCAAAAATTCTCTAGCTTGTGTTTCTTCGTCAACAGTCACCATAGTTTTTTATTTAGTAAATTTAAAAGTAGAATTAATTTTATTTGTGTTAGTTTTATCCGCACATTTATCAAGAGTTAAAATATCTATTATTTTGTCATTTTTAGAGAATAAAACATGTGAATCAAAACCGATAGGAGTCACACCACCCATACCATAATCGGTCCCTTCATATTTTATTCCTTCAGCACCGTTGATTTTTATATTGGTTATTCCTTTTACTGGTTTTTGATTCCACATATCATTTTTAGCCAGCCAATCAGAAAGAGAAAGTTTTTCACTGTTATTAAAAACAGCCAGTATAACAGAACAACCAGATTCTTCAGTTCTTATATTTTGTACATAATTAGCTTCAGGACCCAAGAAAACACTATGCTCCCCAATCTCTGAATTTTCTTTGTATATAACCCAATTTATAGGATATTTTATCGAAAACCTGTATTCTGTATTTGTATATGTTTTCCAGCCAGCGGTTTGGTCAGCTTCGCATTTTTCTTCGAAGGTTCGTAAACATTTGTTTTTTACTTCGCACCAAGTATAGCCGGCTGCAATCAAACACCCGTGTGCATCTTTATCTCCGCCGATTAGTTTTTCCTGTTTTTGTTCTTGTTGTTGGAAATGGAAAATTCTGTTCCATATTCCCCACGACATAGGATTCCACCAGGCAGCCAAAGTTATCTGAGGAACAACTATGGCAACAATTAACGCAATTAATAAAAATTTTAAATATTTATTCTGCATAATATTTCATACTCATATTTTCACAGCTGTGAATTTTAGAGTATATTATTAATTTTAATTATTTTTATATTTTTAATTCCTCTGCCATAAATTTATTAAACAGATTATCATAAAATTCCTCTTTTCTATCAAAATGTTCGTAAAGTTTTTTAGAAAAGGATGGGATATCCAGTTTAGGATATTTCAACTTCATTTTATCTCGCGCAATTTTAATAATTTTGCCATTGATTCTAAAAGATAATCTAAGCTTTTCTTCTGGAGCCATTTCATACAAAATAGCGTCTTGAATTTTTTCTGCTTTTTTTGGTGTCAACATATTTTAACTTTTAATTATTTATGGTTTGGGATTTTTTGGTCGGGGCTTAAATCCTGCGTCAATTGCCGACAAGTTTATTCTGCCCAGTTCGTCAACCGCCATTACTTTGACAGGAATTATGTCGCCTTCTTTTACAACTTCCGAAACGCTTTTTATGTGCTCATGCACAAATTTTGAAATATGCACCATGCCATCCATGCCAGGCAAAATTTCAACAAAGGCTCCAAAATCCATAATTTTCACAACCTTTCCCTGAAACACTTCGCCAATTTCAACCTCTCTGGTAATCCCTTTTATCCACTCAACTGCTTTGTTGACTCCGGCTTCATCTATTCCGGTAATAAACACCATTCCAGAATCTTCCACGTCAACCGTCACTCCGCACTCTTCAATTATTTGGTTTATCATTTTTCCTTTAGGCCCAATAACTTCCCCAATCTTTGAAGGATTAATTTTCAGCGTAAATATTTTTGGAGCATATTTTGACAGCTCTTTTCTTGGTTCTGGTATTTGTTTCTTTATTATATCAAGTATTTTAAATCTTGCATCTTTTGCGCGCGCCAAAGCCTCTTCCATAATCTTTTTATCAATGCCGTCAATTTTTACATCAAGCTGAATTGCAGTAATTCCGTTTTTTGTGCCGGCAACCTTAAAGTCCATATCTCCATAATGGTCTTCAGGCCCCTGAATGTCTGTTAGCACTTTATATTTTCCTGTGTCTTCATCTTTTGCCAAACCCACAGAAATTCCGGCAACAGGTTCTTTAATTGGCACACCTGCGTCCATTAAAGCAATACAGGCGGCGCACGTTGAAGCCATTGAAGTTGAACCATTTGAAGAAACACATTCAGAAACAATTCTAATTGTATAAGGAAATTTTTCAACATCTGGCAAAACCGGCATTAATGCTTTTTCCGCCAAAGCTCCGTGCCCAATTTCCCTTCTTCTCGGTCCTCTCATCGGGCCTGCCTCTCCTGAAGAAAATGGAGGAAAATTGTAATGGTGCATAAACCTTTTTTTGCCTGTGGTTTCCATTCCTTCCATTATTTGCTGGTCGCCCGGCCCGCCCAAAGTCAAAACTGAAAGCACTCTTGTCAATCCCCTAAAAAATACCGCGCGTCCGTGAGCTCTTGGCAAAACTGCAACTTCGCAAGATAAATTTCTAATTTCTGTTGATTTTCTGCCGTCTGGCCTTTTATCTTTTTCAACAATATTTTTGACAATTATTCTTTCAACTTCTTTTTCAAAAAATGCTTGCACTTGTCCTTTTATATTTCCTTCAAGATTTTTTTCTTCCAAATATTTTATAAGTTCTTCTTGCAACAATTCAATTTTTCCAAGATTTTTTTCTTCTGCTGGAGCATTATTTATTGCATCTTCCAATTTGTCTTGCATCCATTCTTTGATTTCTTTTTCAATTTTAATTCCAACAGCCAGATTAAATTCATCTTTTTCTTTTCCAATTTTTTTGACTGCCAAAAGCTGAACTTCAATAATTTTTTTAATTTCTTCTTCGGCAAGTTTTGTTGCTTTCAAAACATCATCTTCAGAAACTTCTTTTGCACCCATTTCAATCATATTAACCAAAACTTCTCCATTTTTATTTATGGCAGATAAAGTCAAATCCATTGCAGATTCTTTTTTCTGTTCGTAAGTTGGGTTAAAAACAAATTCTCCATTTATTTTGCTTACTCTTATTGCTCCCAAAGGCCCGTTCCATGGAATATTTGAGGTTGCCAAGGCAAAAGACGCGCCAATCATAGCCAAAACATCTGGGTCGTTTTCTCCATCCCATGCAAGGCAAGTAACAATAATTTGCACTTCCCTTTTAAAATCTTTGGGAAACAAAGGCCTTATTGCCCTATCAATCATTCTGGCATTCAAGGTGGCTTCTTCTGTGGGCCTTGATTCTCTTTTCATAAAGCGCGAGCCCAAAATTTTTCCTGCAGCGTAAAACCTTTCCTCGTATTCAACTGTTAAAGGAAAATAATCTAAGTCTGGTCTTAAATGAGGCGACAAAACAGCTGTTACCAAAACTTCTGTTTCTCCCTGAGAAATCAAACAAGAGCCAGATGCCTGGTCTGTCCAGTTTGTAGTTTTAATTATGATGGACTTTGAGCCCACCTTTATCTCAAACGTATCTTTTGTCATATATCTTTGCGAAGCAGATATACGAATGCATGTTATTAATACAGATTATCTATAAGTAATCAGTACCATTAATATGAATTAGTATGCTCTGCTTAGCTGTTAATTATTTTTTAATTTACTATTTTTTAAATCCGATTTCTTCTTTCGGTTCGTCTAGCGCCAATAAATTCAATATCCCAAATATTTTCTTTATCTGCTCACTATATTTGCCATATTTTTTCTCTAATTCCATCATTTTTCTTTGCAACAATTCATTAGTTGTCATAAACTCGCGGATTTTTACAAAGGTTCTAACAATCTGGATGTTTACATTTATTGCTCGGTCGCTGTTCAAAACACTGGCGAGCATTGCAACTCCTTGCTCTGTAAAAGCAAGTGGCATATACCTTGTGCCTCCCCAACTTGAGGTTGAAATTTGCAACCTCAAGATTTTGAACTCCTCCTTTGTGAGCTGAAACATAAAATCTTCCGGGAATCTTTTTTTATTTCTCTTTACTGATGCGTTTAAATCTTTTGTTTTAACTCCGTAAAGCTCGGATAGGTCTTTATCCAGCATAACTTTTCTATTGCGGATAATATAAATTTTGCTGACAATCCTTTCGCTTGGAATTATAATTGAATTTTTCATATTCTTCCCCCACCGCACGATTATTTATTTTTTCTTTGGTTTTTCGCCGGACAGTAAAAATTTTACCAAACCTTCGTCTAAATCAATAAATTCATCGGCAACTTCTTTTAACTTTGCAGAAGTTGTTCTGCCAAATGCCACCACTTCAACTCGTTTTCCCATATTTTTTAAATATTCAACCAAGGCAATAAAGTCGCCGTCACCCGAAACCAAAACAACCACATCAACTCCGGGCGCTGTCCTAATGGCATCAATTACAATGCCCACATCCCAGTCTGCTTTTTTGGCTCCGCCATACCATTCCTGCAAATCCCGCACGCGGGTTTCAATGCCAATTTTGCTTAGGGCATCAAAAAATGGCGTTTCTTCGCCAGTTTTTGTGCGCACAACATAGCCAAAAGCCCTGATAAACTTTCTTCCGGCTACTGCATTTTTCAAAACTTCTCCGTAATTAACCCTTGCATGGTAAAGATTTTTTGCCGAGTGGTATAAATTCTGAACGTCTATCAGCACTTCTACTCTTTGTTCTTTTGGCTTTGGCTGCTGCATTGTTTACTTTTTCAAACCTATTTTTTTAATTATAGCAGAATATCTTTTTTCAGATATTTTTTTCAAATAGGCAAGCAATTTTTTTCTTTGTATAACCATTTTAATTAATCCTCTTTTTGAGTGCGTGTCTTGAGGATGTTTTTTCAAATGCAAAACCAGCTTGTCTATTGATTTTGAAAGCAACGCAATCTGCACGTCGGCAGAACCTGTGTCTTTTTCATTTGAGCTAACGTCTTTTATTATTTTTGTTTTTTCTTTGGTTGTTAAAGCCATTTTTATAAGTTAATTTATAATTATTTAGTATACTCTATTTCTGTTCTTTTGGCAAGTCGTCAGACCCTGAGCGTCTGCCGAAGGGTCTTTTACTATCTTTCTATTGTGAGTTCGGCTTCAAATGTTGTTTTTACCTTATAAAGATTATCAGTAAGATATAACAAGTAAAATGAGGGGCGTGGTTTTATAGTTGGTTCCAAACAGATTCGTCTGACACCATTTGCAGGCACCATCTCCGCCCAGTTCATTATGCTATCTGATGATGGAGTAAATCCATAGCCGTAAATAAAAACATGAGAGGCATTAGCGCTGTTCCAAGTTATAAGCATGCATTGTCCTGGAGAAACCGGGTTTGGGCTTGTTGAAATATTTCCTGTCATAGGAGAAGGGTTTGGTGTTGCAGGCAAAGGCGTTGTTTGGGTTGAGGTAGGAACTATGTCACTTGCAGAAATGTTTTTTATTCCGGTCCAGGTGTGGCTTCCGGCTGTGCAGGTAATTGCAAGCAAGCCGGCAGTTGTTGGGTTAAAATTCCTGGCATTATTTGGAGCCAAGCTTGGTCCAATGTAGGCATAATAATTTTCACCGGAAAAATTAAAACCGGGAGCATTCCCGTTGTAAGTTCCTTTACAGACAACATCTCCATAACCAACATCAGCCGGTAAATTTGTTAAATCCCATTGCGCATTTCCATTGGCGGTTGTTACGCTTAAAGTTGTTGCTCCTACCGGTGGCGCTGTTGCAACATTAGTGTCACAGCTGGCAGTTTTTGTTTGACCGCCAGAAACCACTTTTAAAGTTGCCGTATGTTTTCCCACCCAGGCAAAAGACGCGCTACAATTTGGATTTGTGCCAGCGCAGGCTCCAGACCAAGTATAATTATTTGAACCGGTTCCGCCCGATACTAGCGAAACAAAGTTTGCAGTTTTGTTTAGAGAAGTTGATTCTGGCAAGGCAGAACAACTGACAACAAGAGTTTCAGGCCGAGGCTCTGGGGTTGGCGCAGGATTTGGAGTTGGGGTTGGCGCAGGAGTTGGGGTTGGCGCAGGATTTGGTGCTGGAGCAGAAGTTCCTGTTTTTGAACACTCATCTCCTTTTTCTGTTGGAGCGTATCCATACGGACAGGCAATGACGCATTTTTTGGCTGTTAAAGCGTTTCCCTGCATAACATATCCTGCCGGGCATGAAGCAACGCAGGGTCCTCCCAAATATGTTGGAGCATATCCTTTTGCAGAACATGTATTTTTGTTGCACTGATAGTCGCCTGGCATCCAAACATATCCTGTTTTGCAATTTGCAATGCAATAATTTCCCCATAAAAAATATCCTGTTGGACATCCGGCATAATTGCATACATTTCCCGTTATGGTATCTGGAGTCCATCCAATGGGACAATTTTTAACGCATTTGTCTCCTGACGCAGAGTATCCTGTTTGGCAGTTTTTAATGCAAGTATTTTCTCTTGTTGCAGTATATCCTGAAGGGCAAGAAGCAGAAGGCGCGCAATCATCTGCAGTTGCGCAAACGCAGGTGTCACCTGTCAAAACATATCCGGTTGCGCAAACTTTTTGGATGCATTCATTGCCCACTAAAATCTTTCCCGGTTCGCAGACAATTTTACTGCAATCTGATTCATAAGCCTGTCCCGTTGCGTCATTTTGGTCTTTAAATCTGGCATATCCTGGCTGGCAGTCTTTGACACAAGCGTTTTCAATTTTAGTTTTTACAAGAGTTTCTACCAAAGTTTGTCCAACAGGGCATCCTATGCATTCATCTCCTGTCAAAACATATCCAGTTGGGCAGCTTGTAAAAACGCATTTTTTTCCTTTCAAAATTGTGTCTTGCGTTTCAGTATATCCAATTGGACAGCCGTTAAACTCGCATGTCGCCCCATTTTTAATGTATCCTTTAGGACAGCTGTCAACGCACCGGTCTATTAACAAAACTTTCCCTGTTTCACAAACAATCGGAACACAATTGCCATTAGATGCATGCGTATACCCCGTTGGACAGATTTCGGCATTAGGGGTGCCGCCATAAAGCGATTGAATTCTTTGTAGAAGATCTTGTATGGGGTCTGATATTACTGCTTTAAGAAACTGTAATATATTGTCAATGCCAAAGTTAACAGTATTATTCCCGGTTGCTGAAAAAACAAAAATAATCAGCAAAACAACAAATACAAAAACTAGGCAATGCAATAGCTTGATATTTTTAAACATAATTTTTTTATTGTATTTAGTGATTTTTTATTTATTATAATACTTGCGCACAATATTCGCAATGCAATAAAAAAATCGCCGGTTTTTCCGATGAAGTTTTAATTTACGCTGACCGTAACGAAGTGTGCCCCCAGAAGGAATCGGACCTTCATAGGCTGCTTAAGAGGCAGCTACTTTACCATTAAGTTATGGGGGCGAAATACGATTTGTTATGGGTTTGGCCAATTTCCTGTGTATCCAATTGCTGACAAAACAAAATTTATTATCAAATATGAGCAGAAAACCAAAACCAATCCAATAATTGCCGCATAGATAATTTTTTTCCCCATTCCTGCCAGATTTGGATTTCCCGCCGAAATCAGCAAAAGAATTCCTCCAACTACCAAAGCTATCACTGCCAAAGGGGTTGCGATGTATAGGACAATAAAATTATAAATTCTTGCAAGCATGGCAAAAAAATCTAAAATTCCGCAAGCATTCTGCCCTTCATTGCCGCACTGCACAATAGGCCCTTGCGCATTTGCTAAAACAGGAATAAAAATTATTGATAATAAACAAAATAAAATAATTGGTAAAAATATTTTTTTCATAATTATTTAAAATTTAAAATTTTTAATTTAAAATTTTCGTTTTGTGCCCTCGGCAGGATTCGAACCCACAACAACTGGTTCGAAGCCAGTTATGATATCCAGTTTCACCACGAGGGCTATTTTTTTAAATTATACCCAATTTATTGAAAAAAATCAATTTTTAAAGTAAGATGGAAAAATCATGGTAATTCCAAAGGAAGTAAAATCTATTATTGAAAATTTGCAAAAAGCGGGTTTTGAGGCATATATTGTGGGCGGATGCGTGCGCGATTTTTTGTTAAACATTGAACCCAAAGACTGGGATGTGACAACTGATGCAAAGCCCGAAGAAATCCAAAAAGTTTTTCCTGATTCTTTTTATGAAAATAATTTTTTAACAGTTACAGCCCGGACTGGCTCAAAAAAATCAGAGTTGGCAGAAATTGAAATTACAACCTATCGCCTGGAAGCAAAATATTCTGACAAGAGGCATCCTGACGAAGTTAAATATGCAAAAAAACTTGAAGATGATTTAGGCAGGCGCGATTTCACCATAAATTCAATCGCGCTGGAAATCCCAAAATCCAAATCCCAAAATCCAAAAATAATTGATTTGTTTGATGGAGAAAAAGATTTAAAAAATAAAATAATCAGGACTGTTGGAAACGCAGAAGAAAGATTTTTAGAAGATGCCCTTCGCATGCTCAGGGCTGTAAGATTTGCCACCACTTTAAATTTTGAGATTGAAAAAAATACTGCCGAGGCAATTAAAAAAAATAGCATTTGGCTGGATGCAATTTCAAAAGAAAGGATTCGTGATGAGTTTATAAAAATAATTATGTCAGACAACGCAGCCAACGGCATTGAACTGTTGCGCGAATTAGGATTGTTAAAATATATTATTCCGGAATTATTGGAAAATTATGGAGTTGCTCAAAGCAAGCATCACATTTACGACTGCTACCAACATGCCATAAAATCTTTAGAATATACCGCAAAGAAAAAATTAAATATGTATGTGAGGCTTGCCGCCTTGTTGCACGACATTGCCAAACCAAGAGTGAAAGCTGGTGAAGGCAATGACGCGACTTTTTACAATCATGAAATTGCCGGAGCCAAAATGTGTTTTTACATTTTAAATAATTTGAAGTTTTCTAAAAAAGATGTTGAAAAGATTACAAGATTAGTCCGTTTTCACCTTTTTTATTACAATGTGGACGAAGTCGGCGAGGCATCTGTGAGAAGATTGGTAAAAAATGTCGGGGCAGAAAACATGCAAGATCTTTTGCAGGTAAGATATGCAGACAGGATTGGCTCTGGCGTGCCTAAAGCCGAACCGTATAAATTGCGTCACTTAAAATACTTAATTGAAAAAGTTTCAAAAGATCCTATTTCTGCAAAGATGCTAAAAATCAACGGCAATGATTTGATGCAAATTTTAGAAATAAAGCCAGGGCCTAAAATTGGCCAGATTTTGGACATTTTGCTAGGGTATGTTTTGGACGACCCAAAAAACAATAAAAAAGAATTTTTAGAAAAAGAAGCTTTAAAATTAACCAAGCTTTCTGAAAAAGAATTGAAAAATTTAGCGGAAAAATCAAAACAAGAAAAATCGGAAGTTGAAACAAAACAAGACAAAATGACAAAGCAAAAATATTGGGTCAGTTAAAAAACGGGGTGTAGTATAGTGGTAGTATGCAGACTTCGGGAGTCTGAGGCTTGAGTCCGATTCTCAACACCCCGACATATGAAAATTTATATTGAAGAAGATTACAATGCCCTTTCAAAGAGGGCAGCTGATGTTATAACTTCATTTTTGAAAGAAAATCCTGAGGCTGTTTTGGGTTTGCCGACAGACGGCACTTCTAAAAAAACATACGAAATTTTGTCTGAAAAATGCAAGAAAAGAGAAATAAGTTTCAAAAAAATAAAAACATTTAATTTGGACGAATATTCCGGATTGCCCGCAGAACATCCCCAAAGTTTTCATTTTGCAATGAAGAAAAATTTATTTTCAAAAGTGGATATTGATATTAAAAATACATTTTTTCCGGATGATTTCAAGCCCGATTACAAAAAGTATGACCAAGAAATAAAAAATGCAGGCGGAATAGATTTGCAGATTTTGGGAATTGGCAGAAATGGGCATATTGCGTTTAACGAGCCTGGCTCTGAATTTGATTCTAAAACTCGGGAAATTTCTTTAACAGAAACCACAATTAAGGACAATTCCAGATTTTTTGAAAGTATGGAAGATGTTCCAAAAAAGGCAGTAACAATGGGAATTGATACAATTATGCAGGCTAAAAAAATTATTCTTTTAGCCAGTGGCGAAAACAAAAGCGATGCAATTTTTGGCGCAATTGAAGGACCAGTTTCCACAGAAGTTCCTGCTTCTATTATACAACGGCACAAAAATGTTATTGTTATATTAGACAAAGATTCAGCCAAAAAATTAACCAAAAAGGGCTTATAGTACAGTGGTAGTACGCCGCATTCGCATTGCGGAGACGCGAGTTCGACTCTCGCTAAGTCCACAAAAATAATATGCCAACAGAGAAAATACAAAAAGGCATTGTTTATCCGCAAGTAAAACTCAAAGATGTTTTGGCTGCTTTTTGGCGCGGAATAAAACCAAGAAAATGGCAGTTATTTATTTTAGTTGTTTCAATTATTTTAGCAAATATAGGCGCAATAATAATTCCTCTTTTTTACAAGCAATTTTTTGATATTATAGCTGGCGGCGGAGACAAAATAATTATTGCTTCAAAACTTTTTGCTCTTATTTTTTATATTTTGGGCATTAATATATTGTTTTGGATTCTTTACCGTATAGCCACTTTAGCAAACACCAATTTTGAGCCGAAAGTGATGGCTAATTTGAAACAGCAGTCGTATGACCATTTGATGCTGCACTCGTATTCTTTTTTTACAAATAGTTTTGCCGGGTCATTGGTGCAGAAGGTAAACAGGTTTGCTAGATCATTTGAAAGAATAGCAGATAATTTTGTATGGAACTTGTTGCCATTGGCAGTAAGAGTTGTTTCTATATTTGTAGTTGTGTTTTTTATAAACAAATGGATTGCTTTGGTTATTCTAATTTGGGTAATTATTTTTTTATCTTTCAACATTACATTTTCAAGATGGAAATTAAAATATGATATTGAAGTTGCTGAAATAGATTCTAAAGCAACAGGATATTTGGCCGATACAATTTCAAACCAAAATACAATCCAACTTTTTGGAGGATATAAATTTGAGTCGTCAGGCTATAAAAAAATTACAGATGAGCAAGCAAAAATAACAAGGTTTGCATGGAGGCTGGACGCTATAGTAGAAGGAGGACAGGCATTTTTGGGTTTTGCAATAGAATTTATTTTGTTTTATTTTTCAATAAAATATTGGCAGCAAGGATTAATATCAATTGGTGTTTTTGTTTTATTGCAGGCCTATGTTTTGAATATAATTAACCAATTATGGGGATTTACCAGAATAGTAAGAGATGTTTACCAAAGTTATGCCGATGCAAAAGAAATGGTTGAAATTACACTTTTATCCCATGAAATTAAAGATATTCCTCAGGCAAAAGAACTAATTGTTGATAAGGGGGAAATTGAATTTAAAAATTTAACTTTTAGCTTTAACCAAACCAGAAAAGTTTTAGAAGATATAAATTTAATAGTTAAACCGAGAGAAAAAGTTGCTTTAATTGGGCCGTCGGGAGCCGGCAAAACAACTTTTGTTAGATTGCTTTTAAGATTATATTCAGCAACTTCCGGGAAAATTTTAATTGACGGCCATGATATTTCACAGGCCACGCAGGAAAGCTTGAGGAAAAACATTTCAATGGTGCCTCAGGATCCGATTTTATTCCACCGCACTTTGGCAGAAAACATTGCTTATGGGAAAAGAAACGCCACAATAGAGGAAATAAAAAAAGCAGCCACCCTGGCTCACTGTAATGAGTTTATAAAAGATATGCCCTTGGGTTTTGAAACTTATGTGGGAGAGCGGGGAATAAAATTATCTGGCGGAGAAAGGCAAAGGGTTGCCATAGCCAGAGCAATTTTAAAAAACGCTCCAATTTTGGTTTTAGACGAGGCGACTTCAAGTTTGGACTCAAATTCTGAAATGCTAATTCAGGACGCTTTAGAAAATTTGATGGAAAATAAAACCGTGATTGTAATCGCCCACCGTTTGTCTACCATTCAAAAAATGGACAGGATTATTGTTATTGATAACGGAAAAATTATTGAACAAGGAAGCCACGCAGATCTTTTGGAAAACGAAAACAGTTTGTACAAAAAACTTTGGGAACTTCAAGCAGGCGGGTTTTTGGAAGACGAGGAATCCTTCGACGCGGCTCAGGCCTTCGGTTCTGAGGCTCAGGCTCTAAGAGACGAATCTGCGGATTCGGATGACGAAGCCGAAGGTCCTGATGAAGAAAAGCCTGTGGCAAAAATGGTTAATTTTTAAAAAAGTTGTAAAATAAAATAATAGAATTAAATAAAAAAATATGGAACAAGACCCAGAGGGTACCCCAAAAAGAAATATTCCAAGAGATTTGTTTTTGCATCTTTTGGCAATCGTCACCTTATATTGGTCGGCAGTAAGCTTTGTTACATTATTGTGGCAATATATAAATTATTTTTTGCCGGATGTTTTAAACTATTATCCCGGCAGTTTTAACGGACCAATGAGGTTTGCCATTGCCTCTTTGATTATTGTCTTTCCGGTTTTTATTTTGGTTTCATGGTATTTAAATAAAATTTACAGAAGAGAAGCTGTTGTAAGAGACTCAAAAATCAGAAAATGGCTGATATATTTGACTTTGTTTGCCGCTTCCTTGATTATTATTGGAGACTTGGTAAGCACAATAAATACATTTTTAGGAGGCGAAATAACCGAAAAATTTGTTTTGAAAGCCCTTTCAGTACTTTTGGTTGCTGCAGTTGTTTTTGGATATTATTTAAATGACGTCAGGCGCGATACTCCCACAAAATTAGCAAAATATTTTGCGATCGGCTCGGCAATAATAATTTTAGTCGGAGTGGTTTGCGCATTTTTTATAGTTGGCTCTCCTCAAACTGCAAGATTAATTCAATTTGACCAGCAAAAAATTTCTGATTTGCAGGACATCCAATCGCAAGTTGTAAATTATTGGCAGAGGAAAGAAGTTTTGCCTAATTCCTTGTCTGATTTAAATGATAAAATTTCAGGTTTTGTTGTTCCTGCTGACCCGCAAACAAAAGCTAATTATGAATATAATGTAAAAGACGCGGCAAATTTATCTTTTGAATTATGCGCGATATTTAACAAGCCAAATCCCAAAAATATAACAATAGACTATATAGTTCCACAAGGTATTAACCAAAACTGGAATCACGGCACAGGCAGAATTTGTTTTGAAAGAACGATTGATAAACAGCTTTACCCGCCATTAAATAAAATAAAATAATGTGGATATATTGTGAAGAATGGGTATAAAACTATGGAGATAAATTGTGTTGAAGTTGAAAGTAAAAAATATCCTAAAGCACTAAAGGAGTCTTTTAAAAAACTTGTTTCCAGTTTGGGCCCTAAAAAATTATATTATAAGGGGAATTGGGATGAAAAAATTTTTCAAAATTGCCTGGCTGTTGTAGGCTCGCGTCACTTAACTTATTACGGCAAAAAAGCAACCGAGCAGTTGGTTACCGAAGTTGCGGCCGCAGGCATTACTATTGTTTCTGGTTTTATGTATGGAGGCGACGAAGCTGCTCACTCGGCTGCTGTAAAATGCGGAGGAAAAACCATCGCCGTGATGCCCTGTGGAATTGATTTAATACACCCGGCTAACCAAAAAGAACTTTATCAAAAAATTTTAGATACGGGAGGTTTAATTATCTCTGAATATGAAGGTGACGCTCAGCCCCAAACTTTTACTTATATACAACGAGATAGAATTGTAGCAGGGCTTCCAAAAGCAGTTTTTGTTACAGAGGCGGCTTTAAATTCTGGGTCTTTAATTAGCGCAAGCTATGCAAAAAAAATGGGCAAAAAAATATTTGCTTTACCTGGCCCAATTACCAGCGAGGTTTCAAAAGGATCGTTAAAACTAATAAAAGAAGGCGCTGAAGTTGTGACCGAAGCAAAAGATATTTTAAAATATTTTGACATTCTGCCGTCTGCTAAAAAGGCAGGCAAAAATTTTGTTACGGGTGACAGTTTGGAAAATAAAATTATAGAGCAATTAAAGCGTGAACCGCTGAAAGCTGACGAACTGGCAAGATTGTTTGTCATTCCGGTTGCCCAACTTGGTACTGCCTTGTCACTAATGCAACTCAAAGGTTTTATCAGCCAAGACTCCGGAAAATATTATATAAATTAAATTTTTAAAAACATGCTTATTAAAATTCCTTCGGTGGCAAATTTGGGGCTACAAACAATAAAAGTTGACATTGAAATAAACTTGGCAAACAAGGGTTTGCCCGGGTTTGAAATTGTTGGTTTGCCCGACAAAGCAGTGGACGAAAGCAAAGAAAGGGTGCGCACTGCCATTGCAACCTCCGGCATTGATTTTCCTGCAAAAAAAATAACCGTAAATATGGCGCCGGCTGACGTGCCAAAAGAGGGTTCAATTTATGACTTGCCAATTGCCGTTGGAATTTTAAGCAGTGTTTTGGAATTTCCTGTTCCCCAAAAGTCGCTGTTTTTGGGTGAGCTGTCGTTTGACGGGTCGCTTCGGCACACAAAAGGCGCTTTTTTAATGGCGCTTTTTGCCAAGGAATTTGGATTTATAAATTTGTTTGTGCCAAAAGATTCTGCCAACGAAGCTGCTGCTATAAAGGGAGTAAAAGTTTTTCCTGTTGAAAATTTAACTCAAATTTGCAGGCATTTATTAAAACAAGAAGAAATTTTTCCAGTTGTTTACAAACAAGTTGCAGAAAATATTCCAGCTCCTGTTGAGTTTGATATGAAAGAAGTTTTGGGCCAAGAGCAGGCAAAAAGGGCAATGGAAATTGCGGCTGCCGGAGGCCATAATATAATTATGATTGGCTCGCCCGGTTCTGGCAAAACAATGTTGGCACGAGCCTTGCCGGGCATATTGCCGCCCTTAAACGAAGCAGAATCTTTAGAAGTTACAAAAATTTATTCAGCTTCCGGTGGAATCCCGCCGGGAGGGTCGCTAATACTTAACAGGCAATTTCGCGCTCCACATCATACAGCTTCTTTGGCCGGGCTGGTTGGTGGAGGATCAAAACCGCAACCGGGTGAAATAAGTTTGGCTCACAGAGGAATTTTATTTTTAGATGAGTTCAACGAATTTCCAAGGTCTATTATGGAAGCGCTCCGTCAACCTTTAGAAGACGGCTATTTAACAATTTCAAGAAGCAAACAGCGCGTTGTCTATCCTGCTGATTTTATGCTTGTAGCCTCAGCAAACCCCTGCCCTTGCGGGTATGCCATGCACCCAAAAAAGAATTGCACATGCAACCCAAACCAAATATCAAAATATCAAAAAAGAATTTCAGGCCCTATTTTAGACAGAATTGATTTGCACATTTCTGTTATGCCTGTTGACGCAGGAGAATTTTCAGACAACCAGAAAAATTCTGATTTTTTAGAGTCATCAGAAAAAATAAAGCAAAGAGTTGTTTTTGCCAGGAAAAAGCAGGAAGTGCGGTTTTCTAACCAAGGAGAAAAAAAGGTAATTCATTGCAACAGCCAAATGAAAAATGCCGATATAAAAAAATATTGCAAACTTTTAAAAGACGTTGAGGAAATTTTAAGGCAGGCAAGCTTAAAATTTCAGCTTTCTGCCAGAAGCTACATGAAAATGATAAAAGTGGCGCGAACAATTGCAGACTTGGACAATGCAGAAGAAATTACTGTTTCTCACATGGCAGAAGCCTTGCAGTACAAGCCAAAATATCATGAGCTTTCATAATGAAGTGGGGAAAATTGGGGAGGATTTGGCAAGGGAATATTTGGAAAAAGAAGGATACAAAATTATAGAGCAGAATTATAAGACAAAATATGCTGAAATTGATTTGATTGCAGAGAAAAAAGATAATTTGTGGGGAAAAAATAAATTAGTGTTTGTGGAAGTGAGGACAAAAATTGGAGAAAATTTTGGCAGTCCGGAAGATACAATTAATAAAGCCAAGCTGTGGAAAGTTTTGCAAAACGCCAAAAGCTACACGGCATTTAAAAGATGGGACGGACCTGCGCGTATAGACGCAATCTGCATTGTGCTTAAGCCCCTCGGCCATAAGCCTACGGGCGAGGCAGATTTTTCCGTCTCGCGCCTCACCCACCACGAAAATATAATTTCGTAATTTTTCTCGCCAACTTGACAGGGAGCTATAATTTTAGTAATCTTATGTTAAAGATATAGAAAGATTATTTGTCCGTCTGACCACGGGCTTTTTTTCTAAAAAATTATTAAATATATAAACATGGATATAAAATCATTTAAGGGCGCGTTAAACCAAATTGCAGAAGAAAGAGGCATCTCGCCTGAAAAAGTAATTGAAACAATTGAAGCTGCAATTGCTACAGCCTACAAAAAAGACTACGGCCAAAAAGGGCAGAAAATTAAGGCCAAATTCAACCCGGTTTCGGGCGATGTTAAGTTTTGGCAAATAAAATTGGTTGTGGACAATGGCATGCTTTACACAGACGAGGAAATTGAAGAAATGAAAGAAAGAAAAGAAATTCCGCAAGATGAAGCCAGAGCAGGAGAAGAACCTCCAAAGAAATATGTTTTTAATCCTGAAAAACATATTATGTTAGCTGACGCCAAAAAAGATTTTCCAAAAATTAAAGCCGGCGAAGATATCGAAATTCCTTTAATTTCCAAGCAAGATTATGGCAGAATTGCAGCGCAAACCGCAAAACAGGTTATTCTGCAAAAAATTAGAGAAGCAGAAAAAGAAACAATTTCTTTAGAATACAGGTCTCGCGAAGGAGAAATCGTTTCTGGAATTGTGCAGAGGATTGAAGGCCATACTGTTTTTGTGGACATTGGAAAAACTTTGGGAATTTTAAACCGAGACGAGCAAATTCCGGGAGAATTTTACAGGCCAAGCCAAAGATTAAAGCTTTATATAATGAAGGTGGAAGACACTCCAAAAGGAAGTGTTGTTATGCTTTCAAGGACATATCCAAAATTAATTTCAAAATTATTTGAGTTGGAAGTTCCTGAAATTGCCTCTGGCACAGTTGTAATTAAGGCAATTGCCAGAGAGCCAGGGTTTCGAACAAAAATTGCAGTTGTTTCAAATGAACAAGGCGTTGACCCAATTGGAGCTTGCGTTGGACAGCGTGGAACAAGAATTATGGCGGTTATAAATGAATTGGGCGGAGAAAAAATTGACGTGATTTCTTTTGACGAAAAACCGGAAAAATTTATTACAAATGCTTTGTCTCCTGCAAAAGTTGTCAGTGTGCAAGTTGAAGACAAAAACACAGCAATTGTTTTTGTACCAGAAGACCAGCTTTCTTTGGCAATTGGAAAAGACGGCAGAAATGTAAGATTGGCTGCTCAATTAACCGGCTGGAAAATAGACATTAAAACATCGGAAACTCCAACAGAAGAAAACGAAGGTGAAGATAAGGGAGCGGAGCGAACACTTACCCCGAGCGATAGCGAGGGGAAAACCAACCCTTCGGCAAGCTCAGGGCGAGCCAAGAAGGCTCGAAAAACTAAAAAGGCCAAAGAAGTTGGAACAGATGGCGAAGCAGTTGAGGCAGAACCAGCCGACAACCCAACCGACGAAAATAAATAAATTAAATAAAAAAATAATTAATTGATATTCTAATTTGTTAATTTTTAAAAATTATGACATTTAGTCATTATTTAGAAATTAGAAATTAGAAATTAGAAATTATGTCGTTGATATATTTTCCGATAATCGTTTCGCTTTTTGCAATTGTATTTGTCTATTTTTTGGCAATGCAAATTAAAAAAGCGCCGGTTGCCTCGGGCAAAGCCGTGGCAATTACAGCAGCAGTTCAGGAGGGAGCAATGTCTTATTTAAAAAGGCAATACAAGACTATTTCTATAGTTGGGGTCGTGCTTTTTATACTTTTATTCTTTTTAGGTTGGAAAATTGCAATTGGATTTTTAATTGGAGCTGTTTTGTCTGGGCTTTCGGGATTTATTGGAATGATTGTTTCTACGCAAGCCAATACAAGAGTTGCAGAAGCCGCAAAAAAGGGCTTGGCAAAGGCTTTAGACATTTCTTTTAAAGGAGGTTTAATCACAGGTTTAATGGTGGTGAGTTTGGGATTGCTGGCGGTTTCAGGATATTATTTTTTAACAAAAGGCGACATGGAAGCCTTGGTGGGTTTGGGATTTGGAGCTTCTTTAATTTCTGTTTTTGCCAGAGTTGGCGGGGGTATTTATACTAAAGCAGCCGATGTTGGAGCAGACTTGGTTGGAAAAGTTGAAAAAGGAATTCCAGAAGACGACCCAAGAAACCCGGCAGTAATTGCCGACCAGGTTGGCGACAACGTTGGAGACTGCGCCGGCATGGCAGCAGACATTTTTGAAACTTACGCAGTTACCACGGTTGCCACAATGATTTTGGGAGCTTTGCTGTTTCCGCGAAGCCCAAACTTTGTTTTGCTTCCTTTAATTTTGGGAAGCGTTGCAATTTTGGCTTCAATTATTGGAAGTTTCTTTGTAAGATTGGGAGCCAAAAAATCAATTATGGGAGCCATGTACAAAGGCTTGGCGGCTACGGTAATTTTGTGTGCAATTGCATTTTATCCTGTAATTGTAAAACTTATGGCAGGACAGGCAATTTCGGCAAACAGGTTGTATTTTTCAACATTGGTGGGTTTGGTAATTGCAATTGAAATGTTTGTTATTACAGAATATTACACTTCAAAAGATTATGGCCCGGTAAAATCAATTGCCAAGGCTTCAGAAACAGGGCACGCAACAAATATAATTCGTGGGATTGGTTTGGGAATGCAATCTACAGCCTACCCTGTTTTGCTGATTGCTTTTGGAACAATTTTAAGCTTTTGGCTGGCAGGAATTTACGGAGTCGCTTTGGCTGTTATGGCAATGCTTTCAATTTCTGGAATTGTGGTTGGTGTTGATGCTTATGGTCCAATTACAGATAACGCCGGAGGAATTGCAGAAATGTCCGGCATGCCAGAAGAAGTCAGGGAAATTACAGATGCTTTGGACGCAGTTGGCAACACAACAAAAGCAGTTACAAAAGGTTATGCAATTGCATCGGCAGGTTTGGCTGCATTGGTTTTGTTTTCTGCATATTCAGAAAAAGTTAACGTTGGCGGAGTTTCGCAGTTTGTCTTAAACGACCCAAAAGTTATTGCAGGGCTTTTAATTGGCGGACTGCTCCCCTACTTGTTTGCGTCATTTTTAATGGGAGCTGTTGGGAAAACAGCCGGAAAAGTTGTTGAAGAAGTTCGCAGACAATTTAAAAATATTGCGGGTTTAATGGAAGGAACCGCAAAACCAGAATATGGAAAATGCGTTGACATTGTTACAAAAGCCGCCATTAAAGAAATGATGATTCCGGCTTTAATTCCAATTGTTGCTCCAATTTTGGTTGGATTCATTCTTGGCCCGCAGGCTTTGGGCGGGTTGTTAATTGGTTCAATTATTACAGGAATATTCGTTGGAGTTTCTATGACAACCGGCGGAGCTGCCTGGGACAATGCCAAAAAATACATTGAAGGCGGAGCTTATGGAGGCAAAGGAAGTTTTGCCCACCAAGCCGCAGTCACCGGTGACACCGTTGGCGACCCCTACAAAGACACAGCAGGCCCTGCAATCAACCCAATGATTAAAGTGCTCAACATCGTCGCCTTATTGATTGTCGCTTTCTTAGTATAATAAAATATACAAACAAAAATCCCTTAAGTGAGGGATTTTTGTTTTGATTTAGTATTTGTATTATTCCAGCCAGATTTTTAAGGGTATTCCTGATTGTTTTACAATTGCTTTAAATGTTCTTGGTTTTAATGATTCTGAACTATGGCGTGGTACTTGAACGATTCTTGGTTGTTTTCCATAATGTCCTGTGTAGAAATAATGGCTACCTCTTGCATGAGAATAAATAAAATGATTTTCTCTCAGAAATTTTTCTATATCTTTGAAATTCCAGTTAAAAATGCTTTTAGTCATATTCACTGAGCCATGGCATAGGGAGAAGTGGTGCCAAAGTTATAAACATTTTTTGGCAGTAAATCTGTTTCTTTTTTGACTTTGGATAATTTTTCCCAAAGTTTTTGATATTCTGTATCTGGTTTTTGATTCAACGGCATCGGGCGTAGTTTTAATTTTTGAGCCGTTTCAACATATCCCTGAATTGCTTCAAATAAAGAACTCATCACCTTTAGTGGGTCTTTACCTTCTTCTACAATATTAAATTCTAAAGCCACTCCGTACCAAGTGTCAGCTTCTTTGAAGATAACATATCTAACAGACCCCTTTTTTAGTGTATTTTTATAGCTCATATTTTTACTTTATCAACAAAAAATCCCAATGTCAAATTCAAGATAATCGCGGCAAATGAGTGTTGACTTTTTATACAAACAGCGTCAAACTCAAATAATAATTATTAAAAATTAAAATTATGGAAAAAATAATATTAACAATTTCAATAGTCATAATGGTTTTGATTATTACGATAGTTAGTTCAGCTTTTTATTGGTTCCAATGGAGACCTGCACAAATCAGAAAAGAGTGCGGGGTATCAGTATCAAAAATAGCTAATGAAAACAAGCTTTCTCCTTCAGAAGGATCGACGTTATTAAATTTCTGTATAAAAAAACACGGATTAGAAAAATAAAATTATGGGTAGAAAAATTATGAAATGGTTAAAAAATGAAAAAAAGATAATAATTTGTTTTTGCTTGTTTGTTTTTATGGGATGGTTTGTACAACAATATTTTGGAATTAAGATAAGAGAAAACGTAATAGAACAATTTGCATCAATAGTCGCCACATCTTTAATATCTTTGGTAGCTTTTGTGGGAATGATGTTTGTATATGGATTTGAAAATATTGATAGAAAAAGGGAAAGACTTGCATCAAGGGGTATGCTAGATGAGGGGAGTAGGACAAACTTTGAAGCTGGAGAAAAACTAGGTAGAGAAAAAATGTTCAAATTTAGTTTTTATACTTTTGTTGTTGCGATTATAAATTTATTTTTAATCATATTCTCAATTTTTATATATCAGAACATTAGATTACCTATTTTATTTGGTGACGTTATTCTTATTAGTTATTCTTTTAATCTTGTGATTGGAATAATGAGTAAAGTTTTTTAATCATAGGAAAATAACCGACGGGAAGTGTTCTCGTTGAGTCTTTAATAAATAAACAATAAATTTATGGTAAAAAAGATTTGGATTATAATTGTTTGGGTTTTATTTGCGATAATTTCAGTATTATTTTTTTCTGCTAATCACTATTTTCCAAAAGGTGAAATGTATCCTACTGGAGATATTGTTTGCCAAAATGATGACAGAGGACCATGTGGAGAAAAATATAAAGAAGACGTAAGTAAATTAAATGTTCCAGACTGGGCGAAATTTTTTAAAAATTCCGAGGGGGAATTATTATGGATGGGTTTATTATTTATAGGTATAATAATAAGTGTTAAGAAAGAAGATAAATAAATTTATGGGGAAGGGGAAAGAAAGTTGCCAGACCAGAGAAGAAAAAGCGAACAGTGGATAGCACGTTTTTGCCTCGAGGCAAAAACGTGCTGTATCAATGCCGTATCAATAATGAGACCACGCAGGTTGTCATATGACAACCTGAGAAATAAAACAAAAAATAATTAAACGTATCAGGTTAACAAGTGTTAACCTAAAATAATTTAGAAAAGTTGAACAAACTTATGGCAATAGAATATGAGGCCACATTTCTAAATATAAATAAGGGGGAGATAAGAGAGAAGTTAGAGAAAGTTGGAGCGAAGTTGGTAAAGTCTGAATTCATGCAAAAGAGAGTTGTTTTTAATTTACCCAACGGGCATGAAATAGAGGGCGCGTGGCTTAGGGTAAGAGATGAAGACAATAAGATTACAATGAGTTTGAAAGTTGTTGATGGAGAAAAAATCGAAAACCAAAAAGAAATAGGTTTAGTTATAAATGATTTTAATGCAGGAAAAGAATTTTTAGAAGTGATAGGGTGCCAAAAAAAATCATATCAGGAAACTAAAAGAGAAATTTGGGAATTAGATGGCGTTGAGGTGTGTATTGACGAATGGCCATTTTTAGAGCCGTTTGTGGAAGTTGAGGGAAAATCCGAAAAAGAGGTAAAATTGATTTCTGAAAAACTTGGTTTTGATTATTTTAAGGCGTTGTTTTGCGCCGCTGGCGAGATATACAGCAAAAAATACGGCATTCCTGCTGAAATCATAAATAATAAAACACCAGAAATAACCTTTAATATGGGAAATCCATTTTTAAAAAATAATTATAAAATAAATTTATGAGAGAAAATACAAAAAAGTTTTTAATTAATAGCTTTGGCTGGGGAGTTGGTTTGTGGCTTATCGGCTACGTGCTGGGAATTATTTTGTTTATGCTGGTGCCGGCAAATTTAATTGGTTGGGTTATTTCGCCTGTGGGAATTTTAATAACGCTTTGGGTTTTGATAAAAAAGACAATTATTTTTTCTTGGTTTTGCTGTTTAAACCAGCAGATGGGTATTACAAATTAGACGTGTATTTTTATTACGCCACAACCTTTGCGCTTCCCCTGATAGTTGGATTTTTTAAAATTAAAAAAATGGGAAAAAATGGAGAAAATAAATAAATTTTTGTATTGGACGCCAAGGGTCAGTGCGGTGATTTTTATTCTTTTTTTGGCGTTATTTTCTTTGGATGTTTTTGATGGGGCTTATGGATTTTGGGGCACAGCTTTGGCATTATTTATGCATAATATTCCTTCGCTGATTTTGCTGGCTGTTTTAATAATTTCATGGAGAAAAGAAATTATTGTCGGAATTATATTTATTTTAGCAGGGTTATTTTATATTGGACTACTTTTTTTAAACAGCCGTTTTGAGTGGTATATGATTTCTTGGATGATCACAATTGCTGGTCCTGCAATTTTAGTTGGAGTTTTATTTATCATTAACTGGCTCAAAAGAAAAAAATAAATTTATAAAAAGATAACAAAAAATAAAAGCGGGTTTTAAGCCCGCTTTTCACTTGGGGTGTCGCCTTGCGTTGGTTGTCGTATGGCAACCTGAAATAAATTGAGAGTTGATTTTTTGATGGAAAAGCGGTAAACTAGACAATATTATTCGTAAAAATATTTAGTAAATTATGAAAACAGAATTAAAAAAGCTGGAGAAATCACAATTAGAAATAACTTTTGAGCTGACAGCTGAAGAGTTTTTGGAGCATTTTTCGCATGCTTTAGAACATTTAAAGCATCACGTAAAAGTTGACGGATTTCGCGAAGGAAAAGCGCCCTCCTCAATGGTGGAAGATAAATTAAAGCCCGAGGCTTTGCTTATGGAAGCCGGTGACCATGCGGTCCAGCATGTTTATACCGATTACATTTTGGAAAACAAATTAGAACCAGTTGGACAGCCCGAAGTTTCTATAATTAAAATTGAAAAGCCTGACCTGAGCAAAGTCGAAGGTGGCTCCCCTTTTGTATTTAAAGCAGTAATTACAATTTTGCCCGATGTTGAATTGCCAAATTATAAAGAAATTGCAAAAAGCGTGAAGGGAAAAGAAATTTCTGTAACAGAAGAAGAAATTCAGGATTCCATAAATTATTTGCAAAAAACCAGGGCAAAATTTATTTTAAAAAATGATGTGGCAGAAAACAAAGATTTTGTGGAAATTGAATATTCCTGCAAAGAAATTGAAAATGGAAAATCAGTTAAAGACCAGTTTATTTTGGGAGAAGGAGGTTTGGTGAAAGGATTTGAAGAAAATATTGTTGGTATGAAAGCCGGTGAAGAAAAAACATTTACAATTAAGTTTCCCGAAAAATCGGCATTAGCCGGGAAAGACGGAGAATTTAAAGTAAAAATAATTTCGGTGCAAAAAATGGAGTTGCCTGAAATTGATGACGAATTTGCAAAACAAATGGGCGCTTTTGATTCTTTGGATGCCCTGAAAGGCAGTATGAAAGAAGGAATTTCTTTGGAAAAAACAGAAGAAGAAAAACAAAGAGTAAGAGCAGAAATTTTAGAAAAAATTGCTGAAAAGTCAAAGTTTGAAATGCCCATTGCCATGGTGGAATATGAACAGGAAAGATTATTGCACGACTTAAAACATAAAATTGAAGACGCTACAAAAATTAGTTTTGGAGAATATTTGGCTTCCATTAAAAAAACAGAAGAAGAAATAAAAGAAACCTATAAAAAAGAGGCCGAAAAAAGACTGCGAGGATTTTTGGTTTTGCGGGAATTGGGCAATAAAGAAAATGTTGAAGTTTCTGATGAAGAAGTTGCAGAAGAAGTGGCAAAATCAATAAAAAATTATTCCAAAGAGCAGTTGGCCAAAATTGACATAAATGAGTTAAAAGAGTATACTAAAGGTGTAATTAAAAATGAAAAAATATTTAAAAAATTAGAAGAATGCCAATAGTACCAACTATTGTAGAAAAATCACAGCGCGGTGAGCGCGCATACGATATATTTTCAAGGCTTTTAGAAGAGCGTATAATTTTTTTGGCCGGGCCCGTAACCGACATGAACGCAAACGTGGTTATTGCCCAGATGCTGTATTTGGCATCAAAAGACTCCAAAAGAGATATTAAGCTTTACATAAACAGCCCAGGAGGTTCGGTTACAGCCGGGTTAGCAATTTACGACACGATGCAGTTTTTGAAGTGTCCAATTTCTACCATTTGCATAGGTCTTACGGCTTCAATGGCGGCAGTTATTTTGGCATCAGGAACCAAAGGCAAGAGATTTGCCTTGCCTAATGCCGAAATACTTTTGCACCAAGTTGCAGGAGGCATGCAAGGGCAGGCAGCAGACATTGAAATTACTGCAAAACAGATTGTCCATATGAAAGAAAAGTTAAATAAAATTATCTCCTCGCACACAGGACAGCCCATATCAAAGGTGGTGAAAGATACCGACCGAGATTTTTATTTGACTGCGGAAGAAGCCAAAAAATACGGACTAATCGATGAAGTAATCGGCGGAAAATAATCCTTCGGCTTCGCTCAGGACCTTCGGCCTTCTAAAATTAAAATATATTTTATGTGTACTCACTGAGCAAGTGAGTTTATTTTATTAAAATTAAAAATTATAAAGTTATGGAACAAATTATTATCATTTATATTATAGGCGGAGCTTTGTGCGTTATTTTCGGCTCTATTTTGGGATATTATGTCAGGCAGAGCTTGGCGAAAAGAAGAGCAGGAACATTAGAGGCAAAACTGCAAAAAAGAGTTATTGATGTTAAAGAAGAAACATCAACAATGGTGAAAAACGCAGAAAAAAAATCTGCTGAAATTATTGAAAAAGCTCAAAAAGAAGTCGATGAAAGAAGAAGGGAATTTTTAAAAGCCCAGCAGCTTCTGCTGGACCGAGAAAGCTTGTTGGCTGAAAGAATTGTTTCTTTTGAAGGCAAAGAAAAAGAGTTGCAGGATAAAGTGGAAAAATTGAAAACTATAAAAGAAAGCTTGGAGCAATTGAGGCTTGAAGCGGAAACAAAATTGGAAAAGGTGGCTTCCCTATCGCGCGACGATGCCAAAAAAGAATTGCTGGCTTTAGTTGAAATAGAAAACGAAAAAGAAATTTTGGACAGGATGAAAAGATTGGAAGAAGGAAACCAGGAAAAGTTGCAATTGAGGGCAAAAGACATTGTTGCCATGGCAATTCAAAAATGCGCGGTTTCTCAGGCGCAGGAGCTGACAACAACAAGCGTTATTCTTGCCAACGAAGACTTAAAAGGCAGAATTATCGGCAAGGAAGGCAGAAACATTAGAACTTTTGAAAAGTTAACCGGGGTTGAATTAATTGTAGACGAAACTCCAGAATCGGTTGTAATTTCGGGGTTTAATCCAATTAGAAGGCAAATTGCCAAAGTTACTTTGGATAAATTAATTCAAGACGGCAGAATTCAGCCGGCAAAAATTGAAGAAAAGTATGAAGAAGCCAAAGCCGAAATTTCTGCTAAAATTAAGGAAGCCGGAGACAAGGCAGTTTATGAAGTGGGAATTATTGGGTTGAACGAAAAATTAATTCAGATTTTAGGCAGATTATATTACAGAACCAGTTATGGCCAAAACGTTTTGTTGCATTCAATGGAAGTGGCTTTAATTTCTGAAACAATTGCCGACGAATTGGGAGCCAACTCTCAAACTGCAAAACGGGCCGGGCTTTTGCACGACATTGGAAAAGCAATTGACCAGCAGATTCAGGGCTCGCACATTGACATTGGAATTAAAATTTTGGAAAAATTTGGCGAAGGAGAAGCAATTATAAAAGCAATGCGAAGTCACCACGGCGACTTCCCTGTTGATTCTTTAGAGGGCACAATTGTGGCTGTGGCAGACGCAATTTCAAGTTCTAGACCAGGGGCCAGAAAAGATACTTTGGAAAACTATTTGCAGAGGTTAAAAGCATTGGAAGATATTGCCAACAAATTTGAAGGCGTTGAAAAAACCTATGCCATTCAGGCAGGCAGAGAAATTCGTGTTTTCGTAAAGTCCGACAGAGTGGATGACTTGCAAGCTGCCAAAATTGCCAGGCAAATTGCGGCAGAAATTGAGGAAGAATTAAAATACCCAGGAGAAATCAAAGTTGTGGTCATTCGCGAAAACCGCGTAATCGAATACGCCAGATAAATCTAAAGCAAAAACCGCCCGAAGGCGGTTTTTGCTTGCTTTATTTTTGGGAGTCTAAAACTTTATCAATCATTGCGTTGGCTTCGGCAATGTCTTCAGCAGTGGGTAGTCGAAGGTGCAAAATACTAGATCTGCCCGAAAATTTTTTAATGAATTTTTCAGTTTCTTCTACTAATTCTTCAGGCAGCATTTTATCTTCAAGCAAAAGGCCCATGTTTCCCGTGACGCCGTTCCACCAGTTTGTCCTAACCTTAAAAGTTGGGTTTTCTTCTCCTTTGCCTCCCTCCAAAATTTTCTCTGGAATTTCATCTGACCAATTATCTCGCAAATCTTTTAAAGATACAAACGGATTATATTCTTCTTCTTTTTCTTGTCTATTTTCTTGGTTCATATTTTTATATTTTTTAAATAAAACGCGTGATGATAAAAATGAATAATGTGCCGAGAATTGTCAGACCAATTAGCTTGTAAGAGCTGTGTTCTGCGTGGGCCTCCGGCAGAATGTCTGAGGCTCCAATGTAAAGCAAAAATCCTGCAAAAAATCCCAAATATAAAACTAAAAATTGAGGAGGAACTTTAAAAAATAAAGTTGATACAGCTCCTAAAATAGGTGTTATGGCGCCAAAAAGTAAAAATAACTTAGATTTTGTATGGCTGTTTTTGTTGTTGAGCATTAAAGTTACCATATTCATTCCATCTGTAAAATCATGAGAAATAACAGCAATTGCCACCAAAACCCCAATTGCTGGGCTAACCTGAAAACCAAGACCAATGCCAACGCCATCCATAAAGCTATGCCCCGCCAGTGCTAAAGCTCCAGCCATTCCTATATGCGGATGTTTATGATGGATAGAACAATCCTCCTCGTGGCAATGCTGTATCAAAATGCTTTTTTCTAATATGTGGAAAACTAAAAATCCTAGAACTAAAGCAATCATTGTTCCAGTTGGGCTGAAATTATATGTTTTGATTTCTTCTATAATTTCTGGGAAAATATCAAATGCCACCACCCCCAGCAAAACTCCGGCTGCAAAAGCCATAATATAATGGAGTTTGTCTTTAAATTTTATAGCAAAAAGCCCTCCCAGAAGGGTGGAAATAAAAGTTATTATTGAAAGTATAATAATTATTGCCATTTAATTATTTTACTCCTCAATGGAAAGAGAATCAATAATATCCTTAATTATTTTAGCTTCTTTTGCGCCCATATTTTTGGGAATTAAAATTTCTGCTTTTCCGCATTCAAAAGAAAGTGTTATCTTATGAAGGTTGTCCACAGGGGTGTTGATAGGGTTAGATAAGGTTATCTTTTTTTTATCTGAAATATCTTTCTTAATTAACAGGGGTGTGGATTTCCTTGTGCCTGCAACCCAATGCTGTATTTTGCTTGGTTCTGCTCCATATTTTTTGTAGTCTTTTATAACTTTTAGCAGGCGCGCCTTGTAAGTATTTAGCGATACAATGCTTTTGTTTTTATTGGCAATTACTAGGCTTCTAAAAATTTCTCCTATGCTGTCTTCCACCATGTCTATTGATTCAAGCTCTTTTGCATTCAACTCTTTCTCAAAAATTTTTAAAGCAGATTTTAAATTATTGGCAGTGTTGTCTGCATATTTTCTGTTGGCTTTGGCAAAATCTATAAAATTGTATAAATCTACAAATTTATCCGGCATAGTTTGGCGCTTATCTTATTTTATCTTATTCTATCATAAAAAAGATAAAATAAAAACCACCCTTCGCAAAGTTCGGGGTGGTTTTAAAAATGGGCGGCTAACGGGATTTGCACCCGTGATGACGCTGCCACAGAGCGTTGTGTTACTGCTACACCATAGCCGCCATAAATTTTTTATCATTTTTGTGCCCCCGGTTGGAATCGGACCAACATCTAAATCTTAGAAGGATCTTGTTCTGTCCATTGAACTACGGGGGCATTTCATATATAAGATATTATCATAAAATTTTCCCTTTGACAATATCGCCTTTTTCGGTTAGAATTATTTTATAAATTAACGGGGTGTCGTATAGTGGTAGTATAAACGCTTTGGGAGCGTTTGGTCTGAGTTCGATTCTCAGCACCCCGACATAGCTTAGTGTTCTTTATATTGAACCCCTTTATAGTGTATGATAGAATATAGTTGTGGGTATAATTTTGACGATGATGAAAACATTAAGCTTAAAAGGAAAAGCTATAAATTATAGGAAAAAAGGCTATTCATATAATATGATTAGTCAAAAAATAGGAGTTAATAAAAGTACTCTAAGCAATTGGCTTAATAAAATTCCCTTTTCTCCCAATGAAGAAGTTTTAAGAAGAATAGGCTCTGCAAAGTTAAAATCTGCTTTATTTAAACATACCCAAAAAATAGAAGAAATTGCAGAAATGAAAAATTTAGCAGAAAAAGATCTTGGTAAAATTACAAAAAGAGATTTTTGGTTTTTGGGAATTGGGCTTTACTCCGGAGAAGGGAGCAAATCGAACGAACAAATTAGATTTTCTAATTCTAACCCGGAAATGATAAAAATTGCTGTAATATGGTTCAAAAAAATCTGCAATTTAAAAAATAAAAACTTAAATCCGTTTGTTCATTTATATCCCGATAATGATATTGAAGAAACTTTAAATTATTGGTCAAAGGTTACCGGCATACCAAAAAAACAATTTGGAAAAACCTATGTAGATAAAAGGATTAATAAATCTAAAACAAAAAAAGAAATTTTACCATATGGCACACTTCATTTAAAAATTAAAAGCTATGGTAATAAAGAATTTGGCAGAAAATTGCATAGACGAATTATGGGTTGGATAGAATCATCCACGAAAAAAATTAATGCGGGTATCGTATAGCGGTAATACCAGACTTTTCCAAAGTCTTGCTAGGGGTTCGACTCCCCTTACCCGCTCATTTTGAAAATCACCTTTTAATTGAGGTGGTTTTTTGATATAATAAAAATATAATTATTAAATAAATAAAATATATGGCAAAAGGATTTTGCGAAAACATAGAAAAGGCAACTTTAGACAATGAAAATTTTAGAAAAGTTGTCTATACAGGAAAGCACAGCCAGTTGGTTTTGATGTGCTTAAAACCTAATGAAGAAATTGGAATGGAAGTACACGCAGACAACGACCAGTTTTTTCGCTTTGAAAAAGGCCAGGGCAAAGTTATAATTGACGGAAATGAATATAGCGTTGCAGACGGAACAGCAGTTGTTGTGCCTTGTGGTGCCCAGCACAATGTTGTGAATGTTTCTGCAACAGACGAGTTAAAACTTTACACCATTTATTCTCCTGCTCATCATAAAGACGGCGTTGTTAGAGCGACCAAAGCAGAGGCCGAAGCTGACGGTCCGGAATTTGACGGAACAACAACTGAATAGAATGGATTTTCCAAAAAAGAAAATAATTTTAATTGTGGCAATTATTTTGATAATAATTGCAGTTTTGGCTAGTGGAATTTTTTTTGCTTTGCATTTTTTAAATAATAAAAAAGTTGGAGGATTGGTTAGCAAAAATAATGTTTTGGCTGTTGCGGTTGCTCGCAAGCCGCCGGAAACAATTAAAGCAGTTTATGTTACCGGATATTCTGCCGGCACAAAATCTTATGTTGGTTATTTAAGCAATTTTTTGGACAATACAGAAATAAATGCAGTTGTAATTGACCTTAAAGGAAGCGACGGCGTAATTACTTATCCAAAACGCATTTCAGACATTGACACTTTGGTAAGATTTTTGCACGGTAAAAATATTTATGTAATTGGCAGGATCGCTGTTTTTGAAGACCCTGTTTATGCAAAAGCCAGGCCGGAATTGGCAGTTTATAATAAAAATGGAGGGTTATGGCAAGATAGAAACGGATTACTTTGGCTGGACCCTGCTTCAAAAGATGTTTGGGATTATAATATTTTCCTGGCAAAAGACGCGCTGGCAAATCACGGCTTTGACGAAATAAATTTTGACTATGTCAGATTTCCCACTGACGGAAAAACAGGAGAAGCTGGTTTTCCGGTTTATGACGGAAAGGTGGCAAAAGCAGAAATTATAAAAGAATTTTTTGAATATACAAGGCAACAATTATTAAATGAAAAAATATCAATTGATTTGTTTGGTTTGACAACAGTCAACAAAGACGACATGGGAATTGGGCAAATAATTGAAGACGCATTTTACAATTTTGATTATGTTTGCCCAATGGTTTACCCCTCTCATTTTGCAGACGGATTTATAGGATTTGCCAACCCGGCAGACCACCCTTACGAAGTTATAAAATATTCAATGGATAGCGCTTTGGCCAGAAAAAATATAATTTTTTTGACAAAATTAAGGCCTTGGCTTCAAGATTTTAATTTGGGAGCTTATTACACAGCCGATATGGTAAAGCAGGAAATCAAGGCAGTCCAAGATTCTTTGGCAAGCGAATATAATGGATTTATGCTTTGGAATCCAAGAAATATTTACACACAAGATGCGATTTTAAAAATAACAAACCCAAATTAAATTTTTATACGTATTAAAAAGATGGATAATATAATAGAAATAAAAAATCTTACCAAGAAATTTAAAGATTTTACTGCGGTTGATGACATATCTTTTAATGTAAAAAAGGGGGAAATTTTTGCGTTTTTGGGCCCAAATGGTGCAGGAAAAACAACAACCATAAAAATGCTTACAACCCTGACTAATCCGACATTTGGCGAGATTATAATCAATAAATTTGATCCAACGAAAAATTCAGACAAAGTAAGGTCTTCCTTTGGAATTGTTTTTCAAGACCCAAGCTTAGACGATGATCTTACTGCCTATGAAAATTTAGATATGCACGGAATGCTCTATAAAGTTGGATGGAAAGAAAGAAAAAAAAGAATAAAACAGCTTTTGGAATTTGTTGAGCTTTGGGACAGAAGAAAAGATTTGGTGAAACATTTTTCCGGCGGAATGAAAAGGCGTCTTGAAATTGCCCGGGGATTTTTGCATCACCCGAAAGTTTTATTTTTGGACGAACCGACAATTGGGCTTGACCCGCAGACAAGAAACCACATTTGGACTTACTTAAAAAAAATGAACGAGGAAGAAGGAACGACGGTTTTTTTGACAACTCATTATATGGAAGAAGCAGATAAAGTTTCAGACAGAATTGCAATAATAGACCATGGGAAAATTGTTGCCCAAGGAACTTCAAAAGAGTTGAAAGAACAGACACACAAAGATTCTTTAGAAGACGCATTTTTGGCTCTTACGGGAAAGGAAATCCGCGAAGAAAAAGTTAAAAATCAAGCCATGTCTGGCAGAGCTCGCGCATGGCGAAGATAAAAAATTATGATAGCAATTTATACTCTCTGGGTGAGAGAAGTTAAAAAATATTTCAGGTCAAAATCAAGAATAATCGGTTCTTTGGGCCAGCCAATATTATTTTTGCTTGCTCTCGGTTTTGGATTGGGACCGGTATTTAAAGCGGCAGGACAAGGAGACTATGTCCAATTTTTAGTTCCGGGAATTATTTCGATGAGTATTTTGTTTTTGGCTGTTTTTTCCGGAATCAGCGTTATTTGGGACAGGCAATTTGGATTTTTAAAAGAAACAATGGTGGCTCCGGTTCCCCGCTGGCAAATTATGTTGGGCAGAACTTTGGGAGGAGCTACAGTGGCGGTAATGCAGGGAATAATTGTTTTTTTGATTTCACTTTTGCTTGGTTTCCATATGCAAAATGCAGGGCTTTTGGTATTGGCTTTTGTTTTTATGATAATGATTGCTTTGCTTTTTACCGCGGTGGGAACTGCAATTGCTTCTGTTCTGGAAGATATGCACGGATTCCAATTAATTATGAACTTTTTGGTAATGCCGATTTTCTTCCTTTCCGGCGCGCTTTTTCCTCTTAAAAATTTGCCGAGCGTATTAGAGGTTGTAGTAAAATTTGATCCTTTAACTTACGGCGTTGACGGGCTTCGAGGCACTTTGGGAGGCGTGGCAGAATTTGGCTTATTTACCGATTTTTGGATAATGCTTGGCATTGTGTTTGTTGTAATTGCAATCGGCAGTTATTTATTCAGCAAAATCCAAGTTTGACACGGATTTTGTTTGATATATAATAAAAATGTATGGCAAAGAAAAATATAACAATAAATGATTTGGCGACAATGGTCCAAAGAGGATTTAATGGAGTTGATGAGCGTTTTGAAAAAGTAGCTACCAAAGAGCAGGTGGGTGATTTTGAAAAATGGACTAAAGAAAAAATTAACAAAATAGAAAATCGGCTAGAAAAAGTCGAAAAAAAATTAATTTCTGTAGATGAGAAAATTAGTGATGCAGGAAAATTAGAAACTCGAGTTGACTATTTAGAAAACGTTCTCGCATTGCCAAACAAAAAATAAAAAGCAAAAACAAAAATCGCCCGAAGGCGGTTTTTTGTTAATTATTTTTGGGCAAAGAAATTGATGATGGGTGTTAAAATACTTCCCAGAAAGTTTGTTGAGTCAAGAAAAGCGGATTTTGTGGGCAAGGGGTAATGGTTGGCATCGCAATCTTGATTGACATATTTTCCATCGTTTGGATGGTAATCATACCCGACAAAGTCTCCTAAATATGCAACCCTCATAACAAAATCCGTCCAACCTTTGCAACAACCGCCTAAATCTAGATTAGTAACACTAAAATTATTTATATCAGGATAATTGGTTCGTATCCATTGGTTAATATCGCGTTTGCAATAGTCGCTGTGTTTAGGATCACTGCAAAAATTTTGATTTGAGTTTATAAAATTATTTCGTGCCGATGAAAGATTGGCTTGTTGTTGTGCGTCGACTGTATCCACAAAAGGGTTAACAAATTTATTACCCTTAGGAGAAAAGCACCATTTGTCTGTATGGTCTGCAGGGATATTATCCGTTTTTCGCCCGCAATATATAAATAGATTGTTAGTCGGTCCATTAGGATCCAAATATGTAATTGTAGCGGTTCCATCGCCCGGATCAGTAACGAAGGTGGCAATGACAGAATGGTTGCCAGTATGATTATAAGGTATATTTGCATCATGAAAAACAAGACTTAATTGTTCGGCATCTTTTTTGTTTGGATATTTTGTACTTGGAATAATTTTTTCTAAATCAGAAATGGCAGTTTTCCATGTAATATCAGAAGGAGGTATGGGGCAAGCAGTAGTACATTGATTATAGATAATTCCACGTATGATATCAGTCTTGTCTCCAGAACCAAATGGATTGGTTTTCCTTGTAACAGGATCAAATATAGAATTAGAATCTTCAGTGTCATCAGATGCCCAATCTCTAAAACTATTTTCTGTTATGTCGGTAAGGATATTGTGATTTAAATCTTTTGCAATTGAAGCAAATGGCACTTCGCAGGATTCAACCAGCTTCACATCTTTTTCTGGTCCGAATTGTTCATTGGCAGGATTTGTCGACTTCGTAGAAATACTTTTGTCCAGATACCAGTATTTATCCCAGCAATCAATTTGATAAATATCTTCACTATTAGTTTGTCCTGTCGGCGCTGGCACCCAAACATCGTCTTTAACTTTAAGCGGGATTAATACTGAAACCGGAAGATTGTTGTTAATAACGTCTTTGCTATCTTTGTAAATACCAATACTATAAAAATGGCGTTTAGTATCATATTGGCTGGGATAATTTTTTTCCAACTGGCAGGTTTGAACTTTGCCGGAAGAATAATAACCTGACAAGTCCCATTTTAAATGCACCAGAGTTTGGCCTCGGTCTTTGATAATATTACAAGTTTGGTTTTGGTTAATTGAGCCTTGGCACTCAGAGCCAATTTGAACGTGGTCGGCAACAGCAGAAAATGTAAGAATAGGAAAAGAAAATAAAGCAAAACCGGAAAATAGAAACAATGAAATAAATTTTGACGAAAAAATAGTTTTCATATTTTATTTTGAATTGGCGCAAGAAGTGCCGACAAAATTAGGATTTCCTGCTAAACAACTGGTTCCATCTTGCATGGGACTGGCACATATTTTTTTTACACCAACAACGCAAACACACTCACCTGTTAAACATCCACCGCCGGTTGGCATATTAAATGTTGGCGATACTGATGAGTCTGTTGGAGTAATTGGTGGAATTACCACAGGCGGAACAATTCCTCCGACTGGCGTGTAAGTAAAGTTTCTTGCAAAGCAAGCTGTTAAAGGTGAGGTTGCGGTTGGGCAAACTCTTAGCATTGAGGTTATTTTATCATCGCTAAAATATTTTAAATTATTTGTCGACAAATAAGAACCAATTACCGAGGTGGTTAAAGTGCAAGTAGTTAAATGGGTTGCAAAATTGCTTTGGCAAGTATTATTGGTGTAAGTGAAAGGAGTTGCAAGGCAAAGGCCTGGAGTTGTTGGGTGGCAAATTCTAATGTCGAGAGTTTGGCCGGAAAAATTGAAACCGGAAATTGTTAAAGTTTGTGTTGTTCCGCCTGTCCAAAAAAGCGATTCTGGAGCAACCATTGTTATAGATGAAGCAGTAGCTGGCGCCGGAGTGTAAGAAAAATTAACAGACGCGCAAGACGGATTTGTGCCGGTTGCGCAAACTTTTAAACTGGTTTGCGGAACAGAATCAAAAACTTGCTGGTTGTTGGCATAAAGATTGGAGCCAATCTCCGAGGTTTTAACAACGCACGAATCGTTGCCGTAGCAGTAATAACTTGCCAGGTCGGTTTTGTTGTAAGACAAAGAAAGGCAAGGAACGGCAGTTGGCGCAGGATGGCAAACACTAATGTTGAGGTCTGGCTTGTTGCTCATGCCTGACCCGCTGACTAAAATTGTGTTGCCTGTTCCTCCAAGCCAAGGATTTGTTGATAGTTTAACGCTGGTTATTGTAACAGCCGGGTAGCCCAAAGATTTGCTGGCGTTTCCGTTTAATGCGTCTTGAACTTTGGCAACTGTTGTTTCGTCTGCTCCAAACGAATAAAGCAATTTGGTTATTGCTGACATTTGGTCGGGCGTCAAGCCAGCGGTTGAAGTGGCGACAGGCGAACACAAAATTACTATTGCTATAGTTTGAAAAACAATTAACAAAATAACAAGCGCAAAAATTAAATAATGCGAAAGTTTTAAATTTTTAAACATTATTTATTATACCAAACCTAAATTTTTTCTTCCAGTTTTGCAGAAAGGCTTAATCTTTTTCCGTCGCGCAAGACCAGCAAAGTTGTCTGGCTTCCAATTTTGCATTTTTGCAAAATGTCTGCCAAAGGATTTTTTGAGGTAATTTTTTCGCCGTTGCATTCTAAAATTATGTCCCATTCTTTAACGCCGGCCTTGTCTGCCGAAGAACCTTTTATGACTGGCGGTTCTCCCAAAGCTTCTCTTACCACCAAAGCTCCGTCGTTTGCAGGCAATTTATTGGCTTCTGCCATTTCTTTTGAAATTAAAACATATTTTACTCCCAAAAACGGCATCATTATTTTTCCATATTTTTTAACTTCCGCCAAATCTTTTTTGGCATAATTTATTGGAATTGCAAAACCAATATTTTGCGCCCCGGCAATCATTGCAGTATTTATTCCGACAACTTTTCCTTCCATATTTATTAATGGTCCGCCGGAATTTCCCGGATTTATTGCCGCATCGGTTTGTATTAAGCCTCGCAAGTTTTGCATTTGGTGGTCCATTCCGCCAAAAGCTGTAATAAAGCGCGAAAGCCCGGAAATGATTCCAGCCGACAGCGTGTCTGTGAATTCGCCCAAGGCATTTCCAACCGCGATTACTTCTTCGCCAAGCTCAATTTTGTCTGAATCTGCCATTTCTAAATATGGCAATTTTCCGTCGTCAATTTTTAAGACAGCAGTGTCGTTAATTGGATTTCTTGATAAAATTTTGGCAGGATATTTGCGCTTTGGGTCTAAAATTACCGTGTAGTCGGCTGTGGTGTCTGAAACCACATGGTTTGAGGTTAAAACATATCCGTTTTCAGAAACAATAAAGCCAGAACCTCCTCCAATTTGGGTTTTTTCCACTTTCCCTTCCGCCGGGCAAACTTTTTTTGCAATTTCTATTATTGGAGATTTCATATTTTTTTATTTTAATTTTATTTTGTGCCCTCGGGAGGAATCGAACCTCCATTTAAAGTTTAGGAAACTTCCGTCCTATCCGTTGAACGACGAGGGCATTGTATTTAATCTAACAATAACATAAATTTTTAAATAAGTGAAAGCTTGACACGTTAGTCAAATTGTGATATGATAATGAGATAATAAATATATGGTGAAAACCATGTTTTTATTTGTCCTACCCTGCTTGTGCAAGGTTTGGACCGCAAGTCCTTTGTCAATTTGGTCGGAAAAATGGAGGGAGAAACGTGAAAAAAGCAGTGGCAGGTTTTCTGGCAGTGGCGTTTGCATTCTTGGCTCTGATCATCTTTTTGGATAGGACTGCCGATAAGGCGGTTCCAGCCAAAGGATATCAACAGCCCGCAAAAGTCGTAACGGCTGTCGAACCGCGGAAGGAGACCGTCCCGGAAAAGACTGAACCTCAGAAAGTTGAAGTGCCGAAAGGCGCAACTTTCGTAATTGGGGGACATGTCATTTTTGCGGATGAAAAAAAGGAAGGAGATGCGACCGACAAATAACTGGAACGGGATGGTATGTGAAGTTGCAGTGAGCAGTGCTGAAGGGTGTTCTGGATGCACTGCTGTGGGTGGAAGAAATGAAATGGGAGAATACGACATGAACACACACACGTTTTTGGTAGTTTTGTTGGTTACGTTGATGGCGGGAATGAGCGCGATGGCAGCGGGTGGTGATAACACGTTACCGACCGTGGTTTCAGCTTCGGCCTCAATGCCGACGGTAAGCTTACCAGATGCCCTTCCGATGATCACCTCACGCAAGGCTCTGTTCTCTTACGCTAAGGAACAGGTTGCCTCGGCGCAGAAATGGATAGGCAGCCCGGGAATTCTCACCGGCAAGACATACACGAGCGTGACTGGATCGGACCCCGACGTCAGGAAGATTGTGTCGTCAGTAGTGAAAGACCTACTTGAGTTCGGTGCCATGGACACGTCGTTACAATTGACGTTCGGCATGAACTTCTCAGACAGCTATGGCGCTCAACTGTTCTTCGGACAGAACCAGTTTTACCCGGTTCCTGGTCCGGGCGGTTGGGCAGTGCCAAATGGCGCCGACAGCGTAGTCATGGAAATGGCAAACGAGATTCCAATCTCTTTGCCTGGGGTTACATCGGCGTTTGCCCTAGTGAAGCCGGCCGGAGAGACTCAGCCACAATGGGTCCCGTTGAACGCCTGGAACAATGGCCGATTCTTTTTCCCGACCTCTTTGACAGGGCTCGAAGGAGCTGGCTGGTCAGGGCAACTGGCTGTCTACACTGGCGGAAATGTTCCCACAGTCTACGACATCGGTACGGGGGCAAGCGTTGACCCAGAGATGTTCGAAGTTGGCGGAAACGCAACCTTCGACAACACCGTATTCTTGGACGACCCGAACGACATAAATCTGGGTGTGGGCAAGGCGGCAGTTTACGCTAACCCTGTATTCCAGGTTTCGTTCAAGACTAGCCGGATAGTGAAGTTGTTCGGTGTGTCTCCGACAGGCGAGCTCGCTGAACATGTTTTGATTCGGAAAATCGGAGTTGGTATGACCGAAGCGCTATCCTACACGGTTATCCCGAGTCAGGATCTTCGCGTGCAGTTTGACGCGGGGTGCGTATATGACGTCTGGTTCGACTTTGACGATTGGGATCAGGACCAGCCGAGCATCCCGCCGTATTACTACGGCGACGGAGGTATGGGCTGATCACTTTCGGGTGATTAGCCAAAGGCGTGGCAAGTGTAAAAACTTGTTCCACGCCTCTTTTTTTGTATTTTTAAGCTGGGGATAAAAATAGGGCTTGACTATGGACAGGGGTTTTTGATGATGATAAAATAATTAAATATGGAAAACAATGCTGAATTAAGCAACATAAACGATAAATTAATAGACCTCGAATTAGCAAAATCAGACAACAAAAACTCAAAAGTAAGGAAATATCTGCCGGCATTCGTGCTGGTGGCATCATTTTATTATTCCTTTCTTTTGGCATTGGGGTTGGCGCTGGGATATATTGGTTCAAAAATATTTTCAAAGCTTTTTGTTGAAAACGGAAAAGTAGATTGCATTTTTATTGATTGCGGAAAATACAAGCTTCATTTGCATCATTGGATTTTGGGAGCTATGTTTTTGCTGATAGTTTGGTTTATTGATTATTTTTATCTTCCAAGATTTTTCGTGGGGTTTATCTGCGGAGTTATTGCGCACGATATTTATGACTTCAACGACTGGCACAAAGTTTTTGTAAAAAATGAGGTTAAATAGAAAAATTTTAAAAAACAAAAATACGGCAGAAGCCGTATTTTTAGTAAAAGTGTGGTAAGATAATTTTATGGAGGGGTGCTGGAGCGGTTTATCAGGATGGTTTCGAAAACCATTACCCGAAAGGGTATCGTGAGTTCGAATCTCACCCCCTCCGCTTTTTTTGTACAAAAAAGTTATCCACAGAAAACAAGAAATAGGGTTGACAATTGGTTTTTATGGTATAATAAAATTGTAATTAATATAAAATCTCGGAGGACAATTCCGAAATTTAACTTACACAGAAACGCAAAGAAAAAAATTGTTAATAATTTTTTTCGTAAAGAGCTTCTGCAAAAGCATGGAAAATAATAAAATTAATCAAAGCGAGTTGAAAGAATCGAAAGAGCTTGCTTTGCATTATATGAAAACATTGGTTGACGTTGCCAGAGAATCTTTTTTAATTCTTGACGCCGGCCTTGAAGTGATTTCAGCGAACTCTATTTTTTACCAAACATTTAAGGTTGAGCCTGCGCAAACAGAAGGCAAATTTCTTTATAAATTAGGAAACGGCCAGTGGAACATTTCCGAACTGAAAAAATTAATGGAAGAAATTTTGCCGAAGAAAAAAGTTGTGAAAGATTATGAGGTTAAGCACGACTTTGAAACAATAGGGCAAAAAACAATGCTGGTTAATGCCAGGCAGATTGATTCTGTGCAATTGATTATAATATGCATGGAAGACATTACTGAAAAGGAGGAGCTTGAGGAAAAACTGGCTGAGCACGCTAAAATGCTTGAGGACAAAGTGGCTGAACGCACAAAAGAACTCGGCGACAGAATTAAAGAACTTGAGTCAGCAAACAAAAGCATGGTGGGTAGAGAATTAAAAATGGTGGAACTGAAAAAAGAAATTGAAGAATTGAAGAAAAACCATAAAAACGGCAATGGCCATAATGGAAACGGGAAAAATCACAATGGCAATCATAAAATTTAATTTATGAACAAAAAACTTATTGTTTTTATCGTAGCGATTTTTGTTACCGCCGGAGTTGGGTTTTTTCAATCAGCCGAGGCGCAGGAAAATACAATTATTAAATCAGCGTCCGAACCTGATTATCCGCCGTTTTGCATTGTTGATAAAAATGGCCAAGCGGACGGTTTTTCTGTTGAACTGCTTAAAGCGACTTTAAAAGCCGTTAATCTTGATGTCAGTTTTTACACAGCTCCTTGGAATCAAATAAAACAGGACTTAGCGGACGGGAAGATACAGGTTTTGCCGTTGGTTGGAAAAACTCCGGAAAGAGAATTAGTATATGATCTTACGGAATCATACCTCACATTTTATGGAGCAATTTTTGTCAGAACCGGAGATACCAGCATCAAAACCGACAAAGACTTGGCAGGCAAGGAAATTGCAGTTTTGAAAGGCGACAATGCCGAGGATTATGTAAGGCGTGAAAATATCTCCAGCCGGATTGTCACAGCCGAGACATATAAGGAAGCTTTTACTCAGTTGTCCGAAGGCAAATATGACGCAGTTGTTGCGCAACAACGAATGGGGACCAACCTAATAAAAACACTTGGAATTAAAAATGTGGTTGCTGTTGATTACCGGCTTGATAAATTTAAGCAGGAATTTACTTTTGCGGTAAAAAAGGGAGACACGGGCTTATTAGCCGAACTTGATAAGGGATTGGCAATTGTAAAAATAAACGGCACATTTGATAAACTTTACCAAAAATGGTTCGCCGAATCCGGGGCAAAATTAAATTATCTGTTAATAATTTTGCTTATTGTTTTGACATTCATCGCAACAATATCGGTGAGCGCTTATTTAATACGGAAAAAATATAAATGAAGCTTCGCAGTTTATTAATTTTTTTGTTTTTAATTGTCAGCTTAGGCAACAGTATTATCGGCGGACTGCTGTATTATTTTTCTGATTCGACAATTGCAATAAATAATAAAAGCCAGAGCTTGTTTGCTATTGCACAATCAAGGGCAGAAAATATTAAAACTTATTTTAGTGATGAAATTGATAAGTTAAAACTCATTTCCAGCCGGACACAGCTTAAAATAGATGTTGAAAATTATCTTAAAGCTCCAAGTTCAGAATTAAAAGAAATAATTAGGGTTAAGCTTATTGGTTCTAAAAATGCCGTTGCTGACTATCGGAATATTTGTTTTATTGATATAAATGGCAAGGCGGTGACTTGCGCTGATTCGTCTCTTGACGAGCAGGATTTTAGCCAAGAAGAATTTTTTGTAAAGGGAAAGGTAACGGAAGGAGTGTATTTTTTTGATCATGTGAGTGAATCTCACACAGATATTGTTACCTCCGGGCCCATAATCCCCGATGAAAAATTAATGGGCGTTATTGTTACTTTTGAGGGTTTTGATGAATTGGGCAAGATTGTTAAAAACAGAGTGGGTTTGAAAGAAACAGGAGAGGTTCTTATTGCTTATCGAAATAAAGAAACTGGGCAAATAACTTATCCTTTTACAAGACTCTTTACTACTACTACTACTACTACTGGAGAGCCCATGAAGCAGGCGTTATTTGGGAATGAATCAATTTTTCAAAATACATTAGATTATAGAGGCGTGCCTGTTGTTGCGGCTTCGCAATACATTGATATTGCCGATATGGGCTTAGTTGCCAAAATGGACATTTCAGAAGTTATTGGGGAGTATAGAACAGCTTTAATTAAAAATTCAATAATTTTTGGGTTAATCGGTCTTTTCATTTCGTTTATTATTAGCTTTATTCTGGCCTATTTTATTTCCAGGCCGTTAAATCAGCTGACAAAAGGTGCGGAAATAATTGGTAAAGGAAATTTGGATTATAAAATAGATGTAAAAAGCAAGGATGAAATTGGCCAGGTGGCAAAATCTTTTAATGAAATGACGAGCAGATTGAAAGAATCATACAGCAGTTTGGAAGAAAAGATTAGCGTACGCACGCAAGATTTGGAAAATGCGCAGAAAGCCACTCAAAATATTCTTGAAGACATTCGAGTTGAGAAACAAAATCTTGCCGAAGCAAAAGCAAAAGACGAAGCTTTATTGCAGAGCATTGGAGAGGGCGTGATTGCAGTTGATAAAGATGGGGAAATTATATTTATGAATAAGGTGGCGGAAAAATTGTTGGGTTGGAAAATTAATGAAGCAATTGGGAAATTTTATATTGATGTTATTTCCTTGGAAGACGAAAAAGGAAATTTTGTTCCGCTTGAGGAGAGGCCGATTGCCAAATCTTTTGCCCGCGGTTTTACTACTACTACTACTACTGCCGGATTATATATTTTTAGCAAGAATAAAATTAAATTTCCAGTTGCCATTATTGTGTCGCCAGTTATTCTTGATAATAAAATAATCGGCGCCATAGAAGTTTTTCACGATATCACCAAAGAAAAAGCGGTTGACAAAGCCAAAACTGAATTTATTTCTTTGGCTTCCCATCAGCTCAAAACTCCGCCGACTGCCATTAAATTGCTCGCAGAAAGAATTTTAGGCGGGAAACTCGGCAAGATTAATAAAAAACAAAAAGAATATTTAAATGATATAAGCTTTTCCAACCAGCGGATGATTGATATTGTAAACACATTATTGGACGTGTCGCACATTGAAATGGGAACTTTCAATATTGAATTGCAGGAAAAAAATATTGGCGCGGTTGTTAAAAACATTTTGCGCGATTTGAAGCCTCTTTTTGAAAAAAGCAAGCTCAAGCTTGAGGAAAAATGCCAAAAAAACAGCAATATGGCGCTAATCGATGAACCATTATTTAGAATGGTGATAAATAATATTGTTGTCAACGCCATAAATTACACTCCGGAAAAGGGCAAGATAAAAGTTGAATGCAGACAGATAAATAAAGGAGAAACATTGGGAGAAAAGTTTTTTGATGAAGATAGTTTTGCGGTTATTGTTTCAGACACCGGCTGCGGAATTCCCGAGGCACAGCAGGATAAGATATTCACCAAGTTTTTCAGAGCAGATAATGTCAGGCAGAAACAAGCAAGCGGAACAGGATTGGGATTATATCTTGTAAAATCAATACTTGATAATTCCGGCGGAACAATATGGTTTTCTTCAAAAGAAAATGAAGGCGCCATTTTTTATGTAGCCATTCCTACAACAGGAATGAGGTCGAAAAAAAATTAAAATTAACATCAATAATTATGGATGAAGATAATAAAACAAAAATTTTAATTGTGGAAGACGAAGAGCTGATTTTAAAGCCATACTCAGAAGAATTGCGCGACGAGGGGTTTTTTGTGCTTCAAGCAAAAAACGGCCAAGAGGGATTGGGTCTTGCTTTAAGCGAAAAACCCGACATCATTCTGCTTGATATTTTAATGCCCGTAATGGACGGAATAACTATGATGTATAAGCTTAGGGAAACAAACCCTTACGGAAAAGATGTGCCTATCATACTTTTGACTAATTTGTCGCCAGACGAAGAAAAAACAATGAAAGCTGTTGTTGACAACGAGCCGGCATATTATTTGGTGAAATCTGATTGGAATTTAAAAGATGTGGTGGGAAAAATAAAAGAAAGGCTTGAGCGAAAGGCATAAATAAAAGTTATCCACAGAAAACGATAGAGTTGATTATTTATTTTTGTGGTAAAATAAATAAATAAAATAATGGCTAAATTCGCTTATTTGTTTTTATTTATTTTTGCCGGATTAATTAGTCTGGCTGGTTTAGTTCTTGCTTCAACCACCGACGGCACGGTTTCAGGCTATGCTTGGAATAATCAGAGTGGTTGGATAAATTTTGGCTGGACAAACGGCGATGTTCATGTTACAGATTCCGGTTTGACCGGCTATGCGTGGAGCCAAAATACAGGCAGAATAAATTTAAGCCCGGGCACAGCAGGCTGGGGCGTAAAAAATGACGGCGAGGGAAATTTGTCCGGTTATGCATGGGATGAAGGCTCAGGCAAAATAAATTTTAGCGGAGTTGTTATAAGCTCGTCAGGAACATTTTCAGGAACGGCAACCGGCGACAATTCTGTAAATATTAATTTTTCCTGCTCAAGTTGCAATGTCCAAACTGATTGGAGGCCGGCAAGCGCCAGAACTCCGGCGCCAACTCCAACTCCCACGCCAACGCCCGGAGGCGGAATTGTTTATGGCCCGCCGTCGCTTCCTCTTAAAATTTTAATAAATAACGGATCTCAATATACAAATAATAAAATAGTTTCTCTTGTTTTTGACGGCGGGCCTGATTCGGTTCAAATTGAAATATCAAATTCTTCTGATTTTTTAAATGCTGTAAAAGAAGATATTCCGGCAAAAAAAATATGGACTTTGGCGGGCGGAGACGGCGCAAAAACAATTTACGCCAAGTTTTATTCAAAGCACCAAGTTCCTTCGCAGGCAATATTTGCAAATATTATTTTAGACACAAATCCTCCTTCAATAGTAATTTCCAATATAAAAAGCCAATACAGCTCTGACGAAGAAATAATAATAAGCGGAAAAACAGAAGCCAACGCGGAAATTACAGCGTTAATAGACAACAGCCGTTATGGAATTTTTAAGGCAGACAATAATGGCGATTGGCTGGTTAGTTTTGGCAAAATGCCGGTTGGAAACCATCATATAGAATTTTCTGCAACAGACCTTGCCCAAAACACAGGCAAAACAATTTCTGCTGATTTTTCAGTTGCGCAGGCAGGGCAGGCAAAACCGCCAGGTCCGGTGTCTTTGGGTCCGTTGCTTGGCCAGGCATGGGTGTCTACTTTAAAAAATTTGGAAAACGGCATAGCTCCTTTCATTGCCAAAATTTTCAATAAAAAAGAATTGCAGCCTGTGCAAGTTGTCACTGTTCCTAAAATAGCTCCAATAGCTTTCAGCAAGAGCTGGTATCCTTTGTCATTTTTTTCTTTAAACAGATTTGTTTTGGCTCCCCTGCCTTCAGACATAACTTTGCTTGCCCAAAAAATTCCCCAGTTAAATACGACATTTAAGCAGGTTGGAGTCCAAAAAATTACAGATGTCCAGAAAATTGCAGCAGCCAATTTGAAATTGCCAACTTTGGCGCAAATAACCAACATTCCTTCGTCTGGCGTGGCAACAACAGGATTTGCTCTGCCAAAAGGAATTCCTATCGCCAAACTGACAGACATTGCAAAAAGCAAAATTCCAACAGATATTGTTTTCACCAAGGCAGGAGCCGGGCTGATTGATTTTAACATTGCTTTGTCTGTCAACAAAAGCACCGGCCAAACCCAGCAGACAATAAAAACAGTTGCCAACAGCCCTTTGCAATTGGTTGTCAGGGAAGACAAGCCGGTAAAGCAAATTACAGGATATATAATTTTTGAATCAAGAAAAACCAACCAAGTTTCTGAAAACAACAATAATATTTTATTGAATTACCTAACTGCTTCCTTGAGTTTTGCTAATCCTGATTTTACCGTCAACCAAGTGCCGGTGGCTCCGGCAGAACAAAGATTAGTTTTGGCATATTTTGCTTACCAGCCCGCTGGCAACGGAGTTTACACAGCCCAAATAAACGCGCCGGCAGTAAGCGGACAATACCAAATTATAACCGATATAGATTACCAGGATCCGGCAATTCCGTCTAAAGAAATAAAACTGGTTACTGTTGTCGACCCGGAAGGATATATTTATGAAAAAACCGGCAATAAAGAAACGCGCATTTTGGGAGCGGTTGTTTCTCTTTATTGGTTAAATCCAAAAACAAAACAATACGAGCTTTGGTCAGCCAAAGATTACCAGCAGGAAAATCCGCAGACAACTGACGTCAGCGGAACATATTCATTTTTAGTGCCAGACGGCTATTATTATTTAAGGGTCGACACGCCTGGCTATTTGAGTTATGACGGCAAGCCTTTCAATGTAACAGAAGGAAGCGGAATTCACATCAATATTGAATTAAAAACCCAATACTGGTGGCTGAATATCATAGATTGGAAAACAGCGCTGTTGGTTGTAGTGGTTTTGATGCTGTTATATAACTTTTACCAAGACAAAACTAGAGACAAAATAAGAATGATTTTAAGCAAAAAATCGTAAAATTAATCGAATAAAAAAATGTTAGAAAATTTACCGAGGCCAAAAAGATATCCCGACAAAAAAACAATTATAATATCAGTTGTTATTTTAATTCTTGTGGCTTTAAGCGCGCTTTTGGGAGTTGGATATTTTTTGCAATATCAGGAAACGCAAAAAATACAGGCAGAATTGAGCAAACAAAAACTTAACGCGGGCGTAATAAACTTTTTAGACCTTTTCATAGGAAAAGTTCTAAAATCGCAGACAGAAGTTTCTTTTGACGACCGGCTGAAATTGGAAAACGCCATCAGGAATTTAAACGACCCGGATTTGTTGGCAAAATGGGAGGCATTTACAAATGCCACAGACCAGCAGGGAGTCCAAATTGGAGTTGAAAATTTGTTGGAAGCATTAGTTAAAAAGATTTCGTATTAGTCCTCCGCTTTTTAGCTATTTTTGCATTTTTTAGCTATTTTCAGTGGCTAAAAACCGGAGGATTAAACAAATGCCAAAAAAAATAAAAACACTTATAATAGTAGTTCCTGTGGCGATTTTGCTTTGCGCAGTTGCTGTTTTTGCGGTTTACCAAACCGGGCAGTTTGGGATTGCAACCAAAAATTTTAGTGCAGGACTTTCTTATAAAAATTCTGCCGCGAGTCCTGCTGTTTTGGCAGGCGATATTTCTGCAAATAAAGAGTGTCCGGGAGGAAGTTCTGTAATTTGCATTTCAAAAGTTTTGGTTCTTGATGAAAATAAAAATCAGGTTGAAGACATTACCAAAAAAGTTGAAAGTAAAGACAACAATTGGGCAGAAATAAAAAATAATTACTATATAAGAATTGTTTTTGAAAAACAATTAACCAGCAAAAACGACATTACAATGTTTGCCAAAACAACAAATTGGCAGGAAGGACAGGCAGGAAGCAAAATTGAAGTGTATGCAGAAAATAATGAAAAACCAATTGGCGAGTTTTTGGAAATTAGGCAGGCAAGGGCGCAACAATTTTTATTGACCAATTTAAAAACACCAACAGACACTTTTGACCTTCGTGTCATTCCCGCGCAAGCGGGAATCCAGAGTGCGGGTGTTGACATTGACGAAATTGTTGACCCAGCCGGGCCTGGCATAGCTTTAAGCGCAGGAGTTAAAATGTCAACCGGAATAAAAATAGCCGCACCAGCGGTCGCCGGCGCCAGCATTATTGGATTTAAACGTCGGTATCCTGACAGCGGCAAACCCCTCACTTTAATTTTTACCCAACGGGCTGAGGTTGGCGATGTGATTGTAATATTTACTGGAGCAAGTGCTGACTTTCATTATACGGCTACTGATAGTTTGACAAATACTTATACCGAACAAAATTATGTTGCGGGTAATTCATCCTATATTACCTGTCTGACTGCTCCTGTAACAACAGCAGGCATACCGACTGTTTATGTGCCTAATGACGTTAATCGTGATTTGGGTGCGACTGGCTGGATTGTCAGGGGATTAAGCAGTGGGACTTATCACAAGACAGGTTCTAATTATGGGACTGGAACAAGTTTGACAGTTCCTCTTACCACCACAGTCCAATCTTCAATGTTTATTTATTGGCTCAATGAATCTACCAATGTTTGGTCAGGCTGGTTAAATGTGACATCACACGATAACGATAATAATAATAATCACTACGACGCCTCTGGGCATACATTGGATGTAGCAACAGGAAGTCAGACACCAGGAGCGACTTTTGGCAGTTCCGCAGTTAATACAATACTGGTTATTTATCTGCCGGAGTAATGTTTAATAGTTATCCACAGGGTTTGACATAAAATTTTATGGTGAAATAATAAATAAAGTAACTTAGAATTATAAACGAAAGTGTGATAGTGCATATTTTCACTTAACATGCTAAACTGAAAGTATAAATATTTATGTTTTCACATATAAACCAAGAATTCAAAGCAGGCACATATAAACAGCAACTGGAATATAAAAGTTTTAGTCCATCTTTGGTTAACAAGCCTTTTGAGTGGCGAGATAAAAAAATTAACATGCTTTCTGATGAAGCAATGCGCCTTTTGGGCGAACTTAATGCTTATTCAACGCTTGTGCCCGATGTAGATTATTTTATAAAAATGCACATAGCTAAAGAGGCGACCACATCAAGTCGCATTGAAGGCACAAAAACCGCGATAGATGATGTTTTGAAAGTAAAAGAAGATGTTGACCCAGAAAGGCGTGATGATTGGAAAGAAGTTCATAACTATATAGAAGCCATGAATCACTCTATTAAAGAACTAAAAAACATTCCATTGTCGATGCGCTTGTTAAAAGATGCGCATAGGATTTTACTTTCTGGAGTTAGGGGAGAGCATAAAACTCCGGGTGAAACAAGAAAGAGTCAAAACTGGATTGGCGGTTCGAATTTGAAAGATGCTTTTTTTATACCGCCGCACCACGAAGAAATACCGGAATTATTGTCTGACTTAGAAAAGTTTTGGCACAACAAAAATCTTGATATACCATTTTTAATTAAGACAGCAATTAGCCATTACCAATTTGAAACAATTCACCCGTTTTTAGATGGCAATGGCAGAATAGGACGTTTGCTCATAACACTGCAATTAGTAGACAGCAAAATATTGCAAAAGCCCACACTTTATCTTTCGGCTTTTTTTGAAAAACATAAGGGGTCATATTATGATTCGTTAACTCTTGTCAGAAATTCCAATAATATAGAGCAATGGATTAAGTTTTTTCTTTCGGGCGTTGTTGAAACTGCAAAAAAAGGCAAAGATACTCTTGAAGCCATTGTTTCCCTACGCCAGGGCTACGAAAAGAAAATTATGAAAATGGGGCGCAGAGCCGAATCAGGACAAAAACTCCTTATTGTTTTATTCTCTAAACCCATAATGAATGCACAAGAAATTGCAGATGATTTGGGTGTTTCTTTTGTTACCGCCACAAGACGTTCTTTTGAATTGTCTGAATATGTTGAGTTATTTAGAACCTAAAAAAGTGTGAGTTATCCACATGGGTTGACAATTGATTTTTATGGTAAAATTAACCCAGTTAAATAATTTTAAATTTTTGTGTAATGTTTTTCATTTATGTGTTAAAATTTAATAAAGATAAGAAGTTTTACACAGGATATACAAAAAATTTAAAATTAAGACTTGAGCAACATCAGAAAGGAATGGTTGATTCAACAAAAAACAGAGGAGAGTTTAAGATAATATATTTTGAGGGTTGTATAAATCAGCAAGATGCAACCCATAGAGAAAAGTATTTAAAAACTTACTTGGGCAAAATGTTTTTGAAAAATAGGCTCAAGTCTTATTTAACGGGGTAAATAAATGTAAATATGGATAAAATTCCGATAAGAATTATCAGAAAGAAATCTTTTAAAAACAGAGTTTTATCTTTTGTTAATTTTTCGTTGTTCAAAAATGTTTTTTCGGGAATTTTAGTTGGGCTTGTTTTTGCCGGATTATTTTCTGCCGGATTTTTTGTATTGGCAACAGCTAATTATTACCCTGGTCAAACCACAACTCCAACCTGCTCGCCAACAGACCCCGACTGCACTGTAACGCCTTCAGCGGTTTATTCTTTTACTTCAAATAATTTTTCAGGAACCGGCGACTTCACAACAACCGGCACAGTTAAAGCAGGAACTCTTGGAGTTGGAACCAATTACACTTTTCCAACTTCCGCCGGCTCTGCCAACAAATTTTTGGGTTATGACGGGGCAGGAACATTTGGCTGGCAAACAGTTACAAGCACAGATATTTCGGGTCTTGTTCCATACACCGGAGCCAACGCAACTGTAAATCTTGGCTCGCAAGCTTTGACAACTTCCGGTTCTGGAACATTCAGCGGAGCTTCCGGAATTATTCTTGGAACCCAGACAACCACCAACATTCCGGGAACAGCAAAGTTTTTGGCAGCAGGAAGCAACAGCGCTTTCTACACAACCATCACAGCAGGAACCAACACCGGCAACACAACAATCACTCTTCCAACAGCCAACCCAGCAGGAACCTATTTGCTAAACATGACAAGTGGCGGTGTGATGGGATATGACTCAACAGCATATTTGACATCTTCAACAGGACTTTTGGCAACCGGAGCAACTACCGGAGCCACAAGCCAAGCGCAGGTTTTCACCAACGGAGTTACGCTTTCAAATATAACTTCGGGCTCGATGCTCTTTGCCGGCACTGCAGGAGTGGTGAGTCAGAATAATAATAGTTTCAGTTGGGATAATGGCACTCAACAATTGGCGATCGGGTATAATCCGTCCGGAGTTAATTATCCTGACCAAAACATGACTGCCAATAATGCCCCAAGTCCATACGTGGCATCGGCGAGTAGTGAATGGAATAGTAGTTATGCCGCATGGAAGGCGTTTGATAATAATAGCGCGACTGGCTGGCTGACAACAACTACCGGCTGGTTAAAAATTGACTTAGGAACAAATAGAACTATACAGGTATACAAACTACAAGAGGTTGAGGATGTAACTAGGATGGCGAAAGATTGGACACTTGATGGTTCTACTAATAACATTGACTGGACAACTGGTCTAGATACTCAAACTAATGCTCCCGCTTGGGGTGTAAATGAAATTAGAACTTATAATATAGACCCAAGTAAAGTTGGCAGTTATCGTTACTACCGTATAAATGTTACGGCTAATAAAGGAAACGACACTTATTTAGAGATAGGCGGTTTCACTTTACTTAATGTTTCAGCCACCCACCCCACCGTCACCTCCAAACTTTATCTTTACACCGCCAGCGCTTCCAACAAAGGTTTAATTGTTCAAGGTGCTTCCGGCCAGACAGCTAATCTTGCTGAATTTCAAAACTCCGCAGGCACGGTTTTGTCTTCAATCAACGCAAACGGGAGTTTAACTTTGCCAGCAGGAACAGCCACCGCAGGCACAGCTCCGCTGTATTTCACCTCGGGAACCTCTCTAACCTCAGCTGTGGCTGGAGCAATGGAATACGATGGCACTAACTTTTATTTTTCACCTTCAACTACAAGGTATATGATTCCATTGTCCACGGGAACCGCGGCAAACACGCTTTTATTCACCACAACAGGTTCTACCACGCTTACCTTGCCAACTTCAGGAACTTTGGTTAACTCCGCAGTAGCCACGCTTTCATCTTTAACAAGCACAGGCACAATTACCACAGGAGGACTTGGAACCGGAGCCACATTGGGTGCAGTAACAATGAATATTGCTTCCAGCGCAGTAGGAGATATTTACTATGCAGGAGCCAGCAATGTCCTAACAAGATTAGCTGACGTAGCTGTCGGCTCATACTTGAGAAGCGGAGGAACAACCACAGCGCCTCTCTGGTCAACATTAATTCTTCCAAACGCAGGAACCGCCTACAAGCTGGCTGCTTACACCGCCACCAACACCCTTGGCGAGCTTTCCGCAGTAGGAGCCACAGGAGAATACTTGGCAGGAGCAACTGGAGCAATTCCGGCTTGGGCAACGCTAAATCAAGCAGCAGTGGCAGGTTTGACAACATCAGACACTCCAAGCTTTGCAGCGCTGACTGCCACAGGAGCAACCGGCTTAACTCTTGGAACCCAAACAACCACCAACATTCCGGGAACAGCAAAGTTTTTGGCAGCAGGAAGCAACAGCGCATACTACACAACTCTTACAGCAGGAACCAACACCGGCAACACAACCATCACTCTTCCAACAGCCAACCCAGCAGGAACTTACCTTTTAAATATGACAAGTAGTGGAGTTTTGGGATATGACTCAACAACATATTTGACATCTTCAACAGGACTTCTGGCAACAGGTTCCACCACAGGAGCCACTGCAATATCCCAAACATTCACCAACGGAGTTACTCTTTCAAATATATCTGCCGGCTCAATGCTGTTTGCTGGGACGGCAGGCTTGGTGAGTCAGAATTACTACAATCTATTCTGGGATGACACCAACAAACGCATCGCCTTGGGTTATGTCGTGCCAACCAGTTTTACTTACACCAAAATCTCCCCAACAATGACAGCCAACGATGCCCCGAGTCCTTATGTGGTGTCGGCCTCTTCTGAATTAAGCAGTAGTTACGCCGCCTGGAAAGCCTTTGACAATGATGCTGCAACTTTTTGGAAAGGAGCTAACGCCCTTGATTGGTTAAAAATTGATTTTGGCACTGCCACCACGACTAATTCTTATCGAATTACCGACCGCACCGCGAGTGGCGGTGGCAGACCGAAATCTTGGACCTTTGAGGGTAGCGCTACTGGAGCATTTGCTGGAGAACAAACCGCTTTGGATATTCAAACAAGTGTCCCCGACTGGTCTGATGGTGAAGTTCGCACTTATTCATATAACCAAGTAACTTCAGGAACTTTCCGTTATTATCGTTTCAATATCACAGCGAATTGGAGTGCGGCTCAAATGGCTATTTTTGAATTTTCTGTCGGTAACAGCACTATTGTCTATCCGGCGCCTGCCCCTCTGGCCAAACTTCAGATAAACACCGTTTTAACCACCGAAAAAGGTTTAATTATTCAAGGCGCTTCCGGGCAGACTGCCAATCTTGCTGAATTTCAAAACTCCGCAGGCACGGTTTTGTCTTCAATCAACGCAAACGGGAGTTTAACTTTGCCAGCAGGAACAGCCACAGCAGGAACAGCTCCGCTGTATTTCACCTCGGGAACCTCTCTAACCTCAGCTGTGGCTGGAGCAATGGAATTCACTACAGACGATTTGTTTTTCACAATTACCACCGGAACAGCCAGAAAACGATTAC
>JAPLZF010000014.1 GCA_026395175.1 Candidatus Staskawiczbacteria bacterium | reverse complement strand
CTTTAAACATAGATGTTTATTTGAGAATTTCTGTTGGAGAATTATGGCAGAAAAAATTAATGGTTGCAGGCTTTGAAAAAACATTTGAAATTGGCAGAAACTTTAGAAACGAGGGAATGGATTCAGAGCATTTGCAAGATTATACGCAAATGGAATTTTATTGGGCTTATGCAGATTATGAAAAAGGAATGGAGTTTGTGGAAGAAATGTATAAATATGTTGCCAAAAAAACTTTTGGAACATTAAAATTTAAAATTAGAGGATTTGATATTGATTTTTCAAAAAAATGGGAAAAATATGATTACAAATCTATAATTGCAAAATATACCGGTGTAAATATTGAAGAAGCAAGCTTATCTGATATCGATAAAGCACTCGTGAAATTGAAAATAGACTATGACAAAAATGGTTTTAATATTACAAGGGCAATTGATAACTTGTGGAAATATTGCAGAAAAAATATTGAAGGGCCTGGATTTTTAATAAATGTGCCAATTGTTATGGAGCCTTTGGCAAAACGAATGCCTGCCCTGAGCGGAGTCGAAGGGGAAAAAAGTAATAAAGTGCAGCGTTTTCAGGTAATTTTGGCAGGGTCTGAAATGGGAAAAGGCTACTCAGAGCTAAACGACCCAATTGACCAAGCAGAAAGATTTTCAGAACAGCAAAAGCTAAGAGACAAGGGAGACGAAGAAGCGCAAAGATATGACAAAGATTTTGTTGAAGCACTTGAACACGGAATGCCGCCAACTTGCGGATTTGGAGTTTCGGAAAGATTATTTAGTTTTCTTATGGACAAACCCGCCCGTGACTGCCAAATTTTCCCATTAATGCGTCCAAAATAATAAAAATTTAAAATAAATTTATGTTAGAATTAAATTTTATTAGGGAAAATCCGGAGAAGTTAAAAAAGGCTTGCCAAGATAAGCAAGTTAAGGTTGACGTAGACAAAATTTTAGAATTAGACAAGAAGAAACGGGAAGTAATGACAGAAATGGAAATGTTGCGTGCAGAACAGAATAAAATTAGCAGGGGTGGAAAAGAAAATAATGTTTTGATTGTTCAGGCAAAGGAAATAAAAGAAAAAATTAAAGAAATGGAGCCTGATTTAGAAAAAATTGATGCAGAATTAAAAACCCTGCTTTTGCAACTGCCAAACATTCCATTTGACGACGTGCCGGTTGGAAAAGACGATTCTGAAAATATTGTTTTAAGAAAGGTTGGTCGCGTAAAATTGTCTGTGGGCAATAACGCGATTAAAGACTACATGGAATTGGCAGAACCTTTGGATTTAATTGATACAAAACGAGCCGGAAAAGTTGCCGGTTCGCGTTTTGGATATTTAAAAAACAAATTGCCTTTACTTTGGTTTGCAATGGTAAACCTGGCAATGGAAACTGCTGTAAAAAAAGGATTTGTTCCTGTGCTTCCTCCTGTAATGCTAAAAGAAGAAATGGCGAGGGGAACTGGATATTTTGAAGCTGGCGACAGGAATGAAGCTTATTTCTTGCCCGATGACAATATGTATCTAATTGGCACAGCCGAGCAGTCCTTGGTTTCTATGCATGCAGACGAAATTTTAAATGAAAGCGATTTACCCTTGCGTTATGTTGGGTTTTCAACATGTTTTAGAAGGGAAGCCGGCAGTTATGGAAAAGACACAAAAGGAATTTTACGGGTCCACCAATTTGACAAAGTGGAAATGGTTGTTTTCTCAAAACCGGAAGATTCAAGAAAAGAACACGAATTGCTCTTGTCCATTGAAGAAAAGTTGATGAAAGACCTGGAATTGCCATATCAGGTAATAGACATTTGCACAGGAGACCTGGGCAGGCCGGCTGCAAAAAAATATGATATTGAAGCCTGGATGCCTTCAGAAAACAAATACAGAGAAACGCATTCAACTTCAAATTGCACTGATTTTCAGTCGCGCAGGCTAAATATACGATATCGCGATAAAGCCGGCAAAATTAATTTTGTGCATATTTTAAACGGCACAGCTTTTTCGCAAAGGCCAATGCTGATGATTATGGAAAATTACCAACAAAAAGACGGAAGCATAAAAATTCCAAAAGTATTGCAAAAATATTGCGGTTTTAAAGAAATTAAATAATGGAGGTTGAAATAAACGGCATTAAAACAAATTACCAAACATTCGGCTCGGGCTCTTCGGCCTTTTTAATCTTGCATGGATGGGGTTCTAATTCAGAGCGATGGCAACCTATCGCAGAAGAAATTTCCAAAAAAGGCTTTAAAGTTATTGTTCCAGATTTGCCGGGTTTTGGAAAATCAGATGCATTATCTTTGCCATGGAATGGGAATAAATATGCAAATTGGGTTGAAGAGTTTATAAAAGAATTAAATTTGGGAGAGTTTTATCTTTCGGGTCATTCTTTTGGAGGAGCCTTGGCTGCAAAAGTTGCCATCAAACATGCGCAAGAAGTTAAGAAATTATTTTTAATATCTGCGGCCTGCGTGAGAGAAAAAACAACGCAGAAAGACCTTTCAAAAAAGGCGTCAAAATTTATAAAGATTTTTTCTTTTTTGCCGTATTATAGTTTTTTTAGGAAAGCAGTTTATAAATTTATTATTCGTAAATCAGATTATGTTTATGTGGAAGGAATAATGAAGGAAACATACCTTAATGTTATATCTGAAGATTTATCATTTAAACTGCCTTTTGTAAAAGTCCCAACAGTTATAATTTGGGGCGATAAAGATGAACTCACTCCTCTGGAAGATGCTCATTTCATAGAAAAGCAGATCAAAAATTCAAAACTTATAATAATTCCCGGAGCAGGCCATGATTTAAACAGAAAACTGCCGGAAATCGTAGTAGAAAAAATTTTAGAAAATATTTGAAATGCTAATTTTATTAAACGCGCTTTGGTTTATTTTCGAGCTGAAATTTATCTTGTTTTGGCTGTATTTGTGGCAATTAAAAGAATACCACATCGGCAGATTTGCCGACCATTTCAGAACCCATAAAGGCAAAAAATTATTATTTGATTCTGCGCAAATTCTAAAATTGGCTTTACTGGTATTTTTATTGGCAGGCAATAATTTATTTGTTTATGTTTTTTCATTTTTAACGTTAATTTATTTTGTTGAGCTGATAATTTTTTTGAGAAGCATTTTTATAAAAAGCTTTAAAAAACCTGTAATAACCGTAAAGACAATATTTTTAATTTCAGTTTCTTTTGGTATTTTAATAATATTTTTGGTCTGGACTTTGCAATTTTACAACGAGTTGCAGATAAGCTGGCTTGTTGCTTTTGACATTTTGACTCCGCTAATTATTTCTGCGGTTGTTTTGTTTTTTCAGCCATTTTTTGTGGCGATAAGAAACAATACTTTGAGAAAAGCCAAAATTAAAATAAAAAAAATAAAAGATGTAAGCGGGTTGAAAGTTATTGCAATCACCGGAAGCTATGGTAAAACATCAACAAAAGAATTTCTAATAAAAATTCTGTCAGCAAAATTTAAGGTTTTGGCAACAACCGAGCATCAAAACGCTGAAATTGGCATTGCAAAATGCATTTTGGAAAATTTACAACCCAGCCACCAAGTTTTTATTGCCGAGGTTGCAGCATACGACAAGGGAAAAGTAAAAGAAGTCTGCAATATATTACAACCAAAAATTGGAATTGTAACAGGAGTTAACGAACAACATTTGTCGGTTTTTGGTTCTATGAAAAATTTGCTTTCGGGCGAAGGCGGTGGGGAATTAGCGGAGGTTTTACAAAAAGATGGGATTTTAATTGTAAATGGCGACAATAAACATTGTTTAGATTTGGTTAGAAAATACCCTTCGACTCAGCTCAGGGCAAAATTTTATAGCTTAACTAATAAAATTTTGAATTCGGATATTTGGGCAGACGAAATTACAATTCATAAAAATTATATTTCGTTTGTGGCAGTTGAAAAAGCAGGAGAAGTAGCGCATTTTGACGCAAAGGTTTTAGGAAAACACAACATACAAAATCTTTTGGGGGCAATTTTAATTGCAAAAGAATTGGGAATGACGTTTGGCGAAATTTCTGGCGCCTGCAAAAATATTGCAGAGGGCGAAGGGGGAATGGTTTTAAAACAAGGAAAACACGGAATTGATATTATTGATTCGTCATATTCTGCAAATCCCGATGGAGTTTTTGCAGACCTAGATTATTTATCAATATATCCAAATAAAAAAATAATAATTATGCCTTGCCTTATAGAGTTGGGCGAAAAATCCTCCGAAATTCACGAAAAAATCGGTAAAAAAATTGCCGAGATTTGCGACATGGCAATTATAACAAGTAAAGACAAATTTATTGAGTTAGAGAAAGGTTTTAAATCTGTACAGGATGATGATATTTTGCGACGTTCTGGTAAGAATGTTGCAAAATGTATATTGTGCGACGACTCGCAGGAAATTTATTCGGCAATTACACTTTTTTGCAAATCAGGAGACGCTGTTTTACTTGAAGGCCGAGTTCCAAAAGGATTACTTAATCTTTTAACAGAATGAGCTATTTTAAACCAATTTCTATTTCCTTGTCGCCGAATGTGGAAAAAGATGATGTGCGTTTGGCACTGAATTTAATTATTCGGCCTTGGCTTTGGAAACGCGGGAAAGCTGTAAAAGAAATAGAAGAAAATTTTAAAAAATATTTGGGAGTCAAATATGCTTTTTCTTTTAACTCGGGAAGGAGTTCTTTTTTTGCAATTCTGAAATCTTTAAATCTGGAGAAAGGGGACGAAGTATCATTGCAGGCTTTTACGTGCAATGCTGTGCCAAACCCTGTTTTGTGGGCAGGGTTAGAACCTATTTACATTGACTGCAATCTGGATGATTACAATATGTCAGCAAGCGATCTGGAAGCTAAAATAGGGCCTAGGACAAGGGCAGTAGTGATTCAGCATACTTATGGCCTTCCGGCTGACATTGCTCAAATAAAGGCAATTTGCGAGGCAAAAAATTTGATATTAATTGAAGATTGCGCTCATTCTTTGGGTGCAGAATATGGCAGCCAAAAAGTGGGAACTTTTGGTAAAGCTGGGTTTTTTAGTTTCTCGCGCGACAAAATTATTTCTTCTGTTTATGGTGGAATAGCCGTAACAAATGACGATGAGCTTGGAGAAGCCCTTCGGCAAGCTCAGGGCAAAATGGGCCTTCCAAGCCCATTTTGGGTTTTACAACAATTGCTACATCCCATACTTTTAAATTATATTATTTTGCCAGTTTATAATTTTCTAGATTTAGGAAAAATATTTTTGGTTTTGTCGCAGTGGTTTCACATTTTGTCTAAAGCAGTCAGTTGGCAGGAAAAGCAGGGTAAGCGCCCGGATTATTTTCCAAAAGCTTTACCGAATGCAATGGCAACCTTGGCTTTAAACCAGTTTAATAAATTAGAAAAATTTAATAATCATAGGCAAAAAATTGCTGATTATTATTATGAAAATTTAAAAGACACTAATTTTAAATTGCCAGAAAAATTTGACCCTTCGTCAAGGGCTTCGACTGAGCTCAGCCGAACGTCCTCAGGGCAAGCTCGAAAAAATGTTTTTTTGCGTTTTACAATAAAGCATAAAGATGCCCACGACATAATTTATAATGCTTGGCACAAACAAAACATTTTGCTTGGCGACTGGTACACAACGCCAATTGCTCCGTTTGATACAAAAATTAAAGAAATAAAATATATAGCCGGCAGTTGCCAAAACGCCGAGTATTTGGCTAAACAAACATTAAACCTGCCCACACACATAAACATTTCAGACAAAGACGCCGAGAGAATCGTAAAATTTTTAAAAAACTTTTAATAAAAATATTTTCATGTCGCCACAAATTATTTTAAAAATTAGCTTTTTTGGGCTTATTATTACAGCTGTTTTGTTGGAGGTTGCAGCTGATATATTTTTTAAAAAATGGTCTATTGGGAATAAAAATATGTTTTTGTTGATTGGTTTGTTGCTTTATGCCACTGGCACCGTGTTTTGGGCGTTTTCTTTAAAATATGAATTTTTGTCAAAATCAGCTTCTATTTTTACTGTGTTGAATTTAATACTTATAATTTTCGCCGGCGCTTTATTTTTTGGAGAAAAATTATCTTTTATAAACAAAATAGGCATAATTACCGGGATTATCAGCATAATTTTATTAGAAATTTAGATGGACATAAAAGAAGTAACAAATAAAGAAGAGTGGGAAGGGTTTCTCTTGAAACAAGCAGAGAAGACGTTTTTGCAGTCGTGGAATTGGGGTGAATTTAACATAAAAATGAAAGCTAAAATATGGCGACTGGGAGTTTATAGCAATGAAAAATTGATTGGCGTGGCTTTGGTTATTAGAGTTTCAGCCAGGCGAGGAGCTTTTTTATTTATTCCTCACGGGCCGGTTGTTTCAGAAAATTCAACAGGGCAAGATAAAAAAGAAATTTTAAAATTAATTTTGTTGCATTTAGGCAATGTTGCCAAAGAAGAAAAAGCAAGTTTTATTAGGGTTTCTCCCATTTTTTTAGAGAATGAAGAAAATAAAAATATATTTTTGGATTTGGGTTTTAGAGATTCTCCAATGCATGCTTCTGCCTACTCGGCCACCTGGAAGCTTGATGTTTATCCTAAAGAAGACGAGCTTTTCAAAAATATGCGCAAAACAACGCGATATTTGATAAAAAAAGCCTCAGAAAATATTGACATTTCAATAGAAAAATCGGCAGATGAAAAATATGTTGAAGTTTACCAGAAATTAAATAGGGAAGTTGCCAAAAGGCAAAAATTTGTTCCGTTTTCTGACAGCTTCATAAAAAACGAGTTTGAAGTTTTTAAGCAAGACAACGAAGTAGTTTTTTTATTTGGAAAATACAAAGGAGAAATTATTGCGGGAGCTATGATTATTTTTTGGTCGGGAATTGCTTTTTATCATCAAGCAGCCTCTCTTTCAAAATATACCAAGCTTTCAATTCCATATTTGTTGCAGTGGGAAGCCATAAAAGAAGCCAAGGAAAAAGGGTGCTCAGTTTATGACTTTTGGGGCTTTACCGATCCAAAACTTTTTCCTTCCCATCCTTGGGCAGGACCTACCTTGTTTAAAATGGGTTTTTCGGGCTACAGCGAAAACTACATTAAAACCCAGGATTTTATAATTTCAAAAAGATATTGGATAAGTTATGTAATAGAATCATTCAGAAAATATAAAAGAAATTTATAGCGCATGTCATACAGGAAAAAGCACATAAAAGTAAAAATTCATAAAATAAAACCCAAAAAATCCATTCTAAAAAATAAATGGTTTTGGATTGCGATTTTATTTTTAGCTGTTATTATTTTTGCTTTTTATTTTTTGTTTTTTTATCCCGGAATTCAGGTTAAAAATATTGAAATTTCTGGAAATCAGAAAATTCAAAGCCAAGATATCAAAAATTTAGTTTCTCATTCTGTTGATTCTAAAAGTATTTTTTTTATTAATTCCGGCAAAATTAGCAAGGAAATTTTAGAAAAGTTTCCGGCAATTGAAAAAGTTGCTGTAAATAAGAATTTTCCGCAAACGCTGGCATTGGATATTGCAGAAAGAAAATCAGTCGGCGCATATTGCCTTTCGGCAAGCTCAGAGCAAGCCAATAATAATTGCTTTTCAATTGATAAAAACGGAATTGTTTTTGAAACTGCCGAGGGGAATCCGGACAATCTTACCATTATGCAGACAGGAGAAAATAAAGATGTATTTATCGGGCAAGAAGCTGTGGCAGAAAATATAATTGATGCGATTTATAAAATTAAAAAAATATTGAAAGATAATTTTCAGATAGATTTGAAGACCGCGCTGGTTGCCAGTTCTGCCAAATTGGATATAACAACAAAAGAAAACTGGCAGATTTATTTTGATTTAGGTCCTGATTCCGATGTAAACTCGCAAATTGTAAAATTGAATCTTTTATTGGATAAAGGAATTTCTCAGGACAGCAGAAAAAATTTAAGATACATAGATTTACGGCCGAAAGACCGGGCGATAGTCTGCGACAACAAAACCTGCGGCGGTTGACAAAGTGGTTTTATTAGTGTATTATAAAACCATGGATTACAATTTGGGGAAACTCAATTTAAGCCCTGAATTATTGGAAAAAACAATGCAAAACAATGTTTTGTTGTATTTTGTTGTTTTGCTTTTAGTTTTAAAAATTGGAACAACCTTAATTGCTATAAATATTCCCCAGAACATATTTTTTGCCGACATTACAAGGTCTTCCTTAGAAAGTTTTGCCAACCAAACAAGGCAATCTTTGGGACTGCCGGCTTTAAAAGAAAACCAAAAATTGAATGAAGCCGCTCAATTGAAAGCGCAAAATATGGTGCAAAATAATTATTTTGCCCACACAAGCCCAACCGGAGTTTCGCCGTGGGCATGGTTTTTGAAGGCAGGATACAATTATAAATATGCCGGCGAAAATTTGGCAATTGGATTTTTTGATTCGCAGGAAGTTTATCAGGCCTGGCTGAATTCGCCTTCACACAAAGCAAACATTGTAAACCCAAATTATACCGAGGTTGGCACCGCTGTGCTTGACGGGTTTGGCTCGGGCAATACAATTGTTGTGGTGCAGGAATTTGGAAGCCAACTGCCGGTAAAAACTGCTGTAGCAAAAAATACTGGTATAAAGCCAGTTGTAAAAACTCAGCCAAAAACAAACTCTGCGCCCAAGGTTGCCGATACACCGGCCTCAACTACAAACACAAGTGAAAAAGTTTTGTCGCAATCAACCGAATCAAAAAATTCTATTGAGCCTTTAACCACAAACGGAATAAATGACGCGCATTCACGATTGTTAAATTATGTTTTGTATAATTACGATGGCTTATTGCAGGACATTATTTATGGAGTTTCTATGGTTGTAATTGGACTTTTGTTAACCCTGATATTTTTTAATTTTGACTTCAGTCCACGCCGTCAGCTAATTTTTAGGTCGGTCTTAATTGTAATACTATTGTCATTAGCTACGGCTTTTAATAAAGAACTGCTAATTTCATTTATTCCTCACCAAGTAATTATTTAAAAAATTATGAATAAAAAAAACGTCGAAGATCCTGAGCGAAGTCGAAGGACAAAAAAATTACTAAAACTGGCTTTAATGATATATTTGGCAAGCTTTTTGATTATAAACTGGAACGATGTTTCATGGATTTTTAATTACCAGGAAGTTTCTGGGTTAGTAAGCGATTTTTTTAATCCTTATCCGTCAATTGATGCTTCTACAATTGATTCTTATTTTTATCCAAACCATAGTCAAAACAATAGTGCAGTTTTAGAGGCTGTGGCAATAAAAGATATAAAAACAAGTTATACAGACAAACAAAATACATTGGAAGTTCCAAAAATAAATATTTCAATTCCAATAATTTTTTCCACCAGCGCGGAAAAATCCGCTCTCATGAAAGACCTTGATTTGGGGGTGGTTTATTATCCGGGTTCGGTTTATCCCGGGCAAGCCGGTCAAATTGTAATTTTGGGACATTCGGCGCCGCCAGGCTGGCCTCATATAAAACACGACTGGGCTTTTACCGATTTAGACAAATTATCTCCCGGAGATACAATTTTAGTTGACTTAAACAACAAGCAATATACTTATGTGGTAAAGGAAAAAAAGATAATTCAGCGAGGAGCAGATATTCCGGTTTATAATTCGGTTGCAACCGATAATGTTTTGACCTTGATTAGTTGCTGGCCACCAGGAAAAGATTACCAAAGAATAACAGTTACGGCAGAGCTGGATTGACAAATTATTACTTTTGCCATATAATGATAGGCGTTCTTTGAAAATAAAAATTCTCGGGTTTTGGCGCAAAGCTCCAAAAATAATTTTGGAATTGCGCGCCGAAACTCGTGAATCGGTTCCTGTTGGTGTGCGCCAACAGGACAGAAAATAGAACGCGTTAGCATATCGCCGACGCGAGGTAAGGAAAAGATGAAGGAGATGCACATGAAGAAAACATTGTTGTTGCTAGTGGTGTTACTGTCGGTCGGTTTGACGGCGGTGATGTCCGGCTGCGGTGGTGGAGAGGTAACCCTCGAAATCACCAGTATCTACAACGGGTCCGGCGCGCTAATCGCGTCGAATCTCGAAGTCTCGCCAGGGGGAACGGTTTCAGTACCGATTCCCGGGCGGCTAGACTTAAGGCTGTCAGGCGTTAAGGCAGAAGGAGACCCGACCTTGACCACAGTTTGGGCAGTCGATGAGAAGGCGTATGTTTTTTGTGTGGACTGCCTTCCGCGCTATCCAGCCTGGTACTCACCCGACTATGTAATAATAGCCGGGCAAGACGGGCAGGACGGCCAGAATGGCCAGAACGGAAACGTGTCGTGGCTCCCTTGGGCCATCGGCGGAGTCGCCGGTTTAGCGGGAATTATTGGCACAGTGGCAGAGCTTTCGCCACCACCGCCAACTGATTTTTCGTTAGCCTTGCCGGCGTTTCAGGATGGACAGGTCGCGTACCTTGTCCAATGGCCGATAGCGGGCGGAACCTTCGAGTTTACCCTTGTCAATTCAACGCCCCCGCCAATCGGTGAGGGCGAAGGAGAAGGCGAAGGCGAGCCAATCGACCATGCGCCTACGGCAAACAATCAGCCAAATCTGAGTACGCCGTATGGCGTTGCACTGCCAGTCACCCTGACTGGCTCTGACCCCGATGGAGACGCGTTAACCTTTTTGGTGAAAACCAACCCAAGGTATGGAACTCTTGACGACGGAGACGCGCCATATTTGGTGTATGATCCTGGTGTTGATTCCAGCGGGATATACGACACGTTCACCTTCCAGGTGAGCGATGGTCGTGGAGGAATCGGCATTGGTACCATCACCATCAATGTGGGGAAAGCCCCACCAGTCATCGTGCCAACAACAGTGTCTCTGTCACCCAATCAGACGTCAGGACAAGCGTCCTTAACGGTCAGCTTTACGGCAACAGCCGACTGCGACCCGACAAGGACGATATCCAGCTATGCCTGGGACTTCGGCGGAGGATTTGCAGCAGGTACTTCTACTGCAACGCGCCAGTACACCACTGCTGGGACTTACACTGCAACAGTGAAAGTCACTGACAGCGCGGGTGGAACCGCGCAAAGCTCTGTCACCATCACGGTGACGGCGTCGGGAATTTTGCCGACAAAGGTGTTGATAACTGCCGATAAACCAATCGGCAATGCACCCCTGCCAGTTTCTTTTACCGCAACGTCAAGCTGCGACCCGACAAGAACCATTACCGGTTACTATTGGGATTTCGGCGGAGGACTTGTGGCTGGCACAGATCACGCCACGCATACCTACACGACACCGGGCACATATAGTGCTCTGTGTAAGGTAATTGACAGCGAAGGAGGATTCGCAATATCCACCTTCGAAGTCGTCGTTCAGTAACTCAAACAAGAGGTCCGTCTAAAAGGAACGGACATACCCGGCGCAGAATAAAATCTGTCGCCGGGATATTTTTTTGCATTTTTAATCATTAATTAATGTATCTTATTGTAATATTTTACAAACATGCTCGGCGTTGGTTTATAACGCTAATTTTTTTACAAGCCTTCAAAATACTTGAAATAGGTTGACAAGATTATGTAATTAGTATAGTATAAAGAATATAGCATCTTAAACACTATTTTTTAAAAACATATATATGAAAAATATATCATTCGGTTTTAGCAAAATAAACAAACCAGCCACAACAGCTGTAATTTTAAGTTGCGTTGTATTGGCCTCATTAGTAATGATTGCAATTCCAACCATTACAAATGCTCAGGCAGTAAGCTGTTCAACAGACTCGCAGTGCGGAACAAACGCATACTCAGGTTCGCCATACTGCAACGGAAGCTCAATTTACCAAAGTTATACAACATACACCTGCAACAACGCAGGCACAGCAAACTCATATTGTTCTAATGCCACAGCAGGAAAACTGAAAACATCATGTTCTTCAGGACAAACCTGCGCAAACGGTTCATGTGTTGATGTCCATCAAGACATTACTTGCAGTTCTAATTCTCAATGTGGAACCAACGGAATTAACGGAAACCCGTTTTGCCAAGGAAACAATGTTTTTCAAAATTACAAAGCCTACACTTGTCATAATGCCGGCACCGCAAACTCCTATTGTTCAAATTCCACAAATTCACAATTGCAGACAAATTGTATAGGCGACCAAACATGTTCAAATGGAACTTGTATGGATGTTGACCACAACATTACTTGTAGCTCTAATTCTCAATGTGGAACAAATTCATATTCTGGAAATCCGTTTTGTCAAAATGGAGATGTTTATCAAAACTATAAAGCCTACACTTGTCATAATGCAGGTACCGTAAATTCATATTGCTCAAATTCAACAGCATCTCAATTGCAGACAACCTGCGCAGGAAACCAAACATGCTCTGATGGCAGTTGCGCATATACCAACAATTGCACTTCAAATTACCAACAGAGATGTTCTGGAAGCATTTTGTACTGGTACGATTCCTGCGGAAACCAGCAAAGCGTGTCTCAATATTGCGCCAACGGATGCTCGGGAAATTCCTGCATAAATTATTATAATAATAATTGTTCATATCATTCCTACGAAAGATGCAGTGGAAATTATTTGTACTGGTATGATTCCTGCGGAACACAGCAAGATTTGGCTCAATACTGCCAGAACGGCTGTTATAATAATTCCTGCCAAAACTATTATATAAATAATAATTATGGAACATTGACAGTAACAAAAACAGTCAGGAATCTTACATCGGGAACAGGATTTTCAACTTCAACTTATGCAAATCCGTCAGATACTTTGATGTTTATGATAACTTTGCAGGCATCGGGAAACCAAGACGTCCAGAGTGTTTTTGTAAGAGATACTCTGCCGGCAAATTTGATTTACCAAAACCAATTGGTTGTTGCAAGGTCAAATAATTCTTACAACAATTATTCAGGAGACATAATTTCGGGCATAAACTTGAATACAATTTCTGCTAACCAGACAGTTACAATAACTTATCAGGCGCAGGTGGCCGGAATTCAAAACTTTGCCTATGGAACCACAATTTTAACCAACAATGTTTATGTGACAAGCTCGCAATCAGGATATACTCCAACCAGCAATGCGTCGGTGCTTGTAACAAGAGGTGGCGCAGTTTTGGGAGCCAGCACAATTTCAACCGGCTTAACTAATAATTTCTGGGTTGATTCGTTCTTACTGCCATTGTTAATTGCCTTAATTGGTGTTTGGATGTGGAAATCGGGAATGTTTTTTGGAATCGAAAAATGGCTGGATAATAAAAAGAAAATGCGCAGAGGATTTAAAGCAGAAAAAGAATTGGCAAAAAGAATAAAACAAATCGCAGGAAACTAATCTCTATTGTGCGACACAAAAAACCCGGGTTAATGCCCGGGTTTTTTGTTTGTGATTTTTAATAATTTGTTGTAGTCTAAATTAATGGCTTGAGGCGTTCTCTTGCCTAACCTGCAACTTGAAAACTGAAAATGAAAAGAGGATAGAAAGATGATTACTTATTTGCTGGTGATATTAGCCGCTGGCATTGGCGCCGAACCGCGGGAAGCGACGTTTTGCGATTTCTGGCCACTGGCGGTGGGCAACAACTGGGCCACAACGTTCTACGGCGACTTGCTGGATAATCATTTGGTAATATCGGTCGTCGGACAGAAAACCTACAATAGTTTTACCGGCTGGAAAGTGGAGTATAACTGGGATCAGATTTCGATCAACGATGAGTATTGGGTCATTGCCGGCGACTGGCTGTATCGAACGGTCAATGAAGCCGACCTGGACGCGTTACCAATCACTGCAGGATTAGACCGGTGGTATCCCGCCGTGTTCAAAGAAGGCGAAGTCGTAGGATATGGGCTAGTGGCCGGGCTTAAAGTCTATTTTATCGATGATGATACGATTGGCTTTGGCCATTATCCGGTTCCCCCAATACTGATACGCGGACAAGGCCCAGATTTCTATCAGCCCGGCGGAAAGTTCCTCAATTATGGCGTGTCCCACACCACTGCCACCATCGTCGGCACCTGCTCAACCGGGTGCCAAGAGCAGATTTCTCTGGCGCAACGGGGACAAGACGTGACGCTCAGCGTGCCGGAGGAGGCTGGCGCGAGCTATCAGTGGTACCGGTATGGTGTGTCTATACCTGACGCGACTGCGAGCGTTTATCATAAGACGGTCACAGTTGAGGATTCGGGCGACTACACCTGCCGGATTTACGATCTGCTCAGCGGCTGCGAAACGGCTCCCATACGATTAGCGGTTTCAACCGAAGAATTGCCGGCTGCCAATCTGACCGGACTGCTGGCATTGGTCGCCATTCTTGTGGTATTGACTGAACGAGAGTTCTGTCAAACAAGAAAGCCATAGGTTTTCGCATCTGCGAAAACAAAACCCACGCTTTTACAGGTGGGCTTTTTATTTTGTGATTTTTATTTTCGGCCCTCGAGGGCGTTTTCTAGGGTTTCCTCATCGGTGTATTCAAGTTCACCGCCAACAGGAATTCCTTTTGCCAAGTGAGTAATTCTGAAGGCAGGAGAGGGGACTGCTTCTTTTATCGTCTGCTCAACTAAAACCGAGGTTGTTCTACCTTCCGGAGTTGGGTTTAGCGCAACTATAATTTCTGTAAAACCATGGCCATGAGCTGAGTCGAAGGGTTGCCTTAATCTTTTTTTTAATTCTTCAATTCTTAACTGGCTCAAATCTTCTTTTTTCATTGTGGCAACTGTTCCGCCCAAAATAAAATATAACCCGTTAAATTTTTTTGTGCTTTCAATAGACAGCAAGTCTGTTTCTTTTTCAACAATACAAAGCAAACCTTTATCTCTTCTAGAATCCGCACAAATATTACATAAACCACGATCCGCCATTTCGAGCGATATCGGGAGTCCTACAAACTCATAAGGGTTGAAACACATTTTGCATAATTTTATTTTGTTTTTCAATTCTATAATTGCATTTATTAATTCGTCGGTTTTTTCTTTTGGCAATTTCATTAAGTAGTAAACAAAACGGCCGGCTGTCCGCGAGCCAACCGTTGGAAATTTCCTAAATATATTTACAAGTTTTTCTACAGAGTCCATATTATTCTTGTTCAATTCCGCCGGCGTAGTCGGTTTTGTCTAAACTTCTAAAGCTTACCCTGTGCTCATCAAAATATAAATCAAGTCCGCCGGTTGGGCCATTTCTGTGTTTTTCAACTAGAATTTTTGCAATATTTTTATTAAGCGAATTTTCGTTGTATTTATCTTCTCTGTAAATCATCATAACAACATCGGCGTCCTGTTCAATTGCGCCCGATTCGCGCAAGTCTGCCAAGCGCGGAATTTGCGGAACGCGAGCTTCAACCGCGCGGGACAACTGCGACAAAACCAGTACCGGCACATTTAATTCTTTTGCCAGCATTTTCAAAGCGCGGGAATTTTCTGTAACTTGCTGAACTGCAGACTGAAACCTGTTCATTGGTTCCATCAATTGCAAATAATCTATAACAATTAAAGACAATCCTTTGTTTGCCTGCAATCTGCGCGCCATTGCCCGCATCTGCAGAATGTTTACAGAACCGGCGTCGTCTATATATAGAGGAGCGTCAGACAAGCTTCCCATTGCGTGCTGAAGCCGTGAATAATCGTCAGATGTCAAACGTCCGTTTCTTAAGTTCCACAAATTTATATTAGCCAGCCCGGCAAGCAAACGGTCGGCTAATTGGTCTTTAGACATTTCCAAACTAAAAAGCCCAACCGGTTTGTTTCCCAAAACTGCCACGTTTCTGGCAATGTATAAAGCCAGAGAAGTTTTTCCCATGCTTGGTCGTGCCGCCAAAATTACCAGGTCTGACTTTTGCAAACCGCCCAAAATTTTGTCTAAATCTGTAAAACCGGTAGGAACTCCTCGCATGGTTCCTGCATTTTTTGAAAGCTCGTCTAACCTTTCAAAAGTGTCGGCCAGAATATCTTTTATTGGTAAAAATGTTTGAGTCAGACTTCTTTGGCCAATTGAAAAAACGGTTTTTTCCGCTTTATCCAACAAAACATCAACTTCCTCGGATTCGTCAAAAGCAGATAATCCAATATCTTGCGAAGCAGAAATTAAATCGCGCAAAATCTTTTTTTGGCGAACAATTTTTGCATAATTTGCAACGTGAGTTGCAGTTGGAACAGTGTTTATTAAAGAAGTTAAATATGCAACTCCACCAACATCTTCCAATCTGTTTCTTTCTTTTAGTCGCGATGAAATTGACAAAATGTCGCTTGGCTCGGACTTTTCATAAAGGTCAGCCATTGCCTGATAAATATCCTGGTGAATTCCTTTATAAAAATCTTCGGCTTTTATAAAATCAACAACTTTTACAATTGCATCTTTATCCAACATTAAGCACCCCAGCAGGCATTGTTCTGCTTCATTATTTTGTGGAGGAAGTTTGTCAGGTAATGTATTCGCCATTTTTATATTCTAATAAGTAACATTACCAAAAGCAAGCGGACAGGGCAAGACATTGACAAGATTTAGTAATAGGTATATAATAAATAAAGTAAATAGCTCTTTGAAATTTACTTCTCGGCAGCGCTTTAGTTGAAATAAATATATTTTTACTAAATCGTTGCCGAGACGGCAGCCACTTGAGAATAATCTTGAGTGATCCTGAGACAGGAGAATGATGATGAGAAGCATAGGAAAAAGCGAAAGAAAGATGTTTATCAGCAAATCGGTCAGTTTCGCAATTGAGATGGTGCGTGTTGCTCTGTGTAACATCCCAACAGACGTTCGTCTCAGAGGAATATGGATGCAGACGAACATGATAATTGACGTTTCTATGAACGAAAGATGTATGATACGCAATGTCTCGCTCGCGATTCTCATCGACCCCGATATCTGGGTTAGCGCTAACTGCACCGTGAAGGGTGCCTTTGGAAAGTGGACATCGGGTGATGTGAAGGTCTCGATATTAGGTAAGAGACCATACTGCGATAGAATTGTTCCGAGTTGGAAGTTCCATTGTGAACTCAACAATGGACAACTCGACATCCAACCGATGGTAGAAGGAGCTAGCTGATGAGAAGACGGCAAATGGTCTCTGATATTCAGCAAGTTCTTATAAATGCTGGGTATCAAGTGGACAAGGCGGAAATCGATTCTGCCTTTCCTTCAAAGCGAGGACAATTTCCTCGGACACTCTATGGCGTGTGGTATTACTCCAACGCGCGGACGATTCTTGCCGCGTTGCACAAGCGTGGTGTGTGGCCGAGAGATATTCGGAAAGAAATTCCCGAGGCCATCCGTTGGCCAAAAGGAATGCTGTCTGAAAAACCATCTCACGCTTGCCCGAATTGCGGGTACGTAGACCCGCTTTGGCAACAAGCGTCAAGCTGTCCGTCGTGCGACAGCGAGGTAATGGTGCATTAAGCACAACAAAAGCCGTTTGGTTGGATACCACTCGGCTATTTTTTTTGCCTTATTAAATAGATTTTATGGCTGGGCCGTCTTTTGTATCTTCAACGGTAAATCCGTGCTTTTCAATTTTCATTCGTACTTCGTCTGCTTTTTGCCATTCTTTGTTTTTTCGGTGAAGCTCGCGCTCTTTTGCGAGTTTTTTTATTTCAGCAGGAATTACCTTGTTTACTTTTGCAAAATTAATAATCCCAAAAATTTTGTCTATTTCCACAAAAAATTTATAAATTTCACTGGCTTGCGCTTTTGAAATTTCATCTTTTTCTAGAAGTATATTAGCTTTATTTATAAACTCAAACATTACAGCAAATGCCTTTGGAGTATTAAAGTCATCTTCCAGTTCTTTATAAAAATTAGTTTTAAAATTTTTAATTAATTTTGCATTTTGGTTTGAGCTTTGGACTTTTAACTTTATACTTTTAACTTTTCGCAGGAATTCCTCAATTTTTTCAACAGCTGATTTTACTTCAACCATTGCAGATTCAGAATAGTCAATTGGAGAACTCCACAAATTTTTAATTACAAAAAATCTTAAATAATTTGCCGGACATCTTTTCAAAAGGTCAGACAAAACAATAAAATTGCCCAAAGATTTTCCCATTTTCTGGTTGCTTACTGTTAAAAATCCAACGTGCATCCAATATTTTACAAGAGGGGATTTGCCTGAAATTGATTCCATTAACGACACTTCTGCCTCGTGATGAGGAAAAATTAAATCTCTGGCGCCTCCATGAATATCGTATTGCACGCCAAAAAACTTTTCCGTAATTGCAGTGTCTTCAATATGCCAGCCTGGCCTGCCTTCGCCAAAGGGAGCCTTCCAAGATGGCTCTGCAGATTCTTGTTTAAACTTCCAAATGCAAAAGTCGCCCCGGTTTCTTTTGTCCTTTGAGTAATCAATTCTTGTTACAGCATCTTCGGCTCCCAAAGCGGTTCTGCCAGAAAGCTTGCCATATCTTTTAAATTTTGAAATATCAAAATAAATTCCGTCTTCGTCAATTTTGTAGGCAAAACCTTTTGTCTGTAATCTTTGCACTTGGCTGATTATTTCTTTAATATAATTTGTTGCTCTGGCATATTTTGAAACAGAAGTCACGCCCAAAGCCTTCATATCTTTTAAATATTCTTTTTCAAAAGCAATTGCCAAATCCTTTGCAGAAACTCCACGTTCTCTGGCGCGGGCAATAATTTTGTCATCTATATCGGTTATGTTTTGTAAATAAAAAACATTAAACCCCCGCGATTTTAAGTATTTTACAAAACAATCAAAAACAATGTAGGCTCGGGCGTGCCCAATGTGAGAATAGTCGTAGACAGTTGGTCCGCAAACAAACAAATTTATTTTTTTGCCAGCAATTGGTTTTAAAATATCTTTTTTATGCGAAAGCGTATTATATATTTTCATGATTTTCTTTTATTTACTCATCTTACTAAATCTTTCATAAATTGTAAAATTATGATACTCTGAAATAACAATGAAAAGAAATGATATTATTTTTGCAATAATTTGCGGACTGGCAGTGGCATGGGTTGGAATGGATTTTTTGCCAAAATACGGGTGGATGTTTTTTATTATTTTACCAATTTTGTCCGTAGCAGGACTTTTATTGTGCCTGCCTGCCGGCAGGCAGGCGACAACAGGGTATAAAAAACCATTATTTCTTGGTCAATTAGGAAAATTTGCTTTAGCGGGAGCCTTTGCGGATGTTGTTGATATAAAAGTTTTTCAAATTTTATTTTTTTTATTGCCCTTTTCATTAATTATAAAATCAGTTTCATTTCTGGTTGCCACTGCAATAAAATATTGGGCAAACAAGCATTGGGCTTTCGGCGATGGAGAAATAGTAGGATTTTTGTCTCGAGCCAAAAAACTTACTATTTCCGAGATTAAGGAAATAGGGCAGTTTTTATTGATTACATTAGTGGGGCTGGCAATAAATGTTATTTCGTTTTATTATTTTAGTAGAATGAAAACAGGCCTGTCAATTAAAATTTGGACAGAAATAAGCATAATTTTATCTGCCTTAGTCGTAGCATTGTGGAATTTTTTAGGATATAAATTCATAGTCTTCAAAAAATAAAAATTATGACAAATTTAGTTTTATACAGGAAATATAGACCACAGAGGTTTGAAGAGGTGATTGGGCAGGAGCATGTTGTGCAGACGCTGACAAATTCGATTAAAGGAAATAATATTGGGCATGCTTATTTGTTTTCTGGGCCAAAAGGAAGCGGAAAAACAACTATTGCCCGTTTGTTTGCCAAAGCAATAAATTGTCAAAATAAAAAAGAAGGCCAATTTGAGCCGTGCGACAAGTGTGGCTCTTGCCTGGAAATTATGGGGTCAAAATCAATGGATTTAATTGAAATTGACGCCGCCAGCCATACAGGAGTTGACGACATAAGGGAATTAATTGAAGGCATAAAATTTTCACCGGTTAAATCAAAATACAAAATATTTATTATTGACGAATGCCACCAGCTTTCAAAATCTGCTTCAAATGCTTTACTGAAAACCTTGGAAGAACCGCCGGCTCACGCAATATTTTTGCTGGCAACAACCGAATCGCACAAAATGCTTGCAACAATTTTGTCGCGATGCCAAAAGTTTGATTTTAAAAGATTGCAAGTGCCGGAAATTATAAAAAAACTGGAGTTTATTTCAAAAAAAGAAAACGTAAAGTTTGACGACTCGGCCTTGTCCTTGATTGCTTTAAACGCGCGAGGCAGTTTTCGCGATGCAGAATCTTTGCTTGACCAATGCTTAAGCTTTGCAGACGGCGGAAGTTTGATAAAAACAGAAGATATAAAAGAATTGCTGGGAATTGTGGAAGTGTCTGAAATTTCCAAATTTGTTGATTTTCTGGTTGCAAAAAACGCAAAAGACGCAATTTTATTTTTGAATTCAATAATTGACAATGGGGTTGATTTGCAGGAATTTACAAAAACATTGGTTTTTTATTTGCGCCAGCAATTGCTTTTAAAAATAAATCCTAATTTTTTAAACTTGCAAAACTCCGGGCTTGCAAACTCAGACCTTGAAAAAATGAAACAGCAAACAGAAAGCCTAACTCAAAAAGATTTACAAAATATGCTGGAACTTTTTATTGACGCGGAAAACAAAATAAAATATTCTGCAGTTGCTCAACTGCCGTTAGAATTGGCAATAATAAACATTACGAATCAAGAGTAATTTTATTGTTTGACATATATTTTTTTCTATAATATAAATAGAACCATGGGCTTGTGGCGGTGCCTATAAAAAACCGCCAAAGATGAGGAGAACGTCGATGAAGTTCATAATTGTTTCAGGGTTGGTATCTGTTGCAGTTGTCGTGATTGTTGTGTGGTTATACCCACCGTCATCTGTTATGACGAGCAAGGCGGTGGCAACGCAAACGAATAGTGTCGTGATCGACAAACCAGCTCTGGGCCCCACACCGGGCCGTGGTTATAAGCTTTCGCCCGAGCAACTCGCGCGTCAGCAAGAAGACGACAAGGTGTTGCGAGATATTTCCGCACACATCGCACGGGGTAAGTAGTCCGCAACACATTCTCTTTCTAAGCGAGGTCTCGCGGTTTAGCAATTTAAGTGTTGCGACCGCGGGGCATTTTTTTTGCAAAAAGTTATCCACAGCAGGAAAATGTTGCGAATGCAGTAATTATGGTAAAATAATAAAATAACAATTATATGACCAGAATCCAAAAGACAACAAAAACAAGCGCAATTTTGTTTTGCGCTGTTCTTTTGTTTTTAGGATTGGCCGGGCAAGCTTTTGCCGCCACTTATTACGTGGCTAAAACCGGCAGTGATTCTGCTGATGGTTCACAGGGTAGTCCATGGCTGACCATCCAGCATGCCGCCGACACGGCCACGGCCGGCGACACGGTCAATGTCGCCGCGGGCGAGTATCACGCGCAAGTCGCTTTTACCAAGAGTGGCACGGCCGGCCACCCCATTATTTTTCAAACCGACCCGGCCGACCCGGCCATTATTGATGGCGAGGGCGTGTCTTTTAGCATCTGGTCCAGTCTTATTCGATTGGATAACGCCAGTTATTTAACGCTTTCCGGATTTAAAGTAATAAACTCCCTAACTACAAGTATCCAAATTAACAACGGTACGCACGACCAGTTGTTAAATCTTGATGTTTCCAATTCCGGCACTAGCTATGCCGCCACCGGACAAATTGTGGCTGGAAGCGACATCGGCAGTCCGCCGGCTTTCTCGGTGATATCGGGTTGCAAGGTTCACGACAGCCCGGGTGGCGGTATTACCATGTGGGGTGTGGCGGGCGGTTATTGGCTGATTGAAAATAACGAGGTGTATAATAATGCTGGGTACGCCAATTGGGATGGCGTTCAAGTCGGGGTTGGCGATGCGACCGGCGGAATTCAAGATAATCATGTTATTGTCAAAAATAATCTTATCTACAATAACGCGACCGGCGGGGGCGAGGGTCAGGATAATTTGGACTTGGGTGCCCACGCGATTAACCACCATTTTTTAGTTGAGGGCAATGATATTTATGGTGGAAACGGCAGTTTTAAACTTAATAGCGGAAACGCCTTTGAGCACCATTATCGTGCCGGCGTCTCGTCTTTCCACATTGCTCGGTTTAACCGGTTCACCGGTATCGGTTATAGTTGCTATGGCTTTCCCAGTCCGACGGTAATTTATAATAATACCTTCGTTGACGCGTATCACACTTTTGCCCAATTTTCCCAGGAGGATCTGCCCCACGACAGTTATGGAGACAGCACCTATACAGGAGGAGATACGGGAAGACAGAACCTGAAGAATAATATCTTTTTTCAGGAATCTACGAGCGGTGGTTATTATGGAGTATTTGTTTATGGAGATGTTGATGTAACTTATAGCTCGGTAAGATTACAGCATAATCTTTATCGGTCCGGAGGCAATCTAAACATGGCATGGGGCACAGATAATGCTGGCTATAAATATAAAGAAATAACCCTCCCTGGTGTTTTCCAAGCGTATCAAAATTCTAGCGCCCCAGATTATCCCGACACCGGAAGCATTCTCACCACCACCGACGCTTCCCAAAACTTCGTCGGTTACGCCACCAAAGACTACCACCTTACATCCACCAGCCCTGCTATTGACGCAGGCATGGCTTTAACCACCGCCACAAGCTCTGCAACCGACTCCACAACATTAGTCGTTGACCGAGCCAGC
>JAPLZF010000016.1 GCA_026395175.1 Candidatus Staskawiczbacteria bacterium | reverse complement strand
TATGGGGGGCGAAGTTTCGGCGCATTATTCATTTCGCGACAATGCGTATGCAGATTCTGGCTTTATTGCTTTTGTAATTTTGCTTCAAATGTTGTCCAGCCACGACAAACCTCTTTCAGAAATAATAAAACCATTTTATAAATATTTTAAAGCGCCGGATTTAGCTTTTGAAGTTGGAAATAAAGATGAAATTTTAGAAAAAATAAAGCAAAAGTATTCAGACGGAAAGCAAGACTTTTTAGACGGAATTACCGTGGAATACAAAGATTGGTGGTTTAATGTCCGTCCATCAAATACAGAACCATTATTGCGCGTGACAATTGAAGCCAACACAAAAGAAATCTTGGAAGAGAAGCAAAAAGAATTGACAGAATTTATTTCTAAATAGTTTTCCACAGGAAAATCCTTGACAAGGTGGCACTGTATGGATTATGATGTAGATACTATAAGCACTATCCCTGCCCTCGGGCAAGGGTAGTTTTTTTGTTAATTTTCTATGATATAATCAAGTATATGGAATATTCAACTTCAAAAAAAGAAAAAGTCGCTGTTTATATTGACGGCAATAATTTTTATAAATATTTGAAGAACAAAGAAATTAATTTTCCCAAAGGCGTTAAGTTTAATTTTAATAAATTTATTGATTATATCATTGGAAACAGAGAGTGCGTTTCTAAAAGATATTATGTAGGTATTGCCAGAAATTTAGATGGCACTGATAAAAGTAAACAAATAGTAGCGGGACAGCAGAAATTTGTTTCTAAAATGGAGAGAGATGGTTTTATAATCAAGCGAGGCAGGGTAATGTATGATAAAGGGAAAATTAGAGAAAAGGGCACGGATGTTAAAATGGCAGTTGATTTAATAATCGGTGCTGTGGACAATATTTATGACACAGCAGTATTGGTGAGTTCTGACACAGACCTAATTCCTGCGATAAAATATGTTAAATATAAACAGAAAAAATTAGAGTATGTCGGATTTTCTCACGCTCCATCTTTTGGCATTCAAAAATACGCAAACTTTACTATTATTTTGAGACAAGACGATATAGAAAAATTCAAAGAAAAAACATTATTATAATTTATAATTATTATTGAATCCCGATTTATCTCGTGATTTTTTTGTTGGCCAGCTTTACTTTACAGAGATTATTGTGTAATATAAAATTAACAATTTAATAATTCGCCTAAACTCGTAAATTTTTATGAGCATGGCATAAAAGTCAGGTAGTGCATATAGAACCCATCATGGGTCTGCATTACCTGCCGTATCGGGAAACCGATATGAGAGATTTCGGTCTCTACCTGTGGTGGGCTTTTTGTATAACAAAATCCCTCAACAGGTGAAAAACAAAAAAAATATGCCAAGAAACCCAGAAGAAATTAATTTTGAAGAATCTCGTGCCGAATCCGACGAAGAACTAATTCGTGGAGGTGCCAAAAATAAAGTTGACCAAGAAGGTGAGCGTCATTTGGATACTACTGATGAACAAAAAGAAAAAGCGCGCCAAGAAATGTTATTAGAATTAGTTCATAAGAATAAATTGAATAAGTCTGAAGTGAAGGAAGTTGAAAATGAAAAAATAAAAAAAAGAAAAGAAATATTGCTTGATATGTTAAGTATGGGCAAAAAATATCATGCACCTGATTCTACTTTCACTAAAGAAAAACAATCAGATGAGGCAAAAGAAAAAATGCCGGGATTAGTCAAAGAAGTTAAAGATTATTTTTCGAATTACTATGCAAATGATATAAAAAATGATCCCGAGATGGACGGTTTCAATTATGAAAAAATCCGAAAAGATGATAAGCAGATATTGGATGAGTTGTTAGATAACATTGGTACAGTTATGGATTTTGTTCCTAAGAAATTTAGTAATAAAGTCAATTATGCTGCAGTCCCATTAGCACCTCATACTCCTATGGCAGTAGGCCATGAGGCATATCATGGCATGAAAGAAAATGAGAAAACGGTTCTTGAATTGGCTACTTATTCAATGGTTCAAGAATTAAATTACTTTGGCGGATTATGGTATAATGATGAATTTTCAGATATTAACAGAGGACAGGTCGATTATCTATTTGGTGAGTTGTTAGAAAATCACGACAAACATCCTAAATCATTTGACGGAGTCGCAAAAGTTATGTTGGACAGAATGTTTTGTTCTATGGTTGATGTTGGACCAACAGAAGATGGCGAAGGAAAAAATTATTGGCAAAAAATTAACTCATCTACTGGCTCACATGCTTTTATGAAAACTAATGACATAATAGAATCATTAGGAGGTTATAGTCATGATATAAGAAAATCACGTGGCAGATACACACCTTCAGATGGTGCGAGTTCAGTTGAAGATTTGCAATATAAGATTGGAAGCGAAATAAGAAAAGATTAAAAATTCGATTTATAAAAAATCAGCGGCAGTCGCTGATTTTTTGGTTTGGATTGCTTCGCTGTGGCTCGCAATGACAGAATATTATGATAACCCCATTTTTTCGCGGACTTCTTTCATTGTTGTTTCTGCAATTGTTTTGGCGCGAGAGGCGCCCTTGTTTAGCATTTCTTTTATATAAACATCTCTTGTTTGCAATTCTACTTGCTTTCTGCGGAATGGTTCCAAATAATCAATTAAAATTTTTGCCAAAGATTTTTTGAAATCAGCATAGCTTTTTTTATGGAATTCTCTTTGTATATCTTCAACCGGTCTATCAGTTAATAAACTATAAATAGTTAATAAGTTTGATATTCCAGGTTTTTTTGTGACGTTGTAAGTTATGTCTTTTCCAGAGTCTGTTGTGGCAGACATTATTTTTTTTGTGATGGCTTCTGGCGAATCAAAAAGAGAAATATAGCTTTTTGGGTCGTCAGACTTTGACATTTTTCTTTTTGGGTCGGTCAGGCTCATTATTTTTGCTCCCACTTTTGGAGTAATTGTTTCGGGCTCGGGGAAAATTTTGCCAAATTTTTGGTTGAATTTTTTGGCAATTGTGCGGGCAAGCTCAACATGTTGTTCTTGGTCTTTGCCAACAGGAACCGCTTTGCTTCTGTATAAAAGAATGTCGGCTGCCATTAAAACAGGGTAGGTAAACAATCCTGCGTTTACATAATCTTTGTGCTGGCGTGATTTGTCTTTAAATTGAGTCATTCTGGAAAGCTCGCCCATTGGGCAAATGGTGCCCAAAAGCCAAGCTAACTCGGCGTGCTCTTTTACGTCTGACTGCACAAAAATAATTGATTTTTCCGGGTTTATTCCGGCTGCCAAGTAAACTGCGGTTGTTTCCAAAATATTTTTTTGCAGTTCTTTGGGCTCGTAGGGAGTTGTAATTGCATGCAGGTCAACAATGCAAAAAACACATTCATTTGTTTCCTGCAAAGCAATCCATTGCTTTATGGCTCCTAAATAATTTCCTATATGCAGGCCGCCCGTCGGCCTTATCCCTGAAAATATTCTCATATTAATTATTGGTAATTAAACCCTGTTTTCTTTTTAATTTTATCAGTAACTTTACTTTTAAGAAAATCATTAAATTGTTCAATCTCGCCTGTTAAAAAATATTCTGTAAATTGTTTTTCTGCTTCTGAAATTGTTTCAAATAAGGATTTAACGCCATCCTTAAATTTTTGATATCCTTTAGATGCTGGATCATAATTAAAGTTTTCTGATGGAATTGTTTTAAACATTTTTTCAATACAATATTCAATAACTCCTTCTTCGATTTCGGGTGAATGGAAACCTGGTGAACGCGCTGGCAAACATAAATGCAAACCTTCATGCATAACAAAATGTGCAAATTTATCTCTGTCTTTATGATTTTTTATATTTATAAATGTTCTGCCCCCAATCAAATCTGCCCACTCGCCTAATTTATCTGTTACATGGGTAACTTTACTTAGGGAAAGTGGCGGTTCAACGCCGAATACAGATTTAAATGCCTGTTTAAAATAGTCATCAATTACATCAATAGTTTCAACTATTTTTTCTGGAGTTGGTTTTATGGCTTCTTCATAACTAACCCGGCTCCCTATAATCATTTCAATTGCTACTTCTTCTAAAAATCTATCTCGAGTTGTTTGTTGGCTTGCACTGTGTTTTTTATAGTAAGGCAACGATCTAGGAATCCATTTTTCCTCTGGAGACTTATATTTTTCAAAAAAATATTCGGCTATTTCTTCGTCGGGTGTTTCTGGGTCTGGTTGATCAGAAAAATCTCTTTCTTTCTCGGAAATTAATAATAAAAATTCTAAAACTTCAACAGAATCTATAACTCCGGCAGCTATAAGTTCATCGCGAGTTTTGCTTTTAAGCTGTTCCTTATTTTCACTAGCCTCATATAAACGCATATGTGAAGCCAGTATTGTTTTTAGGGTAGGTATTTCATCAAAATCTTCTTTCCAATCTGCACACAAATCAAGCTTGGATTCTAAATATTTATTTATACGTTCTTGGTCTTCTATTTCAGTCTTCTGTTCAAGATTTCTCATATTATTTATTTACTATACTCTAATATAAATTGGAAGGCAACTGAAAGTGTCACGCGAGCAAGATATTTTAATTAACGGGGCAAGTTGCCTAAACTTCGATTACTACTGGAAGAATCATTGGGCGGCGGGAGGTTTTTGAGTTTAAGAAATCACCGACTTTGTTGCGGATTTCGTCTTTTACATAAGTCCAGTTTACTGGGCCGCCATGGCCGGCGGACTTATCTACAATCTCAATTACTTTTTTGCGTGTTTGCGAAAGCAAATCTTTTGATTCTCTTAAATAAACAAACCCGCGCGAAATAATGTCCGGGCTGCCTTTGACTTGGCCAGTGCGCTTGTCTATTACTGTTACAATAACAAACATTCCGTCTTCTGCCAACATTTGGCGGTCACGCAAAACAATTTCTCCAACATCTCCAACTCCAAGCCCGTCAACAAAAACATAACTTGTTGGAGCTTTTTCTTTTAATACTTCAGGCTCGTGATTTTGCGAAAATTTTATAATAGAGCCGTTGTCGGGCACAAAAATTTTATCTTTTCTAAATCCAATTCCTTGCGCAATTTTAGACGCTTCTTTCAAAAAATAATGGTTGGCATAAACCGGAATAAAATAGTCCGGTCTGATTTCTTTTAGCATTTGTTTTATGCCTTCAATGTTGCTGTGTCCGGAAATGTGAACATCAATAATATCTGAGTGGTAAACATTGTCGGACAGCCGGTAAAGATTGTCTTTCAATCTTTGGACAGTTCTTTCATTTCCAGGAACAACCGAAGATGAAAAAATAACAGTGTCGTCTTTTTTTATTTTTACAAATCTATGGTTTCCTGCAACAATTCTTGAAAGAGCCGACATTTCTTCGCCTTGCCCTCCGGTGCAAATTATAATAACTTTGTTGTCTGGAAAAGTATGAGCTTTGTCTGTTGGAATTATTACTCCCTTTGGAATTTTAATATATCCTAATTTTGTTGCCAATTCTATGTTTAACTTCATTGAAAAGCCGTCCAGCGCAACTTTTTTATTGTTTTTTGCAGCAAACTCTAATATTTGCCTTATTCTTTCAATTTGTGAAGAAAAGGTTGTAATAATTGTCCTGCCGGGAGCCTTGTTAATCAGCATATACAGATTATTCAACATTGTTTCTTCAGTTACCGGTTCTTCAGAGTTTGTGGCTCCTAGAGATTCAAGCATTAAAATGGTCGGCCTCTTCAAATTAGATAAATGGGAATAATTGATTGCTTTTCCGCTAACAGGATGCCTTTCAATTGTCCAGTCGCCAGGATGTATAACTGTTGCTGCCGGAGTTTCTAAAATAACTCCCATTGCGTCCATAACGCTGTGGTCAATTGCGAAAAATTTCAATGTGAAAGCTCCCAAACTAATTTTTTCATTGATATCTTTTACATAAATTGTTTTCAATTTTTTGGAAGCGCCGTGATACAAATCTTCAACTCGGTGCTTTACCATTTCTAAAGTTAAAGGTCTTCCGATAATTTGCGGGTTTTGCAGTTTTTGTAAAAGAATTGGAGCTGCTCCAATGTGGTCTAGGTGCCCATGGGAAAATATTACTCCCCGAATATTTTTTTCTTTGCCTTTCAAATATTCAACATTTGGAATTACGTAATCTATTCCGGGCATATCTTCTTCAGGAAACTGCATGCCCATGTCAAGAATTACAATATCCTGCCCATACTCAAAAACAGTCATGTTTCTGCCGACTTCTTCGCATCCTCCCAGAGGAATAATCCGTAGGTTATTTGCCTTTTGAGGTACGTTAATTTTATTTGGTTTTGTGTTTATCATAAATATTTAGTTAATTTCAATTGTGCGGGTAGGAGGATTTGCACCTCCACAGGATTTCTCCCACTGGCTCCTGAAGCCAGCGCGTCTGCTGTTCCGCCATACCCGCGAGAATTTATCCGTTTTTGAGAAAGCTTAAATCTTCCGGCGCTGATTTTAATGGCTTTTCAAAACGCAGTTCTGGAACTGATTTGTAATTTTCGTTTTTAATCCAACTCGCAGATCCCGAGGAGCCCGCAGGCGACGAGGGACTTTTAATATAGTAATAGCAACCTCCCTGTTTTTCAACAAAAAGGGAATAATCGCTTTTGCAGTTTTCCGAAGACCAGTCTTCGGTTTTTAAATTTTGTGTTTCAGACGGATTTATTGTGATGTGTCCGTAGCCGCCGGGAATTATTGCCGACTCTCCTGCTTTTGCCTCAACCGCATAAACATCCTCAATTTTTTCTGCATCGCCTTTCTGCATCAGAAAAATTGCCTGGCCCTCCAAAACCGTATAAATTTCGCCAAAGTTTCCAATATGTACGTGGCCTTTGGTTTTATTAAATTCATCACCAAGCATTTTTGCCAAGGTTATTGTAATATTATAATTTAAATTATTTTCGTTTTTTACTTTTCTGTACATTAAATACAAATCTGTGTCGGGAGTATTTTTTGCAAAATCTTGGTCGTACAAAGTTTCACGCATATCATTTAAGTGGCGCACATCTGGGGTTAATTTTGATAAATCGATATTTTCTGTTTCCATATTATTTTTATTTTCTTTTATATTTATCTTTTATTCTTATAATATCTTTTTCGCTGAAATTTCCAAAAGAAATTTCTAAAACATTTATACCATTTTTTCCGGCTTTAATTGTATGAAGTGTTTTTCTGACCACCAAAAACTCATCTCCTTCTTTTGCGTTCACTATTTTTTTGTTGATTATTACCTTGCCTGTGCCTTTAGCCACTTTCCAAAATTCATTTCTGTTTTTATGATATTGAAGACTAAGCTCTGTGTTAGGTTTTAAGAAAAGTATTTTTACAGTGCATTTTTGATTTAGGCAATACCGTTCATATCTGCCCCAAGGTTTGTTTTCTATGTATTTTTTTACCTTCATATTATTTCCACACTCTTTTTGTGTTGATATACCAATTCACTATGTTTTCAAATCTTTTTGCCGGGTCAACTATTTTTGTCGTGTCAATTCCTTTTATTCCTTCAGAAACCCAATATAAATAATCAGGATTATACAAAAATAGGGCAGGGGCGTCTGCAAGTATTATATCTTGCAATTTTTCATAATTTTGAGCTTTTACTTGGTCATCTGAAGTTTCTCTGGCATCTTTTAATAATTGGTCTGCTTTTTTATTTTGGTATTCTGAAAGATTCAATCCTGGGTCGTTTATTTGAGTTGAATGCCAAAATGGGTATAAATCCGGCAAACTTCCAAGAGCTTGTCCGTAAAGCAGAGCGTCATAATCCCTGTTTTTGATGATGTCTTTCAAATCTGAAAGTTCTACAGCTTTTACCTGCACGGTTACTCCAACTTTTTGCCAGTAATCTTTTAGAAGATTGGCTGTGGCAACCAATTGGGGCTGATTTACAGTAATCAAATCAAATTTTAAAGGCAAGGAATTATTTTGGTTGGAAAAACACAATGAATTCAATTCTTTCCGCGTGCCCGAACCAACTTCGCCCGTGGCTGGAACGTCAGGCAGATATTTTTGCTGGAATACAGTCACTGCATCTCCAGTTCCTTTGCCAAATTTTCCATTTGCTTCCCCCTGCAAAAGAGTTTTAAAGCTGTCATCTAATCTGGTCAGGCATCCCTGAAGTTCTATGACTTCGTTTCCGGCAGAGCCTATTTTCAGATAGCTTTTGAACTGGAACGCAGGTTTTTTATTATTTGCTTTTACTCTCTGCCCTTGGCCGTTATCTTTATATCCTGACTTGTCCAAAAGCTTGTTGGCTGTGTCTAAATTGAAATTATAGCTTGCAACCGGAGCTGAATAGTTAAAATAATCAGGCAGGATGGGAGAATCAACAATGGAAATTTTTTCTTTGTAAGCTTCGCTTATTTTTTGCGAAAGTTTGGCTTTATTAACAGAATAGTTAAGAGCTTTTGTTATATTGCTGTCAGACAGAAGTTTGCCGTCCTGCATATTGAAAAATACGGCAAAATATCTTGGGAGAGAAAAAGAATAAACGCTGAATTTTTCATTTTTCGTCCATCCTTGCCGCACTTCTTTTTCTGCCAAAGCTTCATTGTCATCTAAGTTTGAAATGGAAAATCCGTCGATTGTTTTTTGGTTTGCCGCGCTTATCAAGTCGTTTTTATTGTTGAAAAATTGGAAATAAATTTCAGATATATAAGGCAGTTTTCCGTAATATTTATGGTTTGCCGTCAGTGTCAGGCTTTTTATGAAGCTGTTATTGGCTTCCTGTATATTGGAAAGCGCATAGGGCCCAGAGCCTACCGGCTGCAAATTATAAGAAGAAAGGGCAAAATTTTCCGGCAAAACATTTTTCCAAATATGCTGGGGAATTATTTTTATAGCGCAATTTTCCAGAAAAGAATTGTAAGGCGAGCCGAGGGACAAAGCGAATGAACTGCCGGAAATTTTTTCTGCGTCCACATCAATCCAATTTGCCCTTAAAGGGCTTTTGTAATCCGAATTTTGGATTGTTTTTATGGTATAAATAACATCGTCGGCTGTCAAAGGTATTCCATCTTGCCAATAAAGATTGTCCTTTAATTGAAAAGTGTAAGTTTTGCCATTGTCTGAAATTTGGTAGCTTTTCACCAAGTCATTAATAATTTTTCCGTCTTTGTCATAAGTCATCAAACCGGAATAAACCAAGTCAATTAAAGTCCTGTCAACATCGTTTGTTTCCCCGTAAATAGAATTTATGAATCTTGGCTGTCCGACAACTCCTTCTGCGTATGTTCCGCCGTAGGCAGAAACTTCTTTTGTGTTGCTTATATAAAAATCAATCGCAAGGTATGTTGCAGATGCTAACGCTAAAACAACTAGAACTAAAAAAAATTTCCTTTCAGTTCCTTTCAATATTTTGAAAAGTTGTTTCCACTGAGAAAACTTAGGAAACTTTGCCATTTTTTATGGTATCAATAGATTTAATACGCCCAAAACAAGGAAAATGGTTACAACTGCAATTGTGGCGTAGTATATTTTTTTCTGCGCTCCGCGCTTTGTAGAATAGACTTCGCCTCCGCCTCCAAATCCGGCGCCCAGCGCAGTGCCTCGTTGCTGTATGGCAATAAGCACAATTAAAATTATAGATACTGCAATTTGAGAATAAAATAATATTGTATTCATTTTATTTGTATTTATTTTTAGTTAAAAAAATTCCAATTAAGTTTAATCCCCAAATAATTAGGGTTGTATATAAAAGAGGCAATAAAAAGGGAACATAAAATTCATCAAACATTTTGTCTAAAAGCCATATTAAGCCCATATCTATTACTATTGTAAAAAGTCCAAGAGTAATTATTTCTAAAGGCAGAAATAATGCCTTTAAAAGCGGGCGCAGAAAATAATTCAGCAAGCCCAAAGCAATTCCTAAAACCAAAATGATTTCCCATTGAGTTGTTAAAGGAAAACCAAAAAAGTTTGATGTTGGATATGCCCTAATTATAACTGAAGGCACAAACAATATCGCCAGCCATAATCCTAATATGGCAGCTGCAATTTGAGAGAGTAGCCTCTTCATTAGTTATAATCATATCATATTTTTATTCAAAATGCAACAATTATTGCAATAATGATTTTTTGCGCAATTTTTTATGGTAGGCAATGGCAAACCTATGAGCTTCGTCATCTAAATTTTTTATTAAATTGTAAACTTCCTGTGGCAGGGATTTTAAGGGGATTGCTTTTTTTCTGTTTTCTATGAATAATTCCTGTCTGCCTTTTGCAACAGAAATAATTAAAGGAACAATTCTATGGAATTGTTCTCTGACTTTTATTCCAACATTCAGTTGCGCCTTGCCTCCGTCAATTAAAATGACCTCAGGATATTTCCATTCCGGGTGCGTAAATCTTCTTTGCAAAGTTTCTTTTAACATTGCAATGTCGTTTGGCTCATTTTTCATTTTAATTTTAAATTTTCTGTATTGATTTTTATCTGCCTTGCCATCCACAAAAACCACCATAGAACCGGTAGCTTGTTTCCCTTGTATATTTGAAACATCATAACATTCTATTCTGTGAATCTCTTTATCCACTCCCAAAATCTTATTTAAAGTCGGTGGGACGTCCGACGTCCCACCGACTTTTTCGCTGTTAATCACGTTAGTGTGGGACATTACTTGTTGCAAATTAGAAATTCTATCTCTAATTTTTCCGGCTTCTTCAAACCTGTTCTCGGCAGATAAATCTTTCATTTCCCTTTTTAAGGAATTCAAAACAGCGCTTCGTTTTCCTTTAAGAATTAAAATTAGTTTTTTAATATTATTTTTGTAATCTTTCAAGTCTGGATTTGGGCCCGGGCATAATCCCAGATGGCAATAAGTGCATTTTGTTTTTGGATGGATTGCCTGCCCTGAGCCACGTCGAAGGGTTGTTATGTAATAGGGGAATACTCTTCGTAAAAATCGCAAAGTTTTTTTTAAGGCTGTGCCTTCAACAAAAGGACCAACATAACTAAATTTCGAATTTCGAATTTCTAATTTCGAATTTTTTGGTTGGTGGGTAATAAAAATATATGGAATTTTTTGGTCATTTTTGGCAATTGCCACATAAAAATAATTTTTATCGTCCCGCCAGACAACATTAAATTTTGGCTGGTATTTTTTTATTAAATTAGCTTCCAAAATTAACGCTTCAATTTCTGAATTGGTTTCTAAATAGCCAATTTTATCAACCTTGTCCATAAAAAGATTGTCTCGGTAGCTTGGCTGGTTAAAATGATTTTTTACTCGATTTTGTATATTTATTGCCTTTCCTATATAAATAACTTTATTTTTTTCGTAAAACGAATACACCCCCGATGTCTTCGGCAGTTCGCTGAGTTCTGATTTTGCTATAAATTTAAACTTGTCCATTTTTATCTATTTAAGACTAAATTACGCCTTTTTTCAATAGGCACCCTTGAACTCGTAAAAATAAAGTTATATAATGAACCACTCATATTTAGCTATGCAACTATGCAAAATGATTTTATAAAAATACGCGGAGCTCGCGTGCATAATCTGAAAAATATTGATTTGGACATTCCAAAAAATAAGTTGGTTGTGATAACTGGCTTGTCTGGTTCTGGAAAATCATCTTTGGCTTTTGATACTTTGTATGCAGAAGGGCAGAGAAGATATGTGGAAAGTTTGTCAGCTTATGCCAGGCAATTTTTGGGTGTAATGGACAAACCAGACGTAGATAAGATAGAAGGAATAAGCCCTGCAATTTCAATTGACCAAAGAAAATCAACTCACAATCCAAGGTCTACTGTTGGCACTATAACTGAAATATATGATTATTTAAGGTTACTTTACGCCCGTATTGGAAAGCCTCATTGCCCAAATTGCGGAAAATTAATTTCAAAACAAACAGTTGACCAAATTGTTGATCAAGTTTTAAAACTGCCAAAGAAAACAGAAATTACAATTTTGGGTCCGGTTTTAAGAAGCAAGAAGGGTGAACATCACGGAGTTTTGGAAGAAATTAACAGGGGTGGGTTTGTGAGAGTCAGAATTGACGGAAATATTTACCAGGTTGAAGAATCTTTGGACAAGCCTTTGGACAAACAAAAAAAACACGACATTGAAGTTGTTGTTGACAGACTGGTTTTGGACAAAGATTTGGACAGATCAAGACTGGTTGATTCTTTGGAAACTGCATTAAGACTTGGCAAAGGAATTGTAATTGTAAGTGCAAATATCAAAGAAGCCCTTCGGGACCCAAAGGGTACCCCCTCAGGGCAAAATGCTCTGAAAAAACAAAACTATTCTGATTTTGTTTTTTCAGAGCATTTTGCCTGCGAAGATTGCGGAATTTCTTTGCCAGAATTAGAACCAAGGTTATTTTCTTTTAACAATCCTTATGGCGCCTGCCCAGAATGTACTGGCCTTGGCGAAAAATTAGAAGTTGACCCTGAATTGGTAATTCCAAATAAAAGATTAACTTTGGCAGAGGGTGCCATTTGGCCGTGGTCGCGGGCTTCCCATAAAGTTGGCAGGCAAGGTTATTATTATTCTATAATTTCCGGCCTGGCAGAAAAATATAAATTTTCTTTAGATGAAGAAGTCGGCGAACTTCCCAAAAAAGCCATTGATGTAATTTTATATGGCGACGGCGATTTTGAAGGAGTTGTAGCTAATTTAGAACGCAGATATCACGAAACAGATTCTGATTGGACAAGGGTAGAAATTGAGCAATATATGGTGATAAAAATTTGCCCAAAATGCCACGGCAAAAGATTAAAGCCGGAAGTTTTGGCAGTTACGGTGGCTGACCAGTCAATTGATAAAATTGTTGATATGCCGGTTGACAAAGCTGAAAAATTTTTTTCCGGGCTTGAAAAAACAAAAGTCAGCGCAGGAATTTTAAAAGAAATAATTGACAGGACACAATTTTTAACCGATGTTGGATTGGCATATTTAACTTTGTCCAGAAAAGCCGGAACACTTGCCGGCGGAGAAGAGCAAAGAATAAGATTGGCAACACAAATTGGTTCAAAATTATCTGGAGTTTTATATATTTTAGATGAGCCGTCAATTGGATTGCACGCCCGAGACCAGCACAAATTAATTGATACTTTAATAAAATTAAAAGAGCTTGGCAACACGGTTGTTGTGGTTGAACACGACCCGCAAACAATGCAGTCGGCCGACTGGCTTGTTGAAATTGGGCCGGGAGCCGGAAAGCACGGAGGAAAAGTTGTTTTTCAAGGTACATATAAAGAGCTTCTCAAAAGCCATACATTAACGGGAGACTATCTAGCCGGTCGGAAGAGAGTTGAGATAGAAGGTAAAAAATCTAAAATTCAGATTTTAAAATCCAAAACAAATCTAAAATCCAAATTTCAAAATTTGACTATTATTGGAGCGGAGGAACACAATTTAAAAAATATTGATGTCAAAATCCCTTTGGAAAAATTTGTCTGCGTAACCGGAGTTTCGGGCTCTGGGAAATCATCTTTGGTGAATGACATTTTGGCAAAGTATTTGCTGAAAAAGTTTTACCGAGCAAAAGACGAACCGGGCAAGCACAAAGAAATTTTAGGAATTGATAACATAAATAAAGTTGTTTTGGTTGACCAGTCGCCAATTGGCAGGACTCCGCGGTCAAACCCGGCAACATACACCGGCGCATTTACTCACATTAGAGATATTTTTGTCAAAACAAAAGAAGCTCGCGTGCGCGGATATTCAGCCGGCAGATTTTCTTTTAACGTAAAAGGCGGAAGGTGCGAGGCCTGCGAAGGTCAGGGGCAGAAAAAAGTTGAAATGTATTTTTTGCCGGACATTTATGTTGAGTGCGAAGAATGCCATGGCAAAAGATACAACAAAGAAGTTTTGGAAGTTACCTATAAAGACAAAAACATTGCCGAAGTTTTGGATATGACAGTTGAAGAGGCAATGGAATTTTTCAAAAATATTCCCGGGCTTTATGAAAAAATGAAAACTTTAAAAGAAGTTGGGCTTTCTTATGTTGAACTTGGGCAATCGGCAACATCTTTGTCCGGCGGAGAAGCGCAAAGGGTAAAATTGGCAACCGAGCTTTCCAGAAAAGGAACCGGCAGAACTTTGTATATTTTGGACGAACCAACAACAGGCTTGCACTTTGACGACATCAAAAAATTGATTTCTGTTTTGGGCGGATTAGTTGAAAAGAAAAACACAGTGCTTGTGATTGAGCACAACATCGATTTAATTAAAAACGCCGACTGGCTAATTGACTTGGGCCCGGAAGGAGGCGATGGCGGAGGCCAAATTGTTGCTGAAGGAACTCCGGCAGACGTTTCCAAAGTCAAAAAATCCTACACAGGCCAATATTTAAAGTAAATTTGACACGGATTTTTGAAAGAATTATAATAAATTATGGTAAAGAAAAATATCACAATCAATGATTTGGCAATAATGGTGCAGAAAGGATTTGAAGAAACTTCTAAGAAAGATGAAGTGAATAAACGTTTTGATATGGTTGAAAACAGATTATATAAGATAGAAAAATTAATTATCACTGATCACAAAAAGAGAATAGAGAAACTTGAGATGGAAGTTAAAGAATTGCGGGAATTATTCGCAATGTAATTTTTAAAAAATCGCCCTCATCAGGCGGTTTTTGTTTGCATTATTGACAATTGTTTCTTAATCGATTAAATTGTATTATATCGAAAATTATTAATTAAATAAAAACATGACAATAAAACCTTTAGGAGACCATATTTTAATTGAGCCTGTAAAAGAGGAAGAAAAGACAAAAACCGGCATATTTTTGCCGGACACAGCTTCAAAAGAGCGGTCGGAGGAAGGATTAATTATTGCTGTGGGGCCCGGCAAGAAAACAGATGACGGGAAAATAGTTATGATGTCTGTAAAACCAGGGGACAAAGTTTTGTTTCAAAAATATGGCCCAAGCGAAATAAAATTTGATGGCAAAGAATATTTAATCGCAAGCGAGTCGGATATACTTGCAGTGATAGAATAGGAATATCCTTCGCCTTCGGGCTCAGGATGATTTTATTCATTTCATTCATAAAATTACATGGCAAAACAAATAAAATATAGCGAAGATGCAAGAAAAATTTTAAAATCAGGATTGGACAAAGTCGCCAATGCTGTAAAAGTAACTCTGGGGCCAAAAGGCAGAAATGTTGTTTTGGGTTCTTCTTACGGAAGCCCAACAATTACAAACGATGGCGTTACAATTGCAAAAGAAATTGAGCTTGAAGATGCAATTGAAAATATTGGAGCTGAAATTATAAAAGAAGTTGCTTCAAAAACAAATGATGTGGCCGGTGATGGGACAACTTCGGCTGTCCTACTGACACAGGCAATTGCCACAGAGGGCTTAAAAAATGTTGCAGCCGGTGCCAATCCTTTGGCTTTGAGAAAGGGAATTATAATGGGAAAAGACGCAGTTGTGAAAGCTTTGAGAGAAATGTCAAAAGCAATTAGCACAAAAGAGGAAAAAGCCCAGGTTGCAATAATTTCGGCTCAAGATGAAGAAATGGGAAACTTGATTGCCGAAGTTATGGAAGAAGTTGGCAAAGATGGAGTAATTACAACCGAAGAATCAAAAACTTTTGGGCTTTCAAAAGAAATTGTGAAAGGTTTGCAATTTGACCGAGGATATATTTCTGGATATATGGTTACCAACACAGAAAAAATGGAAGCCAGTTTGGAAGACCCATATATTTTAATTACAGATAAAAAAATTAGTTCTTTGCAGGAAATTTTGCCTTTGCTGGAAAAATTGGTTAAAGCAGGCAAAAAAGAATTGGTTATAATTGCAGACGACGTTGACGGAGATGCTTTGACAACTTTAATTGTAAACAAAATTCAGGGAGTTTTCAGGGCTTTGGCAATTAAATCGCCTGGTTTTGGCGACAGAAAAAAAGAAATGGTTGAAGACATTGCCATTGTTACGGGAGCTAAAGTTATTTCAGAAGAGATTGGAATGAAATTAGAAAATACTGAGCTGGAAATGCTGGGCCAAGCAAGAAGAATAATTTCAACAAAAGAAAATACTACCATTGTAGAAGGAAAGGGTAAAAAAGAGGAGATAGAGGCAAGAGTTGGCGCAATTAAAAAACAAATTTTAGAAGCCACTTCAGATTTTGACAAAGAAAAATTGCAGGAAAGATTGGCAAAGTTGTCCGGCGGAGTTGGGGTTATAAAAGTTGGAGCAGCAACAGAAGTTGAACAAAAAGCCAAACAGCACAAATTGGAAGATGCCCTGCACGCAACAAAAGCTGCCGTGGAAGAGGGAATAGTCCCGGGTGGTGGTGTGGCGCTTTTGAGGTGCGCCCTTGTCCTGGAGGCTATTGAGGCCCAAGGCGATGAAAAGACCGGCGTGAATATCCTCAGGCGGGCAGTTGAAGAGCCAATTAGGCAAATTGCAGAAAATGCCGGAATTGACGGCGCTGTGGTTGTGCAAAAGGTAAAAGAGGGCCAGGGAGAGTATGGATTTAATGCCTCAACAATGGTTTATGAAGATTTGATAAAAGCAGGAGTTGTTGACCCTACAAAAGTTACAAGAACTGCTTTGGAAAACGCGGTTTCTGCAGCAAGTATGCTTTTGACAACTGAAGCAGTTGTTTCTGAATTGCCAAAGAAAGAAGGTTGCCCTAATCATTCAGCATCTAATCCAATGATGGGCGGAGACTACTAAATTAGAGAGTAGTTTGTAGCAAGCAGTAAAAATGTAGGACATCGGAAGTCCTACATTTTTGTTTTCTATTGTAAAAAATTTTGATTCGTTGTAATGTTTTAGTATCGGAGTTTTTGGGAAATACAACGCCCTTTTACAAGGGAGAGGAGAACATAGCAATGGCTACTATCCAGGAGATAATGGCTGCTCTGGGGAAAAACGGGAAGGTTTATCCAAGTTCGACGTGCCCAGGGTGGCATGACATAAGTCCGCCGGTGAGAGTTTGTAATGGCGCTAATGGCACGCCTCATCAGCTGATTTGTATGATAAACGAGGAAACCCAGCAAGTCATACTTGTTGGCGAGTCTGTGCCAAGGCCAATAGGACCGCTCCGCATTTCTGACCGACAGGGTCCGCTCATGCCAATCGAAATTCCAGCAGAGTTGCTGGTTGAACTGGAAGAATTTCTGAACACGGCATCTGACGACAAGGATGGCAATGGCGAACAAACCGAAATAGCCTTGGTTGCCAGGAATTTGTTGGACCAGTTCTGCTTTACGCGACAAAAATAGAACTCGTACGCGAGTTTTCCACATGGAGTCTTCGGACTCCTCTTTTATTGCATAAATTTGGGTTTTTATGTATTATATAGGTATGAATTGTCCAAATGATAACGAACAATTAGAAAAAATTTTGTTTCATAATGTGGAAGTTGATTACTGTCCAAAATGTTTGGGCATTTGGTTTGATAATGACGAATTGCGCCAGGCAAAAGATGACAAAGATAAAGATTTGAATTGGGTTGATGTTGACTTGTGGCGCGACAAATCAAAGTTTCACGTTTCCAGAGGAGATAAGCATTGTCCTGTTGACAGGGCAGGCTTAATTGAAGTCAAATATGACGGCTCAAAAACCAAGGTTGATTTTTGCAAAATGTGCAATGGCATTTGGTTAGACAGGGGAGAATTCAAGCAGATAATAAATTATTTAAAAAATAAATCCGATTATGAAATTCTAAACCATTATGCCAAAAATCTCGTAGTACAATTATGGGAGGTTTTCTCGGGGCCTGAGGCATTTCGCTCAGAACTTGAAGATTTTTTAACTTTAATAAAATTATTTAATTACAAGTTTTTAATTCAGTATCATTTTTTAAATGATATGATTGAAAATTTGCCCAAATAAAAATTATGGTAACAATTTTATGGATAGTGTTGGCAATTGTAGTTGTTATTATCTTATGGATAATAATGGTTTTTAATGGTTTGGTAGTATTAAAAAATAGGGCAAAAGAAGCTTTTGCAGATATTGATGTGCAGTTGAAAAGAAGATATGACTTGATTCCAAATTTAGTGGAAACTGTGAAAGGTTATGCCGCCCACGAAAGCCAGCTGTTTGAAAAGGTTACAGAAGCCCGAACCGCTGCCATGGGCGCTACAGGGCTTAAGGACAAAGCAGAGGCCGAAAACGCGTTATCTGGCACCTTGAAAAGTTTGTTTGCTGTAGCCGAGAATTACCCCGACTTAAAAGCATCAACAAATTTTTTGGAATTACAGAGAGAGCTTACAGACACAGAAGACAAAATTCAGGCAGCCCGCAGGTTTTACAACACAAACGTTCGAGACCTTAACATTAAAATTGAAAGTTTTCCGGCAAATTTAATTGCAGGCTCATTTGGTTTTAAGGAAATGGAATTATTCCAGACAGCCAACGAAACGGAAAAACAACCAGCATCAGTAAAGTTTTAATTTATGGCGAGCATTTATACGCAAGCAGATTCAAACACAAGAAAAACCTGGTTTTTATTAACTGGGTTTTTGGTCTTTATTATAGCTTTGGGCTGGCTGTTTTCTTATGGATTAAATAGCAGCGTAATTTTATATTTTGCGGTTTTTTTGAGTGTTTTTATGAGTGTTGGAAGCTATTGGTGGTCTGACAAAATTGTTTTGGGAATGTACAAAGCCGTGCCAATTGAACACGACAAAAATCCGGAGCTTTACCACGTTGTTGAAAATTTATGCATAACAGCCGGTTTGCCTTTGCCAAAAATTTATATTATTCCAGAGCTTCAGCCAAATGCTTTTGCAACCGGGCGTGATAAAAATCATGCAGTTGTTTGTGTAACACAAGGGCTTCTAAACCGGCTAGATAAAACAGAATTGCAGGGAGTTTTGGCACATGAATTGTCGCACATTGGAAACAAAGATATGCTGTTGTCCACAATTGTTGCGGTTTTGGCCGGAGTAATTGCAATATTGGCAAATATGTTTATGAGAATTAGTTTTTTTGGAGGGGGAAGAAGATCTAACGATGACAATGGAAATGCTGGAGCAATTTTGATGGTGCTTGGAATTGTGGCGGCAATTTTGGCTCCAATTGCAGCAACTTTGGTGCAGTTGGCAATTTCAAGAAAAAGAGAATTTTTAGCAGATGCAGACGGAGCTTTGCTGACAAGATATCCCGAAGGCTTGGCCAAAGCTTTAGAAAAAATTTCTGCAGACCAGACTCCAATGCGAATTACAAATGACGCAACAAGTTCTTTATTTATTGACTCACCATACAAAGGCAAGCAAAGAGCCCATTGGTTTTCAAAATTATTTGACACCCATCCTCCAATAGAAGACCGCATAAAAGCATTACGAGGCATGGAAATTTAAAATTTTTGGAGGAGTCGCATAGTGGCTATTGCAACGCCCTGGAAAGGCGTGTCTCGAAAGGGACCCGTGGGTTCGAGTCCCACCTCCTCCGCTTAAAAATAATATTATTAATAAAAAATAAAAAATATGGATGAACAAATAAAAAAAATTTTAGATAAAAGTTTTATGCTCGCCGCGATTTTAGTGGTTGGCATTTTAGTATTTTTTGTTGGTCAAATTGTTTTGCAGAATAAATCAGCCGATTTGCAAAATCAAAATCAGATTACGGTTTCTGGTGAAGGAAAAGTTTATGCAAAGCCCGATGTGGCTTTAATTAGCCTGGGAGTTACGGCACAGGCGGTAACAGTTGCCGACGTTACAAAAAGTGGTACAGATAAAATGAATGCAGTTATTGATGCCGTTAAAAAACTTGGAGTTGATGAAAAAGATATCCAAACAACAAATTATAGTTTGACGCCAAATTATAACTACACTCAAAACGCAGGCAGAATTTTTCAAGGTTATACATTAGAACAAGATGTGCAGGTTAAAATAAGAGATTTTACAAAAGTTGGCGACATTTTGGCAAAAGCAACATCTGTTGGCGCAAATTTGGTGGGCGACCTGCAATTTACAATTGATAACCCAGAGCAATTTAAAGAGCAGGCAAGGGCAAAAGCAATTGCGCAGGCAAAAGCCAATGCAGAAAATCTTGCCAAAGAATCTGGCATAGGGCTTGGAAAAATTATCAATATATTTGAAAATAGTTATAACTCCTCTCCTGTTATGTACAGTTCGGCAAAAGCAATGGGAGCTGGAGTTATGGATTCTGCTCCTGTTCCAACTGTACAGCCTGGCCAGCAAGAAATTGATGTCACAATTAACTTAACTTACAAAATAAATTAAAATGGAAGATTGTATTTTTTGCAAAATTATAAATGGCGAGATTCCGGCAAGCAAAGTTTTTGAAAATGAAAGACTTGTTGCGTTTAATGACATCAACCCTAAGGCAAGGGTGCATATTTTAATTGTTCCCAAAAAACATATTGAGTCGGTAAAGCATTTGGAGGAAATTGATAAAGAGTTAGTTGGAGAGATGTTTCTGGCGGCGCAAAAAATAGCAAAAGATAATAATTTGGAAGGCTATAAATTGGTTGTAAATGTTGGCAGGGAAGGAGGCCAGCTTGTAGACCATCTGCATTTGCATTTATTGAGCGCAGATGCAATAATATAAAGCACAATGGACTCTCAAATTGACGAGATAAAAAACAAGCTGAATGTGCTGGACGTTGTTGGAAGTTATGTAAAACTTTCAAAAACCGGGATTAATTACCGCGGGCTGTGCCCTTTTCATAATGAAAAAGGGCCGTCATTTTTTGTTTCGCCTTCAAGACAAATGTGGAAATGCTTTGGCTGTGGAAAAGGCGGAGATATTTTTGAATTTATAAAGGAAATTGAAGGAGTGGAATTTGGAGATGCTTTGAGGCTTTTGGCAAGCAAAGCCGGCGTTGAGCTAAAAAGGGAAAACCCGCAAGTTGTAAGTGAAAGAAAAAAGCTGTATGAAATTTGCGACCTTGCCTGTTCATTTTTTGAAAAACAATTGGGAAATAGTGCCTACGGAAAAGACGCCAAAGAATATTTATTAAATAGGGGAATTACAGAAGGAAGCATTGCAAAATGGCGTCTTGGATATTCGCCGGATACTTGGCAGGGCTTGTCTGACTTTTTGGTGGGTAGAGGATACAACAGAGAAGAAATTGTAAAAGCCGGTTTGGCAGTGCATTCAGACAAGGGGAACAATCCGTATGACAGATTCCGTGGCAGAATTATTTTTCCAATTTTTGATTTGAATTCACAAGTGATTGGATTTGGAGCAAGAGTTTTTAAGGATGCCGACAAAAAAGAAACAGCAAAATATATAAATACGCCCCAAACAATGCTGTACGACAAAAGTAATGTTTTATACGGAATAAATTATGCCAAGCTGGCCACCAGAAAAAATAATCAGTGCGTTTTAACCGAAGGCTACACCGACGCCATAATGTGCCATCAGGCAGGATTTGAAAATACAGTTGCCGTTTCTGGCACAGCTTTGACGCCAAGACACCTGACACTTTTAAAAAGATATACAGACAATTTGCTTTTATCTTTTGATATGGATTTGGCCGGAGATACCGCGACAAAAAGAGGAATTAGCTTGGCAGAATCTCAGGGTTTTAATATTAAAATTATTGATGTATATTCTGGCGCCAAAGACCCTGCTGAAATTATTCTGGAAAACCCGCAAAATTGGCAGAATTCCATGGCAAACGCAAGAACAATAATGGATTTTTATTTTGATTCTACATTTGCAAAGTTTGACAAGAATAATCCAAAAGACAAAAAAGAAATTGGGAAAATTATATTGCCGGCAATAAAACGATTGCAAAATAAAATTGAACAATCGCATTGGGTGCAAAAATTGGCAGAAAAATTAGGAGTGAGCCAGGAAGCAATTTTGGAAGAATTGAAAACCACAAAAGATGATTCTACTTATTCCAATGTTCTTCTAAACAATGGGATAGCCGAATTGAAAGATTTGTCGGCAGTAGGGAGAAAAAAACTTTTAGAAGATAAAATTATTTCGCTAGTTTTGAAAAACCCTGGAAATTTAAATTTAATTGAAGATTGTCATAATTGCCTTTTTTGCGACAGGACAAAAAGTTTAATAGAAAATATTAAAAACAGCGCCTTGAAAAGGGGAAATGACTCGGAAGCAATCTTCGCGGATATTAAAAATGATGAATATAAAGATTTGTTTGATACGTTGTCTTTAATGGCTGAAGTAGAATATGACAATGACGGATTGGATGAAATTCAGCTTTGCCTGGACCATTTGAAAGATATGAATACAAGAGAAAAACGCACATCAATTTCATCAGAAATTAAAAAAGCCGAACTTGCCGGAGATTTTGAAAAAGTAAATAATTTAATAAAAGATTTTAATTTAATAAATTAATTTTATGCCAAAAACAAAGAAAAAAATTAAAAAAACAAAGAAAGTTAAGAAAGTAAAAAAGCAGAAGAAAGCCAAAAAGGTTGTAAAGAAGAAAATTGTCAAGAAAAAAACTAAGAAAGTAAAAATTCAAAGAGTAGCCAGGAAGTCTGTTATTGACCCTGAACAATTGGAAGCTCTTATAAAAAAAGGAGAGGAAAGGGGTTTTGTTACAACATCGGAGATTTTATATGCTTTTCCTAATATAGAAAGAAACATAGAGGGGTTGGAAAAAATTTATGATGATTTTAAGGAAAGAGGCGTGGCCATAAAAGAAATGCAGGAATTTTTGGAAACAAAACAAAAGAAAGAAAAGAAAGGCAAAAAGGCTTTAATTGGAAAAATTGACCCAATACAAATGTATTTAAAAGAAATTGGAAAATCAAGCTTTTTGTCGGCAAAAGAAGAAAAGGAATTGGCAAAAAGAATTGAGGCAGGAGACGAGGATGCCAAAAACAGATTGGCCTTGGCAAACTTAAGATTGGTTGTTTCTATTGCAAAAAAATATGTCGGCAGGTCTCCGAACCTAACTTTGTTAGATTTAATTCAAGAGGGAAATTTGGGTTTATTTAAAGCAGTTAAAAAATTTGACTGGAGAAAAGGATATAAGTTTTCAACTTATGCAACTTGGTGGATAAGGCAGTCAATTACAAGGGCTCTGGCTGACCAGGCAAGAACAATCAGAATTCCGGTGCATATGATTGAAACAATTTCAAAGTACACAAAGGTAAGAAAAAATCTTTTGCAGGAATTGGGCAGAGAACCGTTGGCAGAAGAAATTGCAGCTGAAATGGGCTTGGAAGTTGAAAAGGTGCATCATATAAGAAAAATTGCCCAAAAAGCAGTTTCTTTGGAAACTCCGGTTGGCGAGGACAAAGACAAGCAAGATTCTGTTTTGGCGGAATTTATAAAAGACGACAAAACAATTGCGCCAAACACAGAGGCTGCCAGAAAACTTTTGAAAGAAAGATTGAAAGAAATTTCCTCAGAATTAACTCCAAGAGAATTGAAAATTTTGGGAATGAGATTTGGCTTGGACGACGGCGTAATGCACACTTTGGAAGAAACAGGGGAGGAGTTTGGAGTAACTCGCGAAAGAATTCGTCAAATTCAGGCAAAGGCATTGGAAAAACTGCGAAAGCACAAAGAACTCAAAAAAGTCAGAGACTACTATTAAAAATATAAAACAAAAAAACCGTCCTTCGACAAGCTCAGGGCGGTTTTTTGTTTTAGATTATACTGCGGTGAAGCCGAAGTAAGTAATTACGAGACCGATAAAGATTGCTATGAATAATGCGAACGGGATGAATGGGGAGTTTTCTAATTTTTTTATCCAAAATATAGTAAGTTTTGGCAAAAATAATATGTATAGGCCTTTTAATAAAGATGCCCAGCCAAAAATTGTTATAATGACCTGCCAATCTTTAACCCAAATATTGTGAGCTAAAACCATGGCAATACCTATTATAAAAGTGACAAAGCCCCAAAAAAATAAATTGTCTTCGTTTTGCATAGAAGCAAAAAGACGCTTTAAATAGCTTTCTTTTAAAAGAAGAGCAAGGGCGACAACCACAATTGAGATCCCCCAAATTTCTGCTAAATAATTTGTTAACATCTATTTTAAATGTCTAATTAACCTAATTATACTAATTGGTCTAAGCAAATGCCAATGACTAATGTCTAATTTTAGAAATTAGACATTAATATTTGATTAGAATAATTAGAAATTAGAAATTAGAACAATTAATTTTAAAAATTTGTGCTTAAGTTTATGTCTTTTGCGTCTTTAACTTTTCCTTCGTGTTCGCCCATAGTTGCTTCAGATGAGCGGTGAGTATATTCAAAAATTATTTCTTTTCTTTTTTCTATTGCTAAATCTTGCCTGTTTATGGCCGGTCCGCCAATGCATCCGCCGTCGCAGTTTAGCAAATCAAAAAATCGATATTGGCTGGTGCCTGCCTTCATATCTTCGAATGCTTTTTTATTATTTTCTACGCCGTCTGTAATTAAAATTTCTCCTTCTTTGAACAGTTTTTGTATGTGAGAAGTTGATGCCAAACCTCCCGATACCGGATATATTTTTGTATACTCTCTTATAAAAGAATCAAAATAATAATCTTCCGTGAAATCTTCTTCTTTGATATTTTCCTGCTCGAAAATTTGTTTTAAATCTTGCAAGGTTATTACAGCGTCGATTTCCTTATATTTTGGCGCTTCAACATTTTCTTTCGCCCAGCAGGGAGAAATAAAAACAACTTTGCAGCCGGGATTGAATTTTTTGTGGACTTTTGCCATGGCCTCCATCGGAGAAACAATCGGCATTAAATATTGCACTAATTCCGGGTATTGATGTTGGACTGAAGCTACGACAGTTGGGCAGGGAGAAGCGATAAAATATTTCTGCCCGGGATTCTCTTTGATATAATTTGCATAAGCCCAATTGACCATTCTGGCTCCAAAAGTTAATTCTGTAACTTCTTTAAATCCAAGGTGCCGCAGCATTCCAATAATGTTTGGATATTTAAAATCAATGGCAAAAGTGGGCGCCAGCATTGCTACAGCTGTATTATTTTTTATTAAGTCAATTTTTTCTTGCAGTTCCATCAGTTATATTTTTTAAAACCCCCATGATTTTATCATTGAGTAAGCAATAAGCAAAAGCAAAATCACATAAAGCACAACCAAGTGCCAAGTTGGGTATTCTATAAAATTAATTACTGATAAAAATATATTTCCTGTCATAGTTGTTTAATTTTTAAGCTATTAAAATTTTGAAGATTTAGGAACATTTTTCCAGATAAAATTAAAAAATGATATTATTTGGTCTGTGCAATAATTTACCGGACTTAAAAGCCAATTAAGACTTGGACCCCATTTGCTTGAATTTAAAGATATTCCAAAATGGGCAAATATTTCGTCAAGATTAAGCCCAAAAAATCGTTGCAAAAGATAAATCAGAATCAAAAAAATTATAACACCAAATATAATCCTAAGAACAGGGCTTACAACAAATTTTATAAAAAGATAGATAACAATGATAGCAATAATTATTGCTATAAGCGATGTTGAGTCCATATTATTATTATATCACACTTTTTTGTTTTATCAGGCTGTTGAGTATTTTTTTGACCTCGTCTATGCTTTTTGGGTTAATTATTGAAATTGGTATAATTTCTTTTTTAATTTTTTTGAAGTCCTTTTTAATTTTTGAAATAGTTTTTTCGTCAACAGTGTCTATTTTACTTATAAAAACATATTCTGGTTTATTTAAAATTAAATCTCCATAGGATTCTAATTCTGTTCTCACGGTTTTGTAATCTTTAACTGGGTCGGGGGAGTCGGCTGTCACAAAATGGAACAAAACCTTTGTGCGTTCTATGTGGCGTAAAAATTTAACGCCAAGTCCTTTGCCGGTTGATGCTCCTTCTATTAGTCCAGGAATGTCGGCTAAAATTAAGTCGTAATATGCGCCCAAATTTGGCTCTAAAGTTGTAAATTGGTAATTGGCAACTTTTGCATTGGCTTTTGTCAGTTCGTTGAGTAAGCTGGATTTTCCAACATTGGGCAGGCCGATAAACCCTACGTCGGCAATCATTTTTAATTCAAGCTGTAATTCAAAGTATTCTCCGGGCATGCCTGGCTGGCTTTGCCTTGGACTAATGTTTGTTCCAGACCTAAAATACCAATTTCCCTTTCCGCCCTTTCCTCCTTTGGCAATTAATTCACGCTGGCCCATTTTTGTAATTTCAACATCTTTTCCGGTTGTTAAATTATGGCAGACTGTCCCAACCGGAACATGCAATATAAAATCTTCCGCATGTCTGCCGTCATGAAGCCCGGATTTTCCATTTTCTCCGTCTGGAGCTTGGTAATCTTTTTTAAAGCGAAATTTTCATAAGGCTCCCAAATCTGCAACTCCTTGGCAAAAAACGTTTCCTCCGTTTCCGCCATTTCCGCCGGTGGGACCCTTGGCAAATTTTATTCTGCTGAAAGTTACCATGCCTTTTCCGCCATGTCCGGCTGTAACGTTTATTTTTATATCATCTACAATCATTTATTTATTTTACGTATAAGTTGCAAGAGCAATGCCCGTCTTTTGCAATTTCATCTTTGTGCCAAAAACAAGGGCAGATTTTTTGCGAATCTTCTTCCTTGTTGCCTGTGATTCTTCTGCACGGGCAATAAATTTGGCCATGTTTTTCCTTGTTCATTAAAAGCCCGTTTATTATTCTTTCAACAACTTTTTCATCGGGATTCAAATGAAACCCTTGGCTTTTTGCATACTCTGAAAATTCTTTTTTTAATTTTTCAATTATTTCTTGGTTTTCCATTTTTTTAATTTTTAGTTAATATATTTTCCAGCCACTCTTTTATGGAATTTTCAGGCATTAATCCCACAAAACCGCTGACTACTTTTCCTTCTTTAAATAAAATAACTGTCGGGATTTTTTCAACGCTAAATTTTTGCGCGGTTTTAGGAACGTTATCAACATCAGCTTTGGCAAAAACAATTTTTCCTTCAAAACTTTCAGATAATTTTTCTAAAATTGGGCCCAAAACCTGGCACGGTCCACACCAAGTTGCAAAAAAATCAACCAAAACAAATTTGCCTGTGGAATTGATTTCTTTCTCGAATTCTTCGTCTTTTAAAATAGTTTTCATTATTTTTTTGTTTTAATTTTATTCAATCAATGTGCCAGAATTTTCTGTTTTCTTTGGTTTTTCCGTCTGACGCAAAAAATTTTAAATTTAGAAAATCTTTTAAGTCGCTGACAAAAACTCCTGCTCCAAAAGAAAATATCCATATTTGCAGATTGTTTTGAAAAAAGAAAATTCCAATTATTGCTATTAGTAGTCCGGTTATCCAATGGTGGGGAATCCATTTTGGGTCGCCAATCCAAATATTAACATAATTGTCTGAAAACCTGCCGACAAGATAACCCAAAAAACCTGCTATTAAAAAATTCACTATATTCAGAATTATCATAATCTAATATTTTATTCTACCATTTATAAAATTAATGTAAAATAAAAAAGTGCTAAGTCAGACTTAACACTTTTTAACCTTCGTAGTGGGTTTCGGGGTAGTTTCTGTATATTTCTTTTTTTTTGGATAATTTTTCTTTTTTATTTGGGTCTTTTTGCATTGCGGTTAGCCATGAAATGAATGGAATTCTATATTTGTCTAAACACCAGTCGCTGTCTTTCATAAGCGGTTTTTTTTCTTCTCGAAATCTGTCCAGCAAAGTCAAAGTTGCCTGTAAATTTGAGGGAGACAATTTGTTGTGTTCCTCTAAAAATTTTTCTTTGCTTATTAGTAACATAATTTATGATACCACAATTCAAGCAAAATTGCAAGGTAGATTTAATAGTCGAATTTTACGCCATCGGCGGCGCGGTCGGCTCTTTTGGCGTCAACTTCTTTTAAATGTATTTTTCTTATGCGGATATTTTTTGGAGTAATTTCCACATATTCGTCGTCGCCAATATATTCTAAAGCGTCTTCCAGCCCCATTGTTTTTGGAACATTAAAGTGTTCTCTGTTTTTTTCTCCTTTTGCCCTCATGTTTGAAAGCTGTTTTTCTTTGCAAACATTTACTCTTATATCATTTGGTCTTGAGTTTTGTCCAACAACTTGCCCTTCATAAACTGTTTCTGCCGGCCCAAAAAATAATGTGCCTCGGTCTTGAACATTTTTTAAACCATAAAGCCTTGTTTCGCCAGATTCTGTGGCAACCAAAGAGCCATTGTCTCTTTCTTTCCAGTTTCCGGGGTCCTCCATATATTCAAAGAAAATTGTATTGATTATTCCAAGGCCTTTTGTGTCTGTCAAAAATTCATTTTTGTATCCAAACAATCCTCTTGTTGGAATTATAAATTCTAAAAATGCAATTCCGTTTACGCTGCTCATTTCTTTTAGTTCGCCTTTTCTTGTTCCCATTTTTTGCATAACAACGCCCTGATATTGTTCTGGAACTTCAATAAATATTTTGTCGTATGGAGTCATTGTTTTTCCGTTTATTTCGCGCAAAATTACTTGCGGTCTTGAAACTTGGAATTCATAGCCCTCTCGCCTCATTCTTTCAATTAAAATTGCCAAGTGCAATTCTCCTCTGCCGGAAACAATCCAAGTATTTTTATCTGTTTCTTCAACCTTCAAAGAAACATCGGTTTCCAGTTCTTTAAATAATCTTTGCCTAATTTGTCTTGTTGTTGAAAATTCTCCTTCTTTTCCGCCAAAAGGCGAGTCGTTAACCAAAAAAGTCATTTTAACTGTTGGCTCTTCAATGTTAATCAAAGGCAAGGCTTCAGGATTTTCTGCATCTGCAATTGTTTCTCCAATTGTTACGTCTTCAATTCCGGCAATTGCCACAATGTCTCCGGCTTTCACTTCCAAAGCCTCGGTTCTTCCCAACCCGTCAAAGGTCATCAAAGAAGTCAGTTTTGCTTTTGTTTTTATGCCTTCTCTGTTTATGTGAACAATTTCTTGGTTTGCCTTTAAAATTCCGTTATGAATTCTTCCAATTGCAATTCTTCCTTTAAAGTCGTCTGGAGCAATTGAAGTTACAAGCATTTGCAAAGGTTTTGTTGCGTCGGCAATGGGAGAGGGAATGTGTTTTATAATTGCGTCAAAAACCGGAATTATGTTTTCCATTTTTGACAAGTCTGCTTCAAGCCCCGCTTTTCCATCTCGGCCAGAAGCGTAAATTACAGGAAAGTCCAAACTGTGGTCTCCGGCTCCCAATTCCAAAAATAATTCAAGTGTAGCTTCCAAGGCAAATTCGGGCCTGGCGCCAGACTTATCAATTTTGTTTACAACCACAATAATTTTGTGGCCCATTTCTAAAGCTTTTTTCAAAACAAATCTTGTTTGGGGCATTGGCCCCTCTTTTGCGTCGATTAAAAGCAAGCAACCATCTGCCATATTTAAAACTCTTTCAACTTCACCGCCAAAATCTGCGTGGCCCGGAGTGTCTATAATATTTATTTTAACCGCAGGCCCTGAGCCTGTCGAAGGGTTGTATAAAACAGACGCGTTTTTTGAGAAAATTGTAATTCCTCTTTCTCTTTCCAATTCATTGCTGTCTAAAATCATATCTTGAGCGGCAACTTCCTTTTTCATTTCTGTTTTTGACTGCCGTAAAAGCGCATCCACTAAGGTGGTTTTTCCATGGTCAACGTGAGCAATAATAGCTATGTTTCGTATGTTTTGCATATTTTTATCTATTAAAAACTAATTATACACTAAAATTTCCCCTATGTCAAACAAAAAAAACCCCCTGTTACGGGGATTTTTTAATAAACTATGTTTTGTTTACCATCTGTTACCTCCACCAAATCCTCCTCTGTCATTTCCACCGTGGTTGTATCCGCCGGTTCTTGGTGCTCTTGGTTCCATTGGTTTGGCTTCGTTTACTTTGACAGTTCTTCCGTCAAGTTCTTTGCCATCAAACATTTCAATAGCTTTTTGAGCTTCTTCATCAGTAGACATTTCAACAAATCCAAAACCTTTTGATCGGTTTGTCATTTTGTCGATAATGATTGTAGCTGATTCAACTGTTCCAGCTGCTTGGAAAGCTGCTTTTAAAGTTGCATCGGTTGTGGAATAATTTAATCCACCTACGTATAATTTTTTTGCCATAATATTTTTCTTGGTTAATAATAAGTAAGCCGACCTACGACTCATAAGAGAGTCTGCTATCTTTTTCTTCTCACAGCTTACTAAAAGTAAAAACCTAAGAAAGAAATACAATAGAAACTTACAATATTATTGTAGCATGATATTTTTAGGAATGCAAGCCAAAACAAAAAATCGAGCCGTTAGCTCGTAATTGGATGGGGAGCGTTGGCCAGCTCCCCTTGGCCTTAAATTTTGGTGTTTGGTTTGTTTTTTTTGGGGTCGTATATGGCTGAGACTTGTTTTAGTCCAGTCCTGGGATTTACGGGACGATTCCCGGAATACCACCAGCGGGCAAACCTTTCAAGAGAATGGTCAAGACGTTTCTTGAAAGGTTTTTTCGGCTTGCCTTTTCCGTTATGCCCCATGGCATTTCTCCTTATGTTGTGAACGAACAGATGTTCGCTTTACTTTATTTTATATTATTCTTAATTATTTTTTTGTCAAATAAAAAAATAAATAAATTAAATTTTATGTAAAAAAAAGAGGAGGGTCCAGGTAGCTTGGGGACTACCAATAAAGGACCCTCCATGTGGTGGGAACCGACAGCCATGAGGCTGTCACATAACTGCGGAGGGGTGGCCGCAGGTTATGTCATTGTGAAAGAAAAACTTATTGTTCGGCGATTTTCCTCGCCAGCGCGTGACCTCCTGCAATGTGGGAGGCGTGTTTGGAACGCAAAGCTCTCAGCTCGGGCGCTCCGTCGGTCTTGTGACGCGAAGATGTGATGAAAGGCAAGATTTTTCCGAAGCTCTCGGAAATTTCGTCCCCGTCTTCATCAGGTTGAAATCCGACTTCCTGCTTGGCTTCGCTGATTGCCTGGGCGATCATTTCGTCGGTTACGCCGAATTCCGTGATTGCCCGGGCAATTTCGACCAACTGCTGTCCGATGCGGTGTTCGGTCAAGTCCTCATCGAGGAATATTACCCTCACGAGAGACTTGATCGCGGTCAGCGTTTGTTCACGACGTTGTCCCATCATATCTTTTTGCCATTTCTTAAATGAAACGTAGCGTTCTCCCATCTTCTGGTTCCCTTTCTATTTTACTTTTAACAGCCAGCGCGAGACCACCTCGCGCCAGTCTGTGTTTGACAAACTGCTATAATAATAGCATACTATTTTATTTTGCGCTTGTCAAATGTTTCAGCAAAAGAGTATAATTAACTTATTAATGTTAGTAAGATACAAAGGTCGGACTTATTAGTTTTAAAATAGATAATTATATAATTAAAAATATAAACTTATGGAAAAAAATAAAATTCAAATGTGGGTTTTGATATTAGTTGCTATTGTTATTATTGCAATCGTTCTGTTCTTTATTTTTTCAAATAAACAAACAGCAAACCAAATAACAACAAATAATTCATCAACAACACAACCTGAATCAGTCCAAGACATTAGCGCGCAAGATGTCGGCGCCGGAGCTGCGCCAATTTCTTATGCCAATGCTTTAGTAAAATATGCAGACAGAAAAATTCAACTTGACACAGTATGTCAAGCGCATCCGAACACTGTAACATATAAGGATAATACCGGAATTATGATTGATAACCGGTCGCCACAAACTCGTACCGTTAAAGTTGGCACAACTTTTACAATAAAACCCTGGGGATTTAAAATTGTTGTTCTTCCCGATGTCTACCTGAAATCAAAAACACTCTTAGTCGATTGTAATGGTTCTCAAAACGTAGCAACAATTTTGGTTCAAGAATAATATCAAAATTAAACTTAATAAAACTGTACAAAAAAATCCCCGGAAGGGGATTTTTATTTGCTCCGATGCCAGGACTCGAACCTGGAACCCACTCCTTACACTTATCCCTATGTTACCATTGGGGGTGGACTATATCATTGCCATGCTTTTATCTTAAAGTTTAGGCACCTCGGTATCTAGTCTCTACGGCGCTCCTCGCAAAGCGAGGTTCCCACGGTATTGCCCATTTCAGGGTTTCACCGTTATCCCGAGATTATTCATCCCAAAGTTTCCTTTGGAAGCTGCGTAATGCCGGCTTCAATTTCTCTATGGCAATTTGCGCAAACAAGAATACACTTGTCTAATTCTTTCCTGGTTATTTCCCAAGACCTTGTGTATCCTTTATCGCCAATGCCAAAAGATTTTTGTTTGCCATCAATATGATGAAGGTCTAACGCTCCGGGATATTTGTTATACCCGCAAATTTGGCATTTACCTCCTTTATATTGTATCGAGAGAAGTTTAATTTTTCGCCTTCGTTTCGCGACGGCTTTAATTAATTCTTCTCGTCGATCAGCATACTTTCTTTTTTCTGTCATATATTTATTATATGACGTTTTAAAGAACTCTCACAGGGAGTTGCTCTACCATTGAGCTACATCGGAATGTTTTTTAATGTTACTAAATCTTTTTGAAACTTTCAAGAGTTCAAGCTGTTTTGTGTTTTTTGTGGTAAAATAAAATAATATAATTAATTAAAAAATTATGGAAAATAAAACTTGGCATGAAAAACACGTGTCGCATTTGTCGGCGGGGCAGAAGGTTGCCGACGGGCTGGCAAAAGGAATGGGTTCTTGGGCGTTTATAATTGTCCAGACAATTATTGTGGCTGTTTGGGTGGCTTTTAATATTATAGCTTACGTTTACCGCTGGGACCCATATCCGTTTATTTTGCTGAATCTTTTGTTTTCTACTCAGGCAGCTTATTCGGCTCCAATTATTATGATGTCGCAAAACAGGCAAAACGACAGGGACCGGTTTCAGGCAGCAGAAGATTTTAAGACAAACGTTGAGGCAAAAGAGGAGATTGAAGAATTGCAAAAAGCCATTGCTCACATTGAAACCAACCAACTAAGCGAAATATTGAAAAAATTAAATGAGATTCAGCAAAACAAATAGGGAAACTGCGAGAATTTTCGTTGAAAACAGACTAAGTTATTTTAATAAATTTTATAAGTTTGAGATAAATCGGGTTGCAATAAAAAATACCAGTACAAGGTGGGGGAGCTGTTCGTCAAAGAAAAATTTAAATTTCAACTATAAAATTATTTATTTAAAGCCATATCTGGCAGATTATTTGATTGTGCACGAGCTGTGCCATTTGGGGCAATTAAACCATTCAAAAAAGTTTTGGGCGCTGGTAGCGAAAGCAATTCCAAATTATGCTGAAATTAATAAGGAATTAAGAAAAATACATATAAAACTTGTATGACAAAAGATTTTGGTCAGTTGGCAAAAGACGAATCAATAAATATTGCCAAAGAAGCTTTACAGAAAAATGGCATTGAGGTTTTGGTTGCAGAAAATGGGGCAGAAGCCAAGGAAAAAGTTTTTGCAATAATTCCGCAGGGAGCTGAAATTATGAATATGACTTCGGTTACTCTGGAAACTTTGGGAATTGCCAAAGAGATTGCTGAATCTGGGAAATATAATTCTATACGCAAAAAGTTTGAAACAATGGACAGAAAAACGCAAGGTTTGGAAATGCAAAAATTGGGAGCGGCTCCAGAGTGGGCAATTGGAAGCGTGCACGCGGTAACAGAAGACGGAAAAATTATTGTGGCTTCTGCAACAGGAAGCCAGTTGCCGGCTTATGCTTATGGGTCTTCACATGTTATCTGGGTGGTTGGCGCGCAAAAAATTGTAAAAGACTTAGACGAAGGAATGAAAAGGGTGCAGGAATATGTTTTTCCTTTGGAAAACGAAAGGGCAAAAAAAGCTTATGGCGCAGGTAGCAGTATTAATAAAATTCTTATTTTTAACAAAGAAGGAACTGCAGGCAGGATTACAATGATTATTGTAAAAGAAAAACTCGGTTTTTGAATACCAAAAATTAATGGGACTTGCACGTTTGGAAAAATTGATATATAATCAACTTGATTTTTTGTTGAGTATTTTTTTATTATGATGGAAGAAATATCATTAAAAGCGCAGCAATTATTCAGTATTGGAGGATTTAGCATAACAAACAGCCTGCTTTTAAGCCTGCTCGTTTCTTTGCTTTTAATTGTTTTTGCAGTTGTTTTTAAGAACAAAATCAAGCTGGTTCCCGGAAAAATACAGGCAATTGTTGAAATGGGAATTGAGGCGCTTTTAGGGTTGATGGAATCGGTTTTGGGCACAAAGGAAGCTGCAGAAAAATATTTGCCGTTAATTGCCACAATTTTTGTTTTTATATTGGCTTCAAATTGGCTGGGCCTGCTTCCGGGAGTGGGCTCTTTTGTTTTACGACATGGAGAAACAGAAACGCCATTATTTAGGTCTCCGGCGGCTGATTTGAATTTTACGCTGGCTTTGGCGGTAATGGCAGTTTTTGTGACAAACTTTTTTGGAGTCATAACATTGGGAGTTTTTAAATATGCAAAGAAGTTTTTGAATTTTTCAAATCCAATTAAATTTTTTGTCGGCATATTAGAGCTTATTTCGGAGTTGTCCCGCTTGGTTTCGTTTTCTTTCAGGTTGTTTGGAAATGTTTTTGCCGGAGAAGTTTTGCTGATTATCATATTTTTCCTTCTGCCGTATGTGGTGCCGGTGCCCTTTATGTTTATGGAAATATTCGTTGGCGCAATTCAGGCATTTATTTTTTCAATGCTAACACTGGTATTTTTGGCTTCAAACATTGGAACAACCGAACATTAAAGACTAAAAATTAAAAGGTCGCGAATAAAATTAAATAATTAAAAAACACAAAAATATGGCAGATGTAGATTCAATGCGTTTAATAGCCACAGCAGCAACAATTGCAATCGGAGTTATTGCTCCGGCAATTGCAATCGGAATGATTGGAGCTGCAGGATTAAACGGAATAAGCAGAAACCCGGAAGCAACTTCCAAAATTCAGACAAATATGATTTTGGCAATTGCTTTCGCAGAAGCTTTGGGTATTTATGCGTTAGTAGTTGCTCTTATATTAAAATTCACATAAGAAATAAAAAATAAATGAGTGATATTTTAAGCCAATTAGGAATAGACTGGAAACTTTTTTTGAGCCAGCTGGTAAACTTTTTTCTGATTTTAATAGTCTTGACGCTTTTCGTGTACAAGCCTGTTTTGAAAATTATAAAACAGAGGAATGCCAAGATAAAAGAAGGCTTGGACAAGGCAGAAGAAGCGGGCGTAAGATTGAAAGAGGTTGATGAAATTGGAAAGAAGAAAATAAAAGAAGCAGAATTTACCTCGATTGGCATTATAAAAGCCACAGAAGACAAAGCAAAAACTTTAGAGCAAGAACTTGCAAAAAAGTCAGAGGCAAAACAGGTTCAAATGCAAAAAGACTTGCAGGAAAATTATAAAAAACAGCAGGAAGAAATTAAAAGCGCTGTTTTGAAAGACGCAGTTGAGCTGGTGAAAAAAACAATTGTGAGAACAGTTGAATTAAAGCCCGAGGCAATAGATGAGGCGCTTATTAAGAAAGCAGTTGAAAGTGTAAAGAATGAATAAACAGCAAAATACAAAGTTATACGCAAAAGCCTTATCAGAAGTTATTTCTGAGGGCAAAACAGATGACAAGAAAGTCATAAATAATTTTGTTAAGTTTTTAGTAAGCAAGGGATACGAAGGGCAGGCAAAAGAAATTTTAGATTTGGCAGAAAATTTGCTTTTGGCAAAACAAGGCAGAAGAAGAATTACTTTTGAAACAGCAAGAAAAATTACGCCAAGTCAGCAAAAACTATTGGAAAGTTTTACGAAAAAAGGCGACGTTGTTAAAGAAAAAATTAACCCCGAGTTAATTGCAGGCATTAAAATAATAATTAACGAGTCAAAGCAATTTGACGCTTCTATGCAAAGCAAGTTGCAAAATCTCCTCAAATAATATGGCAGAAGAAATAATAGAAAAAATAAAGGCCGCCATCGCAGGCTACAAAGATAACTCTGAATGGGAAGAAATTGGCAAAATTTCCGAAGTTGGAGATGGAATTGCAAAAATATCCGGCTTAACTAATGTGCAATCGCAGGAGGTTTTGGTTATAGAAGCCCATTCGGCAAGCTCAGGGCAGGCCGTAGAAATTAAGGCTGTGGCGCTTAACCTTGAAGAAGATTCTGTGGGAGCTTTAATTTTGGGGGAAGGTTCGTTAATCAAATCGGGACAAACAGTAAAAAGAACAAAACAAATTCTTTCTATTCCGGTTGGCAAACAATTGCTGGGAAGAGTTATTGACCCGTTGGGAAATCCGCTTGACGGAAAAGGCCCAATATTTGCAGAAAAAGATAAGCCGCAGTTTAATTTTTTGGAAAATGATGCGCCAAACGTTATTAACAGAGAAGGTGTAAACTATCCTTTGCACACAGGAATTAAAGCAATTGATTCTATGATTCCGGTTGGCAGAGGACAGAGAGAATTAATTATTGGCGACAGGGGAACAGGAAAAACAGCAGTTGCTTTGGACGCAATAATTAACCAGCTTCAGGACGCCAGCACTTCGGCAGGCTCAGTGCCTCCGGCCTGCATTTACGTTGCAATTGGTCAGAAAGAATCTAAAGTTGCAAAAATTGTTGAGACATTAAAGAAAAATAATGCCTTGGCTTACACAGTTGTGGTTTCGGCTTCAGCCTCAACGCCGGCAGCATTTTGGTATTTGGCTCCATTTGCAGGATGCGCTGTTGGAGAATATTTTCGCGACAAAGGACAAGACGCGCTTGTGGTTTATGACGACTTGTCAAAACACGCTTGGTCTTACAGGCAAATTTCTTTGCTTTTAAGAAGGCCGCCGGGACGTGAAGCATATCCTGGAGACGTGTTTTATTTGCACTCACGACTACTGGAAAGAGCAGCCAAGCTTTCAAAAGAAAAAGGCGGAGGCTCGCTTACTGCTTTGCCAATTATTGAAACACAGTTGGGAGACGTTACAGCTTATATTCCAACAAACGTAATTTCAATTACAGACGGACAGATTTATTTAGAGTCTGATTTGTTTTATCAGGGAACAAGGCCTGCTGTTAATATTGGCTTGTCTGTTTCCCGAGTTGGGGGAGCAGCTCAAACCAAGGCAATGAAAAAAGTTGCCGGAAAGTTAAGGCTTGAACTGGCGCAATTTCGCGAAATGCAAACATTTATGCAATTTGCCTCTGACGTTGACGAAGCAACAAAAGCAAAAATTACAAAAGGAAAAATTGTTACAGAAATTTTAAAACAGTCAGACTTGGCTCCAATTTCATTTGAAAAGCAAGTTTTGGTTTTGTATGCAGCTTTAAACGATTATTTTTCCAAATATGAACCGGAACAAATTCAGGAAATTGAGAAAAAGTTTTTGGAATATGTTGAAAACTTGCACAAAGATTTAGTTGAAAAAATAAAAGAAGAAAGGGCAATCACCGACGAAACCGAAGCAAAAATCAAAAAAGTAATTGAAAAATTTATTGAAAGTAATTAGAGGGGTATTATCATATTTTCAACTATCGTTTAAAATGTGACAACAGCATCGAAGCAAATTAACAAAAAAAATGCACCGGCCAGAAGAAAAACTGGACGCGATGCGATGGGAAGGGTGCGTATTTCGCTCAGAGTCTCGTGATAGGAAGCAATGAGTAAGTCACTCTGCGCGCGACCACATCAAACTTGCCCTCTTTTTGAGGATATATGGTGTCGACTATCTCGTGAATGACGATGTCACCCAGCTTATCATTGACCATGCCATCAAGCAAATCGAAAGCATTACCCAGCCTAGAGTTTGTTGTAAGTTGTGTGGTAAATGTTTTGACCACGTGTCTGTCCATTTCCGCTCCTTGCTGTCTTTTGGCACAGCAACCATTAGTTGAAGAACTATAAATATAATATATTAAAAATAAATTTTAGTCAATAATCAAAATGGAAAGTCCGCAGAATATAAAAAAACAAACAAAAAATCCGTCAGAAAATGACAGATTCTTTGAAGCGGAGGTCGGTGGAGTCGAACCACATCCCGTTTTAAGGGGACCAATTGGTTATCAATCAAAGACTACAACCGTGTAGTTTCAACCTCCCATGAACCTCCGCAACTGAATTATAACACAAAAAAACAGCACTTCCAAAAGATTGAAAATGCTATTTCTGGTCCTATTACTAGGATGTGACATTGATTGATAACCAACTTAAGTATAGCAAATCAAGGGCTGTTGTCAAGAGGCAGATAAAATGATATAAAAATATAGACTTAAGTATAAAAAAATGGAATCACCGCAAAATATTAAAAAACGGCTGAAATCAGTCGATAATATCAATAAAATTACCAAGGCCATGGAAATGGTGGCGGCTACCAAAATGCGAAAATCGCAGGAGATAGCTTTGTCATCTAGACCTTATGCTTTTTTAGCACTTGATTTTTTGGCAACAATTTCAAGTTTAGACCAAAAATTGCCCGAATTATTTGAAAAAAGAGATGTTAAAAAAGTTTTGTTTGTGTTGGTTTCTTCTGATAAGGGATTGGCCGGAGCATTTAATAGTTCTGTTTTCAGAAAATTTGAATTGCATATGAAAGAAGGTCCAAAAGGAAAACCCGAAGATTATGCCCACGAAGAAAAACTTTATGTTGCTGTTGGAGAAAAAGCATTTAATTATTTATCAAAAAAAGGGTATAACGTTATTAAAAAGTTTACCAGCGTTGGAGACTACACAACCCCAGAACAAGTTAAGCCTTTGACAGAGTTTTTGGTAGAAGGATATCTTTCAAAAAAATGGGACAGAGTTGTTGCTATTTCAACTCATTTTAGGTCTGCATTAAAACAGGAAACTCATGTAAGAAGGGTTTTGCCAATTGATTTTGACCACATAAAAGAAACAGTCCAGCAAATTATTCCAGAGCGCGGAAAGTTTGCCGAGTTAATAAAAGAGCATCAAATAAGTTTTGTGCCAGATAAAGCAAAGTTATCTGAATATTTAATTGAACCATCAGCCGAACAGGTTTTGCAAAAACTGGCAGAGCACTTATTTTTTGTGCAAATTTATCACTTAATTTTGGAAGCCAATGCTTCTGAACATTCAGCTCGCAGAATGGCTATGAAAACCGCTTCAGATAATGCTTCAGACTTGGGTGAGGCGTTAAACCTGCAATACAACAAATCACGTCAGTCCAGAATCACCACAGAAATTTCCGAAATCTCCGCCGGCGCCGAAGCACTTAATTAACCGCGCTCGACAATCAAATTTAAAAATAATAAAAATAAAAAATATTATGAATAAAGGTAAAATTATACAAATTATTGGGCCTGTGGTCGATGTTGAATTTCCAGAAAATACAAAACTTCCGGCAATTTATAATGCTTTGAAAATAAAGGGGCCAAAGGGTGATGTTATTTTGGAAGTTGTAAAACACTTAGACCAAACAAAAGTAAAAACAATTTCGTTGCAGTCAACAGACGGTTTGCAAAGAGGAGCTGAAGTTGAAGATTTGGAAAGACAAATTGAAGTTCCTGTTGGACAGGAGGTTTTGGGGCATCTGGCCAACCCTTCGACGGGCTCAGTGTCAGCCAAATAGTTCAAAACTTTTTGGCAGATTCAGAGGCATCCGCAGGCTTTTTCCGAACAGTCCACAAAAACTGAAGTTTTTGAAACAGGAATTAAGGTTGTAGATTTGATTGCTCCATTTATTAAGGGCGGAAAAATTGGGCTTTTTGGAGGCGCTGGAGTGGGTAAAACAGTGTTCTTGCAAGAATTGATTAGAAACGTGGCAGAAGAATCGGGTGGAGCTTCTGTTTTTGCCGGAGTTGGAGAAAGAACAAGAGAAGGAAATGATTTGTACAAAGATATGACAGATTCTGGAGTTATCGATAAAACAGCTTTGGTTTTTGGGCAAATGAATGAAGTTCCCGGAGCCCGCGCGCGAGTTGCTTTATCTGCCTTAACAATGGCAGAATATTTTCGCGACGAAGAAAAGAAAAACGTGCTTTTATTTATTGATAATATTTTCAGATTTTCACAGGCAGGTTCTGAAGTTTCAACATTGTTAGGACGTATGCCTTCGGCAGTGGGTTACCAGCCAACGCTGGCTTCAGAAATGGCCGAATTGCAAGAACGTATTACTTCAACAAAAAATGGGTCAATTACATCGGTTCAGGCAATTTATGTTCCTGCAGACGACATTACCGACCCGGCTCCTGCCACAACATTTTCGCACTTGGACTCAACAATTGTCTTAAGCAGGCCTTTAACAGAAATTGGAATTTATCCTGCTGTTGACCCTTTGGCATCGTCTTCTAGCGCTTTAGACCCAAAAATTGTTGGAGAAAAACATTACCAAACAGCCCGAGGCGTGCAAAGCGTTTTGCAAAAATACAAAGATTTGCAGGACATTATTGCCATTTTGGGAATTGAAGAATTGTCCGACGAAGATAAAAAAATTGTGGGCCGTGCCAGAAAAATCCAGAAATTTTTGTCTCAACCATTTTTTGTTGCAGAAAACTTTACCGGCAGGCCCGGAAAATTTGTTAAACTTGAAGACACAATAAAAGGATTTTCAGAAATTTTGGAAGGCAAACACGATGAAGTGCCGGAAGATAATTTTTACTTAAAAGGAAACATAGACGAAATAAAATAAATGGAACTTTCAATTTACTCACTAAAAAATGTTTTATTTCAGGGCAAGGCCTCTCTTTTGAATTGCCAAACAATAATGGGAGAAATTACGGTTTTAGACAATCACGAAGCGCTAATCAGTGTTTTGTCTGCGGGAATAATTAGAATTGCAGATGAGAATAAAAAGGAACAATTTTTCCCAATAAAATCCGGGTTTTTGGAAGTAAAACCCAACAGCGAAGTCAGGTGCATTGTTGAACAATAAAAAAAGAGGTAAAATAGAGTAATGACAATAACTACCTGGGATTCTTTGTACAATCTTTTGGGAATTAGAGATTTTATTTATTTTATTTCTTCTTCGCAAATACAAGATATGCTTTTTCCTGTAAAGCTGGTTTTTGTTTTTTGTTCGGCATTTTTTTTGGTGGCAGTAATTTATTTTATGCTCAACTCTTCATGGCTTCAATATAAATTTTTGGAAGATGTGACGGAATTTTTTTCATGGTCGGCGTTTGGCCAGAGAGAAATGCAGAAACAATGGGACAGAATTAAAAAAAGAGCCGAATCGGGCGCCGAATCGGATTACAAGCTGGCAATAATTGACGCAGATGATTTTTTGGCGGAAGTTTTAGACAACAGGGGATATGACGGAGACACTTTTGAGGAGTCTATCCAAAAAGCAGGCAGGCTGATAGCTTCTATTTTAGACGATGTTTTGAAAGCCCACGAAATAAGAAATTCCATTGTTTATAATCCCGATTTTAAATTATCAACCGAGCATGCTAAAAAAGTTTTGGACACTTATGAAACCGCAGCTAAAGAAATAGGAATGAGCTAGAAACAGCAAACAAAAAACCGCTTTTAGAAGCGGTTTTTTTGTGATATTATTATAAAACAGGCGCGATTAAAAACAGAATTGTTCCTATCGCAACCAAGCTGATTAAAATAGTCCAAATAATTTTGAATAATTTTTTTCTTTTCATAATTTTTAATTTTATTAATTAATGGTAGCAGATTTTAATAAAAAAGCCAATAGGAAATTTTTCAATGAAAAGCTTTTATTCCAGATATTGGGAATTGCTTTTTTGCTGATTGCTGTTGTTTTGGTTTTTGCAGACGTCAGGATATACCAAAAGAAAAAAGAATTGGCTTCTAAAATTAATGATGAGCAAAAACAAATTGAAGACATAAAAAAAAGCAGCCAAAACCTGCGGGATGAAATTGCCAATTCCGATAATAAAGATTATTTGGAAAAAATTGCCTATGAACAGCTGGGTCAAGCAAGACCAGGTGAAACAGTATATTCCTTTATTTCGCCTCCGGAAAAAACAAAACCAGTGCAAAAACCCCAAAATTTTTGGGACGCTTTTACCGGTTGGCTGTCGCAATCATGGAGCTGGATTAAAAGCAAATTTTAAGCTAATATATCTTTAACGCGCGGGATTAGTATAGTGGCAATACACTTGCTTCCCAAGCAAGACACGCGAGTTCGATTCTCGTATCCCGCTCAAGTTTATGCCGGTGTAGCTCAGTTGGTAGAGCAACTCTTTCGTAAAGAGTAGGTCGTCGGTTCGAATCCGACCATCGGCTCATAGTTCATTTTTCAGCAGATGGCGGAATAAGCGCTACCGGTGTTAGATTGCGGGCTACATAACCCGCGATGTTGGTTTCGATGCCGACCGTTTGTTTTTCTAAATCTGCGTTCATGGGATGCTGTTGACCGGCTTTCAGCATCCCTATTTTTTACTTTCAAAATTTTTAAAAATATGATAAATTAAAATATATGTCAGAAAAAATAAATAAAATAGAAGAATTAGAAAATAGAATCCATCATTTGATGGACTGTCTTTGACATTGCAGAAAAAGAAAAAAAACTGAAAGAACTGGAAAAAGAAACCCTGAAGGCTGATTTTTGGAAAGACAATGAAAACGCAACAAAAGTCCAGCAGGAAATTTCAGAAATAAAAAATGAAATTGAAGCGGTTGAAAGAGTTAAAAAAAGTTTAGACGAAAAAGAAATAGAACGGCTGGAGTTCAAGACATTTTTGTCTGGAAAATATGATAAAAATAATGCCATATTAGAAATATTTTCTGGAGCCGGCGGACAAGATTCGCAAGATTGGGCAACAATGCTTTTAAGAATGTATGAAAGATTTTGTTCATCAAAAGGATTTAAGACAGCAATTTTGCATCAGGCATTTGGCGAATCGGGCGGGCCGGAAGGAAGAATTGGAACAAAATCTGTAACCATGGAAATAAAAGGAAATTATGCTTATGGTTTTTTGAAAAAAGAATCCGGAGTGCACAGATTGGTGAGGCAATCTCCGTTTAACGCGCAGAAGCTCCGCCATACTTCTTTTGCGCAGGTTACTATTTTGCCTGAAATTGATGACAAAGATTTTGAACTGGAAATAAAACCGGACGATTTGCGAGTTGATACATTCAGGTCTTCGGGGCCAGGCGGACAAAATGTAAATAAAATAGAGTCGGCAGTACGCATAACACACATTCCAACAGGAATTGTTGCAACCTCGCAAACAGAAAGATTGCAAGGAAAAAATAAGGCAAATGCAATGAAAGTTTTGTACGCAAAACTTTTTCAATTGAAAGAAGAGCAGAATGCAAAAGAATTGAAAGAAATAAAGGGTGATTTGGTTTCGACTCGTTTTGGAAACCAAATAAGGTCTTATGTTTTGCACCCCTATAAAATGGTGAAAGATTTATGCACGCAATACGAAACATCAGACGCAGAAAGTGTTTTAGACGGAAATTTAGAAGAATTTATAAACGCCGAATTAAAAATGCCATCTTAACATATGTTAAGATAAAGTATGAGTGTTATGAATACAGAAACAAAAACATGTCAAAATTGCAAAAAGGATTTCGTAATCGAGCCCGATGATTTTGCGTTTTACGAAAAAATGAAGGTTCCTGCTCCAACATTTTGCCCCGAGTGCAGATTGATCCGCCGCATGACATTTCGTAATGAAAGATCACTTTATAGGCGCAAAAATAATGCTCCTGGAAAAGAAGGAGAGATGATTTTATCTGTATTTTCATCGGAAAGTGACCAGGTTGTGTATGACCATGCCAGCTGGTGGGGCGACACCTGGGATGCTGCTACTTTTGGGCAAGACATTGATTATTCAAAATCATTTTTCGAACAACTCAAAGAATTGTGGAGGAAAGTGCCAGATATAGGACTTTTCAATATCAATCCTGTAAGAAGCGATTACTGCAACATAACTGAAGGAAATAAAGATTGCTATATGGTGGTGGGAGGAGATTTTAATGAAGATTCTATCTATAGTGCTTTTATTTTTAATAATCATAATCTTGCCGATTGTTATTGGGTTTCAAAAAGTGAGGGTTGTTATGAATGTTCAGACAGCATTTCTTGTTCGCGCTTGTTTTATTCACGCTACTGCGAAGGATGCATGGACGGCGCTTTTCTTTTTAATTGCAGAAATTGTTTAAATTGTTTTGGTTGTGTAAACTTGCGCAATAAATCTTATTGCATTTTTAACCAGCAGTACACAAAAACTGAATATGAAGAAAATATAAAGGAATATCGTTTTGATTCTTATCAAAATAGAGAAAAAATAAAAAAAGATTTTGAAAAATTTTCTTTAAATTTTCCCAGAAGATTTGCTCGCATGATTTCTTGTATTAATTCAACTGGAAATAACCTTGAGAACTGCAAAAATTGCAAACAAGCTTTCGATGTTTTTGGCGGAGCGCAAGATGCAAAATATGTGTGGCTGGTATATTCAAATGTTGCTGATTTTTATGATTGTGATCATTCCGGCCTGGGCGCTTCTAAATGCTTGGAAATTTCAACGGTCTACCCTGGCAACGATGCAATGTATTCTCGCATGATATTTAATTGCCACCATTTACAATATTCATATAACTGCCATAATTGTTCATATTTATTTGGTTGTGTCAGTATGCGCAACAAGCAGTATTGCATTTTTAACAAGCAATATTCAAAAGAAGAATACGAAGCCCTGGTGCCAAAAGTTATTGAGCATATGGATAACAAGCCCTATATAGACAAGAACGGCATTGAATATAGATATGGTGAATATTTTCCGGCAGAAATTTCTCCTTTTGCTCGCAATGAATCAGTGGCTCAAGAACTCCAGCCCCTTACTCAAGAACAGGCAGAAAAGAAAAGATTAGATTGGCGGGAGTCAACTGATAATAAATACTCTCCAACAATTCAGGCCAAAGATTTACCTGAGATAATTGACGAAGTTTCAGACGACATTTTAAAAGAGGTGATTGCTTGCGAGCACAATAAGCTTTGTGCGCACACTTGTCCGGGCGCGTTTAAAATTACTCCTCAAGAGTTAACATTTTATAGAGCTCTTAAAATTCCATTGCCTCATCTTTGTTCAAATTGCAGGCATTACGAAAGGATTGCTCCAAGGCCACCTCTAAAACTTTGGCACAGAAAATGCCAATGTGCGGGTCAAAAATCAGAGAATGGTGATTATCAAAATACTACTAATCATTTACATGGAGAAGGAAAATGTTTAAACGAATTTGAAACTTCTTATGCGCCAGATAGGCCAGAAATAATTTATTGCGAAAAGTGTTATCAACAAGAAGTATACTAAATATATAATAGGCAGTTTGCGGGTCATCTTAACATATGTTAACCTGCCTGCCGGTAGGCAGGGATAAAATATGATTGCCATGGATACAGAAACAAAACAATGTCAAAATTGTAAAAAGGATTTCGTAATTGAGCCGGATGATTTTTCGTTTTACGAAAAAATGAAAGTGCCCTCTCCAACATTTTGTGCAGATTGCCGGATGATGCGGCGTTTTGTGTGGACGAGCAATAGAATATTATATCGCCGAAAATTTGATTCTGGAGAAGAGGGGATAACATTTTATCCTCCAGATACTTTGCATAAAATTTATTCTCAGGAAAAATGGTGGTCTGACGAATTCAACCCAAAATCATTTGGCAAAGAATACGATTTCAAAAAATCGTTTTTTGAACAATGGCTTGAACTTTTTCGCGAGGTGCCTCATCCAACTTTATATACTGCGCATTCAACTATGATTGATAGCCCCTATTGCAATGCGGCATCCGACTTGAAGAACTGCTACCTTTGTTTTAGGAGTGATTATAGCGAAAACTGTGCTTATACAAACACCATAAACAGGGATAAGGATTGTTTTGACGTTGCTTTCACAAATGACAGCGAGCTTTGCTACCAGGCTGTAAATACAAATAAATGTTATCGCGCATTTTGGTCACAAGACTGCGAAGACTCGCACGACATCTGGTTTTCAAGAGACCTTGTCGGTTGTTCAAATTGCATAGGCTGTATTAATTTACGAAATCAACAGCACTGCATTTTAAACAAGCAATACACAAAAGAAGAATATGCAGAAAAAGTTAAGGAATTAAATTTTGGGTCGTTAAAAAGCAAGAACGCTTTTAAAGAAGAATCAGAAAAGTTTTTTCTTACGCAACCTCGCAAACAATTTCACGGACGTAAAAATGTAAACGTAGTCGGAGATTACATTTTTAATTCAAAGAACGTGCACAATTCTTATATGGCGGGAAACTCAGAAGACGTCAGGTACAGCCAGCTCTTAAAGTCAGGCCCGACAAAAGATGCTTATGACTACACAATATTTGGGGATACCGCTGAATTAATATACGAGTCAACATGGGTTGGCCTTACCGTTCGCAACATAAAATTTAGTTTTTGGAATTATGGCGCGCACGATTTAGAATATGGTTTTGGGTGTCATGGATCGGGAAACCTTTTTGGATGTGTTGGACTTAGAAATTCAGAATATTGCATTTTAAACAAGCAATACACAAAAGAAGAATATCAGGAATTGGTAGGACAAATTAAAAAGCAGATGATGGAAGTGCCCTATGTTGATTTAAGAAAAAATGAATATCGTTATGGAGAATATTTCCCAGCCGAGTTTTCTCCGTGGGCATATAACGAAACAAGCGCCTATGAATTTTTTCCAATTTCAAAAGAGGAGGTTATTAAGAAAGGTTTTGCTTGGAGAGATTCTGACGAACGGGAATACGAGCCGGCAACAGTTTCCATTGCAGATGATATTAAAGACGTTGCAGATGAAATTCTTCTTGGCATATTAAAGTGCGACGAGTGCGGCAAAAATTATAAGCTAATAAAAATGGAGTTTGACTTTTATCGCAGAATGAATCTTCCAATTCCACGAAAATGTCCTCTCTGCCGAGACAGGTCTCGCATAAAACAGTTAAATCCAATTAAAATATTTTTGCGAAAATGTGCAAAATGTAATAAAGAAATTGAAACATCTTATGCGCCGGACAGAGCAGAGATAGTCTATTGTGAACAATGTTATCAACAAGAAGTATATTAAATATAATAAGTAGTTTGCGGGTCATCTTAACATATGTTAAGATAAAACATAAGAGATAAAATTATGGGAAACGAATTGGTAAAAAAAGATTTTTATACTACAAACGAGCTAGCAAAAATTTTGGGCGTCAGCAGAATTTCGGTTTTTTACAGATTAGGTAATGGCTCAATAAGGGGACGCAAGATGGGTCGTAATTTCATAATATTTAAGAAAGATATTGATATAAAAAGGGTAAAATCAATGTTAAGAAAGTAGCATGATAAAATTTAATAACGTAACAAAAATTTATTCACAAAGCACGGTTGTCTTGCAGGACATCTCTTTTGAAATAAAAGAAGGAGAGTTTGTTTCTGTTGTTGGAAAATCAGGAGTCGGCAAAACAACCTTAACACGCTTAATTTTGGGGCTTGAGGCGCCGACCTCCGGAGAAATTTATTTTAAGGGAGAAAATTTGAATACAGCCGACCCAGCAAAAATTCAGGAAATTAGAAGAAAAATAGGATGCATTTACCAGGATTATAAATTGTTGCCCAAAAAAACTGTTTATGAAAACGTGGCTTATATTATGCAGGTTGAGGGAAAAGAAAATGAGGAAATAGACAGGGAAGTTCCTAAAGTTTTGGAAATTATCGGGCTTGGAGGAAAAATAAATAATTTTCCAGACCAGCTTTCCGGAGGAGAGAAGCAAAGATTGGCAATTGCTCGGGCTTTGGTAAACAACCCGGAAATTATTATTGCAGACGAGCCTACAGGAAATTTGGACCCATATAATACTTATGAAGTTATTTCTCTTCTGCAGAAAATAAATAAGGCAGGCAAAACAATTATTTTGGCAACGCACGACAGGGAAATAATAAATAAGCTGGGAAAAAGGGTTGTTACTTTAGAAAACGGAAAAATAATCCGCGACGAACAAGCGGGCAAATTCATTATTTAAATTTTTATTATGAAAAATAACACAAAAAGAATTATAGGTTTTGCAATTAATGATTTTAACAGAAATAAAGGAATATCAATTGCAACAATTTTTGTTTTGACAATTACAATTATGCTTGTGACAGGGCTTTTCTTTTTTCAGGGAATTGCCGGCTATTTAACTGCCCAAATCCAAAACAAAATTGATATTACAGCTTATTTTGTTGATGGCACGCAAGAGCAGGATATTTTAAATGTGAAAGATGAAATTATAAAAATGTCGCCGAACATAAAAAATGTCGAGTATGTTTCAAAAGACCAAGCTCTTGCAACTTTCAGCGCAAAACATAAAGATGACGCGGTTTTGGGTCAGGCTTTGCAGGAGGTAGGGAATAATCCATTTCTGCCGTCTTTAAATATCACAACCAACAGTGACCCTGCCCAATATGCCCAAGTTGCAAATATTTTGCAGACATCTGATTTCAGCAAGCTGATTGATAAAGTGGACTATTCTCAGAAAAAAGACACCATTGAAGAAATCTATTCTATCACTTCCAACATAACTATTTTTGGGATAATATTGGGAATTATTTTAATTCTTGTTGCCATATTGGTTGTTTTCAACACCATAAAACTTGCCATCGAAAATTCAAAAGAAGAAATAAACACCATGAAAACAGTGGGCGCATCAAACCAGTTTATCCGCGGACCTTTCATAATTCAAGGAGTAATTTACGGAATTATTTCATTTGTAATTTGTTTTTTGCTTTCCGGAATTTTTGCCTTGATTCTGTCATCTAAAGTGGAAGTAATTTTGCCGGGATTCAGCTTGTTTGGATTTTTCTTGACTAATTGGTGGATTTTTGTTTTAATCCAGTTAGGCTTTGGAATTGGAGTCGGGGTAATTTCTGCTTTAATTGTCGTAAAAAAACATTTAGAAATATAAAAATAAAATTATAAATTTTTGCGGGGTCATCTAATGGTAGGATCGCGCCCTCTGAAGGCGTTTATCTAGGTTCGAGTCCTAGCCCCGCAGCTCATTTTTTCTCATTTAAATATATATAGGAAAAAATGACCCTGAGGAGTCGCAACGACGAAGGGTCGACAAAAATGCAATACTTTATTTATATCCTCGAATGCGCAGACGAATCATTTTATATTGGTTGCACTAATGATTTATCGAAACGAATCAAACAGCACAACGAATCAAAGTGTGGCGCGCATTATACAAAAATACGAAGACCAGTTAAATTAAAATATTCAGAAATTTTTGATAATTTGAAAGACACTAGAATGAGAGAGGCGGAAATAAAAGGGTGGCGAAGGGAAAAGAAAATAGAATTAATTAATAAAAAGGTCGGGGATAATAAATAAAAGAATGAAAAAAGGAGTATCCTTCACTTTAGATAATGAATAACGATATATCCATCTAAAGTTCAGGATGATTTCCTCGTTTCGCTCGAAAATCACATGCCATCTTGGGCAAACAAAAAAAGGTTAGGCAGGAAAGTCAAAAGAAGAAACAGAACTAAGCTTAACAAAAGAAAAAAATAAGAATTTCTTGAAACCGCCAATTAATGGCGGTTTTTTGACAGAATATTTTTATAGAGGTAAAATGAATATATGGATGAAAAACCAAAAAAATATTCTATATCAACAATCATTATAACCGCTATAGCCATAATAATTATTTTATTTTTGGCATTTTTGTTTTATTATTATTCTGTCAAGAAAATTTCTTTAGAGAGCGTAGTGGCGGCCTCTGGGTTGTGGGGCATAAGTTCTACACAAAATGAATGAAGCGATAGAAAAATTATATAAAGAATTAAAAGAAAAGCATGGGAAACCGCAAGGGCAATGGAAACTTTGGTGCAAAAGGCCGAAAATTGAAAAAGAAATGGGAGAAGTTATAATCGGCGCGATTCTGACGCAGAGGACAAATTGGAAAAACGTGGAATTAGCCGTAAATAATTTAAAAAGGGCAAAAATAAATTCACTAAAAGATATTTCCAGATTAAGGTCGGAAAAATTAGCATCTTTGATTAAGCCGTCGGGATTTTATGAAACTAAAGCGCGATACCTGCTTAATTTGGCAAAATTTATCATTGAAAATTATGGCGGTCTGGAAAGGATGAAAAAAGAGGGCGCAAAAGAATTAAAGGAAAAATTATTAAAGCTGAAAGGTGTAGGTCCCGAAACAGCAGACAGCATTTTACTTTATGCATTGGACAAGCCAGTTTTCGTTGTTGACGAATACACCAGAAGGCTGGTTAAAGAGCATAATTTATCAGCCAAAACAGATTATCATTTTTTGCAAAAATTGTTTGAAGATAATTTAAAAAAAAATTTTAGATTATACCAAGACTTTCATGCGTTGATAGTTATTAACGGCAAGACATGAAAAATGTTTTTAATAGAAAATTGATAGACAAAACCTTCGAAATTGGGATTTTAATAAAATCTTTTTTTGGCGTTTTTGAAGTTTTGGCAGGAATTGTTTTTGCAATCTCAGGCCGGTTAGCTATGAACAATTTTATTATTGCTTTGACCCAGCAGGAAATTTCAGACGACCCGAATGATTTTTTTGCCAATTATATTATTAATTTTTTTACCGGCGTTCACGCCTTTGCAATAGTTTATTTGATTTTCCACGGCCTGGTTAACATATTTTTGGCAATAGCGCTGTTTAAAAATAAGATTTGGTTTTATCCTTGGGCCTCAGCTGGGTTTAGCGCTTTTATGGTTTACCAGGTTTTCAGATATTTCCATACCCATTCTGTTTTGCTTTTATTTTTGACTCTTTTTGATCTTTTTATAATCTCAATTATTTTGCTGGAATATAAAAGCAAGAAAAGAAAAAATACAAAATGAATTTCATTTTAGAAATACTGTTGTTAGTATTTGCAATTGTTATTTTAATTTGCCTGTTTTTTTATTTTGCCGGAACTTTGAAAGCTCCAAACATTCAAGAAAGCTTATCGGGCTCTGTCTGCATTAAGAAAAATTGCTTTCAGGTTGAGCTGGCAAAAACAGAGGCCGGAAGGGAAGCGGGCCTAATGAACAGAAAAGAATTAGATAAAGACAAAGGGATGTTTTTTATTTTTGATAAAGAAGGGTTTTATCCCTTTTGGATGAAAAATACTTTAATTCCCTTAGATATAATTTGGATTGACAGCAATGATAAGGTTGTTTTTATTGCTAAAAATGTTCAGCCCTGCAAAAGTTTAATTTGCACGTCAATTTATCCACCGGCAAAGGCAAGGTATGTTTTAGAAATTAACGCCGGCATGAGCAAAGAAATTAATTTAAAATTAGGTGATGAAATAAAAGTAAATTAAATTATAAGATAAATATTATTTTAAAAAATCCTAGAATATGGGATTTTTCTATTGCAATAATTTTTCAATAATTATATTATAAATTATTATAATAATTTGTTAACCACTATGGCGAAAAAAAGTAATAAAAAAAATAAATATGATTTTTTAATTTTCGGAGCAGGAGGCATGCAGGGAAGAATAGTTATCAAAGATTTGCTTGAAAAAGGATATAAAATTTTTGTTTCTGATTTCTATCAACAACACATTGATACACTGCAAGAAAAATTTCCCAACCTTGATTACGAGCTTGCAGATTTAAGAAATATAAAAGAAGCAGTTACTTTAATAAAGAAAGTAAAACCTTACTTAGTTGTTAATTGCGCAGAAGCCGATTGGAATTTAAATGTTTATAAAGCTTGTTTAAGAAATAAGGTTCATGTTATTGATTTATGTTCTGATATACCAATGACAAAAGATCAGTTGGCGATGGACTCTGATTTTAGAAAACAAAAACTTATTGCTATAACCGGTTGTGGCTCCACCCCTGGCATAAATAATGTAATGTTAGATTATGCGGTTGGGCTTTTAGATTCTGTGCATACAGTAGAAGCAGGTTTTGCATGGAATTCAAATATAAAAGAATTTGTGGTGCCTTTTTCTATTCCAAGCATTGTAGAAGAATTTACTGTGCCAGCCACAATGATGAAAAATGGCAAATGGATTAAGAAGATACCTTATGACACCATAAAAGGCAAAAGATATCAGGAAGTAGGCAGGAACAAGATTTTTTTGGTAAGGCATCCTGAGCCCTACACTTTTTATCTTTATTACAAAGACAAAGGATTAAAAAATATTAAATTTTACGGCGGGTTTCCGACGCATTCCTTTTCTACGATTAATAGTTTTATAAAATTGGGGTTGGCGTCGAAAGAAAAATTTAAGATTAATGGATCCGAAATTATTCCTTTAGAGGTCCTAACAGAGATATTGAGAGAAGCAGAAGTGCCCGAAGACTACAGAGAAAAAGAAGTTCTTTGGGTTGAAGCGATAGGAAAGAAAGATAATAAAATAAAAAAAATATATATGGAGTGTATTGTTGACACTTTGCCGGGTTGGGAAGACGCAGGATGCAACATCGATACTGGTATTCCGGCATCAATAATTGCTCAAATGGTTATTAAAGGCAAAATAAAAGCTTGGGGCTCTTTTGCGCCGGAAGCTGTTGTCCCGAAAGAAGATTTTTTCAAGGCGCTCAAAGAAAAAGATATGGATATTTACATGAACGGCAAAATAATCAATTAAAGCAAAAAAAACAACCCTGCTTAGCGGGGCTGTTTTTTGATTAGCAAAAATTATCTGCTGAATCTTGGAGGTCTTTTCTTTTGCCAGCATTCTCTGCAATAGATTGGCCTGTCTGGAGCTGGTTCAAAAGGAAGCTCTGTAATTTCTACTCCGCACTCGGAGCATTTCCAGTTTCCTTTAACCGGTTCTCTTCTGACAAAACCTCCGCTGTTGTTGTTTCTGTCGAACATTTTTTTGTTTTGTTTTTTGACTATTAAAACGACCTTTGCTTCAAAGTCGTTTTAATCGACTTATTAGCTTATTTTTATTATACTCTCTTTGTTAAGTCGTGTCAAGCTTTTTATTTTGTCTTTTAAAGAGTAACATAAAATAAATATAATTAAACAAAATAAAATAATATGCAAAAAGGAACTTGGCTATTGGCAATTTTAGGCCTAATAATGGTTATTTTAATTGGAATTTTAATATTTGTGCCTGCTAAAAAAAGTTCTCAGCAAAATCCGCCGGCTGTCACAGAGACAGAGGGCATACAAATAATTGCGCCAAAATTAAACGAAGAAATTTCTTCGCCATTAAAAATTACGGGCGTAGTCAACGGAAATGGCTGGGGCGGTTTTGAAGGGCAAGTTGGCACTGTAAAATTATTAGATAACAATGGAAACCAATTAGGTATTGCAATTTTGATTGCGACTACTGACTGGATGCAGTCTGTTATAAATTTTGAAACTACTTTAAATTTCCAATCAGATATATCACAATCAGGAACGCTTGTTTTCCATAATGAAAATCCCAGTGGTGACCCGGCAAGAGACAAAACATTCTCCTTGCCAATAAAAATAAAATAAAGTAAATTCTACAACCATAATTTAATAAATTTAATATTCGCGTTGGTTATCACGTGATAACCTGAAAATTAAGTGTTGTAATTTTTATGGAACATTTAGCAATAATGAGAAAATCCTGGGGGTTGTTGCCAAAGATTTTGAGTGGAGAAAAGGTGATTGAATCTCGATGGTACAAAAATAAATATTCTCCTTGGGACAAAATTCAAAAAGGCGACATTGTTTATTTCAAAAATTCAGGAGAACCCGTGAGCGTAAAGGCTGAAGTTTTTGATATTTTGCAGTTTTCAGGCTTGACTTCAAACAGGGTTTTGGAAATTCTTAATAAATATGGAGCGAAAGATGGCATAAGCAAAGATGAAATCGGCAAATATCACGAAATGTTTAAGGACAAAAATTATTGTCTGCTGGTTTTTCTAAAAAATCCCGAAAAAATTGATTGTTTCAATATCAGTAAAAAAGGTTTTGGAGCGATGTCTGCGTGGATTAGCGTTAAAAGTATAAATATCCTTAAAATTTGACCGCGTATGAAAGAAATTATTATAGGAAAAAGCGAGTTTTTATCGACCAGTCAGTTGGCTAAAATTTTGAAAATAAGCAGAGTGGCTGTGCTGAAAAGAATTAATAGAGGAGCAATAAAAGCCATAAAGGTTGGTCCGAATTTTGTTATCAAAAAAGCAGATGTAAGGCATTTATTAATTGTCCGGCACTGAACAACTCAACCGGCCGAGTTGCTTACGGTTATCACGTGATAACCTCAACAAACTAAGTAAAAATGAATTTCAAGATATTAAAAAAATCAAAATTAAGTCGGGCAAGATTGGGATTTTTAGAAACAGAGCACGGAGTTGTTGAGACTCCGTGTTTGGTTCCGGTTGCAACACAGGCTGTTGTAAAAACTTTGGAAAGCAAAGAAGTCCAAGAAACAAAGTCGCAGATTTTAATTTCCAACACTTTTCATTTGCATTTGAAACCCGGCGAAAAAATTGTAGAAAAAGCCGGCAAACTTCATAATTTTATGAATTGGAAAAAGCCTTTAATGACAGACTCCGGAGGTTATCAGGTTTTTTCGCTGGGCTTTGGCAGAGATTTTGGATTAGGTAGCAAATTATCACTCGGTAATCAAACTAAAGACAAAAATTTATTACCTCGCTTTTCAGAAGTCGTCGTAGGTATGCAGCCACAGAAAATAAAAATAAATAATGATGGCGTAATTTTTCGTTCGCCAATAAATGGTGACGAACTTTTTATTGGGCCAAAAGAGTCAATAAAAATTCAGGAAAAATTGGGAGCCGACATAATTTTTGCTTTTGACGAGTGTACACCGCCCTTGGCAGACTTAGATTATGTTAAAAAATCTTTGGAAAAAACTCATAAATGGGCAAAAATTTGCCTGAAAACAAAAAAATCAAAACAAGCCTTGTACGGAATTGTGCAGGGTTCAAGATTTAAAGATTTAAGATTAGAAAGCGCAAAATTTATTGGTGGATTAGATTTTGACGGATTTGGAATTGGCGGAGAATTTGGAAACGACAAAATAACAATGAGCCAGATGGTTGAATGGGTTGTTGATGAATTGCCGGAAAAAAAGCCAAGGCATCTTTTGGGAGTGGGGTATTTGGAAGACATGGAGTTAATAATAAAGTCCGGTGTTGATACTTTTGATTGCACGGTTCCAACTCATTATGCCAGGCGCGGAATTGCCTTTACCAGTGAGGGAAAATTAAATTTGAAGCAGACAAAATTTTTAAAAAAACGCGAACCGTTGGATAAAAATTGCGTCTGCAATGTCTGCTTGAATTACAAAAAAGATTATATGTGCCATCTTTTAAAAGCAAATGAAATAACAGGAATGAAGCTTTTAACCTTTCATAATCTTTTTTATTTCAATACATTTGTGGAAGAAATTCGCCAAAGAATCAAAAAAGGAGAAATATAATAAAAAAAGATCTAATTTGTTTTTTCAAACGTATCGGTTATAATAGCAGTAGAATATAATTAAAAAATAAATCATATGGAAACAGAAAATAATAGTGTTTGCCACGACTGTGGCAAAAATATTGAAATTAACGGAGAATTAATAGGGAACGGAGTATATCTTGAATATGAAAAAGGGGATGACAAAATAAATATTTTTAAGTGCAATGAATGTTTTGAAAAGAACAAAGCGCTTACAAATTTTCAGCCCTGCGAAGTTTATTCAAGAGTTGTGGGCTACATAAGGCCGGTTCAGCAGTGGCACAAAGGAAAACAACAAGAATACGGCGAGAGAAAAGAATTTAAAGCAGACTCTTGCTGCTAAAATAAATATCTTATGGAAAAATTTAATTTACCAAAATTGCCATACGACTACAACGCTTTAGAGCCATATATGTCTGAAGAGGTTTTGACTTTGCATCATGACAAGCACCATGCAGCTTATGTTAATGCAGCAAATACTTTAATAGATAAAATTCAAGATGCAAGGAATGGAAACACAGAGTTAGATCAAAAATCAGTACTTAAGGGATTATCTTTTGCGATTGGGGGCCATATTTTGCATGAAATATTTTGGAAAATTATGGCGCCAGCTAGCTCTGGGAAAAATAAGCCGGCAGGAAAAATTTTAGAGGCAATAAATAAAGAGTTTGGAAGTTTTGAAAGATTTAAAACAGAATTTTCTGAAACAGCAAAATCGGTTGAGGGGTCAGGCTGGGCAATTTTGACCGGAGCGATGTCAATAATACAAGTTGAAAAACATAATGTTAACTTTTACCCCGAACGGAAAATTTTGTTGTGCCTGGATGTTTGGGAACACGCATATTATTTGGATTACAAAAATGACAGAGCAAAATTTGTAGAAAATTGGTGGAATATTGTGAATTGGGAGGAAGTGGAAAAAAGATTTTCAGAATAAATTTATTTGGCTCGCTAAAACAGCCCTTTTGGGTTGTTTTTTTATGGTTTTGAGATAGAATTTAAAAATGAAAGAGTTTTATGTAATTTGCGACAATATAAGAAGCTTGGAAAATGTCGGCTCAATTTTCCGCACAGCAGACGCGCTGGGGGTTTCAAAAATATTTTTGTGCGGGATTACCGGCAAACCTCCTCATCACAAGATTTCTAAAACCGCACTGGGCGCTGAAGAAGCAATTCCTTTTGAATATTGTAAGCAGGCGGGCAGGTTGATTGACAGGTTAAAAAGAGATAAAATAAGTATAATATCATTAGAGCAGGACAAGAAGGCAATTTCTTATGAAAAGTTTAGGCCAAAATTTCCTTTGGCGCTGATATTGGGCAATGAAGTAAAAGGAATTTCTAAAAAAATATTACAAAAATCAGACAAAATAATTTTTTTGCCCATGCAAGGCAAAAAAGAATCGTTAAACGTAGCCGTATCCTTCGGGGTCGCAGGATACGAAATTATTAAAAATATTAAAAAATAAAATTATGTACGGAAATTATCAACAATTTATAAACGTGATGGGTTTTCAGTCTTTAGCCGCCGGTTTTACCGCGCTAATTCTGATCTTAGTATTGTGGACGGCTATTTGGAAAGGGATTGCTTTGTGGAAGGCCGCAAGGAATGGAAGCAAGCCATGGTTTATTGTGCTATTGGTTGTTAATACATTGGGGATATTGGAAATTATATATATTTTCTTTTTCAGCAAAAAAAAGAAGCAGTAAGCGCATGAAACAAACAACTCTGTGTTTGTTGATTAAGAATGACAAGATTCTTTTGGCAATGAAGAAGCGCGGTTTTGGAGCAGGCAGATGGAATGGAACTGGCGGTAAATTTGATGCGCAAATTGATAAAAATATTTTAGATACTGCAATAAGGGAAACAAAGGAAGAAATTGGAGTTGAGGTAAAAAATCCGGAGAAAGTCGGCTTGTTTCATTTTAGGTTTGCAGATGAAGAAAAACAGCACGGCAACCAGGATGTGTCCTTGTTTGTGGCAAAAGATTGGCTGGGCGAGCCGGCAGAATCTGAAGAAATGATGCCGGCCTGGTTTACTTTTGACCAAATACCTTATGAAGAGATGTGGCCGGATGACACGCATTGGCTGCCACATGTTTTGCAGGGCAAGAAGCTGGAAGCAGATTTTCTTTTCGGCGAAGGCGATAAAATACTTGATTATAATATCAAAATATTATGAATATCATAGAAATTATTGTAATTATATTCGGACTAGCGCTTTTTGAGATAATTTCCAGCGCGGATAATGCAATTATCAACGCCCATGTTTTAAAAACTCTCCCTCAAAAATATAAAAAGTTTTTTTTAACTTGGGGACTTTTTATCGCAGTGTTCGCGGTTCGCGGAGTTTTGCCGTTTTTGATTGTTTGGCTGGCAAACCCGGCATTTTCTTTTTTGCAGGTGATAGGTTTTGTTTTTCATCCAACCCCGGAAATTAATGCCTATGTTGAAAAGTCGCAGCCACTTTTGCTTCTGGCGGGCGGGGTTTATTTGTTTTTAGTGGCTTTAAGCTGGCTTTTTATGGAAGAGAAAAAATATGCTTTTTTGGCGGAAAAATTTATACACAAGCAATCTGTTTGGTTTTATGCTGTAGCTTCCTTATTTTTTGTAGGCGTAATTTATTTTTCGGTAAAAGTGAATCCAATTTTAGCTTTGTCGGCAGCCATTGGTTCTATGGCATTTTTTATTACAGACGGTTTTAAAAAGAATGCAGAAGAAAAAGAAAAACAATTATTGAGCAGTAATGTGTCAGCCTGGAGTAAAATTTTATATTTGGAAATTTTAGACGCAACTTTTTCAATTGACGGAGTTGTCGGCGCATTTGCTTTTACAATTTCTATTCCTTTAATATTTTTAGGAAACGGCCTTGGGGCTTATATTGTTAGAGAATTCACAATTCGCGGAACAGATGTAATTGCAAAATTTGCATATTTAAAAAACGGAGCTATGTATTCTATTGGGATTTTGGGCGGAATTATGGTTTTGGAAGCCTTTGGGAAAGATTTTCCATTTTGGCTGGCTCCCCTAAACACAGTTTTATTATTAGTAATATTTATGGGCCTGTCTCTGCGAGAATTAAAACTGGCAAAAACTATTGACAAAAGCAAATAAAAGCAGTAATTTAAATTACTGCTTTTTAACAACCCAATATGGGTATAGGAGATAGTGCAATGGCGAACAAGCTAGAGATCAACAGAGACTCATTAGAGACTCACAAATCATTGTTGGCTATGGCGTTAGAGGGTCATTCTCTATCCCCAGTCCAACAACAAGCAATTGATGACATGATGGAGAGTGTTGCGACATCCTACTATGAACAAGGGTTGACCGCCGGAATGACGGGTCTAGTCGAACGTTTTAAGAAAAGCTCGCAAGGATAAACGAGCAAAACCTTGAAACAAGAATAGAAAGGAAAAAGATCATGGCTATGAATACGGGGTTCTTGGATCAAAAGAAGAAAGAGGTGGAGCTTCAGCTAGCGGGTTATTATCCCGAGTTGTTTACTGCGATATGTGCGGCGCTTGAAGAAGTCGCAGAAGCTTATTACTCTCATGGGTTAGACGATGGAATCGCGGGAACAACCGCGATGTTGGAATAGTGAAGACCACTTCGCTCAACCCGCCAGGCCTGGTGACGACATCAGGCATTTTTTTTTGCATAAATATTGACATTCTATACTAATTTTGATAAGCTGAAAAAAAGCATATCCGACTAAATTGGTCGGATATGCGGATAATAAATAATTGATAATAAATAATATGAAGATTTCAAAAAGGGCAGAGTACGGCCTTATGGCAATGGTTTGCCTAACTAAAAATAAAAAAACAATTTCGATACGGGAAATCTCAAATATAGAAGTTATACCGTATGAATTTTTAGCTAAAATTTTTGCAAAATTAGAAAGCGCTAAATTAGTAAAGGCAAAACATGGCGCAAATGGCGGTTATGTTTTGACAAAAGCTTCAAACAAAATTTCAGTTAACGACATCATTTCTGCTTTGGAAGGCAATAAAAAAACCGTAGACTGCGTTTGTTGCCAAAGAAAAACCAAATGCTTGGCAAAAGATGTTTGGGCAAAATTGGAAAAATCTTTGAATAAAACTTTAGAGCAAGTTAAATTAAGCGATTTGATAAAATAATTTTATACATGGAAAAAGTTTATTTAGATTACGCAGCTACAACTCCGGTTGACAAAAGAGTGGCAAAGGCTATGGAGCCGTATTTGTCTGAAAAATTCGGCAATACAATGTCTTTGCATTCTTTTGGGCAAGAGGCAAAATTTGCTTTGGATCAGTCAAGGCAAACTTTGGCTGATTTGATAAATGCCAAGCCAAATGAAATTATTTTTACCAGTTCTGCAACAGAAAGCAATAACCTTGCAATAAAGGGAATAGTTTTTAATATGCCAAAAGGCAGCCGTGCAAGACACATTATAATTTCCTCAATTGAACACCCCTGCATAATGGAAACAACTAAATGGCTTTCTCGAGGATGCAAAATAACAAAACTTCCGGTGGATAAATATGGCATGGTAAATCCAAAGGATGTTGAGAGGGAAATTAGGCCCGATACCATTTTGGTTTCTATTATGCACGCTTCAAATGAAATTGGCACAATACAAAAAATAGCTGAAATTGGAAAAATTTGCCGTGGAAAGAAAGTATATTTTCACACTGACGCTTCTCAATCATTTGGAAAAATTCCAATTGATGTAAAAAAAATGAATATTGATTTGCTGACTGCGTCTTCGCACAAAATTTATGGGCCTAAGGGCGCGGGTTTATTGTATATAAGAGAGGGCATAAAACTTGTGCCGTTATTGCATGGCGGTGGGCAGGAAAATGGTTTGCGGAGTTCTACAGTAAATATTCCGGCAATTGTTGGCTTTGCAAAAGCTGTCGAACTTTGCCAAAAAGAAATGAAAACAGAAGCAAAAAGACTTTCAAAATTGCGTGATAAATTAATTAAAGGAATTTTAAAAATAGAAGGCGCCAAATTAAACGGAGATAAAAAATTAAGACTACCAAACAATGTTAATGTTTCCTTCCCTTATATAGAAGGGGAATCATTGGTTATCCAGCTTGATATGCACGGAATTGCCTGTTCTACAGGGTCGGCCTGTTCATCTATAAAACTGGAGCCAAGCTATGTGCTTTTGGCAATTGGATTAAAGCCACAAGAAGCTCATGGCAGTTTGCGAATTTCTTTGGGAAGGTTTACAACAGAAAAAGAAATAAATTATTTGTTAAAAGTTTTAACTAAGATAGTAAAACAATTAGAATTAATGTCCCCATTTAAACATGAAAAATAAAAAAAAACAAAATACTTGTTCAAGTTTATACA
>JAPLZF010000005.1 GCA_026395175.1 Candidatus Staskawiczbacteria bacterium | reverse complement strand
TGGAAGGACTCCTACTCTTTGTAAGCAAATGGTTTCAGGTACTATTTCACCGGGGTCAACCCCCTACTTTTCACCTTTCCCTCACGGTACTGGTTCACTATCGGTGATATTGATTATTTAGTCTTGGCCGATAGTTCGGCCGGATTCCTGCCAGGTTGTCATGCCCGACAGTACTTAAGAAATCTAACAAGGAGCGTAAAATTATTTTAGAGTACGGGACTATTACCCTCTATGGTGCCTCTTTCCAGAGTGCTTCTTTTAATAAATTACCTAGATGCTCTCCCTCGGCAATCATTATCCAAACCTTACTTTCATAAGATTTAAATAATGCTCCCGACGTTAAACCCTTGCAACCCCAAATATAAAATTTGGTTTAGACTGTTCCCTCTTCGCTCGCCACTACTAAGGGAATGCGAAAATTCATAATCTTTACGAACATATCGTCCCGACTTGCGTCGAGGACATCGCAAAGAATATAAATTTTCATTGTTTTCTGTTCCTCCAGCTACTGAAATGTTTTACTTCGCTGGGTATGCGACCCTTCGCTAACGCTCAGGGTCATTTTGGTATTAACCAAAATGAGTTTCCTCATTCGGAAATCACCGGATCAAAGGTTGCTAGCCACCTCCCCGATGCTTATCGCAGGCACGCCACGTCCTTCTTCGCATCAATATCCCAAGGCATCCGCCATTCGCTTCTAACCTATCCTTCGATAAACTCAAAATTTGAATTTACCGAAATGACATTTTACTTTCCATCCTTTTTGCATCAATGGAAAGTTGCGTAAGTTTCTAATAGATACAGATTTTATGTATCTTGTTTACCCAGTTAAATAATTTTGCTTTTGCAAAATTAAATTTCCTTCAGAAATTTATTTAACCGGGGTGAACTTATATTTTGTATGCTTTATTTACCTTGTCAGGTAATGTACAGTACCTGACTTGCTCAATTAAGCAAAGACCCCATGTCTAAAACTTAATTGAACGACCCATTAAAAATTGCTGGTAGGCAATTTGTTATTAAAAACATTTAACAGGGTTGAATTTTCAAATTACATCCCCAATTAACCCTCGCCAAAAAATATTTTCATACTTTCTCGCGAGGACTAATCTATACCCTTCGTCACTTCGTTCCTCAGGATAAGTGTTCGCTACGCTCCCTTAAATTAAAAACCGCCTTTTTCGAAGCGGTCGGATACTAACACAAAAAGTCAGACTTTATCCGCTTCGTTTTTTAATAGTGATTTCTAATTTGTTTACCATGTAATGTCCAGTATATTCTATTTATAAAACCATGTCAATAGCCAAATTGCAAAAAAAGAGGCTTCCCGCAGGAAACCTATAATAACTTGGCTTTTCCCTTCGTGCGTCTTACAGTTTCAACGGCTGAACCTCGAGGACACTGAATTCCACGCCTGAACCGTTGGTCCATTTGTCGAAACCCATCGGGCTACAGTGGCGTTTCGTTTTCAGATATTCCTCGCCTATTTCCTTCGTGTCGCAATAGCCGAGAATTGTGCAGTGGTAATCACCGCCGTCGGCAAGCACAACAAACATCGGTATTCTCCTTTTAAGTTACAATTCTGTCAGCGAGTCCTTGCGGACGATATTCGTTAGGTCGGACGGGATCACTCAGTAGTTGCAGATTTCCACAACCTGGCCGTCCTTTTCCCACATAACATTGCTGTGTTCGCCGGTTTCTTTATCACCGGCTCGTGTGTAACCGTTTGCTACGAGATACGACTCCACAGCGTCGAGATCCGCAAACGGACAGCGACCTTTCCGCCTAAAATATGGTAGATGTTCAGCACGTTCTATAATCTCCTTGTAAAGTTGCAGATTCTGTGGCGGAATTGCCAGCAGAAATTCCTTATCTTTGGAATAATTCAGATTACAACTATATTTGTTATTCGTCAATCTTTTTGTCGCACAATAGAACACACCTATGCATTGGTGCGTAGATGTAAATTGTCACACAATAATCTATACTCTAATTTTAGAACGTTTCATAATTAGAGTATAAATATGTAATTAAAAAAACAAGCAAAAAAGCGTTGTACGTAAACGCTTTTTCACACTTTTTACTTAATCCCACATTTTTAAATGTGAGAAGTCCAATGTTTTATTCCTCTATCTTTTTGTACATGTCTGCAATAATTTTTCCTGCTGTGTCATTTCCACCAAGTCCAATTGCTAATCCTGTTCCCAATGCCAAGGCTCCAACTATTCCATAAACAATTCCTGTGTATAGCGTGACAATCAATGGGTTATTCGGCAGAAGCTGTCCCAAAATTAAGAACAAGGCAAACACCCAAATTGCCCATTTTACAATTGATGCTGCCAAAAATCCATATCCTACTTTTAATCTTTCAACAGTTACCCTAACAAGTTTTTCAACGATATCAGAGATAACAATTGCAACGACAAATACCAAAACAGCTACAATTACATTTGGAAGATAGTCTAACACTTGTGTTAAAAATCCTGCAAAAGCTGTTAAGTGAAGGATATCTACTGCGACCAATAAAGATATTACAACAAAAACCCATTTAAAAATTGCTCCGATAAATTCCGAGGGATTCACGTCAACGTTTGCTCTTTGCAAAGATTTCCTCCAGCCTTCTTTTTCAAATAACTTGTTAAATTTTATTGACTTTAATATTTCTGTTACTATTTTGCCGATTCCGACGGCAATCAAGTAGCCGATAATAAATACAACTACTGCCACTACTAAATTAGCTATGAAGGATATCAATTGTTGCAAAAAAGGCTGAACAAGCGATACCCAATCTGTATAATCCATGAT